>NZ_CP106869.1:1778167-2406001 GCF_025665335.1 Xanthomonas sp. AM6
ATCTCGCTGTCCTTGCCTTCGCCCATCGCATCCTTCAGGGTGATGCCGAGGATGTTGGGGATCAGCTTGGCCACGCCGTCGACCAGGCCGTACGGGAAGCCGAGCACGCGGCCGCAGTCGCGCACCACCGCCTTGGCCGCCATGGTGCCGTAGGTGATGATCTGGCTGACCCGGTCGCGCCCGTACTTGCGCGCCACGTAGTCGATCACCTCGTCGCGGCGGTCCATGCAGAAGTCGATGTCGAAGTCGGGCATCGACACGCGTTCGGGGTTGAGGAAGCGCTCGAACAGCAGGTTGTACGGCAGCGGGTCCAGGTCGGTGATCTGCAGCGCCCAGGCCACCAGCGAGCCGGCGCCGGAGCCGCGGCCCGGGCCGATCGGGATGCCCTGGTTCTTGCCCCACTGGATGAAGTCGGCCACGATCAGGAAGTAGCCGGGGAAGCCCATCTTGATGATGGTGTCCAGCTCGAACTCGAGCCGGTCCACGTAGTCCTGGCGGGTCTTGCCCGGCGCCAGCGGGTTCTTCTCCAGGCGCGCGGCCAGGCCGTCGCGCGACTGGCTGCGGATCCAGCTGTCCAGCGTCTCGTTGTCGGGCACCGGGTAGGCGGGCAGGAAGTAGGTGCCCAGCTGCATCTCGATGTTGCAGCGCTGCGCCAGCGCCAGCGTGTTGTCGATCGCGTCGGGAATGTCGGCGAACAGCGCGGCCATTTCCTCCGACGACTTCAGGTACTGTTGGTCGCTGTACTCGCGCGGGCGCTTGGGATCGTCGAGCACGCGGCCGGAGGAGATGCACACCCGCGCCTCGTGCGCGGCGAAGTCGCTGGCGTACAGGAAGCGCACGTCGTTGCTGGCCACCACCGGCAGCCCGCGCATGCCGGCCGCGTGCAGCGCGAACTGGTTGAACGCCTCCTCGCCGTCGCGGCCGGTGCGGGTCAGTTCCAGGTGCAGGCCGTCGCCGAAGATGCGCTGCCAGTCGGCCAGCTGCTGCTCGGCCAGGTCGTGGCGGCCTTCGGCGGACAGGCGTCCGGCCAGGCTGTCGCGCCCGGCCAGCGCGAACAGGTTGTCGCTGCCGCCCTGCAGCCATTCCGGGCGGATCGCCACGCCGCCTTCGTTGCGGTGGCCCTCCAGCCAGGCGCGGGTCAGCAGCCGCGACAGGCTCAGGTAGCCGTCGCGGTTGCGGCACAGCACGGTGAGCCGCCACGGCGCCTGCGCGCCGTCGCTGATCAGCAGGTCGGCGCCGGCGATCGGCTTGATGCCCACGCCTTCGGCGGCCTTGTAGAACTTGACCAGCGCGAACAGGTTGTTCAGGTCGGTGACCGCGAGCGCGGGCAGCTCCAGCTCGACCGCGCGGCTGAGCAGGTTGGCCTGCTTGGCTTTCTTGGGGTCGGCCTGATCCGGTTTCTCGGGCACGCGGATGGTGGAATCCGCCAGCGAGAATTCGGTGTGGACGTGCAGATGGGCGAAGCGGGAAGTGGACATGCGGAACCAGGACGATGCCCGGTCAGGTTAGCCGCGGGGGGCGGGGCGAACAAGGCTTGACAGGACGATGGCCGGCAGCGGGCGCGCTGCCGCCGACGGGCGGGCGCCTCGTTCAGCTGCGGAGGCGGCGCGGTGCGCCAATGGGGGTGTCCCGGTACTGCAGGAGCCGCCAGCGGCCTGCCGCCCGTCGCGCCCGGGCATCCGGCAGGCCGATGCCGATGCGCCGCCTGCCGCGCCCGCGACGCCTCAGGCCGGTTCGATGCTCAGCGGCGCGCGATCGGCCGGTTCCAGCAGGTCCGCCTCCTCGTCGCAGGGCACGTCCCAGGCGCTGGAGGCCACGTCCAGGCCCAGCGCGCGGCGCACCGGCGCGAAGCTGCGCCGGTGCTGCGGGCACGGGCCGTGGGCCTGCAGCGCCGCCAGATGGGCCGGCGTGCTGTAGCCCTTGTGCAGGTCGAAGCGGTACTGCGGGTGCTGCTCGTGCAGCTGCCGCATCAGGCGGTCGCGGGTGACCTTGGCCACGATCGACGCGGCCATGATCGCGCGGTCGCGCGCGTCGCCGCCGATCAGCGCTTCGGCCGCGCACGGCAGGCCCTTGGGGATGCGGTTGCCGTCGATGCGCGCGAACTGGGCGACGTGGGCCACGCCCTCGACCGCGCGGCGCATGCCGAGCATGGTCGCCTGGTAGATGTTGATGCGGTCGATCTCGTCGTTGTCGATCAGCACCACCGACCACGCCAGCGCGCGCTCGACGATGCGCGCGTACAGCTGTTCGCGGCGCTCGGCGTTGAGCTGCTTGGAGTCGTTCAGGCCGTTGATGCGCGGCCGCGATGGATCGAACACCACCGCCGCCACCGCCACCGGCCCGGCCAGCGGGCCACGCCCGGCTTCGTCGACGCCGGCGTAGAGCAGGGATTGGTGCGTGGGGATTGGGGATTGGAACAGCAGGCCGGAGCCGTCGGAGTGCTTCATGGCGCCGCCCTCGCATCCCGAATCCCGGCTTCCGAATCCCGGCTCCCGAGCACCTCCAGCACCGCATCGGCCGCGCGCGCCGAGGCGTCCTGGCGCAGCAGCCGGTGCAGGCGCTGGTATTCGGGCTGCAGCGCGGCCACCGCCTGCGGGTCGCGCAGCCAGTGCAGCAGCGCGGCGGCGAGTGCGTCAGGGGTGCAGGCGTCCTGCATCAGCTCAGGCGCCAGGTCGCGGCCGGCGAGGATGTTGGGCAGCGCGTAGCGGTCCACCTTCAGCAAACCCAGCGCCTTGACCAGGCGGTAGGTCAGCGGCGCGACCTTGTAGCCGACCACCATCGGCCGCTTCACCAGCATGGTCTCCAGCGTCGCGGTGCCGGAGGCCAGCAGCACCACGTCGGCAGCGAGCAGGGCGATGCGCGCCTGGCCGTCGAGCAGGTGCGAATACACCACGGGCAGTGCCGAGCGCGACAGCTGTTCGGCGAGCAGGGCCTTGCACGCGGGATTGGCGGCCGGCACCACCACGTGCGCGCCCGGGACCTGCTGCAGCACCTGCCAGGCGGCGGCGAAGAAGGTGTCGCCGAGCCGGCCGATCTCGCCCAGGCGGCTGCCCGGCAACACCGCCAGCACGGTCGCCGCGGCCGGCAGGCCGAGTTCGGCGCGCGCGGCGTCGCGGTCGCCGTGCAGCGCGATCGCGTCGGCCATCGGGTGGCCGACGAAGCGCGCATCCACGCCGTGCCTGGCGTAGATCGGCGGCTCCATCGGGAACAGGCACAGCACCCGGTCGGCGCTGGCGCCGATCTTGGCCGCGCGCTTCTCGCGCCAGGCCCATACCGACGGGCTGACGTAGTGCACGGTGCGGATGCCGCGCTGCTTGAGCCAGCGCTCCACGCCGAGGTTGAAGTCGGGCGCGTCGATGCCGACGAACACGTCCGGGCGCCAGTCCAGCAGGCGCTGGCGCAGCGCGCGGCGCAGCTTCAGCAGCCGCGGCAGGTGCCGCAGCACCTCCATCAGGCCCATCACCGCCAGCTCGCTGGCATCGAACCAGGTCTGGCACCCGGCGCCGCGCATCGCATCGCCGCCGATGCCGGCGAACTCCGCCTGCGGATGGCGCGCACGCAGCGCCTCGATCAACCCGGCGCCAAGCTGGTCGCCGGAGGCTTCGCCGGCGACCAGGGCGATGCGCAGCTTCGCTGCGCCGGGATTGGGGAGTGGGGATTGGGGAGTGGTCGAGGCAGGAGCGGGGGCGTCGGCGTCCATGGTGCCGCCGTTGCCAATCCCCACTCCCGACTCCCGAATCCCGGCATTCATCGCAACAACGGCCGCTCGCTGGCTTCGATGAATTCCAGCATCGCGCGCACGTCCTCGCTGGTTTCGGCCAGCACCGCCAGTTGCTGCTTGGCCTCGGCCAGCGGCAGGCCGGCCACGTACAGCGCGCGGTAGGCGCGCTTGATCGCGGCCAGGCGCTCGGGATCGAAGCCGCGGCGCTTGAGGCCTTCGCTGTTGATGCCGCGCGGGCGTCCCAGCGAATTGCCGCCGACCATCGTGAAGGGCGGCACGTCGCCGTTGATCAGCGCGCCCATGCCGAGGAAGGCGTGATCGCCGATGCGGCAGAACTGGTGCGCGCCGGCGAAGCCGCTGATGATCACGTGGTCGCCGACTTCCACATGCCCGGCCAGGGTGGTGTTGTTGGAGAACACGCAGTGGTTGCCGACCACGCAGTCGTGGGCGACGTGGGTGTAGGCCAGGAACCAGTTGTCGCTGCCGACGCGGGTGATGCCGCCGCCGTTGCCGGTGCCGCGGCTGACGGTGACGAACTCGCGGATCACGTTGCGGTCGCCGACCACCAGTTCGGTGCGCTCGCCGGCGAACTTCTTGTCCTGCGGGTCGCCGCCGAGCGCGACGTGGCCGACCAGGTGGTTGTCGCGGCCGATCCGGGTCGGGCCGACGATGCTGCAATGCGGGCCGATCACGCTGCCCGTGCCGATCTCGACCTCGGCGCCGATCAGGGTGAAGGCGCCGACGCGCACGTCCGCGGCCAGCGTCGCCGACGGGTCGATCACCGCGCTGGGATGGATGAGGGGGGCGTTGTCGCTCATTGCAGGTCTCCTGCCCGGATCATTCGCGGGTGCCGGCGCACAGCACCTCGGCGCAGGCGACGACCTTGCCGTCCACCTTGGCTTCGCCGTAGTACACGGCCATGTTGCGGATCACGCGCCTGATTTCCACGTGCAGCTCCAGCACGTCGCCGGGCACCACCTGGCTGCTGAAGCGCGCCTTGTCGACCTTGACCATGTAGAACAGCTTGGACTGCGCGTCGCGGCCCAGCGCCAGCTGGGTCAGCACGCCGCCGGCCTGCGCCAGCGCCTCGATGATCAGCACGCCGGGCATGATCGGCTGGCCCGGGAAGTGGCCCTGGAAGAACGGCTCGTTGATGCTGACGTTCTTGTGCGCGACGATCTTCCTGTTCTCGAAGTCCAGGGAAACCACCTTGTCCACCAGCAGGAACGGATAGCGGTGCGGGATCAGGGCCTGGATCTGGTTGATGTCCGGCAGGGTCTGGTCGTGGCTCATTGCTTCTCCTTGCTTACAGACAGGATGCGACGGGCCAGGGCATCGAGCTGCTTGAAGCGCGCGGCGTTCTTGCGCCACGTGCGGTTGTCGGTCAACGGGGTGCCGGACGAATATTCGCCCGGCTCATGGATGGAGTTGCGTACCACCGACTTGCCGGTGATCACCACCTTGTCGCAGATTTCCAGGTGGCCGACCACGCCGACCGCGCCGCCGAGCATGCAGTAGCGGCCGATCTTGGCGCTGCCGGCGATGCCGGTGCAGCCGGCGATCGCGCTGTGCGCGCCGATGTGCACGTTGTGCGCGACCTGCACCAGGTTGTCCAGGCGCACGTCTTCCTCGAGCGTGGTGTCCTCCAGCGCGCCGCGGTCGACGCAGGCGTTGGCGCCGATCTCGCAATCGTCGCCGATCACCACGCCGCCGAGCTGCGGCACCTTGATCCAGTGGCCGGCGTCCATCGCCAGGCCGAAGCCGTCGGCGCCGAGCACCGCGCCCGGGTGGATGTGCACGCGCCGTCCCAGGCGCACGCGGGTGACCAGGGTGACGCGGGCGATCAGCTCGCAGCCGTCGCCGACCTGGCAATCGTCGCCGATCACGCAGCCCGGGCCGATCACGCAGCCCTCGCCGATCACGCTGCGCGCGCCGATGCTGACGAAGGCGCCGATGTGCGCGGTCGGCGCGACCTGCGCGCTTGGGTCGATGCTGGCGCTGGCATGGATGCCGGGCGGACGCGTCGGCGCCACGTCGAACAGCGCGGCGATCTTGGCGAAGGCGACGTAGGGATCGCGCGCGATTAGCGCGGTGCCGGGCGCCGCTTCGGCATCGTCGGCGCGCAGCACCACCACCGCGGCGGCGCTGTCGGCCAACTGCGCGCGGTAGCGCGGATTGGCCAGGAAACTGAGCTGGCCGGGGCCGGCATGCGCCAGCGTGGCGACGCCATGCACGGCAACGCCACCGTCGCCATGCACCTGCAGGCCGAAGCGCTCGGCGATCTCGTGTGCGGTATGGGTAGGAATATTCACGTAGGGATTCTACCGCGTGCCATCGGCCGGGTCATGCCGCGCCCGTGCGGCAGGTCGCGTGGGCAAGGGGGCCAATGCGGGCGGCCGCCATGGCGGCGATCAGCCAACCCGAGAAAAGCCTGTTTCGGCAGGTCGCAATCAATCGGCGGGAGAAACGTCCACGCATCGATCGGCCGCGACCAGCCAACTGGAGCAAAGCCGACAGGCGCGGGGATTTGGAAAGAAGGCCGGGCCCGCGATTCGCACCGCGAATCGTGGAGCGTCAGCGCGGAACGCGATGACGCGCTCCAAGCCCCGGGGCCATGCTCCCGCACAGCGGGAACATGGGGCCGCCAGGGCATAGCCCTGGCGGCGCGTGGCAGCTCTTAGAACTGCCCGCCGAAGGTGAACTGCAGGCGCTCGATCTCGTCGTTGTCTTCCTTCTTCAACGGGAACGCATAGCTGATCGAGATCGGGCCGACCGGCGCCCGCCACAGCAGCGCCACGCCGGTGGAGGCGCGCAGTTCGTTGGTCTTGTAGTTGTCCACGCCGTTGAACACGTTGCCGACGTCGACGAACGCGGAGACGCGCGCCGACGGGCTGTCGAACAGCTTGGGGAAGTACAGTTCCGCCGAGCCGACGGTCTTGAACGAACCGCCCAGCGGCTGCCCGCGGCTGTACGAGGCGGTGGCTTCCGAACGCGGGCCGAGGGTGTTGTCCTCGAAGCCGCGCACCGAGTTGGTGCCGCCGGCGTAGAAGTTCTCGTAGAACGGCAGGCCCGAGGCGGTAACCGTGCGGGTGGTGCCGTCGGCATTGGTGATGGTGCGCGAGACGTCGCTGCCGTAGCTGTCGCCGTAGCCGAACTCGGCGCGGGTGTTGAGCACGATCGACGGGATGATCGGCCAGTACTTGGAGATCTGGTAGTTCAGCTTCCAGTACTCGACGGTGGAGCCGGGCAGGGTGGCTTCCAGGCCGACGCGCTGGTACATGCCGCGGGTCGGCATGAAGTAGTCGTTGCGGGTGTCGCGCGCCCAGCCCAGTTCGCTGCGCCAGGCATGGAAGGTGCGCTGCCCCATCGCGTCGATGTAGTCGATGATCGCGCGCGGCGTGTAGCTGGGGTAGGTGGTGATCTGGTTGCTGTCGATGCCGAACATCAGCGAGACGGTGTCGTTCTCGGTGATCGGCACGCCGAAGATTATCTGCGCTGCGCCGTTCTTGCTGTTGTACTGGGCGGTGCCGAAGTCGGAGTAGTCCAACTTGCGGTAGGAGATGTTGTAGCCCAGCGACACGCCGTCGTCGGTGAAGAACGGATTGGTGTAGGAGAACGCGTAGCGCTCCTGGTAGCTGCTGCGCGAGGCGTCCACCGAGACGCGGTTGCCGCCGCCGAGGAAGTTGTTCTGCGACAACTGGATCGAGGTGGTCACGCCGTAGGTCTGCGAATAGCCCAGGCCGAAGGTGAAGCTGCCGGAGGTGGTTTCCTTGACGCTGTAGACCACGTCGACCTTGTCGTTGCTGCCCGGCACCGGCGGCGTTTCCACGTCCACCGACTCGAAGTAGCCCAGCCGCTGCAGGCGGATCTTGGAGCGGTCGATCGCCGCCTGCGAGTACCAGCTGTTCTCGAACTGGCGCATCTCGCGGCGCAGCACTTCGTCGGAGGTGCGGGTGTTGCCCTTGAACACGATGCGGCGCACCGCCACGCGCGGGCCCGGCACCACCTGCAGGTTGATCGCGACGGTGCGCTTCTCGCGGTCGGTGGTGGGGATCGGGTTGACCTTGGCGAAGGCGTAGCCGATGTTGCTGAGGGTGTTGGTGATCGCGTCGGAGCTGAATTCCAGCAGCGCGCGCGAGAAGGTGTCGCCCGGCTTGGGAATCACCAGCTTCTCGACCTCTTCCTGCGGCAGCACGGTGTCGCCGGTGACCTTGATGTCGGAGATCTTGTACTGCTCGCCTTCGGTGATGCCGGCGGTCAGGTACATGTTGCGCTTGTCCGGGCTGATCGACACCTGGGTGGAATCGACGCTGAAATCGACGTAGCCGCGGTCCAGGTACCAGGAGTTGAGCTTCTCCAGGTCGCCGGACAGCTTTTCCTTGGAATACTGGTCGTCGCGGCGGTACCACGACAGCCAGTTGTGCTCGCGCGACTCCCAGCTCTCCAGGATGTCCTCGGTGGCGAACTTCTCGGTGCCGACGATGTTGACGTGCTGGATCTTGGCGGCCTTGCCTTCCTTGATCGCGATCGCCACGTCGACCCGGTTGCGGTCCAGCGGGCTCACCGTCGGGGTGATCTCGACGTTGTACTTGCCGCGATTGTTGTACTGGCGGGTCAGCTCCTGGGTCACCCGGTCCAGGCTCAGCCGGTCGAAGGTGCCGCCCTCGGTCAGGCCGATGTCCGACAGGCCCTTGAGCAGCTCTTCGCTCTTGATGTCCTTGTTGCCGGTGACGGTCAGCTTGTTGATCGCCGGGCGTTCCTTGACCGTGACCACCAGAATGTTGCCCTGGCGGTCGACCTGCACGTCCTCGAAGAACCCGGTGCGGTACAGCGCGCGGATCGCCTCGCCGACCTTGGCGTCGTCGACCGTGTCGCCGCGTTCCACCGGCAAGTAGGTGAACACGGTACCGGAGGAGATGCGTTGCAGCCCGTCGACGCGGATGTCGCTGGCGGTGAAGGGCTCCGTCGCCTGGGCCAGGGCCGGCAGGCTGAGGCTGGCGGCGAGGGCGAGGGCTAGCAGGCGGCGAGAGGGAAATCGCGTCATGTCACGTCCGGTAGAGGTCGATATCGTTGTTGCATGGGCGCCGGCGCAAGACGACGACAGCGTGGTCGGGTGGAGCAGCGGCGGGTTCATCGCAGGACCTGGCCGAAGATGTCGTTGTAGAACGCCAACCCCATCAGCCCGGCCAGCAGCGTCAAACCGACGAACTGCCCCGCCGCCATGGCACGCTCGCTCAGCGGGCTGCCCTTGACCAACTCGATAAGGTAATACAGCAAGTGCCCGCCGTCCAAGATCGGAATCGGCAGCAGGTTCATGATCGCCAGGCTCAGCGACAGCAGCGCCAGGAAATACAGGAACCAGTCCGGGCCCTGCTTGGCCGACACGTTGGCGACCTTGGCGATGGTGATCGGCCCGGACACGTTCTTGAGCGAGGCCTGGCCGGTCAGCATGCGCTGGATGATGCCCAGCGTATCGCCGGCCAGCTTGCCGGTCTCGCGGAACGCGGCCGGGATCGCCGCCAGCGGGCCGTACTGCAGCTTGGCGTCGAACGCCGGCGCCGGACGGTCCTGCTGGCCAACCTTCACGCCCAGCGACAGGCCTTTCAGCTGCGGGTTCTTGCTGGGGGTGAGGCGCACGTCCAGCGCCAGCCGCTCGCCGTTGCGCTCGACCTCGACCAGGCCGCTGCCGCCGTTCCTGGCCAGGGCCTGGACCTGCGGCGCGACCTGGTCGGCGCTGACGATCGAGGCGCCGTCCACCGCCAGGATGCGGTCGCCGGGGCGCAGCACGCCGTCGGCCGCCGAGCCCGGGGTCACCTCGGCGACGAGCGCCGGCTGCAGAGTGAATTGCCAGGCCAGGCCGGCCAGGCGCGGCACCTGCTGCTCGTCGAAGCCGGCGGGCAGCTGCGACAGGCGCAGGGTATGCACGCGGCTGGCGCCGTCACGGGTGTCCTCGGTCTGGATGCGCACGTCGGCGCGGTCCATCGCCGCCACGGTCAGCTGCATGCTGGCATCGCTCCAGCTGCTGACCGCACGCGTGCCGATGCGCACGATGCGCTCGCCCGGCTGCAGCCCGGCCTGCAGCGCCAGGCCCTCGGCGCGGCCGACCACCGCCGCGTAGTCCTGCTTGCCGATCACGAACATCGCCCACAGCAGCGCCACGCACAGCACCAGGTTGGCGATCGGGCCGGCGGCGACGATGGCGATGCGCTGCCACACGCTCTTGTTGTTGAAGGCCTGGGCGCGTTCGGCCGGGGCCACTTCGCCCTCGCGCTCGTCGAGCATCTTCACGTAGCCGCCCAGCGGGATCGCGGCGATCGCGAACTCGGTGCCGTGGCGGTCGTAGCGCGACCACAGCGGCTTGCCGAAGCCGACCGAGAAGCGCAGCACCTTGACCCCGCAGCGGCGGGCGACCCAGAAATGGCCGAATTCGTGGAAGGTCACCAGTACGCCCAGGCTGACCAGCATCCACCAGACGGACCCGATGAAGTCACCCATGCGCGTGGCTCATAGGGGCGTGCGTGTCAGACATGGGCAGGCTGGCGGGCAATGGCGAGTTCGGTGATCTTGCGCGATTGCGCGTCCGCCGCCAGCAGCGCGTCCAGGGAGTCGGCCGCGCCCGCGGGCAGCACGGTCAGGGCGTTCTCGACCAGCGCAGGAATCGATAGGAAACCGATACGGCCCTGAAGAAAGGCTGAAACGGCCACTTCGTTGGCCGCGTTCAGGATCGCCGGGGCGCTGCCGCCGGCCTGCATCGCGCGCCAGGCCAGGCCCAGGCACGGGAACGCCTCCAGGTCCGCCGGCTCGAACTCCAGGCGGCCGTGGGCCAGCAGGTCCAGCCCGGCGACCCCGGACTCGATCCGCTGCGGCCAGCCCAGGCCCACCGCCAGGGTGGTGCGCATGTCCGGCAAACCCATCTGCGCCAAGGTGGAACCGTCGATGAACTCCACCAGCGAGTGCACCAGGCTCTGCGGGTGCACCAGCACCTCGATGCGCGACGGCGGCAGCGCGAACAGGTGGTGCGCCTCGATCACTTCCAGGCCCTTGTTCATCAGCGTGGCCGAGTCGACCGAGATCTTCGGGCCCATCGACCACTTCGGGTGCGCCACCGCCTGCGCCGGGGTCACCGCCTGCAGGCGCGTGCGGTCCCAGCCGCGGAACGGGCCGCCGGAGGCGGTCAGCAGCACCCGCCGCACCTCGGCACCGGCCTGGCGCGAGCGCAGGCACTGGAAGATCGCGCTGTGCTCGCTGTCGATCGGGATGATCTCGGCGCCGGCCGCGGCCGCCGCCGCGGTGACCAGCTCGCCGGCCAGCACCAGCGATTCCTTGTTGGCCAGCAGCAGGCGCTTGCCGGCGCGGGCCGCGGCCAGGGTCGAGCCCAGGCCGGCGGCGCCGACGATCGCGGCGACCACGCTGTCGCAGGCGTCGCTGGCCACCAGCTGCTCCAGCGCGGCGGGGCCGGCATGGGCTTCGGTGCGCAGCCCGGCATCGCGCAGGCCGTCGCGCAGCGCCGCGTACAGGGCCGGGTCGGCGATCACCGCGTGCGCGGGCCGGTGCGCGGCGCACAGCGCCAGCAGGCCGGCGACGTTGCCGCCGGCGGCCAGCACGCTGGCGCGCAGCCGCTGCGGATGGCGCGCGATCACGTCCAGCGCGGAGGCGCCGATCGAGCCGGTGGCGCCGAGCACGGCGATGGAGCGGACGGCGTCGGCCATGTTCAGAATCCGAAGATTTCCTTGCCCAGCGCGAAGATCGGCAGCGCCGCCAGCACGCCGTCGACCCGGTCCAGCACGCCGCCGTGGCCGGGAATCACGTTGCCCGAGTCCTTGGCGCCGACGTGGCGCTTGAGCAGGCTCTCGAACAGGTCGCCGACCACCGAGGCCAGCACGCTGACCGCGGCCACGATCAGCAGGCCGGGCAACTGCGGCACGGTGACCCCGGCCAGCCAGCCGAAGCCGGCGGCGCAGGCCAGCCCGGCCAGCAGCCCGCCGATCAGGCCCTCGACGGTCTTGTTGGGGCTGATCCGCGGCGCCAGCTTGTGCTTGCCGAACTGGCGCCCGGCGAAATAGGCGCCGGAATCGGCGGCCCACACGGTGACCAGCGCGGTCAGCAGCCAGCGGTGCCCGTTCGGCTCGCTGGCGTGGATCAGGCCCAGCGCCGACCAGGCCGGAACGATCGCCAGGGTGCCGGCGGCGAGCTTGAACACCCGCGCATAGGTGGCGTGGTCGGAGCCGAACTGGAAGAAGCGCAGCCACAGCAGCGCCACGCACCACCAGCCCACGCCGACCAGGGTGGTCAGCTGGAACAGCACCAGCGAGCCGGCCGAGGCCCACACCAGCAGCACCATCAGCAGCAGGTTCAGCACCAGCAGGATGGTGCGCGGCAGGGTGTCGTCGACCTCGGCCAGCTTCAGCCACTCCCATAGGCCGACCAGGAAGATCAGCGCGGCCAGCGCCGCCAGCCACTGGGTCGGCAGCAGCAGGATGGCGCAAATGGCCAGCGGGGCCATGATCAGCGCGGCGATGACGCGGGTACGGGTCATGCGGATGTGGTCTCCGTCGCCGTGGCGACTTGCGCGCTGGTCAGGCCGAAACGCCGCTCGCGGCTGGCGTAGTCGTCCAGGGCTTGTTGCAGCACCTCGGCGCCGAACTCGGGCCACAGGGTCTCGGTGAACCAGAGTTCGGTGTAGGCCAGCTGCCACAGCAGGAAATTGCTGATGCGCACGTCGCCGCCGGTACGGATGAACAGGTCCGGCGGCGGCAGGTCGGCCAGCGCCATGTGCGCCGACAGCAGGGCCTCGTCGATCTGTTCGGGGCGCAGGCGCCCGGCCGCGACTTCCTCGGCCAGCGCGCGCGCGGCCTGGGCGATGTCCTGGCGGCCGCCGTAGCTGGCCGCGATCGACAGGTGCAGGGCCTGGTTGTCGCGGGTGCGGGCCTCGGCCTGGGCCATGCGCTCGCGCAGCGACGGGGCGAAGCGCGAGCGGTCGCCGATGAAGCGCACGCGCACGCCGCGCCGCTGCAGTTCCTCGACCTCGCGGTCCAGCGCGTGCAGGAACAGCTTCATCAGCGCGTCCACTTCCTCCTGCGGGCGGCCCCAGTTCTCGCTGGAGAACGCGAACAGGGTCAGCGCGGGGATGCCGCGTTCCAGGCAGAAGTCGATGGTGCGGTTGACCGCGCGCGCGCCGGCGCGATGGCCGATCACGCGCGGCCGGCGGCGGCGCTGCGCCCAGCGGCCGTTGCCATCCATGATGATGGCGATGTGGCGGGGCAGGGACATGGAAGAGGGGTCCGAAGGCATGGCCGAAAAGGCGCAGGCTCAGACCGCCATCAGTTCCTGTTCCTTGCCCTTGACCACGTCGTCGACGTCCTTGATCGCCTTGTCGGTCAGCTTCTGGATGTCGTCCTCGGCGGCGCGCGCCTCGTCCTCGGTGACCTTCTTGTCCTTCAGCAGATCCTTGATCTGCTGGTTGGCGTCGCGGCGGATGTTGCGGATCGCGACCTTGCTGTCCTCGCCCTCGCTGTGCACGACCTTGGACAGCTCGCGGCGGCGCTCCTCGGTCAGCGCGGGCAGGTTGAGGCGGATCGTGGTGCCGGCGGTGTTCGGGGTCAGGCCCAGGTCCGAGGCCAGGATCGCCTTCTCCACCGCGCTGACCATCTGCTTTTCCCACGGGCTGATGGTCAGCGAGCGGGCATCGGCCACGGCGACGCTGGCGACCTGGCTCAGCGGCATTTCCGACCCGTAGTAGTTGACCTTCAGGTGCTCGACCAGGGCGGTCGAGGCGCGGCCGGTACGCACCTTGATGAGCGTATGGCGCAGCGCATCGATGCTCTTGGCCATGCGGGTCTGTGCGTCTTGCTTGATTTCGTTGAGCATCGCCGGTGTCCGTGCTGAATCTGAATCGGACGATTATAGCCTGCCGGGAATGGGGAATCGGGAATGGGGAATGGCAAAGGCAGATCCCGGCACGATTGACTGAACGACGCGCCGCGGGGAAGTAGCCTCGCGGCAATGTTGCAGCGCGCAACGCTCTTGCGATTCCCCAATCCCGAATCCCGATTCCCGGCTCTTCAGCTGCGCCCCTTGACCAAGGTCCCGATCTCCGCCCCGTGCAGGATCTTCAGCAGTTCGCCCGGCTGGCCCATGTTGAAGATGCGCAGCGGCAGGTCGCTGTCGCGGGCCAGCGCGAACGCAGCGGTGTCCATCACTTCCAGGTTGCGGGCGATCACTTCGTCGTAGGTCAGGCTGTCGAAGCGCACCGCGTCGGCGTGCTTCTTCGGGTCCTTGTCGTACACGCCGTCGACCTTGGTCGCTTTCAACAGCAGGTCGGCGCCGATCTCGATCGCGCGCAGCGCCGCGCCGGAGTCGGTGGTGAAGAACGGGTTGCCGGTACCGGCGGCGAAGATCGCGATGCGGCCCTTCTCCAGGTGGCGGATCGCGCGGCGGCGGATGAAGTCCTCGCACACGTCGTTGATCTTGATCGCGCTCATCACCCGCACCTTGGCGCCGAGCTTCTCCAGCGCGTCCTGCATCGCCAGCGCGTTGATGACCGTGGCCAGCATGCCCATGTGGTCGCCGGTGACCCGGTCCATGCCGCCGGCGGCCAGGCCGGCGCCGCGGAAGATGTTGCCGCCGCCGATCACCAGCGCCACTTCCGCGCCGGCCTGCTGCGCCTCGATCACTTCATGGGCGAGGCGGTTGATGACCTTGGGGTCGATGCCGTAGTCCCCGTCCCCCATCAGCGCTTCGCCGGAAAGTTTCAACAGGATGCGGCGATAGGCGAGCTGGGACATGGTGACCTCGTTGGGGGGACGGGCAAACCATGTGATTCTAGCCGAAGCGGCGCGCGGAATCTGCCGCGGGCCGCGGCTCAGGCCAGGGTGTCGCGGAACGAGCGCGCGGTGACGCGGTTGCGGCCGCCGTGCTTGGAGCTGTACAGCATGTCGTCGGCGGCCTGCAGCAGTTCCTGCGCGGTGCTGAAGCGCTCGCGCCCGCCCTGGGTGGCGATGCCGGCGGAGAAGCTGATGTGCAGCGGCCCGCCCTTCACCTCGGCCATCGGCCGCTGCACGATGTCGGTGAGGATGCGCCGGATCACGTTCAGCGCGGCTTCCTCGCTGGTGTTGGGCAGCAGCACCAGGAATTCCTCGCCGCCGAAGCGGGCCACGGTGTCGCTGCTGCGCAACAGCGGCTGCAGGGCCTGCGCGAACGCGCGCAGCACCTGGTCGCCGATCAGGTGGCCGTGGGCGTCGTTGATCTTCTTGAAGTCGTCCAGGTCGATGAAGGCGACCGACAGCGGCCAGTCGTGGCGCGTGGCCAGGTCGAACTGCTGGGCGAGCAGCACCTCCAGCTGGTGCCGGTTGTAGACCCCGGTCAGCGCGTCGCGGCTGGCCTGCTCGGCCAGGCGCCGCGCCCGGTGTTCCGATTCGTCGGCCTGGTGCCGCGCCTGGGTGGCTTCCTGGATCTCGCGCAGGTTGCGCAGCACCATCAGTTCGCGGGCATGGCTGATGATCGCGTCGATCCGCTCCGGCTGGGCGATGCGCACATCGAAGATCGGGCCGATTTCCGGCAGCGCCGCGGCCACGCCGGCGATCACCTCGTCGAAGCGGCGGCTGTCCAGCTGCAGGTCGCGGTAGGCGCGCGCCATCGCCAGGTCGCGCGCGGCGTCGGGGTCGGCGGCCAGCCAGATGTCGGCGATGCTGGCCGACAGCAGCACGCAGCGGCCGAAGGTGTCCGTCGCCGGCTCGGCGCCGGCGCTGCGGCCGATGCTGCGCTGCAGGTAGTCGGGCAGTTTCCACTTGCGCGCCAGCCAGGCGCCGACCTCGGCGTGGTCGCAGCCCAGCCGTTCGCGCTCCAGCGCGGCCAGGGCCTCGCCGGCGCTGTCGCCGGCCTCGCGCAGCAGCGGCGCGTACTCGCCGTGGCACACGTGCAGCAGCGCCAGCGCGCCCATGTCCTGCAGCAGCCCGGCCAGCATCAGTTCCTCGTGCTTGCGCAGGCCCATGGCCTGGCCGAGCATGCGGCTGGCCAGCGCCGACAGCACGCTGCGCCGCCAGATCCGTTCCTGCAGGTCGCTGGAGGCGGTGCCGTCGCGCAGGCTCTGCACCATCGAAAAGCCCAGCGCCAGGCTCAGCGCGGCATTGAGCCCGAGCATGGTCAGCGCCTGGCCGAGGTTGTCGATGCGGCGCCGGCTGGCGTACAGCGGCGAGTTGGCGATGCGCAGCATGCGCGCGCTCAGCGCCATGTCCATCGCGATGGTGTCGGCGGTGGTGGCGAGATCGACGTCCGGATCCTGGGCCAGGTCGATGATGCGCAGCGCAATCCCGGGCGGCGAGGGCAGGTTGCGGGAGTGAGCCAGGATGGCTTCGAGTTCAGGGCGCATGCGGTTCCGCGTGAAGTGTGATCGGGGCAACGATATGTCCCCCCCGCGCAGCGTACCACCGGCAAAAAAAAAGCCGCGACAATGCGCGGCTTTTTTGTCCCCGGGACGGCGGACTCAGGCCAGGCCGGCCTGCTTCATCACTTCGGCGGCGTAGTCTTCCACCACCTTCTCGATGCCTTCGCCCACGGCCAGGCGCTGGAAACCGACCACGTCGGCGCCGGCGGCCTTGACCGCCTGCTCCACGCTCTGGTCGGTGTTCAGCACGTAGGGCTGGCCGTACAGGGTGACTTCGTTGACGATCTTGGCGATCTTGCCGCTGATGATCTTCTCCAGGATGTCGGCCGGCTTGGCCTTGTCCTTTTCCGACATCTTGGCCAGCTCGATCTCCTTTTCCTTGGCCACGAACTCGGCCGGGACGTCGGACGCCTTCACGTGCGGCGGGTTCATCGCCGCGATGTGCATGGCGATGCCGCGGGCCAGCTCGATGTCGCCGCCCTTGACCTCGACCAGCACGCCGATGCGGCCGCCGTGCACGTAGGCGGCGACGTTGTTGGCGCTGTCGATGCGCACCAGGCGGCGCACCTGCACGTTCTCGCCGACCTTGGCGATGACCGCGGCGCGGGCTTCCTCGACGGTCTCGCCGCTGGGCAGCTTGGCGCTCTTCAGCGCCTCGGCGTCGGCGGCGTCGGAGTTCAGCGCGGCCTGGACCACGGCTTCGGTGAAGGCCAGGAAGTTGTTGTCCTTGGCGACGAAGTCGGTCTCGGAGTTGATCTCCACCAGCACGGCCTTGCCGCCGTCCTGGGCCATGGCGATGCGGCCTTCGGCGGCGACTCGGTCGGCCTTCTTGTCGGCCTTGGCCAGGCCCGACTTGCGCAGCCACTCGGCGGCGTTGTCGATATGGCCGGCGTTCTCGGTGAGCGCCTTCTTGCATTCCATCATGCCGGCGCCGGTGCGCTCGCGCAGTTCCTTGACCAGGGAAGCAGTGATTTCCACGGGGTGACCTCACAAAAGGTGGGAAAGGGCCGGCTTGCGGCCGGCCGGGAATTCGGGGAGCGGGCGCTTGCGGCGCCCGCGAACCCGGGCGCGCAGCGCGCGCCGGGTGGCGACTGCGCATGTTCGCGCAGTCGCATGGCGCGCCGGTTACTCGGCGGCGGGGGCGGCTTCTTCGGCCTTCTTGCCGTTCTTGCGCGGGCCGCGGCCCTTGTCGTCGCCGGCGTCGCCGCCGAACTCTTCCTCGCGCACGCTGGCGGCGTTCGGCGCGGCGGCCTTGCCTTCCAGCACGGCGTCGGCGGCGGCGCGCGCGTACAGCTGCACGGCACGGATGGCGTCGTCGTTGCCCGGGATGGCGTAGTCCACCAGTTCCGGGTTGTAGTTGGTGTCGACCACCGCGATCACCGGGATGCCGAGCTTCTTGGCTTCCTTGATGGCGATGTCTTCATGGCCGATGTCGATGACGAACAGCGCGTCCGGCAGGCGGTTCATTTCCTTGATGCCGCCCAGCGAGGCCAGCAGCTTTTCGCGCTCGCGGCGCAGGGTCAGCACTTCGTGCTTGACCAGCTTGTCGAAGGTGCCGTCGGTTTCGGCCGCTTCCAGCTCCTTCAGACGCGCCACCGACTGCTTGACGGTGCGGAAGTTGGTCAGCGTGCCGCCCAGCCAGCGCTGGGTCATGAACGGCTGGCCGCAACGCTCGGCCTCTTCCTTCACCGAGTCGCGGGCGCTGCGCTTGGTGCCCAGGAACAGGATGGTGCCGCGCTTCTGCGCGACGCTGGAGATGAAGTTCATCGCGTCGTTGAACAGCGGAACCGTCTTCTCGAGGTTGATGATGTGGATCTTGCCGCGCGCGCCGAAGATGTACGGCGCCATCTTGGGGTTCCAGTAGCGGGTCTGGTGGCCGAAGTGGACGCCGGCTTCCAGCATCTGACGCATGGTGACCTGGGGCATTGCAGTGACTCCTGAGGGGGAACCGGCCGTGCGCGGGCGATTGGAGGTGAGTCCGCGCATGGACATGCAGGCCCTGGCGGGCTTGCACGACGATTCCGGGGTTGGGCCTCCCTGCGGCCTTACGTGACCGAACTCCTCGCGGAGCACCCCGGCACGGGCGATGGCAGCAGGTGTGAATTCGCCGGTGCGTCCGGCGTGGACGGTCCGCCGGCCCGGGCGGGCGCAACGAAGCAGCGGAACTATAGCCGGCCGCGGCCGCCGGCGCAAATGCGCCCGGGTGTGGGCGGCCGGGGCGATGCCGACCCGGCGCCGGTCGGGGCGTCCGGCGCCGATGGGCCGGTGGCCGGGGCCGTCGCCCGGCGGCAAAAACGGCCCCACGCCGCATCGGCGCGTTCAGGAAAGCCGCGGATGAGCGATAATGGCGGGCATGACCGTCAATCTGAAAACCCCCCAGGACATCGAGAAGATGCGCATCGCCGGCCGCCTGGCCGCCGAGGTGCTCGACATGATCGGGCCGCACGTGAAGCCCGGCGTGACCACCGCCGAGCTGGACCGGCTGTGCCACGACCACATCGTCAACGTGCAGCAGGTGGTGCCGGCCAACGTCGGCTACCGCGGCTACCCGAAGACGGTGTGCAGCTCGGTCAACAACGTGATCTGCCACGGCATCCCCAGCGACAGCAAGGTGCTCAAGGACGGCGACATCGTCAACATCGACGTCACCGTGATCAAGGACGGCTGGCATGGCGACACCAGCCGCATGTACTACGTCGGCACCCCGTCGGTGATGGCGCGGCGCCTGGTCGAGGCGACCTACGAGGCGATGTGGCGCGGCATCCGCGCGGTGCGGCCGGGCGCCACCCTCGGCGACGTCGGCCATGCGATCCAGCAGTACGCCGAGGGCGAGCGCTTCAGCGTGGTGCGCGAGTACTGCGGCCACGGCATCGGCAAGGTCTACCACGACGAGCCGCAGGTGCTGCACTACGGCCGTCCCGGCGAAGGCCTGGTGCTCAAGCCGGGCATGACCTTCACCATCGAGCCGATGATCAACGAAGGCTCGCGCTTCACCCGCGTGCTGCCCGACGGCTGGACCGTGGTGACCAAGGACCGCAAGCTGTCGGCGCAGTGGGAGCACATGATCGCGGTCACCGAGGACGGCGTGGACGTGCTGACCCTGTCGCCCGGCGGCCTCGGCGAACCGTGAGCCTGCTGCCGGCCGGGACCGATGCCGGCATGCCCGATGCGGCCGCCGACGATGCGGACTGGGCCGCGGCGGCCCGGCAGCTGCTGGCCCAGGCCGATGCGCGGCTGAACAAGCGCTTCGACCAGGGCGACGACATCGACCGCCTGCTGGCGCTGCGCGCGCGCGCGCTGGACCAGTTGATCCGGCACGCCTGGAGTCGCTGCCTGCCGCGCGACGCCGGGCTGGCGCTGTACGCGGTCGGCGGCTACGGCCGCGGCGAACTGTTCCCGCGTTCAGACATCGACCTGCTGATCCTCGGCGAGGCCGACCGCCAGCGCGACCACGAACAGGGGTTGGCGCGGCTGTTCGCGCTGCTCTGGCACGCCGGCGTGCCGGTCAGCCACGCGGTGCGCTCGGCCGCGGAATGCACCGCCGCCTGCGCCGACCAGACCGTGCTGACCGCGCTGATCGAGGCGCGCCCGCTGCTGGCCGACGCCGCCGCCCGCGCCGCGCTGGCCGCGGCGATCGCGCCGCAGCAGGTGTGGCCGCCGCGCGCGTTCTTCCTGGCCAAGCGCGAGGAACTGCAGACCCGCCACCAGCGCTTCGGCGACACCGCCGACAACCTGGAACCGGACATCAAGGACGGCCCGGGCGGGCTGCGCGACCTGCATACGCTGGGCTGGATGGCGCTGCGCGCGTTCGGCGTGCGCGACCTGGAGGCGCTGATCGGGCTCGGCCACGTCGGCGGCGACGAGGCCGCGGCGCTGCGCCGCGAGCGCCGCGAACTGGCGCGGCTGCGCTACGGGCTGCACCTGGTCGCCAACCGCCCGGAGGAGCGCCTGCGCTTCGACTACCAGAAGACCCTGGCGCAGCGGCTGGGCTTCTCCGACGACGCCGAGAGCCTGGGCGTGGAGAAGATGATGCAGCGCTTCTACCGCAGCGCGGCGATCGTGCGCCGGCTCAGCGACCGGCTGCTGCAGCGCTTCGAGGAGCAGTTCGACGGCGAGGCGCAGCCGCAGCCGCTGGGCGGCGGCTTCTCGCTGCGCCGCGGCTACCTGGCCGCCGACGCCGACGCCGCGGCCTGGCCGCAGGACGACCCGGTGCAGGTGTTCGCGCTGTTCGCGACCTGGGCCGCGCACGGCGAGGTGCGCGGGCTGCATTCGCTGACCGCGCGCGCGCTGGCCGAGGCATTGCCGCGGCTGCCCGCCTATGCCGATGCCGGCGCGCTGGCGCGCGAGCGCTTCCTGGGCCTGCTGCGCGGCCCGCGCGCGGTGCAGACGCTGACCCGGATGGCGCGGCTGGGCGTGCTCGGGCAATGGATCCCGGCGTTCGCGCAGGTCTCCGGGCGCATGCAGTTCGACCTGTTCCACGTGTACACGGTGGACCAGCACACGCTGATGGTGCTGAAGAACATCGCCGTGTTCGCCAGCGCCCGCGCCGACGACCGCTTCTCGATCGCGCACGAGGTGTGGCCGCGGCTGCGCAAGCCGGAACTGCTGCTGCTGGCCGGGCTGTTCCACGACATCGCCAAGGGCCGCGGCGGCGACCATTCCGAACTCGGCGCGGTCGACGCGCGCGCGTTCTGCGCCGGCCACGGGCTCAGCGCGGCCGATACCGAGCTGGTCGCGTGGCTGGTCGAGCAGCACCTGCGGATGTCGGTGACCGCGCAGAAGCAGGACATCTCCGACCCGGACGTGATCCACCGCTTCGCCACCCTGGTCGGCGACCGCGAGCGCCTGGACTACCTGTACCTGCTGACTTGCGCCGACATCGCCGGCACCAGTCCCAAGCTGTGGAACGCGTGGAAGGACCGGTTGCTGGCCGACCTGTACTTCGCCGCGCGGCGCGCGCTGCGCGAGGGCCTGGAGCATCCGCTGCCGGTCGCCGAGCGGGTGCAGGAGGCGCGCGAGGCCACGCGCGCGCTGATGCACATCCAGGGCCACGACGACGCCGTTATCGACCGCCAGTTCGCCGGCATGCCGGACGAGAGCTTCCTGCGCTTCCGCCCCGAACAGCTGGCCTGGCAGGCCAGTTCGCTGATGGAAGTGGAACTGGGCGGCACCCTGGTCAAGGTGCGCCCGGTCACGCCCGACGACGACGCGCTGGAAGTGTTCGTGTACTCGCCCGACCGCGACGGCCTGTTCGCCGCGATCGTGATGACCCTGGACCGGCGCGGCTACGGCATCCACCGCGCGCGCGTGCTCGACGCGCCGCACCAGGCGATCTTCGATACCTTCGAGGTGATGCCGGCCGACGCCTTCGCCAGCGGCGACCCCGCGCAGCTGGAAGCCGCGCTGCGCGAGGCGCTGGCCGGCGACCTGACCCGGCTGCGCCCGGCGCGGCGGGTGGTGCCGCGGCAGCTGCGGCACTTCCGCTTCGCGCCGCGCATCGAATTCCGCGAGAGCGTGGACGGCCGCCGCACCCGCCTGAGCCTGGTCGCGCCGGACCGCCCCGGGCTGCTGTCGAACGTGGCGCAGGTGCTGCGCCGCCAGCAGCTGCGCGTGCACGACGCGCGCATCGCCACCTTCGGCGAGCGCGCCGAGGACCTGTTCCAGATCACCGACGAGCACAACCAGCCGTTGCCCGAATCCTCCCGCCAGGCGCTGCATGCCGCATTGCAGGCCTGCCTGGACCCCGATACCCCGCCCGGAGAATCCCGCTGATGGCCACCAAGAAGCTTGCTGCCACCAAGAAGCCTGCCACCGCCAAGAAGCCCGCTGCCAAGCCCGCCGCCGGCAAGACCACCGCAAAGAAGGCCGTGGCCAAGAAGGCCGTCGCCACCGTCGCCGCCGCCAAGCCCGTCGCCGCGCCGAAACCGCCGGCCAGGCCGCTGCGCGCCAAGCCGGCCGCCGGCCCCAGCACCGACGAACTGAAGTTCACCATCGACAGCGCCTTCGAGCGCCGCGCCGCATTGACCCTGGACGAGATCGAAGGCTCGACCCGGCCGGTGGTCAACCGCGTCATCGACGGCCTGGAGCGCGGCGAGTTCCGCGTCGCCGAGCCGGACGGGCAGGGCGGCTGGAAGGTCAACGAATGGCTGAAGAAGGCGGTGCTGCTGTATTTCCGGGTCAATGAGATGGCCGTGGTCGAGGCGCAGCCGGCGCCGTTCTGGGACAAGGTCGAGTCGCGCTTCGCCGGCTACCACGAGGCCGAGTTCCGCAAGGCCGGCGTGCGCGTGGTGCCGGGCGCGATCGCGCGCCGCGGCAGCTACTTCGGCAAGGACGTGGTGCTGATGCCGAGTTTCACCAACATCGGCGCGTACGTGGGCGAGGGCACCATGGTCGACACCTGGGCCACGGTCGGTTCGTGCGCGCAGATCGGCAAGCATTGCCACCTGTCCGGCGGCGCCGGCATCGGCGGCGTGCTGGAACCGCTGCAGGCCAGCCCGACCATCATCGAGGACCACTGCTTCATCGGCGCGCGTTCGGAAGTGGTGGAAGGCGTGGTCATCGGCCACCACAGCGTGATCGGCATGGGCGTGTTCATCGGCCAGAGCACGCGCATCTACAACCGCGCCACCGGCGAGGTGTCCTACGGCTACGTGCCGCCGTACAGCGTGGTGGTGTCCGGCCAGCTGCCGTCCAAGGACGGCTCGCACTCGCTGTACTGCGCGGTGATCGTCAAGCAGGTCGACGCCAGGACCCGCAGCAAGACCAGCGTCAACGACCTGCTGCGCGGGCTGGCCGACTGAGGCCGGCAGGGCCGCTGCGCTGCCGAACGCGCGGTGGCCCGCATGGACGAACGATCGCGATGCCTGCGCATCGCGCAGCGCCCGCGTGGCGGGTGCGCCTGGTCCGTCACGGTTGCGCAAGCGCCCGTACATCGGCGGCCGGATAAGCTCCGGCGAGGTGTCGCGGCGGCGTCGCGGACCGGCCGGTTGTGCCGGGGATGCGCCGCACCCGCGCTGTTCGGCCCCGACAGGAGAACCGTATGCGAATGACGATGTGTTGCTGGTGGCTGGCGCCTGTGCTCGCGCTGTCCGGATGCGGCGCCGCGCCCGATCGGCAGGCGTCCTCCACCGCCGGGCGCGGCGTGGCGCCGCCTGCAACCGCGCCTGCGCCTGCGGCGACCGGCGAGACGGCCGCCGCGCCTTCGACGCCGGTTGCCGGGATGGCGGCGGACACGCCGCCGGCCGCGCCACTGTCCTGCGCCGCCGACCTCGGCGCCGCCGCCGCTGCCAAGCGGGTGGAGACCTGTGTGCAGGTGTCGCCGGCGACGCATCCGCCATGCAACGCGGCCAACAGCTGCGCCCAGATCGAGGACGAGATCGCGCGCAGTTGCGCGCTGTTCGACGGCGAGGGCGCGCCGATGGCGGGCTGCGGGCCGGCGCCCAAGAGTCCCGAGGCCGCCGCCGCCGTGGTGCAGCGCTACTACTCGGCGATCAACGCGCGCGACTACGACGTGGCATGGCGCCAGTGGGGCGAGGACGGACGCCCCGGCCAGACCCTGGCGGCGTTCGCGGCCGGCTTCGCGCGCACCCGCTCGACCAGGGTGACGATCGGCACGCTCGGGCCGGGCGATGCCGGCGCGGGGTCGCTCTACCAGCCGGTGCCGGTGACCGTGGAGGCGACGCTGGACGACGGTACGCGGCAGCGGTTCCAGGGCACCTACACCCTGCGCCGCGTCAACGGTGTGGACGGCGCTTCGGCCGAACAGTTGCGCTGGCATATCGGATCGGCCCAGCTCAAGGAAGTGCCGGCGGATTGATGCCGGCGGCGCCGTCGCCATGCGCCGCGGTGCGTCGGCCTTCGTGCAGGTGCCGTCGGCCACGCGTCGTATTCGCCGCTTCGGCGCGCCTGCACGATGAAGCCTGGGGCCTGCTGCGAAGCCTGGGGCCTGCTGCGGCGTCGCCCCGCGCGAACCGCTGCGCGGTTTGGTCGACGGGGTCGAATGCCCCATCGCATGCGCTTTGGGCTGCGTGACGCCCGTCTGCATGAGCACCGCGCCGGCGCGGCGGCCTGCATCGGGGGCCAAACCGTCCTACACTCGAACCACGACTTCAGCTCGAGGTGTCCCATGCGATGTGGCATGACGGCGGCAGGCGTGGCGTTGATGTCGGCGATGACGCTGGCGGCCGCGGCCACGTCGGTCGTGCGCGCCGGCAACCCGGTGTTTCCCGGCTGGTACGCGGATCCGGAAGCGGTGGTGTTCGACAAGACCTATTGGATCTACCCGACCACCTCGCGGCCCTACGCACAGCAGACCGGCTTCGATGCCTTCTCCTCGCCGGACCTGGTGCACTGGACCCGGCATGCCGACGTGCTGTCGCTGCCGTCCATCGCCTGGGCCAGGCAGGCGCTGTGGGCGCCGGCGGTGGTGCGCAAGGGCGACAAGTACTACTTCTTCTTCTCGGCCAACGACATCCAGAGCGACGCCGAGATCGGCGGGATCGGCGTGGCGGTGGCCGGCAGGCCGCAGGGGCCTTACCGCGACCTGCTGGGCAAGCCGCTGATCGGCAAGTTCCACAATGGCGCGCAGCCGATCGACCAGTTCGTGTTCGAAGACGACGACGGCAGCTGGTACATGATCTACGGCGGGTGGAAGCACGCCAACATCGTCAGGCTGAAGGACGACTTCACCGGCGTGGAGCCGATGGCCGACGGCACCGTGTTCAAGGAGATCACCCCGGCCCCGGAGTACGTGGAGGGCTCTCTGATGTTCAAGCGCGATGGCCGCTACTACTACATGTGGTCCGAGGGCGGCTGGGGCGGGCCGGACTACTCGGTCGCCTATGCGATCGCCGACGCGCCGACCGGGCCGTTCAAGCGCATCGGCAAGGTGCTGCAGCAGGATCCGGCGATCGCCACCGGCGCCGGCCACCATTCGGTGATCCGCGCGCCCGACGACGACAGCTGGTACATCGTCTACCATCGTCGCCCGCTGGGCGAGACGGACCGCAACCACCGGGTGACGTCGATCGACCGGCTGTACTTCGACGCGCAGGGCCATATCCTGCCGGTGAAGATCACCCATGAAGGCGTGCAGGCGCATCCGCTGCGCTGACCGCCGGCGCCGCGCCGCGCGCGGCCTACCCTGGAAACGCATATGAGCACCACGCTGTACGGACTGAAGAACTGCGACACCTGCAAGAAGGCGACCAAGTGGCTGGACCGTTTCGGCGTGGCCTACACGTTCGTCGACTACCGCGAGCACAAGCCCAGCCCCGAGACCCTGGTCGAGTGGGCCGACAAGGCCGGCGGCTTCGATGCGCTGGTCAACAAGTCCTCGACCACCTGGCGGCAACTGCCGGACAACAAGAAGACGCCGGGATCGCAGGCCGAATGGAAGCTGCTGCTGCGCGAGTACCCGCAGCTGATCCGGCGCCCGGTGGTGGTCGGCGACGACGGCACGCTGAGCCAGGGATTCTCGGACAACGGCTTCAAGCAACGCTTCGGCGTGGCGTGAACCGATGGCGCCGCTCTTGGCTCCCTGCAGGAGCGGCTTCAGCCGCGACCGCAGCGCCTGAATTCCTCGAAAGACGGGCCACGCGGTTGCCGGCCAGCACGGCGCACCGGACTTGCGCGGCACCACCAGACCTTGTCGCGGCTGAAGCCGCTCCTACAGTGGCCACAGACCCATGTCCGACGTCGTTGACCTCACCTGCGCACTGATCGCCCGCCCGTCGCTGACCCCGGACGACGCCGGCTGCCAGGACCTGATCGCGCAGCGGCTGGCGCGTGCCGGCTTCGCCATCGAGCGGCTGCGCTTCGGCCAGGTCGACAACCTGTGGGCCACGCACGGCAGCGGCGCGCCGGTGCTGGCGCTGCTCGGCCATACCGACGTGGTGCCGCCGGGGCCGCGCGAGGCCTGGAGCAGCGATCCGTTCGCGCCGCAGATCCGCGACGGCGTGCTGTACGGGCGCGGCGCGGCCGACATGAAGAGCGGGGTGGCCGCGTTCGTGGTCGCCGCCGAGCAGTTCGTCGCCGCGCACCCGGACCACCCCGGCACGCTGGCGCTGCTGCTGACCTCCGACGAGGAGGGCGACGCGCTGGACGGCGTGCGCAGGGTCGCCGAGACCTTCCGCGCGCGCGGCGAGCGCATCGACTGGTGCATCACCGGCGAGCCTTCCTCCAGCGAGCGGCTCGGCGACCTGCTGCGCGTCGGCCGCCGCGGCAGCCTGTCCGCCACGCTCGCGGTCAAGGGCGTGCAGGGCCACGTCGCCTATCCGCACAAGGCGCGCAATCCGATCCACCTGGCCGCGCCGGCGCTGGCCGAACTGGCCGCGCGGCAATGGGACGAGGGCTACGAGAGCTTCCCGCCGACCAGCCTGCAGATCTCCAACCTGCACGCCGGCACCGGCGCCAGCAACGTGATCCCCGGCGAGCTGCAGGCGGCCTTCAACCTGCGCTACAACCCGCACTGGGACGCACCGCGGCTGGAGGCGGAGATCGCCGCGCTGCTCGACCGCCACGGCCTGGACTACACGCTGCGCTGGCACCGCAGCGGCGAGCCGTTCTACACCCCGGAAGGGCGCCTGCGCAGCGTCGCGCGCGAGGTGCTGGGCGCGTTCGCCGGCGCGCCGCCGGAAGAGAGCACCGGCGGCGGCACGTCCGATGCGCGCTTCATCGCGCCGCTGGGCGCGCAGTGCATCGAGGTCGGCCCGGTCAACGCCAGCATCCACCAGGTGGACGAGCACGTGCGCGTCGCCGACCTGGAGGCGCTGCCGGCGCTGTACCTGCGCCTGGTCGAACGGTTGCTGGCGTAACAGTTGCGCCCGCCGGCCGGGCGGGTTACGTTCGCCGCATGACCTCGTCCTCCGCCCTCCGCCCGATCCACGCCAACGGCCGCAATCATGCGCTGGCGAATAATCGTGCGCGGCCGATGCGGGTCTGCGACTAGGCGCTACCGGAAACACCACGCCCAGCCACCAGAAAACCCGCATCGGCCGATGCGGGTTTTTTTATGCCTGCGCGTGGATGGATGAATCCACAGGAGCCCGCCTTCCATGGCGGACGACTCAACTACAACCAACCCCCACGACCAGGAGCTTTTCATGTGTTCGATCTTCGGCATCTTCGGCCTGCAACCGGGCGACGACCTGCAGGCGCTGCGCCGGCAGTCGCTGGACTGCTCGCAGCGGCAGCGCCACCGCGGCCCGGACTGGAGCGGCGTGTATGCCGACGACGGCGCGATCCTGGTGCATGAGCGCCTGGCCATCGTCGATCCGGCCGGCGGCTCGCAACCGTTGCTGTCCGAAGACGGCCAGCTGGCGCTGGCGGTCAACGGCGAGATCTACAACCACCGCGAACTGAAGAAGCAGCTGGCCCAGCCCTACGCCTTCCAGACCGGCTCGGACTGCGAGGTGATCAACGCGCTGTACCGCGAGGAGCAACCGGCCGCGCTGCTCAACCGGCTCAACGGCATCTTCGCCTTCGCGCTGTGGGACAAGGCCGCCGGGCGCGCGCTGATCGCGCGCGATCCGATGGGGGTGTGCCCGCTGTACTGGGGCCACGACCAGCAGGGTCGGCTGCGCGTGGCCTCGGAGATGAAGTCGCTGGCCGACAGCTGCGCCGACGTGGCCCAGTTCCCGCCCGGCCACTACTACGACAGCGCCAGCGGCGAGCTGGTGCGGTACTACCGCAAGCCCTGGCGCGACTACGACGCGGTGCAGGGCGTGGAGGTGAGCAAGCAGGAGCTGCGCGAGGCCTTCGAGCGCGCGGTGCACCGCCAGCTGATGACCGACGTGCCGTACGGCGTGCTGCTGTCCGGTGGGCTGGATTCGTCGCTGGTCGCGGCGGTGGCGGCGCGCTTCGCGCGCAAGCGCATCGAGGACAACGACGAGGCCGAGGCCTGGTGGCCGCGCCTGCACTCGTTCGCGATCGGCCTGAAGGGCTCGCCGGACCTGGCCGCCGCGGCGATCGCCGCCGAGTCGCTGGGCACCGTGCACCACGGCTTCGAGTACACCTTCGAGGAAGGCCTGGATGCGCTGCCGGAAGTGATCCGGCACATCGAGACCTACGACGTGACCACCATCCGCGCATCCACGCCGATGTTCCTGCTGGCGCGGCGGATCAAGGCGATGGGGGTGAAGATGGTGCTGTCGGGCGAGGGCAGCGACGAGATCTTCGGCGGCTACCTGTACTTCCACAAGGCGCCGAACGCGCGCGAGTTCCACGAGGAGCTGATCCGCAAGCTCGACGCGCTGTACAACTACGACTGCCTGCGCGCCAACAAGTCGATGATGGCCTGGGGCGTGGAGCCGCGCGTGCCGTTCCTGGACGTGGAATTCCTGGACGTGGCGATGCGCATGGACGCGCAGCACAAGATGATCGACAGGACCAGCGACGGTGCGGTGCGCATGGAGAAAGGCGTGCTGCGCGCGGCGTTCGAGGGCTATCTGCCCGAGTCGATCCTGTGGCGGCAGAAGGAGCAGTTCAGCGACGGCGTCGGCTACGGCTGGATCGACGGACTGAAGGCGCATGCCGAGGCCCAGGTCAGCGACCGCGAACTGGCCGCGGCCGACAAGCGCTTCCCGGTCAACCCGCCGCAGACCAAGGAAGGCTACTACTACCGCACGCTGTTCGAGCGCACGTTCCCCACCCCGGCGGCGGCCGAGACCGTGCCCGGCGGCAAGTCGATCGCCTGTTCCTCGCCGGCGGCGATCGCCTGGGACGCGAGCTTCGCGACGATGGCCGATCCGTCCGGGCGCGCGGTGGCCGGCGTGCACGCGCAGGCCTTGGCCTCGTGAACTGAGAGCGGCGATGGCGGGGGCCGCGCGCGCCGGAGCCTGGGCGGCGGCGGCCGGCGGAGTCGCTGCATGGGGCACCTGCGCAGCCGCGCCGCAACGATGCGATGTGGTGGGGCGGCGGACCGCCGCTTCGCCTCGCTGCCGCCGGCTTTTTTGTGGTGCGCTTTTCGAGTCCCGAGTCCCGAGTTCTGGCTTTAACGAGTCCCGAGCCCGAGTCCGCGGACGCTCAGGCGATGGCGGCCGCGTCGCCGCTGCCGCCGAGATGGATGCGTCCCTTGCCTTCGCGCTTGGCCGTGTACAGCGCCTGGTCGGCGCGCTTGAGCAGGTCCGTCACGTCGCCGCCGGCGCCCAGCCGCGCGGCGCCGGCGCTGAACGCGAATTCCACGCCTTCCACGCGCAGGCTGCGGACCCGGTCCAGCAGCCGTTGCAGCAGCGCGTGGACCTGCGCATCGCCCATGTTCTCGAACAGCACGCCGAATTCCTCGCCGCCGAGCCGGCCGATCTTGCAGCGCGCGCCCAGCCCGGCCAGTTCGGCGGCCAGCGCCAGCAGCACCGCATCGCCGACGTTGTGGCCATGGGTGTCGTTGACCTGCTTGAAGTCGTCGATGTCCAGCATCGCGAAATGCAGCGTGCCGTGCCCGCGCGCCGTCGCCGCCCGCAACTGGGTCATCAGCGCGCGCCGGTTGGCGATGCCGGTCAGCGCATCGGTCTCGGCCAGGCGCCGGTAGTCTTCCTTCAGTGCATAGGCGGTGCGCATGGCGCCGACGAACATGCGGTTGAGCGCGACACCGAGCAGCGCGACCACGGTCAACAGGATCGCCAGCAGCGGAAGATCGCCGGCCCCCGGCACCAGCCATGGCTGTCCGCCGAACATGATCGCCCAGGTGCAGGCCATGGCCAGCAGGTAGTCGCGCGAGAGCGAGAACAGCAGGCTGACGCCCAGGCAGATGGTGATCGCCACCGGCAGCACCCAGAACAGCCCGTTTTCGCCCATGGCGTGGAGTTCCACCCGGAACGCGGTGGTCAGCGCGATCACGAACAGGAAGCCGCTCTGCCGCCATTGCCAGAACCGCTTGGCCAGGCTCATGTTCGCCGAGGTGATGAGCAGCGCGACGAACACCAGCGCATAGCGGGCGTCGAGCGGATGTTGCAAATGCGGGTTGCACAGCACCGAGGCCGGCCACGCCACCAGGGTCAGCGCCTGGATGGCCATGATGGAACTGCCGAGCATGCGCCGGATGTGGTTCTGGTACGTCTCGTCGCCGTGGGCGCCTGCCGCGGCGTGGTCGTGGTCTGCAGGGGACAGGCCATCTGGCTGCATGCGTGATGCCTCGATTGCCCTGGATCGCGGGCCGACTATCGGCGTGGCCCGGCGCTGCAGGCGCGCCGCCGCGCGCGCCGCGCCGGCGGCCTGACGCCGGGCAGCCGCAGCGGAGCGTGCATCGTCGCGCCCGTGGCGGCCATCGCGTTGCGCCGCGCCTTACTCAAAGCGCATGCAGCGCCCGTAGCGCTCGGGCTGGATGTCCACGCCGGAGGCGTCGGCCTGGTTGTTCTTGCGCCACAGGTTCTGGCGGAAGTCCGGGCCGCTGCAGTTGGCGGCGCGGTCCACGCCGATCGTGTAGGTGTAGGGATTGTCCTTGAAGGTGTTGTTCTCGAAGGTGTTGTCCTGGCTCATGCTGTTGTCCCAGCACAGGATCTCCGGGGTGCGCTGGCGGATCGAGCAGGCCAGGTAGATGCCGGCGCCCTTGTTGCCGGTGAACTGGTTGCCGGCGAACAGGTTGCGCCGCGCGTCGGCCAGGTACACGCCCTGGCTGCCGTTGCGCTCCAGGCGGTTGTTGCGGATCTCGCTGTCTTCCAGATGCTCGGTGGTGATGCCGGCGGCGACGTTGTCGTGGATGTAGTTGTCGACCAGCCTGACCTTGGCGGTGCGGTTGAACGAGACCCCGTCCCAGATCGCGCCGGACACGTCGTTGCGCTCGATCAGCAGGTCGCGGCTGTCGTACTCGCTGAGCAGGCAGGCGCTGCGGCACTTGCTCACGCGCAGCCCGGACAGGCGGATGTTCTGGCCGGCGCGCACCACCACCAGGCTGTTGCTCAGGTAGGGGCGCTCGGGCATGAACTCCTTCTCGGCGCTGCCGCCGACGATCTGCAACTGCTCGACGACGACGTCGCGGATCGGCCGCTGCGGGCGCTCGTTCTGGTAATCGCCGAGCACGATGACCGGCTGCTGCACGCCGTCCTGCATGCGCAGCACCGTGGCATCGCCCTGGCCGCGCAGGCGCAGGCCGTCGCGCTGGATCGACAGCAACTTGGTCACGTGGAAGTCGCCGGCGGTCAGGCACACGGTGGCCGGCTTGCCGTCGTTGGGCACGCGGTCGACCGCGGCCTGCAGGTCGTCGCCCGGTTCGGCGCGCACGCTGCAGTCGGTGGCGGCGGGCGCAGGCGCGGCCGCCGTGGCGCAGCCGCTCGACAGGCAGGTGGCGAGCGGCAACAGCAGGGCGAGCAGGGGACGAAGAGTCATCGGGTTACGGGCTCCGCTTGGGGGGAGGAGGAGACGGGCGTTTCGCTTGCGGGCGCCGCGCGGCGCCCGGGCAGGCCATGCGACGCGGTACGCGGGTGGCGCCGCAATCGTTCATTGTCGCGCAGGGGGTCGTAATGTCAGCGTGTAGCGCGCCGGACCGGGCAGGAACGGCGTCGCCCGGCCCTGCACCCAGGCCTCGTGGCCGGCGCCCCAGAACGGCGACAGCGGATGCTCGCTCTGGCCGCCGGGCATGTGCGCGATGCCGTCGGCCTCGTGGCCCGGCGCCACCACCATGCGCTCGGAGGCGCCGAAGTCCGGACGCTGCACCCGCGGCATGTCGTTGTCGCCGGCCAGCGGCTCGGCCGGCATGCACAGCCAGTGCTTCAGCAATCCAGGCAGCGAGCGCGCCAGCGGATGGCACACCGCGGCGGTGTTCTCCTCTCCCCAGTGGCGCTGTGCCAGCGGCGCGTCCTGCCCGGGCTGGTCGCGGACCTCGGCCGCGGCGTCTTCCAGCAACGCCTGCCAGCTGGCGTAGCGGCGCGGCAGCAGGTGCGGCGGTTGCTGCTGCAGCAGCGGCCAGGCCACCGCTTCCAACTGCGGCAGCGGCGGCATCGCGTAGTCGGCGCCCAGTTCGGCGCGGGCCGGGGCGGCCAGGCCGTCGCGGATCCGGGTCAGCAACGCCAGGCGCCAGGCGCGCACCAGCCGGTAGCTCACCGAATCGGTGCTGGCGCGGCCCTCCCAGTGCTTGCTGGCCTGCGCCAGCGCGTGCAATGCGGGCGTGGCGCCGCCGCCGTCGCGTTGCTGCAGCAGCGCCCACCAGCGTTGCAGCAGCAGCGCGCGGTCGTCGAGCTGGATCGCCAGCAACTGGCGTTCGTCCAGCTGCGGATGCAGCCGCAGGTCGTCGCGGATCTGCCGCGCGCGCGCGCCCAGCGCATAGCCGCCATCGCCGAGCAGCGCCAGTTCCTCGCCGCCGACCACGCGTGCGTTGGCGGTCCACAGCTGTCCGTCGGCAGGGTCGATCCGCTGCGGCGAATGTCCGGTGGAGAGCGGCCAGGGCGCGCAGCGCTGCGCCGCCGGCACGCGCGCGCTGACGTCGTGGACCAGCGCATCGCTGGCGCAGCCCGAGCCGCGCAACGGCAGCGCGCCGAGCACGCGCCAGCCGATATGCCCGGCGCTGTCGGCCAGCACCATGTTCTGCGCCGGGGTGGCGATGTGCTGGGCGCTGGCAAAGGCGCCGGCCAGGGAATCGGCGCGGGCCAGGTCGGCCAGGCCCAGGTTCAGTGCGCCGTGCAATTGCGCCACCCAGCGTTGCGCCAGCGCGGTGCCGTCAGGCTCGTGCTGCAGGATCGGGCCGTAGACGGTGTCTTCCACGTCCAGCGCGACGTCGGCGCCGCCGGCCACCTTGATCCGTTCGCGGTGGCGGACGACCGCGGTGCAGCCGGGCTGCGGCGTGGCCGTGCACGGCGTCAGGCGGTACCAGTCGCTGGTGTCGATGTAGCTGTTGGTGAAGCCCCAGGCGACGTGGCCGTTGCTGCCGACGATCACCGCCGGCAGGCCCGGCAGCGAGAACCCGCTGACGTCCACGCGCCCGCCCGGCGCCTGCGCATCGGCGTAGCGCAGCCGCACCCGGAACCAGATGCTGGGCGCGCCCAGTTGCAGGTGCATGTCGTTGGCGACGATGGCGCGGCCGTCGGCGCTGCGGCTGCCGGCGATGGCCCAGTTGTTGCTGCCGGGCGCGGCGTGGTCGGCGGTGCCGCCGTCGGCGGCGGCGCCGGGCAGGGTGCGCAGGTCGACCTGGCTGGCGTCGGGCAGCGCGGCGTCGCCGCGGGCCGGGGCGTCCAGGGCCGCGTCCCAGCTGCTGCCGTCGTGGCGCAGCAGCGCGAACAGCGGCGCCGGCAGGTGCTGCTGCAGCCGGTACAGCGACAGTTCGCGGTCGCCCTGGCGGCCCTGCAGGTCGAAATACATCGCATCGCCGGCCAGCACCGAATCCACCGGCTGCCAGTCGCGCGGGGCCTGGAACAGCAGCAGGTACGGCCACGGCCGCACCCGCAGCGCGTGCAGGCCGCGATTGACCCCGGCGCTGTAGGCCTGCAAGGCCGCGGCATGGCTGCCGCCGAAGCTGGCGAGTTGTGTGCCGGCGCGCGTGCGCAGGCGCTGCAGGCGGCGCTGCTTGTCCACCCCGAGCGCGGCGCGGCCGACCAGGTCGGACAGTTCGCCTGCGGCCGCGCGGCGCATCAGGTCCATCTGGAAATAGCGTTCCTGCGCATGCACGTAGCCGAGCGCACGCATCGCATCGGCCTCGTTGCCGGCGTCGATGGTGACCACGCCCAGGGCGTCACGCTGGATCGTCACTGGCGCCGCCAACCCGTCCAGATCGGCCTGGCCGTCGAGCCTGGCCAGGCTGCCGCGCAACAGCAGCCACACCAGCAGCGCCAGGCCCAGCGCCAGCACCGCCAGCCACAACATCCCTTGTTTCCACCTGCTCCGCATCCACGCATCTCCGCCGGGCGATTGCGGATTCTAGACGCGACTGCATGTCGTTCCCGTGCCACGCGGCCGCGCGTTGGGCCTGGGTCAGTTTCATTGCGCGGGCGCGTGCCAGCGGCCGCCGTTGCGCTGCGCGCGCGCAGCGCCTGGAACCGGGATGCTAATGATTCCGATTGGAACGTCGCGCGCGCGGCTCGGGCACTATGGCGGCCTTAGCTGCCACGGAGCCTGCCCCATGAAGGGACATCCTGAAGTTGTGCAATGCCTCAAGGACCTGCTGCGCGGCGAACTCGCCGCACGCGACCAGTATTTCATCCACTCGCGACGCTACGAGGACCAGGGCCTGCAGGCGCTGTACGAACGCATCAACCACGAGATGGAAGAAGAGACCGAGCATGCCGACGCGCTGCTGCGGCGCATCCTGTTCCTGGAAGGCGACCCGGACATGCGTCCGCACGCCTTCGAGCCCGGGCGCACGGTCGAAGAGATGCTGCAGAAGGACCTGAAGGTCGAATACGAAGTGCGCGCGAATTTGGCCGCGGGCATGAAGCTGTGCGAGCAGCACGGCGACTACGTCAGCCGCGACGTGCTGCTGGCCCAGCTCAGGGACACCGAGGAAGACCACGCCTGGTGGCTGGAACAGCAGCTGGGCCTGATCAAGCGGCTGGGCATGGCGCTGTACCAGACCTCGAAGATCGGCGGCGGGGTTCCCGGCCAGGACGCCTGAGCCGACCCGCTCCGGCCTGCTGCAGGAGGAGGGTGCGCATGGCGCCAGCCAGCGTGGCGTGTCGCGACCTCAACCGGTTGCCAGCGGTGCCCGCCTGGAACACGCCATGCCGTTGCGATCGGCGGACCCGCGCGGCGTGCGCATAGGGATGTGTCCGGTCGCGGTAGCGCAGGCGCTGGCCGGGGCGTCGCCGGGCAAACAAGGACGAACGACGCGGCAGGCCGTCCATGCCGGCGGCACCATCCGGTCGGTCCATGGCGATGCGGCAATGTGCCCTGTTTGGCCGTATCGCCGGCAGGCCCGCATCGTGCATCGCCTGCGCAGATCCGGTTCGAAACCCGCGATTGCTGGACGGAGCGCGGCCCGCCGCGCCAGCGAAAAGCGTGTCCTTCTGCCGTTCGCTCCTCGTGTTGTGGGGACTACCCCGCACCCAGGCGCTGGAACTGGCGTTCGATCTCCTCGGTCAGCCACCGGGCCGCTGGCCCCGGCGGGTTGACCGCGCTGCGGATCACATAGATCGGATACGGTCCCTGGTCGAACGCCGGAAACCGAAGCCGCACCAAGCGGCCATTGGCCAGGTCCTCGCGGACCAGCGATTCGGGCAGCCCGCCCCAGCCCAGCGCGCTGCGGATGAACAGCAGCTTGGTCGCGTTGTCGCTCACGCGCCAGGTCTTGAGCGAGAACACGTTGAAGTCCCGCCCCTTGGTCAGCCCCGAAGCGTCATAGACGACGATCTGCGTGTCGTCCCGCACGTCCGCCGGCTGCAGCTCGCGGCCCAGCCGGCCCAGCGGATGGCCCGGCGCAGCGACAGGCACCGTCATCGCCCAGCCGATGCGCTCGGTCACGACCGCGCCGCCCGGGTTGTTCATCGCGCCTCCGAAGCCGACGACGGCCTTGCCGGCAAGGACGGCTTCCATCACGGTGCCGAGCGTGCCGACCGTGACGTTCAAGGACACCGTTGGATACCGCTGGCGAAACGCGCGCAGCACCTCGACCACGATGTCCGAGGGCATCGCGTTGCTGATGGCCACGCCCAGTTGGCCTTCCAGTCCGTCGTCGAGCGCGTTCAGGCGCGAACGCAGCAGGTCCAGGTCGCCCATCAGCCTGCGTGCGTCCTCCAGGACCGAGCGCCCGGCCTCGGTGAGTTGCGGACGCTTGGTGCCCGAGCGTTGGAACAGCGCCAGACCGAGCTGGGCTTCCAGGTTCGCCACCGTGTAGCTGACGACCGACTGGGTGCGGTGGAGCGCTCGGGAGGCGGCCGAAAACCCGCCGTACTCCACCACCGCGACGAACACTTCCAATTGGTCGAAGGTGGGACGAGGTTTCAAGGTTCATCCAAAAACCAGATAAGTTGGATCGAGATTTTATCCGTTTACGCGATGGGTTGCCGCGCCTACAGTGGGGCCGTTGCCTTCTTCCGCGCTTTGGAAAGCGCCATGGCCACCTGCGCTCGGTGCCCGATGCGCGTCGAGGGCGTCGGCCGCAGAGCGGGCGGCGCTGCGCCGGTGCTGGCCGCCGCCTGGGCGCAATCGCGCATCGCGCGGCGTATCCCCATCTCGATCGACTGGAGTTCTCCATGCAAACCTGCGTCGCGTCCCACCCTCCCGCGGGCAAGGCCTTGCGCATCGGCCTCTGGGCCGTGCAGGCACTGATGTCCGTGGCGTTCGTGCTTTTCGGCTTGCAGAAACTGTTCACCGCTCCCGAGGCCCTGGCCGCGATGTGGCACACCCCATGGCCGGTCGAGTATCCATGGTTGCTGCGCGCGACCGGCGTCATCGACGCGATCGGCGGCCTTGGCCTCCTCTTGCCCGCGCTGACGCGGATCCGGCCCGGCCTGAGCGTTGCGGCGGCGCTGGGTTGCGTGCTGCTGCAACTGGCCGCCATTGCCTTCCACGTGATGCGCGGAGAGTTCGCGGCCTTGCCCTTGAACGCCGTCCTGCTGGCGCTGGTGGGCTTCATCCTGTGGGGACGCCGGCGGGCGCCCATCGCACCGCGCGCGCCGCGGCCCCTCGCCTGACACCGCTGCGCGAAGGCCGACCACAGCAGAGAAAATCGGCCCTTTCGGGCCGATTTTTTTATCCTGCTACGTCAGGCGCGTTTTCGAATCTCAACCCCCAACTCCCAAATCCCGGCCCCTTCACTCCACCGCCAGGCCGTCCACCTTCTGCCAGCCGCGCGGCAGCAGCCCGCCGCGGCTGGCGCGCGCACCCAGGTAGGTATCCAGGTCCTTGAACGACAGCGACATGGTGCGCTGGCCGCTCTTGACCAGCAGCGTGTTGCCCGGCGCGACCGCGGCGATCGCCACCACCCGCTCGGTGCCGAGCTTGGCCTTGGGGATGTCGATGATCTTGTTGCCCTTGCCCTTGTCCAGCTCGGGCAGGTCGGCGACCGGGAACGCCAGCAGGTGGCCGGCGCTGGTCACCGCGACGATGCGGTCGGTGCCCGGATTGCCCACCGACGCCGGCGGCAGCACCTTGGCGTTGGGGGTCAGGTTGAGCATCGCCTTGCCGGCCTTGTTGCGGCTGGTCAGGTTCTCGAAGCAGGTGACGAAGCCGTAGCCATGCGAGGACGCCAGCACCAGGCGGGCGTCGTTCTCGCCGCTGGCGATGGCCTGGAACGAGGCGCCGGAGGCCGGGGAGAAACGCCCGGTCAGCGGTTCGCCGTTGCCGCGCGCCGAGGGCAGGGTGTGCGCCAGCGTCGAATAGGCGCGGCCTTCCGAGTCCAGGAACGCCACCTGCTGGGTGCTGCGCCCGCGCACCGCGGCCAGCAGGCCGTCGCCGTCGCGGTAGGACAGGCCGGCCGGGTCCACGTCGTGGCCCTTGGCCGCGCGGATCCAGCCCTTCTCCGACATCACGATGGTCATCGGCTCGCTCGGCACCAGCTCGGTCTCGTCGATCGCCTGCGCCGCGCCGCGCTGCACCAGCGGCGAGCGCCGCGCATCGCCGAACTTCTTGGCGTCGGCGACCAGTTCGTCCTTGATCAGCTTCTTCAGCTTGGTCTTGCTGGCCAGCACCGCCTGCAGCTGCGCTTGCTCCTTGGCCAGCGCGTCCTGCTCGCCGCGGATCTTCATTTCCTCCAGCCGCGCCAGCTGGCGCAGGCGGGTTTCCAGGATGTAGTCGGCCTGTTCCTCGCTGAGCTTGAAGCGCGCGATCAGCGCCGGCTTGGGCTCGTCCTCGCTGCGGATGATGCGGATCACTTCGTCCAGGTTGAGGAACGCGACCAGCAGGCCTTCCAACAGGTGCAGGCGCCGCTCGACCCTCTCCAGGCGGTGGTTGAGCCGGCGCACCACGGTGTCGCTGCGGAAGCGCAGCCACTCTTCCAGCAGGGTCTTGAGGTTCTTGACCTGCGGGCGGCCGTCCAGGCCGATCACGTTGAGGTTGACCCGGTAGCTGCGCTCCAGGTCGGTGGTGGCGAACAGGTGGCCCATCAGCTGCTCGGCGTCGACCCGGTTGGAGCGCGGCACCAGCACCACCCGCACCGGGTTGGCGTGGTCGGACTCGTCGCGGATGTCCTCCAGCCACGGCAGCTTCTTGGCGCGCATCTGCTGCGCGATCTGCTCGATCACCTTCGACGGCGACACTTGGTAGGGCAGCGCGGTGACCACGATGTTGGCGTGTTCCTTCAGGAACGTGGCGCGCGCGCGCACGCTGCCGTGGCCGGTCTCGTAGATCGCGCGCAGGTCGGCGGCCGGGGTGATGATCTCGGCGGTGGTCGGGTAGTCCGGGCCGCGCACGTGCTCGCACAGGTCGGCGACGCTGGCGTCGGGGTCGTCGAGCAGGCGGATCAGCGCGCTGACGATCTCGTTGAGGTTGTGCGGCGGCACGTCGGTGGCCATGCCCACGGCGATGCCGGTGGTGCCGTTGAGCAGCAGGTGCGGCAGCCGCGCCGGCATCCAGGTCGGCTCGTCCAGGGTGCCGTCGAAGTTCGGCGACCAGTCCACCGTGCCCTGGCCGAGTTCGCCCAGCAGCACCTCGGCGATCGGGGTCAGCTTGGATTCGGTGTAGCGCATCGCCGCGAACGACTTCGGGTCGTCGGTGGAGCCGAAGTTGCCCTGGCCCTCGATCAGCGGATAGCGGTAGGAGAACGGCTGCGCCATCAGCACCAGCGCCTCGTAGCAGGCGCTGTCGCCATGCGGGTGGTATTTGCCGATGACGTCGCCCACGGTGCGCGCGGACTTCTTCGGCTTGGCCGCCGCGTTCAGGCCCAGCTCGCTCATCGCGTAGATGATGCGCCGCTGCACCGGTTTCAGGCCGTCGCCCAGGAACGGCAGGGCGCGGTCCAGCACCACGTACATGGAATAGTCGAGGTAGGCGCGTTCGGCGTATTCGCGCAGCGGCAGCTGTTCGAAACCGTGGAAGGCGGGGCGGGCGAGATCGGTCATGCGCAGGGAATACCTATAGGGGAACGCGGCGGCGGGCGCCGCAGGTCAGCCGGTCGATTATCCGGATGCGGCCGGCGATGCCAAGCCGCGCGTGGTCCCGGCGCGGCCGGCGTGGGCCAGGTAGCGTGCCGGAGGATGGCCGAAATGGCCGCGGAACGCGGTGACGAAGGCGCTGGAGCTGCTGTAGCCGAGCCGGTGCGCGACGTCGGCGACGCTGGCGCCGTCGGTCAGCTGCCGCAGCGCCTCGGCCAGACGCGCCTGCTGCCGCCAGCCGGCGAAGCCCAGCCCGGTCTCGTTGCGGAAGTGCCGGCTCAGGCTGCGCGGCGACAGCCCGGCCCAATGCGCCCATTGCGCCAGCGAGCGGCCGTCGGCGGGCGTGGCCAGCAATTGCGCGGCGATGCGCAGCAGGCGCCGGTCGCTGGGCATCGGCAGGTGCAGGCGTTCGATCGGCGCCTGGCGCAATTCGTCCAGCAGCACCGCGCAGATCCGTTGCTGCTCCGCGTCCAGGGCCTCCGGAACGCCCCAGGCGGCCACCCGCAGCAGCAGTTCGCGCAGCAGGCCGTTGAGGCCGATCACGCAGGGGCGGTCGGGCAGCGCGGCGCAGGCCGCCGGCGCGACCAGCAGCACGTAGCCGCGCAGCGGCCCGGCGATCTGTACGGTATGCATCGCCTGCGGCGGCATCCAGCCGGCGCAGCCCGGCGGCAGCGACCACTGGCCGTGCTCGGTGCGGGTGTTCAGCAGGCCTTCGTCCACGCAGATCACCTGGCCGCGGACGTGCCGGTGCCAGTCCACCGCGTGCTCCAGCGCGAGCGGTTTGTGCGCCAGGAACGCCAGCAGGGGTGGGCCGTCGGCCTGCTCAAGGTAGTCCTTCACCCGCGAATCGACGCGATACGGCGACGTGTGGCCGGGTGCGGAAGGGTGCGAGGCGGTTGGCGCGATTTCGATATTCATTGTCTCGATTGTAATACTGCGCCACACCAGAGCACGGCTAGAGTGGGCGCTCGCCGGCGTTGCGTTGCTGCAACGCAGCATTTGGTTGTGGACGCGATATTTCCTTGACATATATTTCCAAATGAAAATAATTAGCGCCCATGAACTGCGCTCCCTCCCTTCCCGGTCCGCCTTCGTTCGGCCTGCTGCTGCGGCAGGTGCGCGACGGCCTGATGCGGCGCCTGGATGAGTCCATGGCCGAGCTCGAACTCGGCCTGGGCTTCAGCCACTACCTCGGCATGAAGGCGCTGGCCTACATGGCGCCGTGCACCGCCAACGAACTGGCACAGGCCATCGACCAGAACCCCAGCGCGGTCACCCGCCTGCTGGACAAGCTGCAGGACCTGGGCTGGGTGCGCCGCGAGGCGCATGCGCAGGACCGCCGCGCGCTGCAGATCGTGCTGACCGACGACGGCCGCGCGCTGTGGGAACAGCTCAAGCGGCGCGGCGACGAGACCATCGCCAGCGCGCTGCGCGACCTCTCCGCCGACGAGCGCGAGCAGCTGACTTCGTTGTTGATCCGCGTCCGCGATTCCCTCAATTCGCCATGAACCCGCTTATGAACCTCTCCGCATCGTCCCATCGCCTGCGCCCGTTCGCGGCCGCGGCACTCACCCTGGCGCTGGCCGCCTGCGCCAGCAGCCGCGGCCTGGAGCCGCAGGGCCGCAGGCTCGATGCCGACCAGCAACTGCAGGCCGGCAAGACCCTGGCCGGCGACCGGCTGGCGCCGGCCGCCTGGCCGCGGCAGGATTGGTGGAAGGCGCTGGGCGACCCGCAGCTGGACGCGCTGATCGCCGAAGCGCTGCAGGGCACGCCGAGCCTGGAAGCGGCCGACGCGCGCCTGCGCCTGGCGCAGGCCCAGGCCGGCGCGGCCAACGCCGACCGCGGCGCCGCGCTGTCGCTGTCGGCCGGCTATACCGGCCTGCAGCTGCCGAAGGGACTGGCCGGCGACGAGATCGGCGGCAAGTACATCCACAACGAGCAGGCGCTGCTCAATTTCAGCTACGGCTTCGACCTGTGGGGCGGCAAGCGCGCGGCCTGGGAAGCGGCGGTGGACCAGGCGCATGCGGCGCAAGTCGATGCCCAGGCCGCGCGCCTGGACCTGTCGGCGGGCGTGGCCCGCGCCTATGCGCAGCTCGGCTACGCCTGGCGCCTGTACGACCTGGCCGGTGAAGAGCTGGCGCGCTCGGACAACAGCCTGAAGCTGGTGCGGCAGCGCGTTGCCGCGGGCATCGACAGCAACCTGCAGCTGCGCCAGGCCGAGGCGCGGGTGCCGGCGGCGCGCCAGCAGCAACAGGCCGCGCAGCAGCAGATCGACGAGGCGCGCACCGCGCTGGCGGCGCTGCTCGGGCGCGGCCCGGATCGCGGCCTGCAGATCGAGCGGCCGCGGCCGCTGGACCCGGTGGCGGTGCAGCTGCCGTCGGTGCTGCCCAGCGACCTGCTCGGGCGCCGCCCGGACGTGGTCGCCGCGCGCTGGCGCGTGGAAGCCTCCTCGCAGAGCATCGGCGCGGCCAAGGCGCAGTTCTATCCCAGCATCGACCTCACCGTGCTCGGCGGCGTCGCCGCGACCGATCCCGGCGACCTGTTCAAGAGCGATTCGGTGCTCGGCTACCTCGCCCCCGGCGTGAGCCTGCCGCTGTTCGACAGCGGCCGCCTGCGCAGCCAGCTGGCCGAGCGCGACGCGCAGTACGACCTGGCCGTGGCCAACTACAACCAGGCGCTGGTGGCGGCGCTGCGCGAGGTGGCCGACCAGGTCAGCGCGGCGCGTTCGCTGGCGCAGCAGGCGCAGCAGCAGGCGCAGGCGGTGGACACCGCGCAGGCCGCCTTCGACCTGGCGCAGCAGCGCTACCGCGCCGGCATCGGCAACTACCTGGACGTGCTCAGCGTGCAGCAGCAGCTGCTCGAAGCGCAGCAGCGGCTGGCCTCGCTGCAGTCCAACCAGATCCTGGTGTCGGTGCGCCTGAATCAGGCGCTGGGCGGCGGCTACGAAGCCACCTCCGCGGCCGACGCGCCGTCGACCTCTTCCGCATCCACGCATTCCTGAGACCGCCGCAATGAATCAGACAACGACCCCCGATTCCTCCGCTCCCGCCCCCAGCCGGCGCGGCAAGCTGCTGCGCGGCCTGGCCGTGGTGGTGGTGCTGGTGCTGATCGCGCTGGCGATCTGGTACTTCGTCTCCGGCCGCTGGCACGAGGACACCGACGACGCCTACGTGCAGGGCAACCTGGTGCAGATCACCCCGATGGTCGCCGGCACCGTGGTCAGCATCGGCGCCGACGACGGCATGCGCGTGGAGCGTGGCCAGCTGCTGGTCAAGCTCGATCCGGCCGACACCCAGGTCGCGCTGCAGCAGGCCGAAGCCAACCTGGCGCGCACCGTGCGCCAGGTGCGCGGCCTGTTCCGCAGCGTGGAAGGCGCGCAGGCCGAACTGTCGGCGCAGCAGGTGACCCTGCAGCGCGCCCGCGCCGACGTCGCCCGCCGCAGCAGCCTGGTCGCCACCGGCGCGATCTCCGCCGAGGAACTGGCGCATGCGCGCGACCAGCTGGCCGCGGCCGAGGCCGCGGTCAGCGGATCGCGCGAGACGGTGGAGCGCAACCGCGCGCTGATCGACGACAACGGCGTGGCCCGCCAGCCCGACGTGCAGGCCGCCGCCGCGCAGGTGCGCCAGGCGTTCCTCAACAACGCCCGCAGCGCGATCGTCGCGCCGGTCTCCGGCTACGTCGCGCGGCGCTCGGTGCAGGTCGGCCAGCGCGTGCAGCCCGGCACCGCGCTGATGGCGGTGGTGCCGCTGGAACAGGTGTGGGTGGAAGCCAACTTCAAGGAAACCCAGCTCAAGCACATGCGCCTGGGCCAGCCGGTGGAACTGGAGTCGGACCTGTACGGCGGCAAGGTCCGCTACCAGGGCACGGTGCAGAGCCTGGGCCTGGGCACCGGCAGCGCGTTCTCGCTGCTGCCGGCGCAGAACGCCAGCGGCAACTGGATCAAGATCGTGCAGCGCGTGCCGGTGCGCATCGCCATCGATCCCAAGCAGCTGGCGCAGAATCCGCTGCGCATCGGCCTGTCGATGAAGGTGGACGTGAACCTGCACCAGCAGGCCGGCGGCGTGCTGCCGGCCAAGTTCGCCACCGGCACGCTGCTGGACACCGACGTCTACGCGCAGCAGCTGGGCCAGGCCGACGCGGCCATCGAACAGATCATCCACGCCAATCTGCCCGCCGCCGCCAAGGCGAACTGAGCCGGCCATGTCCAACCAAGCAGCCACTCCTGCCGCGCCCGGGGCTCCGGGCGCACCGGCCGCCGCGTTCCGCCCGCCCAGCGTGGCGCTGTGCACGGTGGGCCTGGCGATGGCCTCGTTCATGCAGGTGCTCGACACCACCATCGCCAACGTCTCGCTGCCGACCATCGCCGGCAACCTCGGCGCCAGTTCGCAGCAGGCGACCTGGGTCATCACCTCGTTCGCGGTCAGCAACGCGATCGCCTTGCCGCTGACCGGCTTCCTGAGCCGGCGCTTCGGCGAGACCAAGCTGTTCGTGTGGGCCACGCTGTCCTTCACCATCGCCTCGCTGCTGTGCGGCCTGGCGCAGAGCATGGGCATGCTGGTGGTGTCGCGCGCGATCCAGGGCTTCGTGTGCGGGCCGATGTACCCGATCACGCAGAGCCTGCTGGTGTCGATCTACCCGCGCGAGAAACGCGGGCAGGCGCTGGCGCTGCTGGCGATGATCACCGTGGTCGCGCCGATCGCCGGGCCGATCCTGGGCGGCTGGATCACCGACAACTACAGCTGGGAATGGATCTTCCTGATCAACGTGCCGCTGGGCATCATCGCCGCGATCGTGGTCGGCTCGCAGCTGCGCGACCGCCCCGAGCCGACCGAGCGGCCGCGCATGGACTACGTGGGCCTGATCACCCTGGTCATCGGCGTGGGCTGCCTGCAGCTGGTGCTGGACCTGGGCAACGACGAGGACTGGTTCAGTTCGGACAAGATCGTCATCCTGGCCGCGATCGCGGCGGTGGCGCTGGCGGTGTTCCTGATCTGGGAACTGACCGACAAGGATCCGATCGTCAACCTGCGCCTGTTCCGCCACCGCAACTTCCGCGCCGGCACGCTGGCGCTGATCGTGGCCTACGCGGCATTCTTCAGCGTGTCGCTGCTGATCCCGCAATGGCTGCAGCGCGACATGGGCTATACCGCGATCTGGGCTGGCCTGGCCACCGCGCCGATCGGCATCCTGCCGGTGCTGATGACTCCGTTCGTCGGCAAGTACGCGCCGCGCTTCGACCTGCGCATGCTGGCCAGCATCGCCTTCATCTTCATGGCGGCGACGAGCTTCATGCGCTCGGACTTCAACCTGCAGGTCGACTTCGCCCACGTGGCCGGGGTGCAGCTGCTGATGGGCGTGGGCGTGGCGCTGTTCTTCATGCCGGTGCTGCAGATCCTGCTGTCGGACCTGGACGGGCGCGAGATCGCGGCCGGCTCCGGCCTGGCCACGTTCCTGCGCACGCTGGGCGGCAGCTTCGCCGCCTCGCTGACCACCTACCTGTGGGCCAAGCGTACGCAGCTGCACCACGCGCACCTCACCGAGCACATCTCCACCTACACGCCGGGGATGCAGGAACAGGTGCAGGCGATGGGGCAGGGCGACCTGCAGACCGGCGCGGCGTTCCTCAACAACACCATCAACCACCAGGCCTCGCAGATGGGCTTCAACGACATCTTCTACCTGCTGGGCTGGACCTTCCTGGCCATCATCTTCTTCCTGTGGCTGGCCAAGCCGCCGTTCGCGGGCGGCGGCGGTGCGGCCGCCGCGGGCGGCCACTGAGCCCGGGATACCGGCAACCACGAAACCCCGCCCGGTGCGGGGTTTCGTGCGTGCGGCGGTTGCGCGCGCGCCTGTGGCGCCGATGCCGATGCCCGCGCTTGCCGCCGTGGCGATCGGCGGACCAGAATGCTGCTCCCTTGCAAGCATCGGCAGGTTCGGACATGCAGCGTTTTCTGCGCGCCTGGTGGTCTCGGTCGGCGTCCTGGTTCCCGCGCCGCGCCGTACAGGGTGCGGCGCTGTCGCTGCTGTGCCTGTGCGCGTTCGGCATCGGCCGCGCGCACGCCGAACCGGTGGCGGCGACCACCCCGGCCGACCGCCTGCACGAGGCCTGGTGGGCGCAGCGCCACCAGCAGATGCTGGCGCAGGTGCGCGCGCAGCCGGATGCGCCGCTGCTGCTGATCGGCGACTCGATCACCCACAACTACGACAAGGCCGACGCGCCGGACGAGGATTTCCAGCCGACCTGGCAGACCTTCTACGGCAGCCGCGGCGCGCTCAACCTGGGCTTCAGCGGCGATGCCACCGAGCATGTGCTGTGGCGGCTGCAGCACGGCGAAGTGGACGGGCTGCGGCCGAAGGTGGCGATGCTGCTGATCGGCACCAACAACACCGGTCACGAAAACCAGAGCGCGGCAGACACCGTGCTCGGCATCGACGCGGTGGTGGCGACGCTGGAGCAGCGCCTGCCGCACGCGCGCATCCTGCTGCTCGGGCTGCTGCCCAGCGCGATCTCGGCGCAGAAGAGCGCGCGCGACGCCGAGGTCAACCGGGAACTGGCGGTGCGCTACGGCGACAATCCGCGCGTGACCTATCTGGACATCGGCGCGATCTTCGAGAAGGACGGCGCGCTCGACCAGAACCTGTTCTACGACCCGCGGCTGCGCCCGGCCGGCCCCGCGCTGCATCCGGACACGCGCGGCCAGCGGCGCATGGCCGAGGCGATCGAGCCGACCCTGGCGCGGCTGCTCGGCGAGCCGCCGCGGGTGCCGCTGGCGGCGATGACCGAGGCCAACACCGCGCTGGTCCCGGTGCCGTGGCTGGAGCAGGATTCCTACGACTGGTACGCCCGCCACCATGCCGCGCTGGACGCGGCGCGCCGGTTGCAGCCGGAGGTGGTGATGATCGGCGACTCGATCACCCACTTCTGGGCCGGGCCGCCGCAGGCCACCCGGGTCAGCGGCGCGCAGGCCTGGCAGCGCACCTTCGGCGCGCGCAGGGTGCTGAACCTGGGCTTCGGCTGGGACCGCACCCAAAACGTGCTGTGGCGGCTGCGCCAGGGCGAACTGGACGGGCTGGCGCCGCGCTGGGTGGTGATCAACATCGGCACCAACAACCTCACCGGCACCGACAACGCCCGCGCCAGCACCCCGCAGGAAACCGCCGACGGCGTGGCCGCGGTGGTCGCCGACGTGCGGCAGCGGCTGCCGCGCAGCAAGATCGTGCTGATGGGCATCCTGCCGCGCGGCTTCGCCGCCGACGGACCGCGGCGCGCACCGATCGCGCAGACCAACCGCCTGCTGGCCGCGCGCTTCGGCCACGACCCGGCGGTGCGCTGGCTGGACATCGGCGCGCGCTTCCTGCAGCCCGACGGCAGCCTGCCGCAGGCGCTGATGCCCGACAGCACCCATCCCAGCGAGGACGGCTACCGGATCTGGGGCGAGGCCTTGCGCGAGATCGGCGTGGGCGGTTGAACCCTTGCGGGGGACGATGCTGGCCGGCAGGGCGGGTCTGGCCGCGCCGGTGCCGCCACGCTGGCCGGTCCCATCGATCGACGATGCCCAACCTGTCTTTGTAGGAGCGGCTTCAGCCGCGACAGGAGCGTTCCCGGACAGGATTGGTCGCGGCTGAAGCCGCTCCTACAGGTGCCGCTCTGCCAGCGGGCGCGGCTCAGCCCTTGTCCGGCTTGAGCAGTTCCAGCACCGCTTCGCGGCGCCGCGCCGGCAGGTTGCGGTAGCGGGTCAGCAAGGCCTGCTCGTGCGCGTCGTGCGCCTGCAGCGCGTAGTCCGCGGGCAGGTCCTGCAGCCGCGCGCCCTGGCCCTGGCCGCAGATCAGCTCGTCCAGCGAACGCTTGAGCACGCCGCGCAGGTTCGGCAGCAGGCGGAAGCTCGGGGTCTCGCGATCGTTTTCCCAGGCCGACACCGACGACTTGGTCACGCCCAGCGCAAAGCCCAATTGTTCCTGGGTGAGCCCGGCGGCCTTCCTGGCTTCGCGCAAACGGTCGCCGAAGCTTTTCATCGCGGTGGGCCTTGCAGAGACGGGGCCTACCAAGATATGGAGCATCCATAATCTTGTCGTACAGCCATGCTTGACTCTAGATGTTCGGAAAATCGATACTTTGGCGGTGCGGGCCGCGCCGACGCGTGAGGACCTGCACGCCGGACAAGGACGACCCAGGAGTGCGCAGTGCTTGGCCCATTTTCCATCGCCGTCGCGGGGCCGCAGCCGGGCGCCATGCGCTGGCGCCACGCCGCCCGCGCCGTCGCCAGCGGCCGTTGCGCGGATGCGGCATGGCCACCTACGAAGTGAAGCTCAGGCGCACGGCGCAACTGGAGCCGACGCTGTCCGTACTGGTCCACGCCGCCAACGCCTACGTGGCCGCGCGCGCGGCCGAACGCCACAACCCGGGCTACCGGGCATACACGGTGGCGGTGTGGGTGGAAGGCGTGCGCGTGGACTTGGGCGCGTTCCGTCCGCCGCAGCGCTGAGCGCGCAGCGCATGCGCGAACACGCAGGGGCGCAGGGCGGCGCGGTGCGGTCGTCGCGCGGCGTGTTGCGGCGATCGGCTTGGGCAGCGGCGCGGGGTTGAATCTGGCGGGCATTCGGTGGCCGCGGCGACCGCGGCTATGGTGGGCGGCTGGAATGGGACGGCCTGCGCTGCAGGCAACAAAAAACCCGCCGAAGCGGGTTTTTCTTTACGACTCTTGCTGCATCGATGGTGCCCAGGAGAGGACTCGAACCTCCACGAAGTTGCCCCCGCTAGCACCTGAAGCTAGTGCGTCTACCAATTCCGCCACCTGGGCGATGCAGGCGCGGAATTCTGCTGGCAGTGCGCAGCGCTGTCAAGCAAGTTCTTGCACGCGTGCGCGGCCGATGGGCGAGCGCTGGCGTTGACGAACTGCTCCTGTGGCAACCAAGGTGTGCATGGCGGAACGAGGGCGCGCGACGCGATTGCGATCGCGATCGCGGACATGAGGAACGCCGCTCGCCTCGTCGGGTGCCAAGCACCGACGCATCGACGACTTCGCGGGAACAGCTGTCGTTGTGGCAGGGACTTCGGTCCCGACGCGGCACTGCCGGCAGGTGCCGGGGCTGGCGTCCTCCCGCACCACGCCCAAAAGCAGGGCATGCAGGGGCGATGCGCGCCGCGACAGCGAACGCCAGGCAAAAAAAATCCCGCCGAAGCGGGTTTTTCTTTACTGCTGTATCGATGGTGCCCAGGAGAGGACTCGAACCTCCACGAAGTTGCCCCCGCTAGCACCTGAAGCTAGTGCGTCTACCAATTCCGCCACCTGGGCGATACAGGCCGAGAATTTTGTCGGTTGCGCGCGCCGCTGTCAAGCCTCGCTTGTGGCGCGGTCCTCATCGTCGGCGCGGGCGGCAGGTTCCGTCGGCTTGCCCGGTGGCGCTGGCGCGCAACCTGCCAAGGCCGGATCGGCAGGCGCCGTTGCGATTGGACGTGCACCGATCCGAATCGATCGCGACGCACGGACGCGGCGCGCAACGGCCGTTCGATCCTGGCGCCGCCGCCGCGAGCAAGGCCGCTCGCCATCTAGGCATGTACCGCCTATGCATGCACCGCGCCCGGCGCCGCATCGCGCGCCGGCGTTGACAAGGGCCGCGACTGCCCGCAGAATTCGCGGCCTTCAGCGCCCAGGTGGCGGAATTGGTAGACGCACTAGCTTCAGGTGCTAGCGGGGGCAACTTCGTGGAGGTTCGAGTCCTCTCCTGGGCACCACATGCAACACGCGGAAGCGCTGAACTTCCGCAACGACCGGCCCGCTGACGCGGGCCTCGTCGTTTCTGGGGCATCCTCGCCCGCGAGCGGGTTCGCCTGCGTTGACAGCCCAGCGAGTACCATGGGCGGATGACCAATCGAAAAACCAAGTCCGGCAAGCCCGGCAAGCCCGCATCCCACGACACTCCCGCCGGCAAGGGCGGCGCCCCGGTCGCGCCGCCTGCGGCGAAGAAATCCCGGATGCCGGCGTGGATGCCCAGCCTCCCCAGTTTCCTGCGGCGCAGCCCCAAGCCGCCGTTGCAGCCGCTGCACCCGCCCGAACCCAAGTCCGCGCCGTCGTCCTCGCGCAAGGCGCCGCCGGTCGCCGATCCGTTCGCCGCGCGCGAGGCCGAGCGCTACGCCGAGCCGATCGCCAGCCGCGAGGCGATCCTGCAGTTGCTGGACCGCTGCGATGGCCCGCAGACCCTGGAAGAACTCGCCGCGCAACTCGGCCTGACCGAACCTTCGCGGATGGAGGCGTTGAGCAAGCGCCTGGGCGCGATGCTGCGCGAGGCGCAGCTGGTGCAGAACCGCCGCGGCGGCTACGCGCCGGTGCAGCAGACCAACCTGATCCCCGGCGTGGTGATCGCCAATCCCGACGGCTTCGGCTTCCTGCGCCCGGACGAGGGCGGCGACGACCTGTTCCTGCCGCCCTACGAGATGCGCAAGGTGCTGCATGGCGACCGCGCGCTGGCCAACGTCACCGGCATCGACCGCCGCGGCCGCCGCGAAGGCAGCATCGCGCGCGTGATCGAGCGCGGCCTGACCCGCCTGATCGGCCGTTTCAGCATGGAGGGCGGCATCGCCTACGTGGTGCCGGACGACAAGCGCATCCAGCGCAACGTGCAGATCCCGCTGGATGCGGCGGGCGAGGCGCGCGACGGCCAGCTGGTGGTGTGCGAACTGACGTCCACCCCGGACGGGCGGCGCCCGCCGATCGGCAAGATCATCGCGGTGCTCGGCGACAAGCTGACCCCGTCGCTGCTGGTGGAAGCGGCGATCCATGGCCACGAGCTGCCGTACGAATTCCCGCAGGCGGTACTCGACGAAGCCGCGGCGGTGCCGCTGACGGTGGAGCCGGCGGCGATCAAGGGCCGCGTGGACCTGCGGCAGACGCCGCTGGTGACCATCGACGGCGCCGACGCCAAGGACTTCGACGACGCGGTGTTCTGCGAACCGAACGCCGAGGGCTTCCGCCTGGTGGTGGCGATCGCCGACGTGTCGCATTACGTGCGCCCGGGCACGCCGCTGGACACGGAGGCGGTGCGCCGCGCCACCTCGGTGTACTTCCCCGGCTTCGTGGTGCCGATGCTGCCGGAGACGCTGTCCAACGGCATCTGCTCGCTCAATCCCAAGGTCGACCGCATGTGCTTCGTCTGCGACATGCAGATCGACCGCCAGGGCGAGGTGACCGGCGCGCGCTTCTACGAGGCGGTGATGAACTCGCACGCGCGGCTCACCTACGAGCAGGTGTGGCAGGCGGTGGGCGAGAAGGACGAGCAGGTGCGCAAGGACGTGGCCGCGGTGCTGCCGCACATCGAGCGCCTGTACCAGCTGTACCACGTGCTGGCCAAGGCGCGCGCGCGCCGCGGCGCGATCGAGTTCGAGACCTCCGAAGTGCGCTTCGTGCTCGACAACACCGGCGAGGTGACCCAGGCCGGCATGCTGGTGCGCAACGATGCGCACAAGCTGATCGAGGAGTGCATGATCGCCGCCAACGTGGCCGCGGCGCGGCACCTGCTGGAGGCGCGCATCCCCGCGCCGTACCGCGTGCACGAGCGGCCGCCGGAGTCCAAGTACGCCGACCTGCTCGAGTTCCTCAAGGAATTCAAGCTGAGCCTGCCGCCGTGGAGCAAGGTGGTGCCGGGCGACTACACCAAGCTGCTGAAGAAGGTGCGCGAGCGCCCGGACGCGGCGCTGCTGGAGTCGGTGCTGCTGCGCAGCCAGAGCATGGCGGTGTACTCGCCGGACAACGCCGGCCATTTCGGCCTGGCGCTGGAGGCGTACGCGCACTTCACCTCGCCGATCCGCCGCTATCCGGACCTGCTGGTGCACCGCGCGATCAAGTACGCGCTGACCCGCGGCGCGCCGGACAAGTACCTGTACTCGCCGCGCGAGATGGCGGCGCTGGCGCTGCAGTGCTCCGAGCGCGAGCGCCGCGCCGACGAGGCCGAGCGCGAGGTCGACGAGCGCTACCGCGCGGCGTGGATGGAGAAGCACGTCGGCGGCCAGTTCGACGGCGTGGTCAGCGGCGTCACCAGCTTCGGCCTGTTCGTGGAGCTGGACCAGTCCAAGGTCAACGGCCTGATCCACGTGACCCAGCTGCCGCAGGACTATTACCAGTTCGACGCGGTGCGCAAGACCCTGTCCGGCGAGCGCCGCGGCATGCAGTTCCGGCTCGGCGACCGGGTCCGCATCCTGGTGCTCAAGGCCAGCATGGAGGAGCGCAAGATCGACTTCCGCCTGGTCGTGGAAGGCGAGCCGATGACCGACATGCCGCCGCCGCCGGAACGCGGCCAGCCGGCCAAGCGCAAGAAAAAGAAGTACTGACCGCGCGGCGTCGCTACTGACCGCGCGGCGCCCGCCGCGATCGCGCAGGTGGCGCGCCGGCGGGCACACCGCCCGCGCGCAATGCGGCCACGGGCGAGGTGGCGTTCGCAATGCCGGTACACGGTCGCAGCGGCGCACGACGCGTCGTGTTGCGGCGAACGGTGGCGCCTGGCAGCACGCGCGTCCGCAGGCCCATCCCGCGCGATTCTGGTAAAACCGCCGGTACCGTACGCGTGTCGGACGCAACCAGGGAGCAGGCATGGACCACGATCAGTACAGCGGCGGTTGCCAGTGCGGGGCGGTGCGCTTCCGCGTGCGCGGCCGGCTCGACGACGCCTCGATCTGCCATTGCCGGATGTGCCAGAAGGCGTTCGGCGCCTACTACGCGCCGCTGGTGTCCACGCGCGGCGCGGAGCTGGTGTGGACGCGCGGGGCGCCGGCGCATTTCCAGTCCTCCAACCTGGTGCGGCGCGGTTTCTGCGCCGATTGCGGCACGCCGCTGACCTACGAGGCGCCGGACGGCATCGCGCTGGCCGCCGGCGCGTTCGACGACCCGGCGGCGTTGCCGCCGCGGATCCAGTACGGGCTGGAGGGCAAGCTGCCGTTCGTGGACGGCCTGCACCGCTTGCCGGCGATGCGCACCGAGGGCGATCTGGAGGCGGCGCCGTTCCTTGCGCAGCTGGTATCGCGCCAGCATCCGGACCACGACACCGAGCATTGGCCTGCCTGAGCCCCGGGGGGCGCTGGGCCATGCGGCGTCCTGTAAACGGCGCTCGGCCTGCATCGGGCCGCGCAGGACGCCTTCGCGCTCCGTTTCCGGGCGCGGGCCGCCTGGAGGCTGGCGCGGCCCAGCCTGCGCTTGCGGCGCCGGCAATGTGACGCGGGCGGCCGCAACGCCTACCATGCCCGCTTTCCTTCCTCGCAGTCCCCGTCTCATGAGCAAGCAGAACCAGTGGATCGTCGGCGTCAACGCCGTGGCCTCGTCGATCGAGAACGATGCCGACAACGTGCGCGAAGTGCTGGTGGAGGCGGGCAGCAAGAACCCGCGGCTGGTGGAGATCGAGGAGAACGCGCGGCGCAAGGGCATCGAGGTGCGGCGGGTCAACACCCAGGCATTGGACGGCGTCGGCGGGTCGGTGCGGCACCAGGGCGTGGCCGCGCGCTATGCGGCGGCGCGCACCTGGGGCGAGAACGAACTGGAAGGGCTGGTCGCCGCCGCCGAGGGCCGCGCGCTGCTGCTGGTGCTCGACGGCGTGCAGGATCCGCACAACCTCGGCGCCTGCCTGCGCAGCGCGGCGGCGGCCGGCGCCACCGCGGTGGTGATTCCGAAGGACAAGTCGGCGCCGGTCAACGCCACCGTGCGCAAGACCTCGGCCGGCGCCGCCGACCGCATCCCGATCGTGGCGGTGACCAACCTGGCGCGCTGCCTGCGCGAGCTGCAGAAGCAGGGCGTGTGGATCTACGGCCTGGTCGGCGAGGCCGAGACCTCGCTGTACGCGCAGGACCTGCGCGGCAACGTGGCGCTGGTGCTGGGCGGCGAATCCGACGGCCTGCGCCGGCTCACGCGCGAGCATTGCGACGGCCTGGTCAAGATCCCGATGCCCGGCGACATCGAAAGCCTCAACGTGTCGGTGGCGACCGGCGTGACCCTGTTCGAGGCGGTGCGGCAACGCATGGGGTGAATCGCGCGAGCGCGCAGCGGGCCGGATAGCCCGCCGAGCGATCGCGCCCGCGGCGACTGGGGGGGCGGCCAGCCCCGCGTCCGCCCTGCGTGCATGGCCCGGCGGCAATGGCGCGACGCTGGATGCGGCATGGCGCAGCCCGCGGCGCAGCGCGGTGTCACCCGCGCGGCCGGATTTTTGCCTACCATGTGCATTCTTCCCGTGTTCAGTTCCGGCAATGAGCCAGCATCGCCCCCGTCTCGCCGATCCTGGCCGGCCGTCGTGCCCGTGCCCCGGGGCGGGTCGCCCACCGTCGCGCAGGATCCGCCCGCCGCGCCGCGCTCGCGTCCGCCCGGCGCCGCGCCAGCGCCCGCAGCCGAACCTCTCGGCCTTTGCTTGCCCTTGCTTGCCCCGTGCGTGCGCAGCAACGTTGCGACCCGCCCGGGGGCCGACACGCCCTAGCGCGCGCCAGGTCGGATCCGCCCGGTGAGGGCGGCGGCGTCGTTGCACGCGGCGGCCGGCCGCCGCGCTGCGCATGCGTGGTTGCCGGTGCTGCTGGCGCTGCTCGGGTTGCTGTTCGGCGCAGGCACCGCCGCGGCGGACGACGCGCCCGCCGCCGGGCCGCCGCCGCTGCGCGACTACGCCGTGGACGCGTGGACCTCGCGCAACGGCCTGCCGCACAACTCGCTGCGCGACCTGGCGCAGACCGCGGACGGGCGCCTGTGGTTCGCGACCTGGGAAGGGCTGGTGCGCTACAACGGCCTGGACTTCGCGGTGATCGACCGCAGCACCCGTCCCGGCCTGCCCGACAACGGCGTCGGTTCGCTGTACGTGGGCCGCGACGGCGCGCTATGGCTCAGCGACTCGCGCGGCAACCTGGGCCGCTACGACCGCGCCGGCCGCTGGCGCTTCTGGGTGCAGCCGCCGGGCTGGCCGCGCGCGTTGATCCACGCCATGACCCAGGACCGCCATGGGCGGCTGTGGCTGCTGTTCGAAGGCAACGGGCTGGGCTGCCTGTGGCCGGACGGCCGCTTCGACTACCAGGCGCCGGCGCCGGACGTGCCGCTGGCGGCGAGCTTCCCGCACATCGCCGTCGACGACCGCGACCGGGTCTGGATCGGCAGCCTGGACGGCCTGCTGTACCGCGACGCGCAGGGCGCGCTGCGGCGCGCGCCGGCGGCGTTCGGGCTGCCGCCGGGGCTGGCCTGGCCGTACCGCGACGCGGACGGCACGTTGTGGCTGGTCGCCGGCGAGAACGTGTACCGGCTGCAGGGCGAGCGCGCGGTGCTGATGCATCGGCTGCCGGGCCACGGCCATTTCACCGCGATGCTGCGCGATCGCAACGGCGAGCTGTGGCTGGGCACCGAGAACCAGGGCCTGCTGCGCATTGGCCGCCATGGCGTCGAGCACATGGCGCCGGGCGAGGTGCTGCCCAACGGGCGCATCGTGAGCCTACTCGAGGACGCCGAAGGCAGCATCTGGATCGGCGCCAACGGCGGCCTGTTCCGGCTGCGCGAAACCCTGTTCACCAGCTACACGCGCCACGACGGACTCAGCGGCGACTACGTGCGCGCCTTGCTGGAGGCGCCCGACGGCGCGCTGTGGATCGGCAGCGCCGCCGGGCTCGACCGGATGGCGGCGGACGGCACGGTCGCGCCGGTGGGCTTGCGCAACGCCGACGGCAGCGCGCCGTCGGTGCTGAGCCTGGCGCGCGGCGCCGACGGCGACCTGTGGGTCGGCACCTATGCCGACGGTGTGTACCGGATGCGCCAGGGCCGCGTACTTCGCCACTACGGCCAGGGCGACGGCCTGCCCAGCGGCCACGTGCGCGCGATCAGCGTGGACCGCGCCGGCACGGTGTGGATCGGCACCCAGCGCGGGCTGGTGCGCATCGACGGCGAGCAGGCGCGCGCCGCCGACGTACCTGGCCTGCCGCAGGGCCTGATCACCGCGCTGGCCAGCATCGACGGCGCGCTGTGGATCGGCTCGGTCGAGGGCACCTCGGTGCTGCGCGACGGCCAGGTGCAGCGGCTGCCGCTGGAGCCGCTGGGCGGCGCGCGCAGCGTGTTCGGCTTCCAGGCGCTGGGCCGCGACATGTGGATCTCCACCGATCGCGGCCTGCACCGCTATCGCGACGGCCGCCTGGCGCGGGTCGGGCTGGAGCAGGGCATGCCGGTGGACACCGTGTTCCAGCTGGTCCGCGACCGCCTCGGCAACGTCTGGATCAGCAGCAACCGCGGCGTGCTGCGGACCAGCGCCGACGCGCTCGACGCGGTCGCCGACGGCCGCGCCGGCACGCTGCAGGTGACCCGCTACAACGAGATCGACGGCATGGCCAATGCGCAGGGCAACGGCAGCTCCGGCCCGTCGATGATCGTGCGCGGCGACGGCAGCGTGTGGCTGGTCACCGCCGGCGGCGTCAGCACGGTCGATCCGCGGCGGCTGCAGCGCTTCCGCGAGCGTCTGCCGCCGCCGGCGGCGATCGAGACCGTGCTGCTGGACGGGCGCCCGCTGGCCTGGCGCAGCCAGTCGCGCCTGCCCGGCGCCACCCGCATCGCGGTGTCCTACGTCGGGCTCAGCTACCTGTTGCCCGAGCGCATCCGCTACCGCACCCGGCTCGACGGCCTGGATGCGGAGTGGGTCGAACGCGGCCAGCAGCGCAGTGTCGAATTCGTCGGCCTGCCGCCGGGCGACTACATCCTGCACGTGGCCGCGGCGCATCCGGACGGCGCGTGGAGCACGCGCGAGGCGATATGGCGTTTCAGCGTGGCGCCGTTGTGGTGGCAGCGGCGCAGCGTGCAGGCCGGCGCGGCGCTGGCGCTGCTGCTCGGCATGGTGGCGCTGTACCGCTACCTGATCGGCCGCTACAAGCGCCGCAACCTGCGCCTGGAGCGGCTGGTCGAGCAGCGCACCGGCGACCTGCGCCTGCAGACCGAGCGGCTGCTGCAGGCCGATGCCGACAAGAACCGGCTGCTGGCCAAACTGCAGGACCAGGCCGACGCGTTCGAACGCCAGGCCCACGAGGACGCGCTGACCGCGCTGCCGAACCGCCGCCATTTCGACGAGGTGCTGGCCCGCGACGTGCGCCGCGCGCAGCGCAGCGGCACCCCGCTGTGCCTGCTGGTCATCGATATCGACCGTTTCAAGCAGATCAACGACGGCTATTCGCACGCTACCGGCGATGCGGTGCTGCGCGAGGTCGGGCGCCTGCTCGCCGAGGCCTGCCGCGGCTCCGACTTGGCGGCGCGGCTGGGCGGGGAGGAATTCGCGGTCGTGCTCAGCGACACCACGCTGGCCGACGCCGAGCGCATGGCCGCGCGGCTGCGCGAGCTGTTCCACGCGCGTCCGCAATGGGCCGACGGCCCGGCGCTGCGGGTGACCTTCAGCGCCGGGCTGGTGGCGCTGGGCGCGGAGGAAACGCCCAGCCAGCTGCTGCAGCGCGCGGACGTGGCGCTGTATCGGGCCAAGAGCGGCGGGCGGGACCGGGTCTGCGTGGGCTGAGTGCGGGTGCGGCGGTGCGGCGCCAAGCGCACGCGGCGGGACCTTCCGCGCATGCCGCGCGGCCGCGGTTGCGCATCTGCCGGAGCGATGGGGGCGCGCTCGGCCCGTTGCCAAGCGGGTGCGACGGGCGCGCGTGGTCAGGAGTCTTGCGCTTGCAGGAACTTGAACATGACGTGGGCATCCACCAGGCCCAGTTGCCGATGCCGGAAGGCCTTGGGCAGCGTACCGACGATGGCGAAGCCGAGCTTCCGGTACAGCGCCATGGTCGGGCGATTGGTGCTCACGACGTAGTTGAACTGCATGGCCATGAAACCATCGCGCTGCGCTTGGGCAAGGCTGTGCTCGACCAGCGCGCGGCCCACGCCCTTGCCTTGCGCGGACGGGTCCACGAGGTAGGTCGCGGTGGCGACATGCGCGCCCAGATCCGGGTAGTTGGCGCCAAGTTTGTACATGCCGAGCAGGCGCGCGCCGGCCACGGCCACATACGCGATGTGGGCGCCAAACCAGTGCGCGCGAAAGGTGTCGCAGTCCACGCCATCGGAAAAGGGCAGGGTGTCGCCAGGGGCGATGACGGACCGAAAGAGCGTCCACATCGCCTCAAGGTCGGCCGGTCCGGCTTGCCGAATCGTCGCCGTCGTGGGGAGGACGCTCGCCTGCACGCGCTTGGACCTGTTGCCCGGCGCGTGGTCAGGCCTGCTCGGCGGTGAGCGATCCCAGGCTGAAGCCGGACACGGCATTGATCTTGCCGCGCCACAGCACGCCGCGGTTGTTCGGCAACGGCTGGCCGCCCGGGGAGAAGTGGCGCGAATCGATCAAGTGGATGAATTGCGGAGGCGAGGCGGCTTGCCCGTCGTTCCCGGCGTCGTAGATCGAGGCATGGCTGGCGAAGGCCTGGCGGATGCTCTCCTTGCCTTCGGCGTCGCCGGGATAGGCGGTGGAGAACTCCTGCGCGAACGTCTCGAAGTATTTCCTGCCGCTGACCAGCACGCCCGACACGATGGCGCCTTCGACGAACAGGGTGACGCCGAACTGCACGTCGGAGGTGTTGACCACCGAGACCAGCTTCTGCAGGTACCAGTCGACACTCTGGCCGTCGAACGACAGCTTGATCGCTTCCGGGTTGGAGGGGGTTTCGTCTTGAGCGGTCATGCGATTCTCCTTGGTGGAAGGGCTGGCGCCTGAACCGCGCCGCGGAGCGGTGGCGGCCAGGCTGCGTCGCCAGGCGGCGAGCGGCCGCGCCGGTTGGATGGTGCGACGCGCTTCCCGGTACCGCCGCGCGAGTGTGCCACAGGAGGCGGGGCGGAACGCGTTGTCGCGCCGGAGGTGGGATGGCGGCGGCGCAGCGGCCCGGCATCCGGCCGCGCGAGGCGCTCAGCCGAGCTGCGGCGCCGGCCAGGCGTTGGCGATCTTGCAGAACAGCCGTGCGGTCTGCTCGGTGTCGTAGACCGCGCTGTGCGCGTCGGCGGCGTTCCAGTCGAAGCCGGCCGCCTGCACCGCGCGTGCCAGTACGGTCTGGCCGTAGGCGATGCCGGCCAGGGTCACCGTGTCGAATACGCTGAAGGGGTGGAACGGGTTGCGCTTGTGGCCGCAGCGGGCAACGGTGGCGTTGAGGAAATTCAGGTCGAAGTGCGCGTTGTGGCCGACCAGGATCGCGCGCTGGCAGCCGTATTTCTTCACCGCCGCGCGCACCGGCGCGAACACGTGGTCCAGCGCTTCGCGCTCGGGCTTGGCGAAGCGGAACGGGTGGTCGAGGATGATGCCGGTGACTTCCAGCGATTTCGGGTCGATGGCGGTGCCGGGCGCCGGCACCACGTGCGCGCTGGCGGTGGCGCCGGGATACAGCTGGCCGAAATCGTCCATCTCGATCGGCACCGCGGCGATCTCCAGCAGCGCATGCCGGTTCCAGTCGAAGCCGCCGGTCTCCACGTCCACCACCACCGGCAGGTAGCCGCGGAAACGCCGCGACATGGGAGTGATGGCAAGGGGCTGGGACGGGCTGTCGACGTGATCGTTCATGCGCTCAGGGTAGCAGAGCGCGGCCGAATGCCTGCCACGGAGGCGTGCGGCACGCGGCGCCTCGGCAACGTGGACGTAGGTCGCATCGCCACGCTGGCGGTGTCCGCCAAGCGGGTCCGCAGCCGCCGTTCGCATATGCCGCGCGGCGCCGGGCGCGCAACGAAAAGCCCCGCCGAAGCGGGGCCCTGTTGCGTTGGCGCCGGCGTCAGCGGCTGTTGGCGACGACGCTGGCGATGATGCCGGTGGCGACGGCGATCAGCACGTACTGGTCGTCGACCCGGCGCCACTCGTGGCCGCGCGGCGGCGCCCTCAGGCCGTGCTTGCGGTAGTCCGGCACGCGATCGCCGCGATGGCCGAGCGCGAGGCGTTCGCCGCGCTGGTGGTGGCGCCAGCCTTCGTGGCGGCCGTTGTCGTGGCGATCGTCATGGCGGTCGTCGCGACGATCGTCGCGATGGTCGTCGTGGCGCGCCTGCTGCGGGCCGCGGTCGTCGCGGTGGTCGTTGCGATCCTGGGGCCGATCGTGGTCGCGATCGTGGCTGTTCTGGCCGGCGGCGAAGGCGCCGCCGGAGGCCAGCAGCGACAGTGCGAGGACCGAACCGATGATGCGCTTCATGGTGTCTCCCGGGGGCGGTGGAGAACGGCTCCACGCGTGACCACACCGTACGCGCCGCTGCATGAACGCAATGAATTGCCAGGAGAATCAGCGCGTTGCGGGCGCCGATGCGGCGCCCGGGCGATTGCGCCGCCCGCCGCGGCGAAGCGCGCTCAGACGCCGGTGGTGGTGGTGGTGGTGGTGCTGGTCTCGTCGCGCTTGTCGCGCGGCGGCAGCGGCTGGTCGCCGTGCACCAGGAACCACACGTTCTCGGCGATGTTGGTGGCGTGGTCGCCGATCCGCTCCAGGTTCTTGGCCATGAACAGCAGATGCGTGCACGGGGTGATGTTGCGCGGATCTTCCATCATGTAGGTCAGCAGTTCGCGGAACAGCGCGGTGTACTGCGCGTCCAGCAGCGCATCGCCCTGGCGCACCCGCAGCGCGGCGTCGGCATCGCCGCTCTGGTAGGCGGTCAGGGCTTCGCGCACCTGCTGCGCGGCCAGCGTGCCGAGCTGGCGCAGGCCCAGCGTCTGCGGCATCGGCGGCGAGGTGTTCAGCGCGATCGAGCGCTTGGCCACGTTCGCGGCGTAGTCGCCGATGCGCTCGATGTCGGCCGGGATGCGCAGGCCGGCCAGGATCTCGCGCAGGTCGCGCGCCATCGGCCCGCGCAGCGCCAGGCGCATCACGTCGTGGCTGATGGATTGCTCGAGCGCGTCGATCGCCTCGTCGTTGACGACGATGCGCAGCGCGGCGTTGTCGTCGCGGCGTTCGACCACGTCCAGCGCCGCTTCCAGCTGCGCCACCGCGGTCTCGCCCATGCGCACGATCTCGGCAACGAGGCGGTGCTGTTCTTCGTCGTAGCTCTTCACGATGTGCTCGTTGGGGATGTTCATAGGCTGCCGGGAATGGGAAATGGGAATGGGAAGGGCGCAGCGGCGCGTGGAGGAGGGGCCGCGAACGGGGGCGTTGCCGCGATGCCCCCATTCCCGATGCCCGATCCCCGGCGCGTCAGCCGAAACGGCCGGTGATGTAGTCTTCGGTCTGCTGCTTGCTGGGCTGCGAGAAGATGATCTCGGTGCGGTCGTGCTCGATCAGGTCGCCCAGGTACATGAAGGCCGTGTAGTCCGAGACGCGCGCGGCCTGCTGCATGTTGTGGGTGACGATGACGATGGTGTAGTCGGTCTTCAGCTCTTCGACCAGTTGCTCGATGCGGCTAGTGGAAATCGGGTCCAGCGCCGAGGTCGGCTCGTCGAGCAGCAGCACGTCCGGGCGCAGGGCCACCGCGCGGGCGATGCACAGGCGCTGCTGCTGGCCGCCGGACAGGCCCAGCGCGCTCTGCCCGAGCTTGTCCTTGACCTCGTCCCACAGCGCGCCCTGGCGCAGCGCCTGCTCGACGCGGTCGTTCATGTCCGCCTTGGACAGCTTCTCGTGGTGGCGGATGCCGTAGGCGACGTTCTCGAAGATGGTCATCGGGAACGGCACCGGCTTCTGGAACACCATGCCGACCTTGCTGCGCAGGCGGTTCATCGGGTACTTCGGCGACAGGATGTTCTCGCCGTCCAGCAGCACCTCGCCGCGCGCCTCCAGCTTCGGATACAGCGCGTAGATGCGGTTGAAGATGCGCAGCAGGGTGGACTTGCCGCAGCCGGACGGGCCGATCAGCGCGGTGACGCGCTTTTCCGGCACCTCGATGTTGATGCCCTTCAGCGCGTGGTACTTGTCGTAGTAGAAGTCCAGGCCGCGCGCGGCCACCTTGACCGGCGATGGCGCCAGCGCGGTGTGCCCGGTGGGCATGGCGATGCGGTGCATCGGTGCGGCGTTGTGCTGATCGTTCATGGCCGGTTCCATAGGGGAATCAATCGTTGGATGTCTTGTAGCGGCTCAGCAGGGCGCGCGCGCCCAGGCTGACCAGCAGCACGAACACGGTGAGCACCAGCGCGCCGGACCAGGCCAGCTGCTGCCAGGTCGGGTAGGGGCTGCCGGCGAAGGAGTTCATCACCACCGGCACGCTCGCCATCGGCTGCATGATGTTGTTGTTCCAGTACTGGTTGCCGAAGGCGGTGAACAGCAGCGGCGCGGTCTCGCCGCTGATGCGCGCCAGCGCCAGCAGCACGCCGGTGACGATGCCGGCCGAGGCGCTGCGGTACAGCACCTGGATGGTCACCTTCCACTGCGGGATGCCCAGCGACAGCGCCGCTTCGCGCATCTGCGAAGGCACCAGGCGCAGCATCTCGTCGGTGGTGCGCACCACCACCGGCAGCACGATGAAGGCCAGCGACAGCGCGCCGGCCATCGCCGAGAAGCGCCCGCCGGTCTGCATCACGTACAGCGTGTACACGAACAGGCCGAGCACGATCGACGGCGCCGACAGCAGGATGTCGTTGACGAAGCGCACCACCTGGCCGGTCTTGCGCGCGTTGCCGTATTCGGCCAGCCAGGTGCCGGCGGCCACGCCCAGCGGGGTGCCGATCAGCAGCGCCAGGCCGCACATCACCGCGCTGCCGAAGAACGCGTTGGCCAGGCCGCCATCCTCGCCCGGCGGCGGGGTCATGCGGGTGAACAGGTCGACGTCGATGCCGGCGATGCCCTTGGCCAGCAGCGTCCACAGGATCCAGCCCAGGAACACCAGCCCGAACAGCGCGGTGAGGCAGGACAGCAGCAGCGCGAAGACGTTGACCACGCGGCGGCGGTTGTACAGGCGGTCTGCGATGTCGGCGGCCATTTAGTTGCCCTCCCGGCGCGACAGTTGCTGCAGCATCAGGCGGGCGATCGCCAGCACGATGAAGGTCACGATGAACAGTACGAAGCCCAGCAGCAGCAGCGCCGAACGGTAGGTCTCGGTGGCCTCGCCGAAGTCGTTGGCGATCAGCGCGGCGATGGTGGTGCCCGGCTCCAGCAGCGACGGCGACAGCCGCACCGTGTTGCCGACCACGAACGCCACCGCCATGGTCTCGCCGAGCGCGCGGCCCAGGCCCAGGAAGATGCCGCCGATCACCGCCGAGCGGGTGTAGGGCAGCACGATGTCCCAGCTCACTTCCCACTTGGTCGAGCCCAGCGCGTAGGCCGATTCCTTCAGCCGCGTCGGCACGGTCAGGAACACCTCGCGCATCACCGAGGAGATGAACGGGATCACCATGATCGCCAGCACGAAGCCGGCGGTGAGCAGGCCGATGCCCAGCGGCGGGCCCTGGAACATCGGGCCGATCACCGGCAGCGTGCCGACGTGGTCGTTGAGCCACGGCGTGCCGTATTCGGTCATCACCGGCACCAGCACGAACAGGCCCCACATGCCGTAGATGATCGACGGGATGCCGGCCAGCAGTTCGATGGCGGTGCCGATCGGGCCGCGCAGCCAGCGCGGCGACACTTCGGTGAGGAAGAAGGCGATGCCGTAGCTCACCGGCACCGCGATCAGCATCGCGATCAGCGCCGTGACCAGGGTGCCGTAGATCGGCGCCAGCGCGCCGTACTTGTTCTCGACCGGGTTCCATTCGCTGGAGTAGAAGAAGCTCAGGCCCTGCATCTGCAGGGCATGGCGGCCGCCCCACAGCATCGACAGCGCCGCGCTGGCCAGGGCGATGAGGACGAATACGACGGTGGCGGTGAGCGTCCAGCGGAACAGTCGGTCGGCACGGGCGTCGCGCAGGTCGCGTCCGCGGGGCGCCGTTATCGCTTCGGGAATGACAGTGGCGTTCATGGGCTCGATGTTTGCCGGACCGCGCAGGGGCGCGGTCCGATCGTGGCCGCGGCGGGGGTGGCCGCGCGCGGTGGGTGGCTGCGTCGCTCCCGCGCAGGCGGGAACCCGAAAGTCCGGATTACGTGGTGCCGATGCGGCGGCCGGCGGTGCTTGCGGCGCACCGCCGGTCGCTGGATACCTGCGCGGCGCGCCATGCGTGCCGCGTTGCCGCCGCCGGCAAGGGCGGCGGCGGTGCGCTTACTTGAACTCCTTGGCCCAGTACGCCTCGATCTGCTGCACCAGCTCCGGCGGCAGCGGCACGTAGTGCAGGTCGTTGGCCTGCGGCTGGCCCTTCTCGAACGCCCACTTGAAGAACTCCAGGGTCGCCTTGTTGCGCGCCGGATCCTTGGCCTGCTTGTGCATCAGCATGAAGTTGGTGGCGGTGATCGGCCACGCCTGCGCGCCGGCGGCGTTGGTGATGACCAGGTTGAAATCCTGGGCGTTGGCCCAGTCGGCCGAGGCGGCGGCCGCGGCGAAGCTCTCGGCGTTGGGCTGCACCCAGTTGCCGGCGGCGTTCTGCAGCGAGGCGTACGGCATCTTGTTCTGCAGCGCGTAGGCCAGTTCGACGTAGCCGATCGAGCCCTTGATCTGCTGCACGTACGAGGCCACGCCCTCGTTGCCCTTGCCGCCGACGCCGCCCGGCCACTGCACGGAGGTGCCTTCGCCGACCTTGCTCTTCCAGTCCGCGCTGACCTTGGACAGGTAGTTGGTGAAGTTGAAGCTGGTGCCCGAGCCGTCGGAGCGGTGCACCAGGTTGATCTTGGTGTCGGGCAGGGCGGTGCCGGCATTGAGCGCGACGATCGCCGGATCGTTCCACTTGGTGATCTTGCCCAGGAAGATGTCCGCCAGCACCGTGCCGGTCAGCTTCAGCTTGCCCGCTTCCATGCCGTCCAGGTTGACCACCGGCACCACGCCGCCGATCGCCGAGGGGAACTGGCCGAGGCCGGCGGCGGCCAGCTCGGCGCTGTCCAGCGGCTTGTCGGAGGAACCGAAATCGACCGTGCCGGCCTTGATCTGGGCGATGCCGCCGCCGGAGCCGATCGACTGGTAGTTGATCTTGTTGCCGGTGGCGGTGTGGTAGTCGGCCGACCACTTGGACACCAGCGGATAGATGAACGACGCGCCGGCGCCGGAGATCTCCGCGGCGGTCTTGGCGCCGTCGGCCGGCGCGGCCGCGGGTGCGCCACCCGCCGCATCGGCGGCACCCTGCGGCTTGTCGCCATTGCCCGGCTGGCAGGCCGTGACGGCGAAAGCGAGGGCCAGGGACAGGACGGCAAAGCGTGCCGGCTGCAGTTTCATGGGGGTCACTCCGTAGCGAAGAGGGCCGGACGATCCGGCGGATGCACGCTATGAAATGATGTTTTTGTTACAGCCTCATGACGCGGCCACCCGCATGTGAAATTGATCAAGAAAAACAGCCGCTTGCTCCCTTCTCCCGCCGGCAGAGGGGCCGCAGGTGAGGGGACGGGGCGACGCGATGTGCGACCGGCGCCACCGTTTCGCCATGGCGCTCGTGCCGCAGCCGGAGTGCGTTCTCGCGCGCACCCTCATTTGCCTGCAGGCACCATCCCTGAGAAGGGGGCACGGTCCCGACGCGGGGCCGCGACAAAAAACGCGGGCCCCGTGAGGGGCCCGCGTCCGGGTAGCGATCGACGGAGAGAGAGCCGATCAGTACTTCAGGTTGGCGCTCCAGTAGGCGTCGATCTGCTTGACCAGCGCATCCGGCAGCGGCACGTAGTCCAGCTGCTTGGCCTGCGCGTCGCCATTGGCGTACACCCACTTGAAGAAGTCCTTGGTGGCCTTGGCGCTGGTCGGGTTCTTCGGCTGCTTGTGGACCAGGATGAAGTTGGTCGCGGTGATCGGCCAGGAGGCCTCGCCCGGGGCGTTGGTCATCACCAGGTAGAAATCCTTGGCGCTGGCCCAGTCGGCGCTGGCGGCCGCGGCGGCGAAGCTCTCGTCGCTGGGCTGCACGATCTTGCCGGCGGCGTTCTTCATCGCGGTGTAGGACATCTTGTTTTGCAGCGCATACGACAGCTCGACGTAGCCGATGCCGCCCTTGATCTGCTTGACGTAGGCGGCCACGCCTTCGTTGCCCTTGCCGCCGATGCCGACCGGCCACTGCACCGCGGTGCCTTCGCCGACCTTGCTCTTCCAGTCCGGGTTGACCTTGGACAGGTAGTTGGTGAAGTTGAAGCTGGTGCCCGAACCGTCGGAGCGGTGGACCACGGTGATCTTGCCGTCGGGCAGCTGCACGCCCGGGTTGAGGGCCACGATCGCCGGGTCGTTCCAGGTCTTGACCTTGCCCAGGAAGATGTCGGCCAGGGTCTTGCCGTCAAGCTTCAGCGCGCCCGGGGCGATGCCCTGCACGTTGACCACCGGCACCACGCCGCCGATCACCGACGGGAACTGGGCCAGGCCCGACGCGGCCAGGTCGTCCGGCTTGAGCGGCGCATCGGAGGAACCGAAGTCGACCGTCGCGGCCTTGATCTGGGCGATACCGCCGCCGGAACCGATCGACTGGTAATTCACCTTCTTGCCGGTGGCGGTGTTGTAGTCGGCCGACCACTTGGACATGACCGGGTAGATGAACGAGGCGCCGGCGCCGGTGACATCGGCGGCGTTGGCGGCGAACACGAACGACGCGGCGACGGCGGCAGCCAGGACGCGGGATTTGAGCGAGAAGATCACGGAGGAAGCTCCTGAAGGGTGGTATGCGGGACACCGCACGCGGCCATTACATAACCGTTGGATGACAGCCGCGAGGCTGTTACATGACGGAAACATGACGCTGCGGCGGGCATGTGCGAGCGCAGGGCGCGGCAGTCGCGCCCTGCGCCGGCTGGAGCGATTACCAGTAGAACTGCGCGCGCGCTTCGAGGATGTTCGGCTTGTCGCTGACGTTGCCGCGGGCGGCGCTGCTGTACTTGCTGCTGTCGACCATCACGTAGTTCAGCGCGAACTTGAAGTTGGAGTGCCAGTACCAGTTGGCGCCGACCGTCCAGGTGTTCATCTTGCCGCCGAGCACGCCGTCGACCAGCGGTGCGCCGACCGGACGCGCGACCAGATCGCCGTCGTTGAGGTCGATGCTGTCGTAGCGCACGCCCAGCTGCCACATGCCGCCGGCCGGATCGTTCGGCAGCGGGGTGGTCGGCACGCCGGCCTTGTAGCCCCAGGTCTCGCCGGTGATGTTCCACACGCCGCTCAGGTACCAGCCGTCGGTGCTGTAGTTGTCGCTGGCGCCGTAGCGCTCGACCTTGGCGTTGTAGTACTCGCCCTGGGCCTTGAACGGGCCGGTGACCCACATCGCTTCGCCGCCGATCACGCCGATGCGGTCGGTGTTGGTCAGGTTGCCGCTGTCGACCAGGCGCACGCCGGACAGGTCGGCGTTCGGACGCGCGCGCAGGCGCAGCGTGTCGGCGTCGGTGTCGTAGTTCACGTAGCTCAGGCCGAAGTGCAGGATGTTGCCCGCTTCGTTGATCGGCGCGAAGGTGCCGCGCGCGCCGTAGCCGCTGCCGTGCGCCAGGTTGCGGCTCAGCTCGCGGCCGAACACGCTGCCGACCACGCTCCAGTTGCTGTCGCCGAAGCCGACCGCGCCGCCGAGACGGCGTGCCACCGCGTAGGTGTTGGTGACCGAGGACTTGGAGATGAAGTCGTTGTTCTTGGTGCTGGACAGTTCTTCCAGGCTGTTGGGCTGCTTGTACTGGCCGACCTGCAGGAAGTTGTTGGCGTTGCCGCCGAACTTGTACTTGATGTTGGTGTCCAGGAACTTGCCGGTGCTGCGCACGGTGGTGCCGTTGTTGGACGACTCGCGCAGGACGCTGGCGTCGTAGCCCAGCACCCACTCGAAGTTGCCCGGGCCCTTGCCCTTGGCGACCAGCTCGGCGCGGCGGATGCCGAAATCGGTGTTCTTGCCGTTGTTGCCGGTGGTGCCGTTGAGGTCCTGGACGTCGTTGTCGTACCAGCTGCCGTCGGCCTGGACCAGGCCTTCGAAGGAGATTTCCGAGCCGCCGATCACGTCGATGGCGATCTCGGCGTGAGCGGCAGGCGCGAACACCGCGGTGAGCACGGCGGCCGAGAGGAGGGTGCGAGACAGTTTCATGGGTTGCCTGGGCGGTGGAAGATGCGCGCAGGCTAATATGTGAAGATTGCGTAAATGTGACACTTAACGTACACCGGGCATGCACACCCGTGCTCGCCGCCGCGTCTTCTGCGCCATTGAACGCGCGGCATGTTGCGATCCGATGGCGCGCAGATGAAATGCGGCCGGGCGCGTCATCCCAGGATGGACGTCACAAAGCGCGGCATCGTCTCGCCATCGCGCCACCGATTGGCGCTTTTGTGCGCTGCACCACTTGTCGGCTTCCGGCACGGTGGTTAGCGTGAAGGCATGAACCTGCATGCCTGCAATCGGATGCCGACATTCGCCGCGCTGTTGCTGGTCGCGTTGTTCGCGCTGTTCCCGGCGCAACGCTCGGCGCTGCCGGCATTGCCCGCGGCAGGCCAGGCCGAAACGGTGCAATCGCCTGCGGACGATGCGCAGATCGAAACGCGCAGCAGTGCCGAACAGGTCGCCTACGACGACACGCCGGTTCTGCCAATGGCGCCGTGCTGGCCGGCGCGTGTCGTGCCACGCTGGCCCGAGCCGGCGCCGCGGCATGGCGCCGGCACCCGTCCGCAACCGCGCTTGCGACCTCCCAGCGCCTGAGCCGCCGGATCGGGCGCCGCCCGGCCCATCGCCGCGGCGGTCTCGATCGTCCACGCCGTGCCGCGCAACGTGCCGTCGCCGGCAGCGCTCGCGCGGCGTGCAGTCCTCCTTCCGTTCTCCGTTCTGCGGCGCCCGCCGCGGCGACGCCTGCCCCTTGTCCCGAGGTCTCCCCCATGCAAAGCCTGCTCGATGGTTTCCGCCACTTCCGCAAGGAGGTCTATCCGCGCCAGCGCGGCCTGTTCCGGCAACTGGCCGGCGGCCAGACCCCGCACACGCTGTTCATCACCTGCGCCGATTCGCGGGTGATGCCGGAACTGATGTTCGCCGCGCAGCCCGGCGAGCTGTTCGTCTACCGCAACATCGGCAACGTGGTGCCGCCGTACTCGCAGCACGTCAGCGGCGTGGTCGCGGCGATCGAGTACGCGGTGGCGGTGCTGCAGGTCAAGCACATCGTGGTCTGCGGCCATACCGACTGCGGCGCGATGAAGGCGGTGCTCAACCCCGATTCGCTGCGCGACGTGCCCAACGTCGCGGCCTGGCTCAAGCACACCGACAGCGCGCGCCATGTCGCCGCCCAGCACGGCCACGCCGCGCACGGCGCGGACGCGCTGCACTGCCTGACCGAGGAGAACGTCGTCGCGCAACTGGACCACCTGCGCACGCAGCCGGTGGTGGCGGCGCGGCTGGCGCGCGGCGCGCTGCGCCTGCACGGCTGGATCTACGACATCGCCCATGGCGAGATCCGCGCCTTCGACGCCGAGCAGGGCCGCTTCGTGCCGCTGCTGCCGGAAGAGGGCCGGCGTCCTCCCGAAGCCACCCCGCGACCGCGCCTGGCGCCGGTGCCGCGCGACGTCGCGATCTGAAGGAGCCACGCATGCGAACCATGACAGAACCTTCTTTCGCCGGGGCGTCCGCGCGCGCCGGCTACCTGCGCAACGGCCTGTTCGGCCGCGACCTGCTGGCCTCGGTGGTGGTGTTCCTGGTCGCGCTGCCGCTGTGCATGGGCATCGCGATCGCCTCGGGCATGCCGCCGGCGGCCGGGCTGATCACCGGCATCGTCGGCGGCCTGGTGGTCGGATCGATCGCCGGCTCGCCGCTGCAGGTCAGCGGCCCGGCGGCCGGCCTGGCGGTGCTGGTGTTCGAACTGGTGCGCGAGCACGGCGTGGCCGCGCTGGGGCCAGTGATCCTGCTGGCCGGCGCGATCCAGCTGGTGGCCGGGTTGTGCCGGGCCGGGGTGTGGTTCCGCATGACCTCGCCGGCGGTGGTCGCCGGCATGCTGTCGGGCATCGGCATCCTGATCGTCGCCTCGCAGGCGCACGTGCTGATGGATGCGGCGCCGAAGGCGCGCGGCCTGGAGAACTTCGCCGTGCTGCCGGCGGCGCTGTGGCGGGCGCTGGAGCAGGGCGTGGGCCGTGCCGCGCTGCTGGTCGGGCTCGGCACCATCGCGATCATGCTGGCCTGGGAGCGGCTGCGCCCGCAGCGGCTGCGCTTCGTGCCCGGCGCGCTGCTGGCGGTGGTGGCGGTGACCGCACTGGTGCAGCTGCAGGGCGTGGACGTGCGCAAGGTCGACGTGCCGGCCAACCTGTTCTCGGCGATCCGGATCCCGACCCCGGCGCAGATGCTCGGCGTGTTCGACGCCACACTGCTGCTGTCGGCCTTCACCTTCGCCTTCATCGCCAGCGCCGAAACCCTGTTGTCGGCGGCGGCGGTGGACCGCATGCACCAGGGGCCGCGCACTCACTACGACCGCGAACTGGCCGCGCAGGGCGTGGGCAACATGCTGTGCGGCTTCCTCGGCGCGTTGCCGATGACCGGGGTGATCGTGCGCAGCGCGGCCAACGTGCAGGCCGGCGCCGCCACGCGCGTGTCGACCATGCTGCATGCCGGCTGGCTGCTGCTGTTCGCGCTGCTGCTGCCGTGGCTGCTGCGGATGACGCCGGTGGCGTGCCTGGCCGGCATCCTGGTGTACACCGGGTTGAAGATGGTCAAGCTCGGGCAGGTGCGCGAGCTGGCCGCCTACGGCCGCGGCACCGCCGCGATCTACCTGGCCACCACCTTCGCCATCGTCGCCACCGACCTGCTCACCGGCGTGCTGATCGGCTTCGCGCTGTCGCTGCTGCGGCTGGCGCTGCAGCAATCGCGGTTGAAGGTGGGCGTGCATGCGCATGAGGACGCCGGCGGCGCCGCGGCGGGCGCCGGCAAGCTGCGCCTGTCGCTGGAAGGTTCGGCCACCTTCCTGCGCGTGCCGACGATGGCGCGCACCCTGGAACGGCTGCCGCCCAACACCGAGCTGCATCTGGACGTGGCGCGATTGCACCACGTCGACCACGCCTGCCTGGAACTGCTGCGCGACTGGAGCCGCAACGCCGCCGCCCGCGGCTGCGCGCTGGTGGTGGACTGGAAGGAACTGCACCGGCGCGTGGAAGGGCAGCGCGCGGCATAGAGTGTGTGGCGCGGTGCATCAGCCAGTCACCGCAGACCCTGTAGGAGGAGCGGCTTCAGCCGCGACGAGCGAAGTGGTGAAGTTCCCGGCTTCGGAAACGGTCGGGGCTGAAGCCCCTCCTACAGTGCACCCAGCCAGCGATCGGGAAGGCCTGTGTAGGAGCGACTTCAGTCGCGACGAGCGAAGCGATGGATTCGGCGGCTTCCGTCAGCGTCGGGACTGAAGTCCCTCCCACAGTGCTCCATGAGTCGATCGCGCGCCTTGATGCTTTGTAGGAGCGGCTTCAGCCGCGACGAGCGAAGTGGTGAAGCTCCCGGCTTCGGAAACCGTCGGGGCTGAAGCCCCTCCTATAGCGCACCCAGCGCCGATGCGGAAGGCCGGTGTAGGAGCGACTTCAGTCGCGACGAACGAAGCGATGGATTCGGCGGCTTCGGTCAGCGTCGGGACTGAAGCCCCTCCCACAGTGCTCCATGAGTCGATCGCGCACCTTGATGCTTTGTAGGAGCGGCTTCAGCCGCGACGAGCGAAGTGGTGAAGCTCCCGGCTTCGGAAACGGTCGGGGCTGAAGCCCCTCCTACAGTGCACCCAGCCGCCGATGCGGAAGGCCGGTGTGGGAGCGACTTCAGTCGCGACGAGCGAAGCGATGAGCGTCCTGGCTCCGGAAGCTGTCTCGGCCGAAAACCCGCACGGCGCAGCAAACGGCGCTGGCCTTCGCCGCGCCACCCCTCACCCCGGCGTCTTGTCCGCGTACCGGCACAGGTCGCGGATCACGCAGCGCGGACAGTCCGGCTTGCGCGCCTTGCATACGTAGCGGCCGTGCAGGATCAGCCAGTGGTGCGCGTCGTGCATGAATTGCGCCGGCACCCGCTTGAGCAGGCCGTCCTCGACCGCGCGCACGTCCTTGCCCGGCGCCAGGCCGGTGCGGTTGGCGACGCGGAAGATGTGCGTGTCCACGGCGATGGTCGGCTCGCCGAAGGCGGTGTTGAGCACCACGTTGGCGGTCTTGCGCCCGACCCCGGGCAGGGCCTCGAGCGCGGCGCGGTCGCGCGGCACCTCGCCGGCGTACTGCTCGACCAGGATGCGGCAGGTGGCGATGACGTTCTTGGCCTTGGCGTTGAACAGGCCGATGGTGGAGATGTAGCGCTTGAGCCCGTCCTCGCCCAGCGCCAGGATCGCCGCCGGCGTGTTCGCCACCGGGTACAGGCGGCGCGTGGCCTTGTTGACGCCGACGTCGGTGGCCTGCGCCGACAGGATCACCGCGATCAGCAGTTCGAACGGGGTGCTGTACTCCAGTTCGGTGGTCGGGGTGGGGTTGAGTTCGGACAGGCGCGAGAACAGTTCGTGGATCTCGGCCTTGCTCAACGTGCGCCCGCGCCGCGGCGCGACGGCGGCGAGCGCGCTCATTGCGGCCCCCGCGCGGCCGCCTTGGCCTTGGCCCGCGCCAGGATCGCCGCGGCCGCCGGCGGCAGCGACGGCGCCGTGGCGGCCACGGCGGCCGGCGGCGTGCGGCGGGCGTCGCGCGCGGCGGCGCGGCGTGCCAGGCGCGCCTGGCGCGCGCGATAGCGCTCGCGCGCGGCCCATGCGTCGCGCAGGCGATGTTGCGCCGCCAGCAGCTGCGCGCGCAACTGCGGATGCGCCGGGTCGAGCCGGTCGTCGGCGGCATCGCCGACGTAGTCCATCAGGCCGCCGTCGATCGCCGCGTCCAGATCGTCGTCGAGCACCCAGCGCAGCAATTGCAGCGGCGCCGCAGGGGAGGGCGGAACAGGCATCGGTGCGCGCGGCTCAGCGATTGCGGAACAGCGGCGCGCGCCGCTCCAGGAACGCGCGGGTGCCTTCGCGCATGTCCTCGCTGGAGAACAGCAGGCCGAACTGCGCGGTCTCGTATTCCAGGCCCTGCTCGATCGCCGATTCGCCGCCGACCTGGATCGCGTCGAGGATGCCGCGCAACGCCAGCGGCGCGGCGCCGGCCAGTTGCCGCGCCAGCTGCAGCGTCGCCTCGCGCAGTTCGGCGGCCGCCACCACGCGGTTGACCAGGCCCAGGTGCAGCGCGCGCGCCGCGTCGATCGGCGCGCCGAGCAGGCACAGCTCCAGCGCCGCGGCGCGGCCGACCAGCCGCGGCAGGCGCTGGGTGCCGCCGAAGCCGGGGATCAGGCCGAGATTGATCTCCGGCTGGCCGAAGCGGGCGCTGTCGGCAGCCACGCGCAGGTGGCAGGCCATGGCCAGTTCCAGCCCGCCGCCGAGCGCGAAGCCGTTGACCATCGCCAGCACCGGCTTGGGCATGCGTTCGATCCGGCGCATCAGGCGCTGCCCCAGTTGCGAGAAATCGCGGCCCTGAACCGGTGTGAGTTCGTTCATTTCGGCGATGTCGGCGCCGGCCACGAAGGCCTTTTCGCCGGCGCCGGTCAGCACCACCACGCGGATCGCGGGGTCGGCCTCGGCCTGCGCGAAGGCCGTGTCCAGGTCCTGCAATGTGTGGCGATTCAACGCGTTGAGCTTGTCCACGCGGTTCACGGTGACGATGCGGATCGCATCCTGGGTAGCGGTGTCGACCGGCACGCCGGACATGGCCATTCCTGAGATGTAAAAAAATGGTGAAGGGAACTCCGGGCGCGCCGGCCGTGTCAGACCTGCGTCCCGTCGGTAGCGGTTATGCGCCGCGGCGGCTATCCTAACGCGTCATCTCAGGCGGCACAGGCCGTCCTGTGCCACCACCCTGGAGAATTGTTTGATGAAGTTGCGTTCTATTGCGGTCGCCGTGGCGGCCCTAGCCCTGAGCGGCAATGCGTTCGCCCAGGACACCTCGTCCGAGAAGGGCAAGCTGAGCTATTACTTCGGTTACGACTACGGCAACAACCTTGCCGAACTGTCCGGCCGCGGCGAGCAGCTCGATATCAACGCGGTGGTGAAGGGCCTGCAGGATGCCTACGCCAAGAAGCAGCCGGCGGTCGCCGCCGACCAGTTGAAGCCGGCCGTCGAAGCGTTCCAGAAGCGCGAGCAGGCCCGTGCCCAGCAGGCCAAGGCCGACTACGAGAAGGCCGCTGCCGAGAACAAGACCAAGAGCGATCAGTTCATCGCGCAGAACAAGGCCAAGGCCGGCGTGCAGACGCTGCCCAGCGGCGTGCAGTACCGCGTGATCGAAGCCGGCAAGGGCGCCAAGCCGACCCAGGCCAGCACCGTGCAGCTGGAAGTGGCCGGTCCGTATCCGTTCGGCCAGCGCCCGGCGCAGGCGCGTCCGGCGCAGCAGATCCCGTCGATCAAGGTCAGCGAAGTCGAGATGCAGGCCATGCGCGACACGCTGCTGCAGATGCCGGCCGGTTCCAAGTGGGAAGTGACCCTGCCGCCGGACAAGGCCTACGGCGCCGACCCGCGCACGCCGTTCCCGCCGAACGTGGCGGTGCAGTTCGAGATCAAGCTGATCAGCGTCAAGTAAGCGCGCTGCCCAGTGCATGACCAATGCGCCGGCGGCAACGCCGGCGCATTTTTTTGTGGCGAGCAAAGTGCCGCCGCCGGCAAATCGCGCTAGGCTGACCAGGTGTCGAATCCGATGGATCCCGTCCCCCATGCGTTGCTCTCGCCCTGCATCGGCATCTGCGCGCTCGACGCGCAGGGCTACTGCGCGGGCTGCCTGCGCAGCGGCGAGGAGATCGCGCGCTGGCGCGGCATGAGCGACGCCGAGCGCCAGCGCTACATGCAGGAGGTGCTGCCGGCGCGCGGCTGGTCGCCATCGCCCGGCCAGCGCCTGGCCGAACGCACGCGGCTGCTGCGCGCACTGCATCCGCTGCAGCGGCCGCCGGCAGGTCCTGGCTGGAACCATCACGAACTGCACGATCTGCTGCCCGACGGTACGCCGGCCGAGGCGGCGGTGCTGGTCGGGCTATTGCCGCGGGCCGACGGTACCCACGTCCTGCTGACCCGGCGCACCGACGGCCTGCGCCACCATGGCGGCCAGGTCAGTTTTCCCGGCGGCCGCATCGAAGCCGGCGATGCCGATGCGGTGGCGGCGGCGATCCGCGAGAGCGAGGAGGAGATCGCCCTGTCCGCGGCGCAGGTCGAACCGCTGGGCTATCTGGATCCGTTCGTGACCATCAGCGGTTTCCGGGTGATGCCGGTGGTGGCGGCGATCGATCCGGCGTTCGTGCCGCAGCCGCATCCGGGCGAAGTGGCGGACGTGTTCGAAGTTCCGCTGGCCTACCTGATGGCGCCGGAGAACCTGCGCAGCATCGAGACCGACTACCGCGGGCGGCCGCGCGCCGTGCTGGAATACGGCTGGCCGGGGCAGCGGATCTGGGGCGCGACCGCGGCGATCCTGCTCAACCTGCGCCGACGACTGGAGCACACCGCATGAGCGAACGCAGCGCATTTCCCGACTGGCAGCACCTGGTCGACGCGCCGGCGCTGGCCGCCGCGCTCGGCCACCCCCATCTGCGCATCGTGGATGCGCGTTTCGCCGCGGCCGCGCTGGCCGATCCGCAGGCCGCGCAGCTCGCGCGCCAGGCCTATGCGCAGTCGCACCTGCCCGGTGCGGTGTACGCCGATCTCAACACGGACCTGTCCGACCTCGGCCGCCCCGGCCTGGGCCGGCACCCGCTGCCGGCGGCCGAGGCGTTCGCGCAGACGCTGGGGCGCTGGGGCATCGCCCCGCACACCCAGGTGGTGGTCTACGACGCCGGCGACGGCAGCATGGCCGCGGCGCGGCTGTGGTGGATGCTGGGCCTGCTCGGGCATCGCCGTGTCGCCGTGCTCGACGGCGGCCTGGCCGAATGGCGCCGGCTCGGCCTGCCGGAAACCGACGCCGCCGCGGCGCCGTCGCCGCAGCCGCCGTATCCGGGACGGTTCGACACCCGCCGCATCGCCGATGCCGAGGAAGTCGCCGCGCGCCTGCACGAGGCGCCGGGCTGGTTGCTGGATGCGCGCGCCGGCGAGCGCTTCCGCGGCGAGGTCGAGCCGATCGATCCGGTCGCCGGGCACGTGCCCGGCGCGATCAACCGCCCGCTGGGCCAGAACCTGCGCGACGGGCGCCTGCGTCCGCCGCAGGAACTGCGCGCGGAGCTGGAACCGCTGCTGCACGGGCGCGATCCGCGCGAGGTGGTGCTGATGTGCGGGTCGGGCGTGACCGCCTGCCATCTGCTGCTGGCGCTGGAACACGCCGGCCTGCACGGCGCGCGCGTCTATGCCGGGTCGTGGAGCGGCTGGATCGCCGATCCGGCGCGGCCGCGCGCCAGCGGCTAGGCCCGGGCCAGGCGTGCCGCGCGGCGCGAGGACACACACGGTGGCAAGCAGGAGGACTGAGGCGATGCGGTGGCGTGGACTGTGGATGCTGGCGGTGGCGCTGGGCCTGGCCGCCTGCGGCGAACGGTCGCGCGATGCCGGGGCCGACGCATCGCCGGCATCGCAGTCCGGCGCGCACTACCGGATGGCGGTGGAGCAGCGCCGCGCCGAACGCGTGGCGCAGTTGCGCGCCCCGTCCAGTTGGCTCAGCTATACCGGCTCGGGCCGGCTGCGCAGCGGCGAGTACCGGGTCGGCAGCGCGGCAGGCAACGACGTGCAGCTGCCGGCCGGTCCGGCGCACCTGGGCCGCCTGCGCGTGGATCCCGATGCCGGGGTGTTCTTCGAGGCCGCGGCGGACGCGGCGGTGACGGTGCGCGGGCAGCCGTTCGGCGCCGGCCGCCTCGGCACCGACGCGGCGCACGGCACCGAGACGCGGCTGGCGCTGGGCGAGCAGGAGTTCTACGTGGTGCGCACCGGCAACCTGTTCGGCTGGCGCTTCCGCGATCCGCATGCGGCCGCGCGCAGCGGCTTCCGCGGCATCGACTATTTCCCGGTCGATCCGCGCTGGCGCGTGGTGGCCGACTGGCATCCGGCACCGGCGCCGCGCGCGATCGTCCTGCTCACCTCGATCGGCACGCCGCAGCCGCTGGCGCTGGCGGGCAGCGCCGAATTCACCCTCGACGGCCGCCGTTACCGGCTGCAGGCGATGCGCGAGGACGACGGCAAGCGGCTGTTCTTCCCGTTCTCCGACCGCACCAGCGGACGCGAGAGCTACGGCGGGGCGCGCTACCTGTTCGTCGAACCGCCGCAGGGCGCGCGCATCGTGCTGGACTTCAACCTGGCGCAGAACCCGCCCTGCGCGTTCACCGCGCACGTGGTGTGCCCGCTCGCGCCGGTCGCCAACCGCCTGGAACTGGCGGTGACCGCGGGCGAGAAGAATTACGTCGGTCCGCGCTGAGCGCGCGGCGCTGCGGCGTCGCGCAGCTCGGGCGTGGCAGGAACGTGCGCCGGCGTGGCGGGCGCTTCCGTAGGAGCGGCTTCAGCCGCGACAGGCAGCCTGGCGGCCCATGTCGCGGCTGAAGCCGCTCCTACAGGGGCGCGATCGGGACGTTTCCGCTGCCCGCAAGCGCGTCCGCCGAAGGCACGTACGGCGTCAGCGCCACCGCCTCCAGCACCTGCGTCCAGGGAAAGCGCGGGCCGGGATCGAGCTTGCGCTGCACCTGCAGCGCCGGATCGTCGCTGGCCGGTTCGCGGCTGCGGTCCAGCGCGTCGTGGCCGGCGATGCGGCGCAGCTGCGGCAACTGCGCCTGCAACTGCCGCAGCAACGCGATCAGCGCCTGGATCTGCGCCGGCGGATACGCCTCGTCCATCGCCTGGTGGCGCGAATCCAGCCAGTGCGGGTAGCGTCCGCGGTTGACCAGTTCGATGCCCAGTGACTGCGGGTTGTAGCCGCGCACGTGGTGCGCGACGCGCTGCAGCGGCACGTACTGGTGCACGCTGCCGTCGCGGTCGATGTAGAAGTGGCCGCTGTTGCCGGTGCCCGACGGATACAGCACGCGTTCGCCGTAGGCGCGCGCGCTGGCCAGGTCGGGCAGTTCGGTGCAATGGATCACCGCCAGCTCGATCGCATCCAGCGTGCGCGCCTGCAGCCGTTCGACGTAGGGCAGGGGAGCGGTGTGGATCGGCAACGGCGGGGTCTGCGACATGCGCGGATGCTAGCATTCGCCGATCGCTCTGAATCCTGGTGACGACTCTGAATCCCGACAGCCCGCTGGCGACGCTGCTCGCCACGTTGCCGCGCGCCGGACGCGTGGACTGGATAGGCCTGCGTTCGGCGCGCGACGTGCCGATGCTCGAGGTGGCGCAGGCCGTGGCGCATGCCGACGGCGGCCTGTTCGGCGACCGCTACGCCGGCAGCAGCGGCAAGCGCGGCGTGACCCTGATCCAGGCCGAACACCTGCCGGCGATCGCCGCGCTGGCCGGCCATGCGCAGGTGGCGCCGGCGACGCTGCGGCGCAACCTGGTCGTCTCCGGCATCCCGCTGATCGCGCTGAAGGGGCGCCGCTTCCGCATCGGCGACGTCGAGCTGGAAGGCATCGCGCCGTGCGATCCGTGCTCGCGGATGGAGGATGCGCTGGGGCCTGGCGGCTACAACGCGATGCGCGGCCATGGCGGGCTGTGCGCGCGGATCGTGCACGGCGGCACGCTGCGGCTGGGCGACGCGGTGGTGGCGCTGTGAGCCGCGGCCACTGCATCCTCGCGCACGGTTTCGAGAGCGGCCCGGACGCGATCAAGGTCGCGGCGCTGGCCGAGGTCGCGCAGCGCCTGGGCTGGAGCCACGAACGCCCGGACTTCACCGACCTGGACGCGCGCCGCGAGGTCAGCCAGCTTGGCGACGTGCCGATGCGGCTGCAGCGCCTGCTGCAGCTGGCGCAGGCCGCGGCGCAACGCGGCCCGGTCGTGCTGGCCGGCTCCAGCCTGGGCGCGTACATCGCCGCGCAGGTGTCGCTGCAGGTGCCGGTGCGCGGCCTGTTCCTGATGGTGCCGCCGACGCGGATGGGCTGGATGCCGGCGCTGGACGCGGCGCCGGTGCCGATCTCGATCGTGCACGCCTGGCACGACGAACTGATCCCCGCCGCCGAGGTGATCGCCTGGGCGCAGGCGCGCGCGGCGCGGCTGCTGCTGGTCGACGACACGCACCGGCTCGGCGCCCACGTCGAGACCGCGGCGCATGCCTTCGCCGAATTGCTGGAAACGCTGTGAGCGGCGCATCGCGCGCGGCAGGCCGCAGCCGCCGGAGCCCCCGATGGACCTGAACATCCGCGCCGAAACCGCGGCCGACCATGCCGCGATCGAGGCGCTGACCCTGGTCGCGTTCTTCCGCGTCGCGCACAGCCGCCACGACGAACAGCTGAGCATCGAGCGGCTGCGCGCCGACGGCGCGCTGACCCTGTCGCTGGTCGCCGAGCACGACGGCTACGTGGTCGGCCATGTGGCGGTGTCGCCGCTGCAACTGTCCGACGGCAGCCGCGGCTGGTACGCGCTGGGGCCGCTGTCGGTGGGGCCGGGCCACCAGCGCCAGGGGCTGGGCACGCGACTGGTGCGCGAGGCGCTGGCGCAGCTGCAGGCGCTGGGCGCGGCTGGCTGCGTGGTGCTGGGCGAGCCGGCGTTCTTCGCGCGTTTCGGCTTCGCTCCGGAACCGGGGCTGGTGCTGCCCGGCGTGCCGGCCGGGGACTTCCAGGCGCTCGGCTTCGGCGACCGCCTGCCGCCGGTGGCCGAGGCCGACTACCACGACGCGTTCCTGGCCGGCGGCTGAGCGCCGCCGCCGCAGTGCTGCCGGGTACGCGGCGGCACGGGTTACCATCGCCATCCCGATCCGCGAGTTGAGGCTTCCTCCGATGCGCCATTGATGCCGCCGTCTTCGACGGCCTCGTCCGTTCCTGCCGACCCGGCGGGCGCGACCGGCATCTGTGGAGGTTCCATGACGCATCCCCTGCTCGCGCTGCAACGCGCGTCGTATGTCCTGCCCGACGGCAGGATCCTGTTTTCCGATCTGGATTTCGCGCTCGACGCGCGGCCTACCGGCCTGGTCGGCCGCAACGGCGTAGGCAAGAGCGTGCTGGCGCGGCTGCTCGCCGGGCAGCTGGCGCCGAGCGCCGGCAAGTGCCACCGGCATGGCCGCGTCCACTACCTGCCGCAGCAGATCGTGCGCGCCGCGCACGACACGGTGGCGGCGCTGGCCGGCGAGCGCCCGGCACTGGACGCACTGGCGCGGATCGAGGCCGGCAGCACCGATCCGGCCGACTTCGACGCGCTCGGCGAGCGCTGGGACATCGCCCAGCGCGTGCGCGCGGAACTGGAGCTGCACGGGCTCGGCCACCTGGCGCCGGAGCGGCCGGCGCGCACGCTCAGCGGCGGCGAGGCGATGCGGGTGGCGCTGCTCGGCGCGTGGCTGTCCGCGGCCGACGTGCTGATCCTGGACGAACCGAGCAACCATCTGGACCACGCGCAGCGCCGGCATCTGCAGCAGCAACTGCAGCGCTGGCCGCACGGCCTGCTGCTGGTCAGCCACGACCGCGCCTTGCTGGAGCCCATGCAGCGCACCGTGGAGCTGTCCACGCTGGGCCTGCGCGACTACGGCGGCGGGTACGCGTTCTACGCCCAGTGCAAGGCGCAGGAACGGCAGCAGGCGCTGGACGAGCTGGAGCGGTGCCGGCACGAACGCCGCCGCCAGGGCGAGGCGCTGCACGAGCAGCAGGCGCGCCAGCAACGGCGCAACGCGCACGGCCGCCGCCAAGCGCAGGACGCCAACCAGGCGCCGATCCTGCTCGGCGGGCAGAAGCAGCGCAGCGAGCACAGCGCCGGCAGGCAGCACCGGCAGCTGGCCGCCGCGCACGCCCGGCTGTCCGCCCAGGTACGCGAGGCCGCGCGCGCGGTCGAGGTCGCCGCGCCGATCGCCCTGTTCGCGCCGGCACCGGCCGCGGCGGCGGCGCGCCGGGTCGCCGACCTGCACGGGCTGCGGCTGCCGTACGCGCCGCCGACGCGCGCCGCACTGGACCTGCGCATCGGCGGCCGCCAGCGGATCGGCGTGGTCGGGCCCAACGGCAGCGGCAAGTCGACCCTGCTGCGGGTGCTCGACGGCCAGCTGGCGCCGGTGGCCGGGCGCTGCGCCGTGCCGGTGCCGAGCGCCTACCTGGACCAGTCGCTGCAGCTGCTCGACCCGGCGCGGCCGGTGCTGGCGCAACTGCAGGCGGCCAACCCGGCCGCCGACGTCGCCGACCTGCGCACGCGGCTGGCCCTGCTCGGCCTGGATGCGCAGCGCATCGGCGTGCCCAGCGGCCGGCTCAGCGGCGGCGAGCGGCTGAAGGCGGCGCTGGCCTGCGCGTTCTACCGCGATCCGCCGGCCGAGCTGCTGTTGCTGGACGAGCCGGACAACCACCTGGACCTGGACGCGCGCGAGGCGCTGCGGCAGGTGCTGCTGCAGTATCCGGGCGCATTGCTGGTGGTCTCGCACGATGCCGCGTTCCTCGACGGCCTGTGCCTGGACACGCGCCTGCAGGCCGACGCCGACCGCTGGCGGCTGGCGCCGTGGTGAGCGTGCGGCGCACGCCGCGGGCTGCGCCCACCGGCGTGGATCGCGGCCCGGGCTGGTAATGGCGGGCGCGATGGCCGACCATTCGCGTCTTCCCGTCCGTTGCCGCCGCCCGCCCGTCGCGGGCCGCGCTGCCGCGATACGCGCGGGGCGGGCCCGGCGCCCGCCCGCGCATTCCTCCTTCTCCGTGTGGTCCGCATTCCCGTGAAATTCTTCGTCTCCTGCGCCAAGGGCCTGGAATACCTGCTCGTCGACGAGCTGCTCGCGCTCGGCGCGGCCAAGGCCACCGCCACCGTGTCCGGAGTCAATGCCGAGGGCGAACTGCGCGATGCGCAGCGCGCGGTGCTGTGGTCGCGCCTGGCCAGCCGCGTGCTGTGGCCGCTGGACGAATTCGATTGCCCCGACGAGACCGCGCTGTACGCCGGCGTGGCCGCGCTGCCGTGGCGCGACCACCTCACTTCGCAGCACACCCTGGCGGTGGACGCGCACGTGTCCGGGACCGCGATCACGCATGCGCGCTACGCCGCGCAGCGGGTCAAGGACGCGGTGGTGGACACGCTGCGCGGCGAGGGCCTGGAGCGGCCGTCGGTGGACGTGGAGCAGCCGGACCTGCGCCTGAACCTGTCGCTGCGCAAGGGCCGCGCCACGCTGTCGGTGGACCTGGGCGGCGGCTCGCTGCACCGGCGCGGCTGGCGTCAGGCGCAGAACGAAGCGCCGCTGAAGGAGAACCTGGCCGCGGCGGTGCTGCTGCGCGGGCAGTGGCCGCAGCTGTACAAGCAGGGCGGCGGCCTGCTGGATCCGATGTGCGGCAGCGGCACGCTGCTGATCGAAGGCGCGCTGATGGCCGCCGACGTGGCCCCGGGCCTGCTGCGCGGCGACCTGGCCGCCGCGCGCCGCGGCGATGCGGGGCCGCTCGAGTTCAGCGCCGCGCCGAGCCGCTGGCTGGGCTTCGACCAGGCGGCCTGGCGCGAGCTGCTGGCCGAGGCGCGGCAGCGCGAGGCCGCAGGCCGCGCCGCATTGCAGCCGGTGATCCACGGCGGCGACATCGATCCGCATGCGATCCGCGCCGCGCGCGAGAACGCGCAGGCCGCCGGGGTCGCCGCGGCGATCACGTTCGAGGTGCGCGACGTCGCCGACCTGCGCACGCCGGCGCAGGCGCTGGGCACGGTGGTGTGCAATCCGCCGTACGACGAGCGCCTGGCCGCCGACACCGCGCTGTACCGGCGCCTGGGCGAGGCGCTCAAGCGCGCGGTGCCGCAGTGGCGCGCCAGCCTGCTGTGCGGCAATGCCGACCTGGCCTACGCCACCGGCCTGCGCGCGGCCAAGAAATACCAGATGTTCAATGGCGCGCTGGAATGCCCGTTGATCGTCTGCGACCCGATCGCGGTCGCGCAGCGCGAGCCGGCCGAGGCGCCGCGCGCGCTCAGCGACGGCGCGCAGATGGTCGCCAACCGGCTGCGCAAGAACCTGCGCAAGTTCAAGACCTGGCGCGCGCGCGCGCAGGTCGGCTGTTTCCGCGCCTACGACGCGGACCTGCCCGAGTACGCGGCGGCGATCGACGTGTACCAGGAAGACGGCGGCCAGGCCCGCACCTATCTGCACGTGCAGGAGTACGCCGCGCCGGAAGAGATCCCCGACGCCGACGTGCGCCGCCGCCGCAACGAACTGCTGGCCGCCGCGCGCGAGGTGTTCGCGGTGCCGGCCGAGCGGGTGGCGCTGAAGTCGCGCGAGCGCGGCAAGGGCGGCAGCAAGTACGGGCGCTTCGAGCAGCGCGGCGAGTTCCTGGTGGTGCGCGAACATGGCGCGCTGCTGCGGGTCAACCTGTTCGACTACCTGGACACCGGCCTGTTCCTGGACCACCGCCCGCTGCGCGGGGCGATGGCGCAGCAGGCGCGCGGCAAGCGCTTCCTCAACCTGTTCTGCTACACCGGCGTGGCCAGCGTGCAGGCGGCGGTGGCCGGCGCCGATTCCACCACCAGCGTGGACCTGTCCGGCACCTATCTGCAGTGGTGCGCCGACAACCTCGCCTTCAATGGCAAGGGCGGCGCCCAGCACCGGCTGGTGCAGGCCGACGCGCTGACCTGGCTGGAGGCGGAGAAGAACCGCTACGACGTGATCTTCTGCGATCCGCCGACCTTCTCCAACTCCGCGCGCGCCGAGGATTTCGACATCCAGCGCGAGCATGTGCGGCTGCTGCGCGCGGCGGTGGCGCGGCTGATGCCCGAGGGCGTGCTGTACTTCTCCAACAACTTCCGCCGCTTCAAGCTGGATGCGGACGCGCTGGCCGAATTCGCGCTGTGCGAGGAGATCACCGCGCAGACCATCGACCCGGATTTCGAGCGCAACCCGCGCATCCACCGCGCGTGGCGCTTGCAGCGGCGCTGAAGGCGGGCCGGTAACGCCCGCCGGATCGGCGTGATCCAGCTGTCGTTGGCCGTGAGAGCGGTTCTTTGTGGGAACGACTTCAGTCGCTCCCACGATGGGCCGTGAGGCTCAGCTGTCGCTGTGCCGCGCCACGGTCTGCGTGGCGGCGCGCGGCTGCATCCCGTCGCCCGGCTCGCGTTCGCTCCAGTAGTCCTGGATCTGCAGGATCTGCGGCAGGATCGCGGTGAACAGCGCCACCAGGCGCGGCTCGAAGTGGGTGCCGGCCTGCTGCTGGAACAGCTCCATCACCTGCGCCAGCGGCCATGCCTCCTTGTACGGGCGCCGCGTGGTCAGCGCGTCGAACACGTCGGCCAGGGCCACGATCCGCGCCGACTCCGGAATGTCTTCGCCGGCCAGGCCGGCCGGATAGCCGCTGCCGTCCCAGTGCTCGTGGTGGTACAGCGCGACCTCGGCGGCGAGCCGGAACAGCGGTGCGTTGCTGCGGCTGAGGATGTCGTGGCCGATCTGCGGATGGCGCTTCATCACCCGCCATTCGTCCTCGTCCAGCGGCCCGGGTTTCTTCAGCACCGCGTCGGGGATGCCGATCTTGCCGGTGTCGTGCATCGGCGCGGCCTGCTCGAGCAGGTTGGCGTCCTCGCTCGACCAGCCGGCGGCCACCGCCAGCGCGCGCGCGTAGGCGGCCATGCGCCAGATGTGGGTGCCGGTGTCCGAATCGCTGTAGTGGCCGGCCATGCCGAGCATGCGGATCGCGTCGCGGTGGCTGCTGGCCAGGCTGGCGGCGCTGACCAGCGACAGGTGGGTGCGCACCCGCGCGCGCAGGATGCTCGGCGAATACGGCTTGGTGATGTAGTCCACGCCGCCGGCCTCGAAGCCGATGCTCTCGTCGGCGTCCTTGTCCTTGCCGGTGACGAAGATGATCGGGATCGCCGCGGTGCGCGGATCCTGCTTGAGCGTGCGGGCGATGGTGTAGCCGTCCAGGTCGGGCAGGTCGACGTCGAGCAGGATCAGCGCCGGGCGGTGCTTGACCACCGCGCGCAGCGCCTCGGCGCCGTTCTTGGCGAAGGCCAGCGCGTAGTCCTCGCGCAGGATCTGCCGGATCAGCGCCAGGTTGCTGGCCTCGTCGTCTACGCACAGGATCGGAGGGTGGGCCATCGTGGTTCCTTGTCGTGTGCACGCCGCCACGCCCGGACCGGGGCGCAGCGGCGGATGCTATTGGATTGCCTCTGCTTGCCAGCGCCTGACTTTAGTTTCGGCCTCGCGGAAGGAGAAGCTCTCCACCAGCTGCCGCAGCTCCGTCGCCATCGCCGCCGGCAGCGACGGCGCCAGGCCGTGCAGCACCTGTTCGACGCGGTCCGGGTCGTCGCTGTCCAGCGCCTGCAGCAGCAGCTGCAGCTGCTGTCGCAGCGGCATCGCGGGCGCTGCGGCGCCGTTGCCGGCGGCGACGTGCGTGGCGCGCGCGGCCGGCGGCGCCTGCACGGCGGTGGCCTCGGCCTCGGCCACGAAGCGCCCGATCGCCACGGCGGTGGCGGCCATCGCCGTGTCCAGCGCCGCGATCGCCGCGCCGGCCGCGGCCGGCGCCTCGCTCAGCTGTTCCTCCAGCGCGGCGCTGGCCGCGACCAGCGCCGGCAGCGCCAGCGAACCGGCCGAGCCGCGCAGCTTGTGCACGTAGGAGATCGCCGCCGCCGGCGCCTCCGGATCCAGCAGCGCCTGCAGCATCGCCGCCGGGTCGGGGTTCTCCTGCAGCAGCTTCAGCAGGTAGCGCTGGTAGGGCGCGCGTTCGCTCCACAGGCGCTGCGCCTGGGCGGCGTCGAGCAGCTGCGGATCCGGATCGGGCCAGACCTCGGCGGCGGACGCCGGCGCCGGCGCGAGCGGCGCCGGCACGCGCAGCGGCAGGAACTGGCGGATCACCGCGATCAGTTCCTCGACCTGGAACGGCTTGGCGATGAAGCCGTTCATGCCGCTGGACAGCGCCAGGTCCTGCTGCTGGCGGTAGGCGCCGGCGGTCAGCGCGATCACCGGCAGGTGCGCCAGGCGCGGGTCCTCGCGCAGCAGGCGGGTGGCCTCATAGCCGTCCAGGGTCGGCATCTGCACGTCCATCAGCACCAGCTGGAAGCGGCTGGGATCGCGGCGCAGCCGCTGCAGCGCCTGCTCGCCGTCGTGCGCCAGTTCCACCAGCGCGCCTTCGCCCTCCAGGATGCGCTGGGCGACCTCGCAATTGATCTCGCTGTCGTCGACCACCAGCAGCCGCGCGCCGGCCAGGCGCGGGGTGCCGTCGCCGCTGAGCAGGGGCGCCGGGCCGTCGCCGCGGCGGCGCGCCAGCAGCGTGGCGATGGTGCGGTACAGCGCCGAGGCGGTGACCGGCTTGGTCATCACCGCGTCCACGTCGCTGGGCGCGTGGTGCTGTTCCTCCAGCAGGCGCCGCTCGTAGGCGGTGACCATGACGATGATCGGCTGCCGCTCCGGCGTCGATTGCGCGCGGATGCGCTGCGCCACGCTCAGCCCGTCCAGGTCGGGCATGCGCCAGTCGAGCAGGATCACGTCGAAGCCGTCGCGTTCCGGGCTGGCCGCGGCGACCGCCGCGGTGCCGCTGGACACCGCTTCCACCTGCCAGCCGAAACCGCTGGCGATGCTGGCCAGGTTGTTGCGCACCAGTTCGTGGTCGTCGGCGATCAGCACCCGCCGCGCCTCCGGCTGTTCCACTTCGGCGGCCGGCGCCGGCAGCACTTCGAAGCTGATCGCGAAATAGAAATCGCTGCCGCGGCCGGGCGTGCTCTGCACCTCGAGCTGGCCGCCCATCAGTTCCACCAGGCGCCGGCTGATGGTCAGGCCCAGGCCGCTGCCGCCGTAGCGGCGGCTGGTGGAGGTGTCGGCCTGCAGGAACGGCGAGAAGATCACGCTCTGCTTCTCGCGCGCGATGCCGATGCCGGTGTCGCGCACCGAGAAGAACAGCTTGACCTTGCCGGGCTCGGCGCTGGGGAAGCTGCGCACCGACAGCGCCACCTCGCCCTGCTCGGTGAACTTGATCGCATTGCCGACCAGGTTGATCAGCACCTGGTTCAGGCGCAGCGCATCGCCGCGCAGCCAGCGGCAACCGGCCGGCAGCGGCTCGACGATCATCTCCACCGGCTTGGCGCTGATCGCCGAGGTCATCAGCGCGGCGATGTTCTCCAGCAACTGGTTCAGGTCGAACGGTTCCGATTCCAGGTCGATGCGCCCGGATTCGATCTTGGAGAAGTCGAGGATGTCGTTGATGATCTCCAGCAGCGAACGCGCCGAGGCGTCGATCTTCTGGATCATGTCCTTGGCCGCCTGCGGCAGCTCGCTGTGCTGCAGCAGGTACAGCATGCCCAGGATCGCGTTCATCGGCGTGCGGATCTCGTGGCTCATGTTGGCCAGGAAATCGCTCTTGGACTGGTTGGCGGTCTCGGCCGCGTCGATCGCCAGGCGCAGCTCGCGTTCGTGGCGCTTCTGCTCGGTCAGGTCGACCGCGATGCCGAGGTAGCCGATCACCTGGTCGTTGTCGTCGCGCAGCGTGCTCAGCGTCAGCAGCACCGGGAACGGGCGGCCGTCCTTGCTGACGTAGGTCCATTCGCGGGTGTCGCTGCGGCCCAGCGTGGACAGCGCGGCCACCGACTCGAACGCCGGCACCACCGCCATGCCCGATTGCGCGGCCATGTGCTCGGCGCGGCTGGCCAGTTGCTCCGGATCCAGGAACAGGCCGGTGGCCTTGCGCCCGATCATCTCGTGCGCGGCGTAGCCGAGCATGGTCTCGGCGGCCGGGTTGAACAGGGTGATGGTGCCGTCCGGGCCGGTGGCCACGATCGCGTAGCCGGCGTTGGCCAGGATCGCGCGCTGCAGCGCCGAGTAGGTGACCAGTTCGCTGGTGCGTTGCGCCACCTGCTGCTCCAGGGTGGCGTTGAGTTCCAGCACCCGCGCCTCGGCGCGCACCCGTTCGGTCACGTCGTGCAGCAGGTGCGAGTGGCCGACGACGTCGCCGTCGGTGTCCAGGATCGGCGAGGCGCTGGCCAGCACGCTGACCACATGGCCGTCGCGGTGCCGCAGTTGCCGCACCGCGCCGGCGCCGTCGTTGGCGGCGCCGCGCACCTGCGCGCCGAGCAGGTCCTGCAAGGGCTGGCCGATGGCCTGCGCCGGCGCGTAGCCGAAGATGTGTTCGGCGGCCGGATTCCAGTGGGTGATGCGGCCGTCGCGGTCCTCGGCCACGATCGCTTCGCTGGAACCGCCGACCAGCGCGGCCAGCTGGGTCTGCTCGCGCAGGATCAGGTCGCGGCGATGGCGGCCGGTCAGGTACAGGTACAGCAGCGCGGCGAGCAGCAGCGAGATGCCACCGACCAGGCCGCCGGCCAGCAGCGGCGGGGTCTGGTTGAGCGAGCGCACGAAACCCGGTGTCGCCTGTGCGCTGAGCAGCCAGCGCCGGCCGTAGACCGACAGGCTACGCTCGGCGTGCAGGCCGGTGGCCGGCGCCTGCGCGGCAGCGTCGCCGCCGCGGTAGAACGGCTGCGCGGGGTGCTCGCTGTCGGCCAGGGTCAGCAGCAGCTCGCTGCTGTGGTCGGGCGAGGAGGCCAGCACCTCGGCGATGTTCAGCGGCGCATAGGCCCAGCCGGTGGTGGCCTGCCAGCGCTGTTCCGGGGTCTGCAGCGGCAGGCCCTCGCGGTAGATCGGCAACAGCAGCAGGAAACCGCTGTGGCCGACGCCGGGGCTCTGCACCAGGCGCACCGGCGCGGTGATGGTGGGCTTGCCCGAGCGGGCCGCGGCGATGGCGGTGGCGCGCCGGGTCGGCTCGGAGGCGATGTCGAAGCCGTGCGCCGGGTTGTTGGTCCGCCGCGGCTGGATGTACAGGATCACGAAGCGGTCGCCGGCGTGCGGCGCCATCTGGCTGATCTGCAGCGACGGCGCGCCGTCGCTGCGCGCCTGCTGCAGGAAGGCGGCTTCGTCGGCCGGGGCGACCCGGTGGATGTAGCCGAAGCCGCGCACGCCGGGGAACTCGCGCCGGTACTCGCGCGAGTCGCTGTAGCGCTCGAAGCGCTCGCGCGAGATGCGGTCGCCGCCGGCGGCGATCACCGCGCCGCGCGCGCCGCGCAGGCCGTGCTCGTAGATGTCCATCCGCTGCTGCAATTCGTTGGCCACGTGCGAGGCGAGCTGCTGGAAGCGGTCGCGGCTTTCCTGGCGGTTGTGCGCGTGCACGCTGCGCGCGATCAACGCCGCCGCCAACATGCCGAGCACCAGCACCGCCAACGCGGCGACGAGCGCCAAACGCGCAGGGCCGGCGGCGGGTGTCCAGTGGTTGTTCGACATGAGCCCCTTTCCTTTGGCGAACGCGGGCGATGCGCAGGCACCGCCGTCCTTCCGCTCCGTACGCGAGGTTGGCCTTCACGATTGCGCGCCGGCCCTGCCCCGACCGTGCACGCCACGCTAGCGCGATCGTTGCCGCCGTACCAGCCCCCGCGCAGGGCTGGGGCAACGGTTCAGACCATCATGGAATCAGCGTGACGGCTGCGTGGAGCGCGAGCCCGATCAGGCCGCCGACCAGGGTGCCGTTGAAGCGGATGTACTGCAGGTCGCGGCCCACGCTCAGTTCCAGCTGTTCCACCAGGTGACGCTCGTCCCAGCCCTTCACGGTCTGCGCGATGTGCTCGGTGACGCCGCTGCGCAGGCGCTGGGTCAGTTTCTCCGCGCCGCCGAGAAGGTGCTGGTTGAGCGCGTCGCGCAGCGCGCTGTCCTGCGCCAGCGACTGGCCGAGCGCGCCCAGCGAGCGCTGCAAATGCTGCACCAGCACACCGTCGCTGCGCGACAGGTCCTCGCGCAGGCTGGCGTGGATCTGGTCCCACAGGCCCTGCACGTAGTCCTGCACGCCGGGATGCTCGATCAGGCGCTGCTTCATCGCCTGCAGCTTGTCGGCGGTGGCCGGGTCGCTGCGCAGGCGCTGCACGTAGCCGCCGAGCCAGCGCTCGTAGTCCTGGCGCAGCGGATGCTGGGGCTGCGACAGCACGTCCTGCAGCTCCTCCAGCAGCGCGTGCGCCAGGCGTTCGGCCAGGGTGTCGGCGATGCCTTCCACCGGCTTGACCCATTCCACCGTGCCGACCAGCTTGGGCCATTCGCGGCGCGCGTACTTGACGATCATCGCCGACACCCGCTGCTTCACCGCCGCATCGTCCAGGTGCCGCCCGAGCCGGGTCAGCGCCTCGTCGAGCAGCGCCTGGTGGCGGCCGTCGGCGGTGAGCAGGCCGAGGATCTCGCCGGCGGTCGCCGCCGCGTTCCACTCGCGCAGGCGCGCGACCACGAAGCCGTGGATGCGGCGCCGCACCGCGGCCTCGTCGAGCAGGTCCAGCGCCTGCAGCGCCCAGCCGCGCGCCAGTTCGGCCAGCTTCCCGGCCTGCACCGGTTCGGCCAGCCACTGGCCCAGCCGCGCGGCCGGATCGAACGCGCGGAGCTTGGACAGCAGCGCCGCCGGCTCCAGGAAATGGTCGCGCACGAACACCGCCAGGCTGTCGGCGATGCGCGCCTTGCCGTGCGGGATGATCGCGGTGTGCGGGATCGGCAGCCCCAGCGGATGGCGGAACAGCGCCACCACCGCGAACCAGTCGGCCAGCGCGCCGACCGTGGCCGCCTCGCAGAACGCGCCGATCCACGCCCAGGCGCCGTGCATGCCCATGACGTGGCTGAGCAGGAAGCCGGCCAGCATCGCCAGCAGCAACAGCGCCGCCAGCAGCTTCATGCGCCGCAGCTGCGCGCGGCGCGGATCGGGCGGCATCGACGGGTTGGAAGCGGCGCTCATGCCGGCCAGTGTACGCAGCGGCGGGTTAGGCGGATTTCATCGCGCCGGCGCGGTGGCTGCATGCGCAGCGATGTATGGAACCATGGTCAACCATCACAGTTCGGACGACGTACCTGCGCGGACGCCGGGTCGCACTCGGCGGTGTGGGCGTTCCGCGCGACGCCCATGAAGGACATCCGCCGCCACGCGACCGACGCTGCGCCCGGGGCGACGGCCCGGGCCGGCAGGCCGACGCATCGGACGGGCGACAGCCGGTGGCATGCGACACCAGCGCGCCGTTCTTCCAGGACGTGGTGGCACCAGCTACCGAAGCCACGCTCGCAACCCGTGCGTGCCGGTCTCGATGGAGCGGGGCAACCGATCAATCCCGCAGCCGCGCCCGCAGCGCCGCCACTTCCTCGCGCAGCGCCTGGTTCTCGGCGTCCAGCTCGGCCACGCGCAGGCGCAGCGCGGCGAGTTCGGCCCCGCCTTGCGCGGCGTCGCCATTGCCGTCCGCGTCGGCGGCCGGGGTTTCGCGCGGCTTGCGCTTGGCTTCGCGGGCGCGCTTGGCCGCCTGCCTGAGTTCGTCCTTGCCGGCCCGGGCCGCGGCGCGCTGCTCCTCTTCCGGCAGGCTGGCCACCGCGGCGGCGGCGTTGATCGAGATCGCCCCGGACTTCACCGCCTCCACCACCTCGGCGGTGGCCTGCTTCTGGATCTTCTCGATCTGCACCACCTGGCTGTTGCTGAGCCGCGCGGCGCGCGCCAGCTCGGCGCGGCTCAACGGCGCCGGCGCCGCCTCGCCGTGCGCGCCGGCGTCGCCGGCAGTGGCGGGTGCGTCGGCCCAGGGCGCGGCATCGTCGTGCGCATCGGTGGCCGCGGCCTCGGTGCCGTCGGCCGTTGCCGCGGTCGGCGCGGCCACGCGGCTGCGCCGCGCGGCCAGGATCTCGCGCTTGCGCAGCGCCAGCACGCCGCGCTGGAAATCGGACACGCTGCGCCGGCCCAGATGCTGGTCGATCATCCACAGGTGCACGTCCTGCAGCGACTGGAAGCGGGTGTTCTGCACGGTCTGGAACGGCAGCCCGTGTTTCTGGCAGATGCCGTAGCGGTTGTGCCCGTCGACCAGGATCTCGCCCCACAGCACCAGCGCATCGCGGCAGCCCTCGGCCAGCAGGCTGCGCTCCAGCGCCGCGTATTCGTCGGCGGTGAGCGGATCGATGTAGGCCTTGAGGTCTTCGTTGACGACGATGTTCATCGGGGCAGGGCACGGCGTTGCGACGGGGGCGGCATTGTAGGGATTTGCGCGGGTCCGCGCCTGGCGTTGCGCGGCCGTTGACGCTGTGCCGGACCCGGCACAGAATCCGCACGGCCTGGCGATCGGGGGATCGCGGCCGGGCCGATGGGGAAGCGACGATGATCTTGTGGGGCTGGGGCGAGCGCGACGTCGCCTGTGGCATGGAAGAGCGCCAGTTCTGCCCGCGCTGCGAGCAGGAGCGCGCGTTCGCGATGCGCCTGCGCTATTCGTACGGGCACTTCTACCACCTGTTCGGCTGGGTCCGCGAAAAGCAGTACCAGTTGGTATGCCCGGTGTGCCACCACGGCTGGCTGCTGAACCAGGCCAGCGCCGAAGGCCTGCTGCAGGCCGTGCCGATCCCGTTCCACCAGCGCTGGGGATGGCTGGTGATGCTGGTGCTGGCGGTGCTCATTGCAGCGGCGGTGCTGCTGCGCGGTGGCGGCGCGTAGCCGTCGCGGTCGTCCGCCTTGGCCATCGCCGCGCCCGTTCTGCTGTAATGCGCGGCCCTGCCACCGATGATGCCCCATGCCCGTTTGCGCAACCGGACGCCGCCGTCTGTGGTTGACCGCCGCCATTGTGGCGACGATCGCCGCCGGCTTGGCGTCGCGGCAGTTTCCGTGGCTGCTGCCGTCGTGGCTGGGCAAGTTTCCCGGCGATGCGCTGTGGGCGCTGATGGTCTATCTCGGCCTGGCGTGGCTCGCGCCCCGCGCGCGGCCGCTGCGGGTGGCGGCCGTGGCATTGGCCGTGTGCTGGCTGGTGGAAGCTTCGCAGCTGTACCGCGCGCCATGGCTCGACGCGCTGCGCGCCACCACGCTGGGGCGCCTGGCCCTGGGCTCGACGTTCGTGTGGCTGGACCTGCTCGCCTACGCGGTGGGCGTGGCCGCCGGCGCGTGGCTCGATCAGCGCTGCGCCCGGCGATGAACGCGTATCTGGTTCCGAGGAACATGGTGCCTGGCGCTCGGGCGCCGGCTCGACGAAGGGAAGGGCCGCTGCGCAACCGCGCAACGGCCGCAGCGCTCAGCCGACCACCACCTCGCTGATCTGCATCACCGGGGTCAGGTCGGTGTAGTTCTTGATGTCGCCGAGGATCTCGTCGGCGTGCGGGCCGAAGCCGGCCTGGAACGCGTCCACCGAGTCGCTGAAGATGTGGCACATGCCGACGTAGGTGGGGTCGCTGCCGGGCGCGCCGCCGGACAGGCCCCTGTCCACGGTGTAGTGCCTGCAGGCATCGCCCATGCGCGCCTTGAGCAGCGGCATGTGCGTGTCGCGGTAGTAGTCGTGGTCGAAACGGGCGCCTGGCGTGTACGGGTACATCACGCTTACCTTGATCATCGTGCTGCTCCTGTCGGTGGTACCGCGAAGGTCGGCCACCGCGGATCTGGCCGGCGCTGCGCAAGGCTAGCACCGGGCGCCGGTGCCGATAAGTGCCGCGTCAGGCCCAGGCAAGCCGGTAGTGGCCGGGGCCGGTCCAGGCGATCCGCAGGAAGGTCCCGCTCAGCAGGCCATGCTCGCGCAGGTGCGCGAACACCTCCGCCGGGCACCACTCCCTGCCGTCGGCGAAGGCCACGCCCAGCGCACGCAAGGCGCCGAACGCGGTGGCCTTGTGCGCGTCGTCGGCGACCTGCAGCGTCCATGCATCGCGCGGCGCCGCCGCGGCGAAGCCAAGCGCCGCCAACGCGCCATGCAGCCGATGGTCGAGCGCCCTGACCCGGATCGCATCGCCGTCGGCTTTTTCCACATAGGCGGCGAGCGGCTCATCCATCGGACGGCCACGCTGCTGCGGCAGGGCGGTGACTGGCCATCGTCGCCGAGTGCAGGGCGCACAACGTGCAGGCCATGCTGCGCCTCATTTCATCGTCGGCATCGCGAACTCGGCGTCGCGCGCGGCCGCCGGCCAGCGCGCGGTGACGGTCTTGCGCCGGGTGTAGAAGCGCACGCCGTCCGGGCCGTGCACGTGCAGCGGACCGAACAGCGAGCGCTTCCAGCCGCCGAAGCTGTGGAACGCCATCGGCACCGGGATCGGCACGTTGATGCCGACCATGCCCGCCTGCACGCGCCGCGCGAAGGCCTGCGCAGCGCCGCCGTCGCGGGTGAACACCGCTGCGCCGTTGCCGTATTCGTGCGCGTCGATCAAGTGCAGCGCGGCCTCGGCGTCGGCCACGCGGACCACGCACAGCACCGGGCCGAAGATCTCCTCGCGGTAGATGCGCATGTCGGCGCGCACGTGGTCGAACAGGCTGCCGCCGAGGAAGAAACCCTCGGCCGTCGTCGGCGTTTGCGCGGCGCGGCCGTCGACCACCAGCGTGGCGCCGTCGGCCACGCCGCTGTCGATGTAGCCGCGCACGCGCTCGCGGTGCGCGGCGCTGATCAGCGGGCCCATGTCCGGTTCGTCGGCGCCGGCGCCGAGGGTCAGCGCGGCCACGCGCGGGGCCAGCTTGGCGACCAGCGCGTCGGCGATCGCATCGCCCACGCACACCGCCACCGAGACCGCCATGCAGCGTTCGCCGGCCGAACCGTAGCCGGCGCCGAGCAGGGCGGAAACGACGTCGTCCAGGTCGGCGTCGGGCAGCACCACCAGGTGGTTCTTGGCCCCGCCCAGCGCCTGTACGCGCTTGCCCAGCGCGCTGCCGCGCGCGTACAGGTCGGCGGCGACCGGGGTGGAGCCGACGAAGCTCAGCGCCTGCACCTGCGGATGCGCCAGCAGTGCGTCCACCGCCGGCTTGGCGCCGTGCACCACGTTGCACACGCCGTCCGGCAGACCGGCCTCGTGCAGCCACTCGGCCAGCAGCAGCGACGCGGACGGGTCGCGCTCGGAGGGCTTGAGCACGAAGCTGTTGCCGCAGGCCAGCGCCACCGGCAGCATCCACAGCGGCACCATCGCCGGGAAGTTGAACGGGGTGACGCCGGCGACCACGCCCAGCGGCGCGTATTCGCTCCACGAATCCACGCCGCGGCCGACGTCGACCGAATGCTCGCCCTTGAGCAGCTGCGGAATGCCGCAGGCGAACTCCACCACCTCCATGCCGCGGGTGACCTCGCCGCGCGCGTCGGACACCACCTTGCCGTGTTCGGCGCTGATGCAGCGGGCGAGGGTGTCGGCATGCCGTTCGAGCAGCTCGCGCAAGCGGAACATCACCCGCGCACGCTGCAGCGGCGGCGTGGCGGCCCAGGCCGGGAACGCCTGCGCGGCGGCGGCGACCGCGGCATCGACCTCGCGCGCGCCGCCCAGCGGCACGCGCCGCACCGCCGCGCCGCTGGCCGGATCGAACACCTCGGCGTGGTCACCGCCGTCGGACGCGACGCGGCGGCCGCCGATGTAGTGGGACAGGGATTCGATCATGCTCGGCGCTCCTCGGCGCTCCTCGGCGCTCAGCCCAGCGCGTCCAGCGGCCGCACGAAATCCTCGCCCAGCGCCTGCGCCACCGCGCGGTGGGTGAGCTTGCCGGCGTGCACGTTGAGGCCGTTGCGCAGGTCCTGGTCGTCGCGCAGCGCCTGCAGGCCGTGCTCGGCCAGCTGCAGCACGAACGGCAAGGTGGCATTGGTCAGGGCGAAGGTGGAGGTGCGCGCCACGCCGCCGGGCATGTTGGCCACGCAGTAGTGGACGATGCCGTCGACCTCGTAGGTCGGCTGCTGGTGGGTGGTGGCTTGGCTGGTCTCGAAGCAGCCGCCCTGGTCGATCGCCACGTCCACCAGCACCGAGCCCGGCCGCAGCAGCGCCAGCTGCGCGCGCGACACCAGCTTGGGCGCGGCGGCACCGGGGATCAGCACCGCGCCGATCACCAGATCGGTGTGCGGCAGGCGCTCCTCGATCGCGTCGCGGGTGGAATACAGCGTGGTCAACTGATCGCCGTACAGTTCGTCCAGGTACTTGAGCCGTTCCAGCGAACGGTCCAGCACCGTCACCCGCGCGTGCAGGCCCATCGCCATGCGCGCGGCGTTGATGCCGACCACGCCGCCGCCGATCACCAGCACTTCCGCCGGCTTGACCCCGGGCACGCCGCCGAGCAGCACGCCGGAGCCGCCCTGCGCCTTCTCCAGCGCGTGCGCGCCGGCCTGGATCGCCATGCGTCCGGCGACCTCGCTCATCGGCGCCAGCAGCGGCAGCCCGCCATGGCCGTCGGTGACGGTCTCGTAGGCGATCGCGGTGCAGCCCGAGCGCAGCAGCGCGCCGGCCTGCGCCGGGTCCGGCGCCAGGTGCAGGTAGGTGAACAGCAACTGCCCCGGGCGCAGCATCGCGCACTCGTCCGGCTGCGGTTCCTTGACCTTGACGATCATGTCGGCCTGCGCGAACACGCTGGCCGCGTCGTCGGCCAGGCGCGCGCCGGCGCGTTCGTAGTCCGCGTCGGCCAGGCCGATGGCCTGGCCGCCGTCGCGCTGCACCAGCACCTGGTGCCCGTGCAGCACCAGTTCGCGGACCCCGGCCGGGGTCAGCCCGATCCGGTATTCGTGGTTCTTGATCTCTTTCGGGACGCCGACCAGCATGAGCGGTTCTCCAGGCATGCGGCGCGCGTGGGGAGCGCGGAGCGGGTTGGGTGGGTGGAATCAGGGCGTGCCGCGGATCATGTCGGCGAGCACGGCGAAGATGCGGTCGATGTGCTCGCGCTCCACGATCAGCGGCGGCGACAGCGCGATGGTATCGCCGGTGACGCGGATCAGCAGGTCGCCCTCGTGGAAGCAGCGCTCGAAGATCTCGTAGGCGCGCGCGCCCGGCGCGCCGTCGCGCGGCGCCAGCTCGATCGCGCCGACCAGGCCGAAGTTGCGGATGTCGACCACGTGCGGCAGGTCCTTCAGCGCGTGGATCGCCTGCTGCCAGTAGTCGCCCAGGTCGATCGCCCTGTCGAACAGGTTCTCCTCGGCGTAGGTGTCCAGCGTCGCCAGCGCCGCGGCGCAGGCCAGCGGATGGCCGGAATAGGTGTAGCCGTGGAACAGGTCGATGGCGCCGGCCGGGCCGTGCGCGAAGGCATCGTGGATCGCGTGCGAGACGAACACCGCGCCCATCGGCACGCAGCCGTTGGTCAGGCCCTTGGCGGTGGTGATCAGGTCCGGGGTGACGCCGAAGCGCTGCGCGGCGAAGGCGTTGCCGACGCGGCCGAAGCCGGTGATCACCTCGTCGAAGATCAGCACGATGCCGTGCTTGTCGCACAGCTGGCGGATGCGCTGCAGGTAGCCCTGCGGCGGCAGCACCACGCCGGCCGAGCCGGAGATCGGCTCGATGATCACCGCGGCGATGGTCGAGGCGTCGTGCAGCGCGACCAGCCGCTCCAGGTCCTCGGCCAGTTCCGCGCCGTGCGCCGGCAGCCCCTGCGAGAACGCGTTGCGCCCGATGTCCAGGGTATGCCGCAGATGGTCCACGCCGGGCAGCAGCGGGCCGAACCACTTGCGGTTGTTCGGCAGCCCGCCGACCGAGATGCCGCCGAAGCCGACCCCGTGGTAGCCCTTCTCGCGGCCGATGAAGCGGGTGCGCTGGCCTTCGCCGCGGGCGCGGTGGTAGGCCAGCGCGATCTTCATCGCCGTGTCCACCGATTCGGAGCCGGAGTTGGTGTAGAACACGTGGTCCAGCCCGGGCGGCGCCAGTTCCACCAGCCGTTCGGCGAGCACGAACGGCAGCGGCGAGCCCATCTGGAAGGTCGGCGCGAAATCCAGCGTGGCGATCTGTCTGGACACCGCCTCGACGATGCGCGGCCGCGCGTGCCCGGCATTGCAGCACCACAGCCCGGCGGTGCCGTCGAGGATCCGGCGCCCGTCCACGCTGCGGTAATGCATGCCCTCGGCCGAGGCCAGCAGCCGCGGCCGCGCCTTGAACTGGCGGTTGGCGGTGAACGGCATCCAGAACGCGTCCATGGCGTCGGGCGCCTGCGTGGCCTGGGCGGCGTAGTGGTCGGCCAACGCCTGGGAGGAGGGGGGCGGCTCGGGACGCATCGCAGGCTCCAGGCGAGAGGGTGTTGAAAAAACTTTACACCAACCGCGGCCGCGGTGGCGGAGCGGTCTCCACCCTGCCGCGACCGCGCCGCCGCCCGCCGCGCAGGCCGCTGCGTGGTCCTGTGCCGGCGAAATGGCGCCAAGACACGCGTGTCCGGCCGCGCCGGCCGGCCGCAACGCGCAGCGCGGCGCAAATTGACCGCCAGGACCGGCTGTGTAAAGTATCCGGCAACACCGTCCCGGCTCTCCTCATCACGCGATGGATATCGGCGCCCGCCTGCACCGGGTTCGCACCGCCCACGGGCTGAGCCAGCGCGAGCTGGCCAAGCGCGTGGGCGTGACCAACAGCACCATCTCGCTGATCGAGCAGAACAAGGTCAGCCCTTCGGTGAGTTCGCTGAAGAAGGTGCTGGACGGCATCCCGATCTCGCTGGCCGATTTCTTCACCCAGGACCTGGACATCGGCGTGGCCGACGCGCCGTTCTACCGCGCCGACGAATTGCCCGACGTGGGCAGCGACGGCATCCACTACTACCTGGTCGGGCAGCACCGCCCGCAGCGGCAGATGTGCATCCTGCGCGAGGTGATGCCGCCGGGCAGCGACACCGGCAGCGCGATGCTGGTGCACGAAGGCGAGGAGGGCGGGGTGGTGGTGGCCGGCGAGGTGGAGGTCACCGTCGGCAGCCTGGTGCGCGTGCTGCGCGCCGGCGAGGGATACTATTTCGAGAGCCGGGTGCCGCATCGGTTCCGCAACGTCGGCAGCGACGCGGCGGTGATCGTCAGCGCCAATACCCCGGCCACGTTCTGAGCGGCGCGCGCCGCGCCTGGCCGCGATCGCACGACCGCAATTCCATTCCTTTCCGCCGACCCGGAGCCTGCCGATGAACGCACCCCGTACCCGCGCTGCATGGCAGGCGATGGCCGATGCGCTGCAGCTGCGCACCCAGGCCTTCATCGACGGCCGCTACGTCGATGCGGCCAGCGGCAAGACCTTCGATTGCGTCAGCCCGATCGACGGCCGCGTGCTCGGCCAGGTCGCCGACGGCGGCGCCGAAGACATCGAATGCGCGGTCGCCGCGGCGCGGCGCAGCTTCGACGCCGGGCACTGGTCGCAGGCCAGGCCGGCGCAGCGCAAGAAGGTCCTGCTGAAGCTGGCGCAGCTGGTCGAGCGGCATGCCGACGAACTGGCGCTGCTGGAATCGCTGGACATGGGCAAGCCGCTGCGCGACGCGCGCAGCGTGGACGTGGCGGCCACGGTGCGCTGCCTGGCCTGGACCGGCGAGGCGCTGGACAAGCTCTACGGCGAGGTGGCGCCGACCGGGCACGACGAACTGGGCCTGATCACCCGCGAGCCGCTGGGCGTGGTCGGCGCGATCGTGCCGTGGAACTTCCCGCTGCTGATGGCGGCGTGGAAGATCGCCCCGGCGCTGGCGGCGGGCAATTCGGTGGTGCTCAAGCCCTCGGAGAAGTCGCCGCTGAGCGCGCTGCGCCTGGCCGAACTGGTGGCCGAGGCCGGCATTCCCGACGGCGTGTTCAACGTGGTGCCCGGGTTCGGCAAGAGCGCCGGCGAACCGCTGGCGCTGCACATGGACGTGGACGGGCTGGTGTTCACCGGCTCCACCGCGGTCGGCAAGCGCCTGCTGCAATGCGCCGGGCTGTCGAACATGAAGCGCGCATACATGGAATGCGGCGGCAAGAGCCCGAACCTGGTGTTCGCCGACGCGCCGGACCTGGAGCAGGCGGCGCAGGCCGCGGCCGGGGCGATCTTCTACAACCAGGGCGAGGTCTGCACCGCGGCCTCGCGGCTGCTGGTGGAGCGCCCGATCAAGGACGAGTTCGTGGCCCGCGTGGTCGCCGCCGGGCGCGCGCTGCAGCCGCGGCACCCGTTCGACGACGACGCGGCGATGGGCGCGCTGGTGGACGAGGCGCAGACCCACCGCGTGCTCGACTACATCGCCCGCGGCAACGAGGAAGGCGCGCGGCTGCTGCTCGGCGGCAAGCGCGTGGACGTGGTGGCCGGCGGCTGCTACGTGGAGCCGACCATCTTCGACGAGGTCGGCCACGAACACACCATCGCCCGCGAGGAGATCTTCGGCCCGGTGCTGTCGGTGATCGCCTTCGACGACGAAGCGCACGCGCTGCGCATGGCCAACGACAGCGACTACGGCCTGGCCGCGGGCGTATGGACCCGCGACATCGGCCGCGCGCACCGCGTGGCGCGCCAGCTGCGTGCCGGCAGCGTGTGGGTCAACTACTGGGACGGCGGCGACATGACCGCCCCATTCGGCGGCTACAAGCAATCGGGCAACGGCCGCGACAAGTCGCTGCATGCGTTCGACAAGTACACGGAGATGAAGGCGACCTGGATCAATCTGGCGGTTTGAGCCGGGATTGGGGATTGGGGATTGGGGATTCGCAAGGGCGCCGCGGCTGCGCTTTTTCGCTTTTGTAGGAGGGGCTTCAGCCCCGGTGCCTTACCGGTGACGCGTCGGGGCTGAAGCCCCTCCCACAGAAAAGCGGCAGGGCTGGAGTTGAACAGGAAGCTGCTTTTTCCTCTCTTTCTAAAGACCGCGCTTCAATCGCTTGACGGCGATTCGCCCCGCCGCGGCATCCTGCAATCCCGAATCCCGAATCCCGGCCCCTCAGCCCCGCTCGACCCGGCACGCGAAGCAGCCCTGGCGCGCATTGTGCAGGTGCAGGTAGCGCACCTGCGGGTCGTCGAACGCGCGCTCGATCGCGGCGGCGATCGCGTCGCCGGGATGCACGTCGGCGGCGACCATCATGTCGGCGGCGTCGTAGCCGCGCAGCGAGATCAGCCGCGCGCGGATCGCATCGGGGACCTGGCCCGGCACCGTGGCGGCGGTCTGCGCATGGCGACGCACGTAGATCGGCCCGGCGGCGCGATAGGGCGTGTCCGCCGGCTGGTGCAGGTAGTGCAGCAACAGCAGTTCTTCGCCGATCGCAGCGTCCTGAAGGCTGACCCGGCACGGGAAGCCCCGCGCCTGGTCGGCGATCACCCGGCGCGCGCCGAGCGCGTGCAGCTCGGCATCGGACAGTGCGAACAGCGGGGCGAAGGGTGCCGGCGACAGGCCGACGCAGAGGAAAGCGGACATGCAGGCGCTCCAGGTGGAAAGCGCGAAGCATGCCTGCCGCCCGCGCGGCCGGCTGGCCGGATTCGGACGCCGCAGCGGCGAGCGTCGCCAATGCGATCACGTGCTGCTGGCCGAGGACTACTTCCTCGTCGACAAAGGAACGTTGGCGCGTTCCAGGCCGCGATCCCGTGGAGCGTGCGGACCCAGTCCCCCGCCTGCAGCCCGCCATCGATTTCCACGTATCCGCCACAAACCTCGGATCGGCACGACGCGCGCGACCGCCAGCGCCGCCGCGCGCTGCACGAGGCGCGCAGGCCGGACACGTGGAGATCGTCCATCACTCCAACCGATACGGCACCGGTACCCGCTGGCGCGGCGCCCGGCGTTGCTGGCGATTCCAACCGGTTGTCGGCCACGCCGCCGCCGCGCGGTGCCGATGCGCGGCGATCGCGCGGCCGGATCGCGTCAGCGCGGCACGTAGTCGGCGAAGCCGACCGGATGCCCGGGATCGGCGGCATCCACCCGGTCGGCGTCCTTCACCAGCGCTTCGGCATCCGGGCGCTGATCCGGATTCAGTTCCCAGCGCTGCCGGATGCGCTTGTGGAACATCCAGGTCTTGCGCTCGGGCAGGTAGCGGAAAGTGATGTAGTCGCTCCAGTGCTGGCCGCAGGAGACGCTGTTCTGCACGGTGAAGAACCTGCCCTTGACCGCGAACGGCTCGTCGCTGTCGGTGAACGGATCGCACTGGCCGCCATCGTCGCGCTTGAGCACCACGCGGTCGTTGCGCGCGGCCAGCCGGTAGTGGCCGTCGGCCTGCTGCACGAAGATCAGCAGCGGCCGCGCCGGCGCCGGCTCGCGCTCGGCTTCGCCGCGTTGCTGCAGCGCCACCAGGTAGTCGGCGCGGCCGTCCGCGTCCAGGTCGGCGCGCTGCTGCGCCAGCGGCAGGTAGCCTGCCGGCAGCTGGCGCAGCACGTCTGCGGGAAGATCGGCGGCGCGGGCGCCGTGTGTGGCCAGCAGCAGGAGGCCGGCGGCGAGGCCGAAGCGGAACGAGATGGGCATGGGGGTCGCGTCGAAACGAGGGCCGCAAAGCCTAACCGACCGGCACGCAAGCGGCGCTGTCGCGCTGGCGCGGCATGCGATGTACGTGGTGCGACCGCTTTTCTTGCTGGTCCGCAGAGCAACAGCGCCATGCAGGCGTGGATCGACAAAGCGTCGGGACTGAAGTCCCTCCCACAAAAAAGCCGCTAGGTCGATCCGATCCCCGGGGCCTTCAGCCCAGCCCAGTCCCGAATCCGAACCCCGAATCCCGAATCCCGAATCCCGAATCCTCAGTCCCAATCCCAGTCCCAATCCCAGTCCCAGTCCCAGTCCCAGTCCCGAGCCCAATCCCCAATCCCCAATCCCAGCCCTACAACCCAAACGCCTCCGCCACCCCCTGCACCCGCCCGCAGTCATGCGCGTCGTAGCCGGGCAGCAGGCCGAGTTCGTGCTGGAACGCCTCGCTGCGCAGCAGGTCCACGATCGGCGCCAGGCGGCCGCTGTCCAGCGCCGCGCGGCGGCACAGCAGGAAGTAGCGCTCGCTGACGATCGGGATGAAGTCCAGGCCGTAGCGCCGCGCCGGCGGTTCCAGGCCCAGTCCGGCGTCGGCCAGGCCGCTGGCGACATAGGCGGCGACCGCGGCATGGGTCAGTTCTTCCATGCCGGCGCCGTGCAGGCCGCCCAGCGGCAGGCCCTGGCGCGCCAGCAGGCATTCCAGCAGCAGGCGCGTGCCCGAGCCGGGCTGGCGGTGGATGAAGCGCACGTCGGCGCGCAGCAGGTCGGGCAGGGCGTGGATGCGCTTGGGATTGCCCGGCGCCAGCACCAGGCCCTGGGTGCGCGTGGCCAGGTGCAGCACGCAGTCGCCGTGCGGGTCGAGCCGGTCGCGGTAGTGGCCGAGCAACTCGGCCTCCAGTTCGCCGATCGGCAGGTGCAGGCTGGCCAGGTCACAGGCGTCGTTGCGCAGCGCGGTCAGCGCATCGTCCGGGCTGCGGTACTTCAGTTCCAGCGGCGCGCCGGCCAGCACCATGCAGCGGCGCAGCGTCTCCACCCCGAAGCCGTGCGAGGCGTGCAGGCGCAGCGGCGTGGCTTCCTGCCGGAACACCCGCTCCAGTTCGGTCTCCAGTTCGCTGGCCAGGCTTTCCAGGGTCGGCGCCAGGCGTGCGGCGATGCGCTGTTCGGCCCAGACCAGGCGTTCGCCGATCGGCGCCAGGCGCGCGCCGCGGCCGCGGGTGGCGCGCAGCAGCGGTTGCCCGAACAGGCGCCGCGCCTCGCGCAGCGTGCCCCAGGCGTAGCGATAGGACAGCCCGGTGTGGCGGCAGGCCGCCGCCAGCGAGCCGGTGGCGCGGATCGCCAGCAGCAGTTCCACCAGCCGCGGCGGCAGGCGCTGCCCGTCCTCGGTGTGCAGTTCCCACTGCGGTCGGATCGTCACTTTGTACATGGCAGTTGCCGCGCGCGGCCCAATCGGCTTTTCACAGCCGATTATTAGACCATCCGGCGCTCGGCACCATGGCGCTTTCGTACTACCCTCGGCCCGCGTCGCTGCATCGCAATATGCACCCGATCACATAAAAACGCTGGGCATCAAGGGGAAACGAATGAGCCACTCACGCAGTGCGGCGACGTCCGCGCACACCGCCCAGACCGGCCTGCTGTCGAAGGAACGCATCGTCGCCGGGCCGGGGTTCAACCGCTGGCTGGTGCCGCCGGCGGCGCTGGCGATCCATCTGTGCATCGGCATGGCCTACGGGTTCAGCGTGTTCTGGCTGCCCCTGTCCAAGGCGCTGGGCATCACCGAGGCGGTGGCGTGCCCGGCGGACATGGGCTTCTTCGCGCGCATCGTATCGGCCAGCTGCGACTGGAAGATCAGCGAGCTGCAGTGGATGTACACGCTGTTCTTCGTGCTGCTGGGCTGCTCGGCGGCGCTGTGGGGCGGCTGGCTGGAACGCGCCGGCCCGCGCAAGGCCGGCGTGGTCTCGGCGCTGTGCTGGTGCGGCGGGCTGGTGATCTCGGCGCTGGGCATCCACCTGCACCAGATCTGGATGCTGTGGCTGGGCTCGGGCGTGATCGGCGGCATCGGCCTGGGGTTGGGCTACATCTCGCCGGTGTCCACGCTGATCAAGTGGTTCCCGGACCGCCGCGGCATGGCCACCGGCATGGCGATCATGGGCTTCGGCGGCGGCGCGATGATCGGCAGCCCGCTGGCCGATGCGCTGATGCGCCACTTCGCCAGCCCCACGTCGGTGGGGGTGAAGGAAACCTTCCTGGTCATGGCCGGGCTGTATTTCGTGTTCATGATGGCCGGCGCGTTCGGCTACCGGGTGCCGCCGAGCGGCTGGACCCCGGCCGGCTGGACGCCGCCGGCGGCCAGCGCCAACGCGATGATCACCGCCAACCACGTGCACGTGAAGAAGGTCTGGGGCATCCCGCAGTTCTGGCTGCTGTGGGGCGTGCTGTGCCTGAACGTGTCGGCCGGCATCGGCGTGATCGGCATGGCCTCGCCGATGCTGCAGGAAGTGTTCGGCGGGCGCCTGATCGGCGTGGACGCCGGCTTCGGCAGCCTGGACACCACGCAGCTGGCGGCCATCGCCGCCATCGCCGCCGGCTTCACCGGCCTGCTCAGCCTGTTCAACATCGGCGGGCGCTTCTTCTGGGCCAGCATGTCCGACAAGCTCGGCCGCAAGCACACCTACACCGTGTTCTTCGTGCTCGGCATCGCCCTGTACGCGGCGGCGCCGTGGGCCGGCAAGATCGGCGGCACCGCGCTGTTCGTCGGCATCTTCTGCGTGATCCTGTCGATGTACGGCGGCGGCTTCGCCACCATTCCGGCCTACCTGGCCGACCTGTTCGGCACGCAGATGGTCGGCGCCATCCACGGCCGCCTGCTCACCGCCTGGGCCACCGCCGGCATCCTCGGCCCGGTGGTGGTGGGCTACATGCGCGAGTACCAGCTGGGCCTGGGCCTGCCGCCGTCACAGGTGTACAACACCACCATGTACATCCTGGCCGGGATGCTGGTGCTGGGCCTGGTCTGCAACCTGCTGGTGCGGCCGGTGGCGGCCAAGCACTTCATGACTGCGCAGGAACTGGCCGCGGAGAAGCAGCTGGCGCACGAGAAGGTCGGCAGCAACGGCCAGCCGGCGCTGGATGCGGCGCAGCTGGCGCAGGTCGGCCACGGCGGCAACCCGCTGCTGGTGGCGCTGGCCTGGCTGGCGGTCGGGGTGCCGATGCTGTGGGGCATCTGGATCACCCTGCAGAAGGCCTTCGTGCTGTTCCACTGATCCGTTTGCGGAAGGAGGCGTCACCATGGACCCGCGTGCGTCTTCCAGGCCTGGCGCGGTCGCGCGCGGCGTGCGCCGCCATCGCGACGGCCACACGGCCGCGACGCAGGACCTGGTGGCGGCCGAGGTGCCGGTGGCGTTCGCCTACAACGGCGAGCCGTTCGTGGTGATGATGGCCACCCCGGAAGACCTGCACGACTTCGCGCTGGGCTTCTCGCTCAGCGAGGGCATCGTCGAGGACCCGGCGCAGCTGCGCATCGCCAGCGTCGACACCTACCTGGAAGGGGTCTCGCTGCAATTGCAGATCCCGTCCGCGCACGCCGCGGCCTTGCAGGCGCGGCGTCGCAACCTGCAGGGCCGCAGCGGCTGCGGGGTGTGCGGCAGCGAATCGATCGAGGCGGTGCTGCGCGCGCCGCGGCCGCTGCCGGCCGGCACCGCGATCGCGCCGGCGGCGCTGGCGCGTGCGCTGCGCGAGCTGCGCCAGCGGCAGACGCTCAATGCGCTGACCGGCGCCACCCACGCCGCCGCCTGGGCCGCTGCCGACGGCCGCGTGCAGTTGGCGCGCGAGGACGTGGGCCGGCACAACGCGCTGGACAAGCTGATCGGCGCGCTGGCCAGCGCCGGCCTGGACCCGGCCAGCGGTTTCGCCGTGGTCACCAGCCGCGCCAGCTACGAGATGGCGATGAAGGCCGCGCAGGCCGGCATCCCGCTGCTGGCGGCCATTTCCGCACCCACCGCGCTGGCGATCGCGCTGGCCGACAGCGCCGGCCTGACCCTGATCGGTTTTGCCCGCGACCACGATTACGTCGTCTACAGCCATCCGCAGCGCCTGACCCAGGCCGAGCACGCCGGAGAGCCCGCATGAGCAAGAAAACCATCCAGCCCTACACGCAGCCCGCCGGCGGCTGGGGCGCGCTGCGCGCCGTCGCCAGGCACCTGATGCAGCAGGACGTGGCGGTGCAGGGGTCCAAGACCCTGCTGCACGTCAACCAGCCCGACGGCTTCGACTGCCCCGGCTGCGCCTGGCCCGACCGCGACCACACCTCGACCTTCGAGTTCTGCGAGAACGGGGCCAAGGCGGTGGCCGCCGAATCCACCGCGCGCCGCGCCACGCCGGAGCTGTTCGCGCAGTACAGCGTCGCGCAGCTGGCCAAGTACAGCGACTACTGGCTGGAAGGGCAGGGCCGGCTGACCCATCCGCTGCGCTACGACGCGGCCAGCGACCACTACGTGCCGGTGAGCTGGGACGACGCGTTCGCGCTGATCGCCGGCCATCTCAACGGCCTGGCCTCGCCGGACGAGGCGATCTTCTACACCTCCGGGCGCACCAGCAACGAAGCGGCGTTCCTGTACCAGCTGTTCGTGCGCGAGTTCGGCACCAACAACTTCCCCGACTGTTCGAACATGTGCCACGAGCCGTCCGGCACCGCGCTCAAGGCGCAGATCGGCGTGGGCAAGGGCACCGTGTCGCTGAACGACTTCGAGCTGGCCGATGCGATCTTCATCTTCGGCCAGAACCCGGGCACCAACCATCCGCGCATGCTCGGCGAGCTGCGCCAGGCGGCCAAGCGCGGCGCGGCGATCGTCTCGTTCAATCCGCTGCGCGAGCGCGGCCTGGAGAAGTTCGCCGACCCGCAGGACAAGCTGCAGATGCTGCACAACGGCTCCACGCGGATCTCCTCGGACTATTTCCAGCTGAAGATCGGCGGCGACCTGGCCGCGGTCAAGGGCATCATCAAGCACGTGCTGGAGCGCGACGCCGAAGCCGCGCGCGAGGCGCGGCCGAGGCTGCTGGACCTGGACTTCATCACCCAGCACACCGCCAACTTCGACGCCTTCGCCGCCGACGTGATCGCCGAGCCGTGGGCGGTCATCGTCGAGGAATCCGGACTGAGCGAGGCCGAGCTGCGCCACGCCGGCGAGATCTACCTGAAATCGGAGCGGCTGATCGCCTGCTGGGGCATGGGTATCACCCAGCACAAGCACTCGGTGGCGACGATCCACATGATCGCCAACCTGCTGCTGCTGCGCGGCCACCTCGGCCGCCCCGGCGCCGGCGCCTGCCCGGTGCGCGGCCACAGCAACGTGCAGGGCGACCGCACGATGATGATCTACGAAAAACCGCCGGTGGCGTTCCTGGACCGGCTGCAGGCGGTGTTCGGTTTCGATCCGCCGCGCGCGCCCGGCTACGACACGGTCGGCGCGATCGAGGCGATGCTCGACGGGCGCGCCAGGACCTTCTTCGGCATGGGCGGCAACTTCGCCACCGCCACCCCCGACACCGAGGCCACGCACCGCGCGCTGCGCCGCTGCGACCTCACCGTGCACGTGACCACCAAGCTCAACCGCAGCCATCTGGTGCACGGCCGCGACGCGCTGATCCTGCCGTGCCTGGGCCGCACCGAGATCGACATCCAGGAGGCCGGGCCGCAGGGCGTTACCGTCGAGGATTCGATGAGCATGGTGCACCTGTCGGCCGGCATCAATCCGCCGGCCTCGCCGGAACTGCTGTCGGAGCCGGCGATCGTCGCGCGCCTGGCCGAGGCCACCCTCGGCACGCGCAGCGCGATCCGCTGGCGCTGGCTGGTCGCCGACTACGACCGCATCCGCGACCTGATCGCGCAGGTGTTCGTGGACTTCGCCGATTTCAACGCGCGGGTGCGCGTGCCCGGCGGCTTCCGCCTGTCCAACACCGCGCGCGACCGCGTGTGGGAGACGCCGGAAGGCCGCGCGGTGTTCAAGGCGCACCCGGTGCCGACCGACAACCCGATCCATCGCGCACGCCTCCAGCGTCCCGAGCAACTGGTGTTCACCCTGGCCACCACGCGCTCGCACGACCAGTACAACACCACCATCTACGGCCTGGACGACCGCTACCGCGGCGTGTTCGGCGAGCGCCGGGTGCTGTTCATCAACGCCGCCGACATCGCCGACCTGGGCCTGCAGGCCGGCGCCTGGGTGGACCTGGAAAGCCTCGGCGAGGACGGCGTGCAGCGCCAGGCCAAGCGCTTCCTGCTGGTGGAGTACAACATCCCGCGCGGCTGCCTGGCCGCCTACTACCCGGAGACCAACGGCCTGGTGCCGCTGTCCAGCTTCGCCGACGAGGCGCGCACGCCGACTTCCAAGTCGATCCCGGTGGTGGTGACCCCGCATCTGGCCGAGGCCGCCGACGCGGCGCCGCGCGACATCGGCGTGGCGCTTGTCCGCTGATCCGGCGCTGACCCGGGCGCTGTTCGAGGCGCTGGCGCCGGAACCGGAAGGCATCGCCCTGGCGCGGCTGTGCAAGCGCCTGGGCGTGCGCATGAGCGTGCTGCTGCGCACCCTGGCCTGGCTGGGCGAGGCCACCCTGGACGGGCGCCCCGGGCCGGGCTGGATCCGCGTGGAGAGCCGCGGCGAGCGCGAGGTCGCGGTGCTGACCGCGGCCGGCCGCGCGCAATTGCCGCGCTGAGCCCGGCGCTGCGTGGGGCCTCTTCCGACCGGCGCGGCCGGGCCCGTCAGGCCCAACCGGCAGGGACGCTCCTGCGCGTGCGCGATCCATGCCCGGCACCGGCACCGCATCGGCCACGGTCGCGCCGAGCGCAGCGCGGGGTGCGGCGGGCGGGGTGATCGCTCAGGCGCCGCTCCTTGCCGCTCCGCGCGCAAGAGCGGGCGAGGTGCGCGGCGATCGGGGCATGCGTCAGGCATGGCGGGATCACCCGCCTGCCCGTCGTATGCGCACTGTCGCATGCAGGCATCGCCGGCTGCGGCCGACCGCCATCGCGGGGCCGGGCGCCACGCCCGCGATCGATCTGCCAGAATCGGGCGGTGTCCCGTCGATGCCGATCCATGACCGCTGCCGCGCTTCCCGCTTCGCCCCTCAATTCGCCGCGTCGCGTGCTGCTGGCCAGCCTGGTCGGCACCACCATCGAATTCTTCGACTTCTACATCTACGCCACCGCCGCGGTGCTGGTGTTCCCGACCCTGTTCTTTCCCGCCGGCGATGCCGACGCGGCCAGGCTGCAGTCGCTGGCGACCTTCGCCGTGGCCTTCGTCGCGCGGCCGCTGGGCTCGGCGCTGTTCGGCCATTTCGGCGACCGCGTCGGGCGCAAGGCCACGCTGGTGGCGGCGCTGCTGACCATGGGCCTGTCCACGGTGCTGATCGGCTTGCTGCCCAGCTACGCCAGCATCGGCATGTGGGCGCCGGCGCTGCTGGTGCTGTGCCGCTTCGGCCAGGGCCTGGGGCTGGGCGGGGAATGGGGCGGGGCGGTGCTGCTGGCGACCGAGAACGCGCCGCCGGGCAAGCGCGCCTGGTACGGCATGTTCCCGCAGCTGGGCGCGCCGCTGGGCTTCCTGCTGTGCTCGGGCATCTTCCTGTTGCTCGGCGCGCTGCTGGACGATGCGCAATTCATGCAGTGGGGCTGGCGCGTCCCGTTCGTGGCCAGTTCGCTGCTGGTGGTCACCGGGCTGTGGGTGCGCCTGCGCATCCACGAAACCCCCGACTTCCAGCGCGCGCTGGACCGCAACGAGCGCGTGCGCCTGCCGATGTGGACGGTGCTGTCGCGGCATACCGGGGCGATGCTGCTGGGCACGCTGGGGGTGTTCGCCACCTTCGTGCTGTTCTACCTGATGACCGTGTTCGCGCTGGGCTACGGCACCGCGGCGCTGGGCTATAGCCGCGAGCAGTTCCTGCTGCTGCAGATGGTCGGGATCCTGTTCTTCGCCGCCGGCATCCCGCTGTCGGCGCATTTCGGCGATCGCCGCGGCACGCGCCTGGCGATGATCGTGGCCAGCGTCGCCATCGTGCTGTTCGGGCTGGGCTTCGCGCCGCTGTTCCAGGCCGGGCAGCCCTGGCAGGTGCTGGCGTTCCTGTCGCTGGGGTTCTTCTTCATGGGCCTGACCTACGGCCCGTGCGGCACCTTGCTGGCCGAGCTGTACCCGGTGCCGGTGCGCTACACCGGCGCCTCGCTGTCGTTCAACCTGGCCGGCATCGTCGGCGCGGCGCCGGCGCCGTACGTGGCCAGCTGGCTGGCCCAGCACTACGGCCTGCAGTGGGTGGGCTACTACCTCAGCGCCGCGGCGCTGCTGACCCTGCTGGCGCTGTTGGCGATCCGCGCCGCGCGCCGCTGAGGCGCCAGCGCGGCGTGCTCACCACAGCGCGTCGCGCAGCTTGTACCAAGACATCGCCGCCACCAGCAGCGGCGTGCGCAGCAGGCGCCCGCCGGGAAACGGCGCGTGCGGGATCCTGGCGAACAGGTCCAGGCGCTGCGCCTGCCCGGCGATGGCGGACGCGATGACCTGGCCGGCCAGGCCGGTGGCGGCCACGCCGTGGCCGGAGAAGCCCTGCGCGAAATACACGTTCGGGGTCAGCCGGCCCCAGTGCGGGGCGCGGTTGCGGGTGATGTCGACGTAGCCGCCCCATACGTAGTCCAGCTCGACCGCGCGCAGCTGCGGGAACACCCGGCGCATGCGCCGGGTCATGACTCCGCGCAGGCCCGGCGGCGGCAGCGACGAATAGCTGGCGCGGCCGCCGAACAGCAGGCGGTGGTCGCGGCTGAGGCGGAAGTAGTCCAGCGCCCAGTTCACGTCGGCCACCGCCATGTCGTTGCCGATCAGCTCGCGCGCCAGCGCCGCGCCCAGCGGCGCGCTGGCGCCGATGTAGGTGCCGACCGGCATGATCCGCGACTCCAGCTCCGGCGCGATGCCGCGCAGCCAGGCGTTGCCGGCGAGGACCGCGAAATCGGCCTGGACCTCGCCGTGGGCGCCGCGCAGGACCGGCCGCGCGCCGCGCACCAGCGCGGTCACCGGCGACTGCTCGTAGATGCGCACGCCGGCGGCCAGCGCCGCGCGCGCCAGCCCGCGCGCGTATTCCAGCGGGTGCAGGTGGCCGCTGGCCGGATCGTACATCGCGCCCAGGTAGCGCTCGCTGCGCAGCTGTTCGCGCAGCTGCGCGCGGTCCCACCACTGCAGCGGATAGTCGTAGCGCTGCGCCATCTCGACGATGCCGGCCTGCAGCGCGCGCGCCTGGCGCGGCTTGATCGCCACGTGCGCATGGCCGTCGCGCCAGTCGCAGGCGATGGCGTGGCGCTGGATGCGCTCGCGCAGCAATCGCATGCCGTCGCGCGAGAAGTCGAACAGCAGCCGCGCCTCGGCGTGGCCGAGCAGCGCTTCCAGCGTGTGCTGCTCGCAGCCGTAGCCGACGATGGCCTGGCCGCCGTTGCGCCCGGACGCACCCCAGCCGACCCGCTGCGCTTCCACGACCGCGACCTGATAGCCGGCCTCGGCCAGCGCCAGCGCCGCGCTCAGCCCGGTATAGCCGGCGCCGAGGATGCACACGTCGGCCCGCACCTGCCCGCGCAACGGCGGCTGCGGCGGCAGCGGGGTGGCGCTGTCGGTGTACCAGGAAGAGCCGGGATCCGGGATTCGGGAATCGGGAATCGGGGAAGAGCGGGTCATGGCAGCAGGTTGCTGGAATGGGGAAACATGGAGTCAGCGTCCGGATGCGTGGCGTTTGCTCTTCGATTCCCCATTCCCGATTCCCCATTCCCGGCCTTTCACACCGTACGCAAGTACCACCGATAATCCAGGTCGCTCACCTGCGCATGGAAATCCAGCATCTCGCGCCGTTTCTGCTGGCCGTAGACGTGGCGGAAGCGGGTGCCGAACTGCGTGGCGGCGAAGTCGCTGGCGAGGAAGTCGGCGATCGCGCCGCGCCAGTCCGGATGGCGGATCTCGGTCTGCTCGTAGGCGTTGCCCTGCACCGGCGGACCGGGGTCGAACCGGTGCTGCAGGCCGTGCTCGATGCCGGCCAGCACCGCCGCGGCGACCAGGTACGGGTTGGCGTCGGCGCCGGCGATGCGGTGCTCGATGCGGGTGTTGGCCGGGTCGCTGTGCGGCACCCGCATCGCCACGGTGCGGTTGTTGAAGCCCCAGCTGTCGTTGAGCGGCACGAACGCGTTGGGTACGAAGCGGCGATAGCTGTTGGCGTGCGGGGCGAACAGCAGCAGGCAATCGTCGGCGCTGCGCTGCAGGCCGCCGATGGCGTGGCGCAAGGCGTCGGCCGGCGCCTGCGGGGTGCCGGCGAAGACGTTGGCGCCGGCATCGTCGAGCAGGCTCACGTGCAGGTGCAGGCCGCTGCCGGACTGCGCCGCGAACGGCTTGGCCATGAAGCTGGCGAGCAGGCCCTGCTGCTGCGCGACCGCCTTGATCGCGCGCTTGAGCAGCACCGCATCGTCGCAGGCGGCCAGCGCGTCGCCGCGGTGCTTGAGGTTGATCTCGAACTGGCCGGGCGCGTATTCGGCGACCGCGGTGTCGGCGGGGATGCCCTGCGCACGGCAGGCCTGCGCGACCGCGTCGGTGAAGCCGCGCTGGTCGTCCAGTTCCTGCATGTAGTAGACCTGGGTGCTGTCGTTGCGCAGCCCGGTCTGCGCCTGCAGCGGCGGCTGCGGCCGGCCGTGCGCGTCGGCGCGCGGGTCGAACAGGTAGAACTCCAGTTCCACCGCGATCACCGCGGTCAGGCCGCGCGCGCGCAGCCGCGCCAGCACCCGCGCCAGCACTTCGCGCGGGGCGAACTCCAGCGGCTGGCCGTCTTCGTCGCGCATCGCCAGCAGCAACTGCGCCGACGGCACCGGCGCCCACGGCACCGGCCGCAGCGTGCCGGGCACCGGGAAGCACAGCCGGTCCTCGTCGCCGATGGCGTAGCCCAGCCCGGTCTCCTCGACCGTGTTGCCGGTGATGTCGGTGGCGATCAGCGACATCGGCAGGCACACCCCGTCGCGGTAGACCTTGTCCAGCGCGTCGCGGGTGATGCGCTTGCCGCGCAGCAGGCCGTTGCTGTCCGGCAGCAGCAGGTCGATCTGTTCGCAGCCGGGGATGCGCTGCAAGGCGTCGGCGGCATCCGGGGGCAGGGGCGGAGCGTCGTGCGTGCGGGTCATGGCGGCGGCCTGCGGGAGTGGGGCGAGCTTAGCAGAGCCGTGCGCGCGTCAAGAATACTCAACAGGCCGGCGCATCGGTGGTAGCGGCACGCCGGGCACCGCCGCCGCACGATCCCTATCCGCGCTGTAATAACAGCGCTATGCCGCGTGCGGGCAATGGCGACGCGCCCTCGGTGCCAGCCACGCGGCGCTGCTGCGTGTTGTAAAAATAAAACGCCCGGGGTAAGTTGCGGCGACGCCACACGAGCTCTTCGCATGGCCGTATCGCCCCTGGTCGGCCTGCCGACCGATCGCAAGCTCATCGGCCAGCATCCGTTCCTGGCCGCTGGGGAAAAGTACCTGCGCGCGGCCGTCGACGGCGCCGGGGTGACCCCGGTGCTGCTGCCGTCGCTGCAGCCGCCGGTCGCGCCGCGCGACTGGCTGGCGCGGCTGGACGGCCTGCTGCTGACCGGCGCGATCAGCAACATCGAACCGCACCATTACAGCGACGAACCGAGCTGGCTCGGCAATCCGCACGATCCGGCGCGCGACGCCAACACGCTGGACCTGATCCCGCAGGCGATCTCGCTCGGCCTGCCGATCCTGGCGATCTGCCGCGGCTTCCAGGAAGTCAACGTCGCCCTGGGCGGCACCCTGCACCAGAAGGTGCACGCGGTGCCGGGGCTGTCCGATCATCGCGAGGACACCCAGGCGGCGCTGGAACTGCAGTACGCGCCGGCGCACGAGGTGGTGTTGAGCGAGGGCGGCTGGCTGGCGGAGATCGCCGGCAGCACGCGCGCACGGGTCAATTCGCTGCACGGGCAGGGCGTGGCCCGGCTCGGCGGCGACCTGATCGTGGAGGCGCTGGCGCCGGATGGATTGATCGAAGCGTTCCGCGGCATCGGCCCCGGCTTCCTGCTGGGCGTACAGTGGCACCCGGAATGGCGCGTGCTCGACGACCCGTTCTATCTGGGCATCTTCCAATCCTTCGGCGATGCCTGTCGCCACTACGCGGCTCGCCGCACGCACTGAATCGATCCCTCCCCATGGCCAGCCGACCGCGCTCCCGCAAGAACACCCCCGAACAGCAGGAAAGCTCGCTGCGGCGCTGGCTCAAGGAGCGCCACATCACCGAGGTCGAGTGCCTGGTGCCGGACATCACCGGCAACGCGCGCGGCAAGATCATTCCCGCCGCCAAGTTCTCCCACGATTACGGCACGCGCCTGCCCGAAGGCATCTTCGCCACCACCGTCACCGGCGAGTATCCGGACGACTACTACGAACTGACCTCGCCGTCGGACTCGGACATGCAGCTGCGCCCGGATCCGGACACGGTGCGGATGGTGCCGTGGGCCACCGATCCCACCGCGCAGGTGATCCACGACTGCTACACCAAGGACGGCCAGCCGCACGACCTGGCGCCGCGCAACGTGCTGCGCGGCGTGCTGCAGGCCTACGCGGCGCTCGGCTTCAAACCGGTGGTGGCGCCGGAACTGGAGTTCTTCCTGGTGCAGAAGAACACCGACCCGGATTTCCCGCTGCTGCCGCCGGCCGGCCGCTCCGGCCGCCCGGAGACGGCGCGGCAGTCGTACTCGATCGACGCGGTCAACGAGTTCGACCCGATCCTGGACCTGATGTACGACTACTGCGACGCGATGGAACTGGACGTGGACACCTTGATCCACGAATCCGGCGCGGCGCAGCTGGAGGTCAACTTCACCCATTCCGACGCGCTGTCGCGCGCGGACCAGGTGTTCCTGTTCAAGCGCACGATGCGCGAGGCGGCGATGCGCCACGGCGTCTACGCCACGTTCCTGGCCAAGCCGATGGAGAACGAACCGGGCAGCGCGATGCACATCCACCAGAGCCTGGTCGACAAGAACGGCAAGAACGTGTTCAGCGGCCGTCGCGCCGGCGAGTACAGCCGCACCTTCGCGCACTACCTGGCCGGGCTGCAGAAGTACGTGCCGATGGCGATGGCGCTGCTGGCGCCGAACGTCAATTCCTACCGCCGGCTGATGTTCGGCGAGGTGTCGCCGAGCAACGTGCTGTGGGGCTTCGACAACCGCACCTGCGGGCTGCGGGTGCCGATCGACACGATCGAGAACATGCGGGTGGAGAGCCGTTTCGCCGGCTCCGACGCCAATCCGTACCTGGCGATGGCGGCGACGCTGGCCTGCGGCCTGCTGGGCATCCGCGAGAAGCTGGAGCCGACCGAGCCGATCAGCGGCAACGGCAAGGAGATGGGCTATCAGCTGCCGCGCTCGCTGGGCGAGGCGCTGGACGAGCTGGAGCGCTGCGTGCCGCTGCAGGAGCTGCTGGGGCCGCGCTTCGTGCGCGCCTACATCTCGGTCAAGCGCAAGGAATACGAGACGTTCTTCCGGGTGATCAGTTCGTGGGAGCGCGAGTTCCTGTTGTTGAACGTGTGAGTTCGGCATCGCATCCGATGGCGGATCGGACGAGCCGCAGTCGCTAGCTTTTGCGGTTGCCGCTGCCGTGCTGTTGCTGTTGCCTTGGCTGTTGCTGTTGCCTTGGCTGTTGCTTGTGATTTGCCGGGTTCCCTTCCGTAGCGGCGAACCAGGCGGGAAAACACCCGAAGGGCGGCGCACAGGGATGTGCGCCGTCCGCGGCAGGGGCAGGATGCCCCTTCCGCGGATCCCGTCTGGTTCGCGGACCCGTAGCGCGCAGCGCGGAGGGCGCGCAGGCAGGGTGTGCTTTCTTTTGGTTACTTTTCTTTGCACAAGCAAAGAAAAGTGACCCGCGCAGCGGAAGCTCTGCTCCTGCTCCATATGCTCTTGTTGTTGCTCAGGGCTTACGAAGGCAAAAACAGAGGCAAAGGCAAAAGCTTTCGCGCTTTGGCGCGAGTCACTTTTCTTTGCTCGCGCAAAGAAAAGTAACCAAAAGAAAGCGCGCCCTGCCTCGCGCCTTCCGCGCTGCGCGCTCCAGGTCCGCGTCCATGGCGGGGATTCGCGGAAGGGGCATCCTGCCCCTGCCGCGAACGGCGCACATCCTTGTGCGCCGCCCCTTCGGGGTTTTTCCCCGCCATGGCCGCCGCTGCGGAAGGGAACCCGGTAAGTCAAAAGCAACAACAACAGCCAAGCAACAGCCAAAGCGACAGCCAAAGCGACAGCAAGAGCAGGAACAGCAAGAACAAGAACAAGCACAGGAGCAAGAGCAAGAGCAGTAAGAGCAGCAGCAACAGCCACAGCAACGAGCACGGAGTGGACATGGATCGGATAGAAACGCGGACCCTGCAGGACCTGGATGCGGCGCACCACCTGCACCCGTTCAACGACAACGCCGCGTTGGCCCAGAAGGGCACGCGCATCCTCACCCGCGGCGACGGCGCCTACGTCTGGGATGCCGACGGCAACAAACTGCTCGACGCCTTCGCCGGGCTGTGGTGCGTCAACGTCGGCTACGGGCGCAAGGAACTCGGCCAGGCCGCGGCGCGGCAGATGGAGCAGCTGGCGTACTACAACAGCTTCTTCCAGTGCACCACCGAACCGACCATCCGCCTGGCCGCCAAGCTCGCCGAACTGGCCCCCGGCGACCTCGACCATGCCTTCTTCACCAACTCCGGCTCCGAGGCAAACGACACCATCCTGCGCCTGGTGCGCCACTTCTGGGCGGTGCAGGACCAGCCGCAGAAGAGCATCTTCATCGGCCGCCACGACGGCTACCACGGCACCACCATGGCCGGCGCCAGCCTCGGCGGCATGAAGGGCATGCACCGCCAGGGCGGGCTGCCGATCCCCGACATCCACCACATCGATCCGCCATACCCGTTCGGCGACGGCGGCGACCTGGACCCGGAGGAATACGGCCTGCTGGCCGCGCGCCGGCTCGAGGACAAGATCCTGGAACTGGGCCCGCAGCGCGTGGCCGCGTTCATCGGCGAGCCGATCATGGGCGCGATCGGCGTCTACATCCCGCCGCGCAGCTACTGGCCGGAGATCGAGCGCATCTGCCGCCGCTACGACGTGCTGCTGGTCGCCGACGAGGTGATCTGCGGCTTCGGCCGCACCGGCGAGTGGTTCGGCGCGCAACACTTCGGCTTCCAGCCCGACGTGATGACCATCGCCAAGGGCATCACCTCCGGCTACATCCCGCTGGGCGCGGCGATGTTCGGCCAGCGCGTGGCCACGGTGCTGAAGGAGCAGGGCGGGGAGCTGGCGCACGGTTGCACCTATTCGGGGCATCCGGTGTGCGCGGCGGTGGCGCTGGAGAACCTGCGCCTGCTGCAGGACGAGGGCATCGTCGAACGCGCGCGCAGCGAGATCGCGCCGTACCTGGCGCAGCGCTGGGCCGAGCTGGGCGAGCACCGGCTGGTCGGCGAGGCGCGCATCGTCGGCATGATCGGCGCGCTCGAACTGGTCCCGGACAAGCCGCGCCGGCACTATTTTCCCGACCGCGGCAGGGTCGGCGCGCTGTGCCGCGACCACGCCCTGCGCCGCGGCCTGATCCTGCGCGCGACCAACGACGCGATGCTGCTGTCGCCGCCGCTGATCCTCAGCCGCGCCCAGGTCGACGAGCTGTTCGACAAGGCCTGGCTGGCGCTGGAGGACACCGCGCAGGCGCTGGGCAAATAGGCCGGCGCCGGCCGCCCTGGATTGGTAGTCTAGAGGCGGCCGCGCGGCGTCGTGGCGTGTATCTTCCGATCTTCCCCCCATGGACCTGCGGAGACCTGCAATGAAGCTGCGACTGCTCACTCTTTCCCTCACTGCGGCGCTGCTCGCCTCCTGTGGCGGTTCCGGCGGCGGGGAGGGCGGCAAGCCCGCGGCGGCGGGCGAGGACCAGGTCCTCAACGTCTACAACTATTCGGACTACATCGCCGAGAACACCGTGCCGGCGTTCGAGCAGGCCAGCGGGGTCAAGGTCACCTACGACGTGTTCGACAGCGACGAGATGGTCGAGACCAAGCTGCTGGCCGGCGGCAGCGGCTACGACGTGGTGGTGCCGACGCTGAACTTCTTCGGCCGGCAGATCCAGGCCGGCGTGTTCCTGCCGCTGGACAAGAGCAAGATCCCGAACATCGCCAACCTGGATCCGGAGATCATGCAGCGCATCGCGCAGCAGGACCCGGGCAACAAGTACGGCATGCCGTACATGGTCGGCACCACCGGCATCGGCTACAACGTGGACAAGGTCAAGGCCGCGTTCGGCAGCACCGACGTCGCCAACAGCTGGGACCTGGTGTTCAAGCCGGAGAACATCGCCAAGCTCAAGGACTGCGGCGTCACCATCCTCGACACGCCCTCGGACCTGATCCCGATCGCGCTGCACTACCAGGGCGAGGACCCGCACACCACCGACAGCGCCAAGATCGAGAAGGCCGCGGCGCTGATCAAGAGCATCCGCCCGTACGTGCAGAACTTCCACTCCTCGCAGTACGTGACCTCGCTGGCCAACGGCAGCACCTGCCTGGCGGTGGGCTGGTCGGGCGACATCATCCAGGCGCGCGACCGCGCCGAGGAAGCCAAGAACGGCGTGCACGTGGCCTATTCGATTCCCAAGGAAGGCGCGCCGCAGTGGTTCGACATGCTGGCGATCCCGAAGGACGCCAAGCATCCGGAGAACGCCTACAAGTTCATCAACTACCTGTTGACGCCGGAGGTGGCTGCGGCCAACAGCAACTTCATCCACTACGCCAATCCGGTGCCGAAGGCGACGCCGCTGGTGGATGCGGCGATCCGCAATGACCCGACCATCTATCCGCCGCCGGACGTGGCCGCGAAGATGTTCACCTATTCGATCAACCCGCCCGAGGTGGACAAGCTGTACACCCGCCTGTGGACGGAGATCAAGACCGGCCGCTGAGCCGGTCGCGTCCGTGGTCCATGGCGCGGCGCGGCGGCGCGGCGCCTGCACGCAGTACGGCCGCGCCGCGCGCGGCCGCCAACGGGGAGGACCACCGGGATGCGCGCCACGTGCGGCGTCCCGCCAACCGCTGCCCGCCACGGGCGGCATGGGAGACGATTGATGAAGCGGCGAGCGATAGCGGGGATGGTGGCGGTGCTGTGCCTGGCCGGTTGCGGCGGATCGGGCCAGGACAGCGGCGCGGCGGAAACGGCCGGCGCCGACGATGCCAGGCAATTGAACGTCTACAACTGGTCGGACTACATCGCCGAGGGCACCGTGCCCGGTTTCGAGCGGCTCAGCGGCGTGCACGTCACCTACGACGTGTTCGACAGCAACGAGGTGCTGGAAGCCAAGCTGCTGGCTGGCGGCAGCGGCTACGACGTGGTGGTGCCGTCGCTGAGTTTCCTCGGCCGGCAGATCCAGGCCGGCGTGTTCCTGCCGCTGGACAAGAACAAGATTCCGAACCTGGCCAACCTGGATCCGGCGATGATGCAGCGCATCGCCCAGCAGGACCCGGGCAACACCTACGCGGTGCCGTACCTGTGGGGCACTACCGGCATCGGCTACAACGTCGACAGGATCCAGGCCGCGTTCGGCAGCACCGACGTGGTGAACAGCTGGGACCTGGTGTTCAAGCCGGAGAACCTGGCCAAGCTCAAGGACTGCGGGGTGACCTTCCTGGATACCGCCTCGGAGATCGTGCCGACGGTGCTGCACTACCTGGGCGAGGACCCGAACAGCACCGACCCGAAGGTGATCGAGAAGGCGGCGGCCAAGCTCAGGGAGATCCGCCCCTACATCCAGAACTTCCATTCCTCGCAGTACATCGACGCGCTGGCCAAGGGCAGCACCTGCCTGGTGGTGGGCTGGTCGGGCGACATCCTGCAGGCGCGCGACCGTGCCGAGGAGGCCAAGAACGGCGTGCGCATCGCCTATTCGATCCCGAAGGAAGGCGCGCTGCAGTTCTTCGACATGCTGGCCATCCCCAAGGACGCCAAGCATCCGGAGAGCGCCTACCAGTTCATCAACTACCTGCTGACCCCGGAAGTGGCCGCGGCCAACACCAACTTCGTCAGCTATCCGAACGCGGTGCCCAAGTCGCTGCCGCTGATCGACGCGGCGATCAGCGGCGACCGCACCATCTATCCGCCGGCGGAAGTGCAGGCCAAGCTGTTCGCGCTGGCGGTGATGCCGCCGGAAGTGGACCGCCAGTACACCAGGCTGTGGACCGAGCTGAAGACCGGGCGCTGAGCGAAGGCGGGCCCATCGGAGCCATGATCCCCCTCTCCCCGCGGGAGAGGGGGAGGAGTGAGGGTACGGCGGTGCCGGGAAGTTGAAGGCTGGGATCGAGCGCTGTCGTCATCCCACAGCTTCGCAACGCCCGATCGCGTGCGTGTTGCCCGTACCCTCATCCGCCCTGCGGGCACCTTGTCCCGAGGGGAGAAGGAGAGGCGTGGGTCGCTGCCACAGGCAGGGGTGACGCGTCCGGGCGAGCAGGACGACGTGCCGGCGCACTGAATGCCGCCATCGGCGCATTCACACAATCTGGACTCGCCGGTACAGATACTTGCGCAGTCCGTACGCCACCGTCTGGTGGAGGGGCCGGCTGGTGCGGTGCACGGCCATGCCCCTGCCAGGCAGCTGCGCCGACGGTCCCCACTCCTTCCCCAGGATCCGCGACTTGAGCACCCACGACCCAGATCCCACGCAGACGCAACGGCAGGCGGCTTCGGACGACGGCGGCCGGGCCACACCGCCCCAGGACGACGGCAAGCAGCCCGACAAGCCGTCGCCGCTGAAGAATCCCAAGGTCAAATGGACGCTGCTGCTGATCGGCCTGGCGGTCGCGATCGGCCTGGTGGTGTGGCTGATCTATTACCTGACCACCGGCCGCTACCTGCAGGAAACCAACAACGCCTACCTGCAGGCCGATTCGGTGGCGGTGGCGCCGCGGGTCAACGGCTACGTGACCGCGGTGTTCGTCGGCGACAACCAGACGGTGAAGGCCGGGCAGCCGCTGCTGCAGATCGACGAGCGCACCTACCGCGCCACCCAGCAGCAGGCGCAGGCCGTGGTCGCGGTGCGCCAGGCCGACATCGCCGCCGCCGAGGCCGGGCTGCAGGCGCAGCGCGCGACGCTGCTGCAGGCGCGCACCCAGGTCGCCGCGGCCGCGGCCAGCCTGCGCTTCGCCCAGGCCGAGGCCAAGCGCTTCGCGCCGCTGGCCGCGTCCGGCGCCGATACCCACGAGCACTACGAGAGCATCGTCCACGACCGCGATCGCGCCCAGGCCCAGTACGACGCGGCCAAGGCGCAGGTCGCCGCCGCCGAGAGCCAGGTGCAGGGCGCGAGCGCGCAGCTCGACCAGGCCCGTGCCGGGCTGCAGCAGGCGCAGGCCGACGCCGACCAGGCGCAGGTGGCGGTGGAGGACACCCGGCTCACCGCGCGCATCGATGGCCGCATCGGCGACAAGACCGTGCAGGTCGGCCAGTTCGTCGCCGCCGGCACGCGGCTGATGAGCGTGGTGCCGGTGGATGCGCTGTACCTGAGCGCCAACTTCAAGGAAACCCAGGTCGGGCTGATGCGGCCCGGGCAGCCGGCGCGGATCGAGGTCGATGCGCTGTCCGGGGTCGAGCTGGACGGCGTGGTCGAGAGCATCGCCCCGGGCACCGGTTCGCAGTTCGCGCTGCTGCCGCCGGAGAACGCCACCGGCAACTTCACCAAGGTCGTGCAGCGGGTGCCGGTGCGGATCCGGCTCAAGGCCGGCGCCGAGGCGCGCAAGGTGCTGGTGCCGGGCATGTCGGTGACGGTCACGGTGGACACGCGCGGGGCCAAGGACGCCAAGGACCGGGTCGAGGAGGAAGGCGAGCAGGGCGGGGCCAAGCCGTGAGCGAGGCGGCCGCTGCCCCGGCGGCGGGCGCAGGCGTACAGCAGAAGGCCGACACCGGCGCCTGGCTGGCGGTGGCTGCCGGCACCATCGGCTCGTTCATGGCGACGCTGGACATCTCCATCGTCAACGCCGCGCTGCCGACCATCCAGGGCGAGGTCGGCGCCAGCGGCACCGAGGGCACCTGGATCTCCACCGCCTACCTGGTCGCCGAGATCGTGATGATCCCGCTGACCGGCTGGTTCGTGCGCACCCTGGGGCTGCGCAACTTCCTGCTGATCTGCGCGCTGCTGTTCACCTTCTTCTCGGTGCTGTGCGGGCTGTCCGACAGCCTGACCATGATGATCCTGGGCCGCGTCGGCCAGGGCTTCGCCGGCGGCGCGCTGATCCCCACCGCGCTGACCATCGTCGCCACCCGCCTGCCGCCGGCACAGCAGACCCTGGGCACGGCGCTGTTCGGCATGACCGTGATCCTGGGGCCGGTGATCGGGCCGCTGCTCGGCGGCTGGCTGACCGAGAACGTCAGCTGGCACTACGCGTTCTTCCTCAACGTGCCGGTCTGCGCCGGGCTGGTGGCGCTGCTGCTGCTGGGCCTGCCGCACGAGCGCATGAACCTGCGCGGGCTGCTCGACGCCGACTGGCTCGGCATCTTCGGCCTCGCCGCCGGGCTCGGCGCGCTGACCGTGGTGCTGGAGGAAGGCCAGCGCGAACGCTGGTTCGAATCCTCGGAGATCGTGCTGCTGAGCGTGGTGTCGCTGGTCGGCTTCGTCGCCCTGGGCGCCTCGCAGTTCTTCAGCCGGCAGCCGGTGATCCGCCTGTCGATCCTGCGCCAGCGCAGTTTCAGCGCGGTGTTCGTGATGGTGATGGCGGTGGGCATGATCCTGTTCGGGGTCATGTACATGATCCCGCAGTTCCTGGCCACGATCTCCGGCTACAACACCGAGCAGTCCGGCTACGTGGTGCTGCTGTCCGGCGTGCCCACCGTGCTGCTGATGCCGTTGATGCCGAAGATGCTGACCAGCGTGGACGTGCGCATCCTGGTGATCGGCGGGCTGAGCTGCTTCGCCGTCGCCTGCTTCGTCAACATGAACCTCAGCGCCGATTCGGTCGGCATGCATTTCGTGGCCGGCCAGCTGCTGCAGGGCTGCGGCCTGGCGCTGGCGATGATGTCGCTGAACCAGGCGGCGATCTCGTCGGTGCCGGCGGACCTGGCCGGCGACGCCTCCGGGCTGTTCAACGCCGCGCGCAACATGGGCGGCTCGATCGGCCTGGCGCTGATCTCCACCTTCCAGGAGCGGCGCATGGTGCTGCACACGCAGATGATCGGCAGCAACACCAGCGCCAATTCGCCGCTGGCGCAGGACTACCTGCATGGCCTGGCCGCGCAGCTGCAGTCCAGCGCCGGCGCCGGCGCGGCGATGCAGTCGGTGGCGCAGCTGGCGCGGCTGGTGCAGCAGCAGGCGCTGGTGATGACCTACAACGACCTGTTCTGGATCTTCGGGGTGATCGTGGTGTGCACGATCCCGCTGGCGTTCCTGCTCAAACCGCTGCCCAAGGGCGGCGCTCCGCTCGCGATGCATTGAGGATTCCATGGCCCAGCGCTTTTCCCGCGTTCTCGTTCCCGCCGCGCTGCCGCTGCTGTTGTCGGCCTGCGTGCTCGGCCCGGACTACGTGAAGCCGCCGCCGGTGGCCGAGGCGGCGCAGGCGCAGCCGCGGCTGCACCGCGCCGATGCGGACGCCGCGGCCGCCGGCGTGGTGCCGGCGCCGCCGCCGCAGCGCTGGTGGGAGGCGTTGCAGGACCCGCAGTTGAACAGCCTGGTCGAGCAGGCGCTGCACAACAGTCCGAACCTGCGCGCGGCGCAGGCCAGGCTGCGCGCCTCGCGCGCGCTGGTGCGGCAGCGCCATGCCGAACAGCTGCCCAGCGTCGGCGCCAATGCCGCCTACCTCAATGCCAGGGCGCCGGACGCGCTGGCCGACGGCCTGGGCTCCATCGCCGCCGGCGCCGGCCAGCAGTTGGCGATCGATCCGCGCGCGGAGTTGTACAGCGTCGGCTTCGACGCCAGCTGGGAACTGGATTTCTTCGGCCGCCGCCGCCGCGCCAGCGAAGGCGCGCTGGCCGACGCGCAGGCCGACGAGGCCGAGCTGGCCGACACCCAGGTGCAGCTCGCCGCCGAAGTGGGCCAGGCCTACCTGGGCTACCGCGGCACCCGCGAGCGCATCGCCATCGCCCAGCGCAACCTGGAGGCGGCGCGGCGGACCCTGCAGCTGACCCGGCAGCGCCGCGAGCGCGGCGCCGACGCCGACCTGCAGGTGGAGCGCGCCCAGGCACAGCTGCAGCAGCAGGAGGCGGTGTTGCCGGACCTGCAGGCGCAGGCGAAGGAAGCGCTGGACCAGCTGGCGCTGATGATCGGCCGCGAGCCGGGCGCGCTCGACGCCACGCTGGCCGCGGACCGGCCGCTGCCGACGCTGCCGGCGGTGGTGCCGGTGGACGATGCCGGATCGCTGATCCGCCGCCGCCCGGACGTGCGCCGCGCCGAACGCCAGCTGGCCTCGTCGTCGGCGCAGATCGGGCAGGCGCTGAGCGCGTATTTCCCGCAGGTGACCCTGCTCGGCAACATCGGCATGGCCGCGACCTCGCCGGGCGACCTCGGCAGCGATGCGGTCAACAGCGTGGTGGCGCCGTTCCTGCGCTGGTCGATCTTCGATTTCGGCGCGACCAGGGCCAAGGTCGAACAGGCCCGCGCCGGCAACGAGGCGCGCCTGGCCGCCTACGAAGGCACCGTGCTGGCGGCGCTGCAGGACGCCAACAGCGCGCTGGCGCGGTTCGGCGCCGCGCGCCAGCAGGCGCTGGCCGCGGCCAAGGCCGAAGCCTCGGCGGACCGTTCCGCGGCGTTGTTGCAACAGCGTTACGCCGCCGGCGCCTCGTCGCTGATCGATGCGCTGGACGTGCAGCGCCAGCAGGCCTCGGCGCAGGACAGCGCGGTGCAGGCGCGCATCCAGGTGCTGCTGCGCTACGTGGCGCTGCAGAAGAGCCTGGGCCTGGGCTGGGCGCCGCCGCCGCCGCCGGCACAGGCGCAATAAAAACGCCTGCGCCGCGGTATCGCCGATGCGGCGGCCGCGGCTACACTGGGGTCGGCCACGCGGCGCCCGGCACGATCGGCGAGCGCGCATGCGCGGGTCTTCCACGGGAGCGACAGATGGCGTTGAGCGAAGCGAGATCCGACCTTCCGCCGGCGGCGATTGCGGCCGCCGCGGCGCCGCCGGCCAAGGGCAGCGGTTACCTGTCCATCGCCGGCCTGCGCAAGGAATTCGACGGCTTCGTCGCGCTGGACGACGTCGACCTGGACATCCGCAAGGGCGAGATCTTCGCGCTGCTCGGCGGCTCGGGCAGCGGCAAGTCCACGCTGCTGCGCTGCCTGGGCGGGTTCGAGCAGCCCAGCCGCGGCCGCATCGTGCTCGACGGCCAGCCGCTGGACGGCCTGCCGCCGTACGAGCGCCCGCTCAACATGATGTTCCAGTCCTACGCGCTGTTCCCGCACATGACGGTGGAGCAGAACATCGCCTTCGGGCTGAAGCAGGACGGACTGTCGCGCGATGCCATCGCCAGGCGCGTGGGCGAGATGCTGGACCTGGTGCAGCTGGGCAAGCTCGGCAAGCGCAAGCCGCACCAGCTCTCCGGCGGCCAGCAGCAGCGCGTGGCGCTGGCGCGTTCGCTGGCCAAGGGGCCGAAACTGCTGCTGCTGGACGAACCGATGGGCGCGCTGGACAAGAAGCTGCGTTCGCAGATGCAGCTGGAACTGGTCAACATCATCGAGACCTCCGGGGTGACCTGCGTGATGGTCACCCACGACCAGGAGGAGGCGATGACCATGGCCACCCGCATCGCGCTGATGGACGCCGGCTGGATCCAGCAGGTCGGCACCCCGGACGAGATCTACGAGCAGCCGGCCAACCGCTTCGCCGCCGAGTTCATCGGTTCGGTGAACCTGATCGACGCGGTCATCGACGAGGACCTGCCGGACTACGTGACCCTGCGCACCGGCGCGTTCGCCGACAGCATCTACGTCGGCCACGGCATCACCGGCATCACCGGGCAGCCGGTGTCCTTCGCGGTGCGCCCGGAAAAGCTGGGCATCGGCAAGGACGCGCCGGCGCAGCCCTACAACAAGGCGCAGGGCACGATCGAGGACATCGCCTACTTCGGCAGCCACTCGGTCTACCACGTGCGCCTGCCCAGCGGCTTCAAGCTGATGGCCAACTTCGCCAACCAGCAGCGTTGGGCCAGCGACAACCTGACCTGGGGCGATGCGGTGTGGGTGTGGTGGGCCGACAACGACGGCGTGGTGCTGACCGCATGAGCGCGCCCGCCGCCCCGGCCGTGCCTGCCGCGCCGTCCGCGCCGCCGCGGCGTTCGCTGCTGCAGCGCCTGCGGCGCCTGCCCGGCGCGCGCTGGGCGGTGATCGCCGCGCCGTACCTGTGGCTGCTGCTGTTCTTCGCGATCCCGTTCCTGATCGTGCTGCGCATCTCCTTCGCCGAGCAGGCGATCAGCAGCCCGCCTTACAGCGCGCTGCTGGACTACCGCGACGGCGTGCTGACGCTGAAGTTCACCCTGCAGAACTACCTGGCGCTGTTCCGCGACAGCCAGTACATCGCCGCCTACTGGGGCTCGATCAAGATCGCCGGGATCTCCACCGCGCTGACCCTGCTGATCGGCTACCCGATGGCCTACGTGATCGCGCGCATGTCGCCGGCGTCGCGCAACATCGCGATGATGCTGGTGGTGCTGCCGTCGTGGACCTCGTTCCTGATCCGGGTCTACGCCTGGATCGGCATCCTCGACAGCAACGGCGTGCTCAACCGCACGCTGCTGGCGCTGGGGCTGATCGATGCGCCGCTGCGGATCCTGTACACGCCGATCGCCGCCTACATCGGCATCGTCTACTGCTATCTGCCGTTCATGGTGCTGCCGCTGTACGCGACCCTGGTCAAGCTGGATCACCGCCTGCTCGAGGCCGCCTACGACCTGGGCGCGCGGCCGTGGAAAGCCTTCCTCACCATCACCTTGCCGATGTCGCGCGCCGGCATCGTCGCCGGCTGCATGCTGGTGATGATCCCGGCGGTGGGCGAGTTCGTGATCCCGGAGATGCTCGGCGGGCCGGACACGCTGATGATCGGCCGGGTGCTGTGGGGCGAGTTCTTCAACAACCGCGACTGGCCGGCGGCCTCGGCGGTGGCGATCGCGATGCTGGCGCTGCTGATGCTGCCGATCCTGGTCTTCAACCGCTACCAGCAGCGCCAGCTCGAAGGTGGGCAGGCGTGAGCGGCGCGGGCGCGTTGCGCGGCGGGCGGTTGCTGCGCTGGACGGTGCTGGGCGGCGGCTTCGCCTTCCTGTACCTGCCGATCCTGCTGCTGATGGTGTACTCGTTCAATGCCTCGAAGCTGGCCACGGTATGGGCCGGGTTCTCGACCAAGTGGTACGGCGAACTGCTGCGCGACCGGCAGATCCTGCAGGCGGCGTGGATCAGCCTGAAGGTGGCGTTCTGGACCGCCACCGCGTCGATGGTGATCGGCACGCTGGCGGCGATGGTGATGACCCGCTTCCGCCGCTTCCCCAGCAAGAGCCTGTTCGGCGCGCTGGTGACCGCGCCGCTGGTGATGCCGGAGGTGATCATCGGCCTGTCGATCATGATGATGCTGGTGTCGATGGGCGGGCTGATCGGCATCCCGCCCAAGGGCGTCACCGCGATCTGGGCCGCGCACGTCACCTTCACCCTGTCCTTCGTCACCGTGGTGGTGTCCTCGCGGCTGCAGGAACTGGACCGCTCGCTGGAAGAGGCGGCGATGGACCTGGGCGCGAACCGGCTCAAGGTGTTCTTCCTGATCACCTTGCCGATCATCGCCCCGGCACTGGTGTCCGGCTGGCTGCTGGCGTTCACCCTGTCGCTGGACGACGTGGTGATCGCCAACTTCGTCGCCGGCCCCAACTCGACCACGCTGCCGATGACCGTGTTCTCCTCGGTGCGGATGGGCCTGAAGCCGAAGATCAACGCGCTGGCCACGCTGATGGTGCTGGCGGTGTCGATCGCCGCCTTCGTCGGCTGGTGGCTGATGGCGCGCAGCGAGAAGCGCCGCCAGCGCGACATCCAGCTGGCGCTGCAGCAGGGCGGCTAGGGGGCTTCGCGTTTCTGTAGGAGCGGCTTCAGCCGCGACATCGGCGCCGGAAGCTGTCGGCTGCGGGAAATCCCTGTCGCGGCTGAAGCCGCTCCTACAATGTCGCCGGCCGCGCGGAACGCTGTGGTCCATCCCTTCGGCGCCATCGCCACGCCGCCGCAACCTTCGCGGCGCTAGGCTGGGCGGACTTTTTCCAGGAGTCCGTCGCGATGCCTCACGACACCGTCAATCCCGCCACCGGCAAGGTCGAATACTCGCTCGAACTGATGGACGCCGCCGCCGTCGAGCAACGCCTGGCCGCCTCCGCGCAGGCGTTCCCGGCATGGGCGGCGACGCCGCTGGAGCAGCGCGGCGCGCTGCTGCGCCAGGTCGGCGTGCAGCTGCGCGCGCGCCGCGAGCAGATCCAGCGGGTGATGACCGCGGAGATGGGCAAGCTGCGCAAGGAGGCGCTGGCCGAGATCGACAAGTGCGCCGACGCCTGCGACTACTACGCCGAGCACGCCGCCGACTACCTGCGCGACGTGCCGGTGGCCACCGACGCGCAGCGCAGCTACGTGCGCTACGAGCCGCTGGGCTGCGTGCTGGCGGTGATGCCGTGGAACTTCCCGATCTGGCAGGTGTTCCGGTTCCTGGCGCCGGCGCTGATGGCCGGCAACGTGGCGCTGCTCAAGCACGCCAGCAACGTGCCGCGCTGCGCCGACGCGATCCACGCGGCGCTGGCCGCTGCGGGCATTCCGGCCGGCGTGTTCGACGTGCTGCACATCGACAACGACCAGGCCGCCGAGGTGCTGCGCGATGCGCGCATCGCCGCGGTGACGCTGACCGGCAGCGAGCGCGCCGGCCGCTCGATCGCCGCCAATGCCGGCGGGCAGCTGAAGAAGTGCGTGATGGAACTGGGCGGCAGCGATGCCTTCGTGGTGCTGGACGACGCCGACCTGGACACCACCGTGGCCGCGGCGGTGAAGTCGCGTTTCGACAATGCCGGGCAGACCTGCATCGCGGCCAAGCGCTTCGTGGTGGTGGAGGCCATCGCCGACGAATTCGTGCGCCGCTTCGTCGCCGCCGCGGCCGAGCGCCGGCTCGGCGATCCGCAGGACGAGGCGACCACGCTGGCGCCGCTGGCGCGGCAGGACCTGCGCGACGAACTGCACAAGCAGGTGCAGGCCAGCATCGCCAAGGGCGCCAAACCGCTGCTCGGCGGCGCGCCGGACACCGGCACCCATGCCGGCTACCCGGCGACGATCCTGGACCACGTGGCGCCGGGCATGCCCGCCTACGACGAGGAACTGTTCGGCCCGGTCGCCGCGATCCTGCGCGTGGCCGACGAGGCCGAGGCGGTGCGCGTGGCCAACGACACCAGCTTCGGCCTGGGCGGCAGCGTGTGGAGCGCCGACCGCGCCCGCGGCGAGCGCGTCGCCCGCCAGCTGCAGTGCGGCGCCGCCTTCGTCAACGCCATCGTCAAGAGCGACGTGCGCCTGCCGTTCGGCGGCATCAAGCGCTCCGGCTTCGGCCGCGAACTGGCCGAGCACGGCATTCACGAGTTCATGAACATCAAGTCGGTCTATGTGGGGTGAGGCCGGGATTCGGGAGTCGGGATTGGGGATTCGCAAAAGCGGGTCCCGGTTCCTGAGACGAGCAGCGACGGTCTAGCTTGCACTGCGGTACTCACCGCAGCGTGTGCTTGCGGCGAGTCGGGCTATCTCCGTTCGCGTCAGCGGCCAGACCGCCGCTGTTGCGAATCCCGATTCCCCAATCCCGAATCCCGGCCCTACAGCCAGCGCGCCCGCTTGAACGCCAGGTACAGCCCCAGGCAGACCGCGCCGACGCCGGCGATGGTCAGCGGGTAGGCCCAGGGCGAGTCGAGTTCGGGCATGTGCTGGAAGTTCATGCCGTACCAGCTGGTGATCAGGGTCGGGGCGGCCAGCAGCGCGGCCCAGGCGCCGAGGCGCTTGACCGTCTCGCCCTGGGCCAGGGTCACCAGCGACAGGTTCACGCTCAGCGCGGTGCCCAGCATCTCGCGCAAGGTGTCGATCGCCTCGTTGGTGCGTACCGCATGGTCGAGCACGTCGCGCAGGTACAGCCGCACTTCGTCGGGGATCAGCGGGCCGGGATTGCGCTTGAGGTGGGCCAGCACGTCCTGCAGCGGCGCCACGCCCAGGCGCATCTGGTTGAGTTCGCGCTTGAGTTCGTACAGGCGGATCGCGGTGTCGCGCCGGTAGGCCTCGGCGAAGATGTCCTTTTCCAGCCGTTCCAGGCTCTGCCGGAACTCGTCCAGGATCGGCTGGTAGTTGTCGACGATGTAGTCCAGCACCGCATACAGCGCGTAGGACGGGCCGAGCAGCATCAGCGCCTTCTCGCGTTCCAGCCGCTCGCGCACCGGCGCGTACGGCAGCGAGGCGCCGTGGCGCACGGTCAGCAGGAAGCGCGCGCCGAGGAAGGCGTGGGTCTCGCCGTAGACGATGCGCTCGTCGATCACCTGCGCGGTGTGCACCGCCAGGAACAGCGAGTTGCCGTAGGCCTCCACCTTCGGCCGCTGGTGCGCCATGCGCGTGTCTTCGATCGCCAGGTCGTGCAGCTGGAATTCTTCCTGCAGCTTCTGCAGCACGTCGTCGCCGGGTTCGTACATGCCGACCCAGACGAAGCCGTCGGGCTCGGCCAGCACGTCGCTGATCCGTTCCAGGGCGATGTCGTGGCGGCGGCCTTGGCCGTCGTAGTGCACGCAGTTGATGACGCAGGCGGGATTTTCGGGGACGGAGGCCATGGGCGGGAATCGTGCGCGGGCGGGATCAGCGCTGCAAGCGGCGCCGTGTGAACGCCCAGGCCAGTGCCGCATGCACCGGCAGCAGCAGGGCGATCCATTGCAGGTTGAACTGCGGCTGCAGCATCGACAGCCAGTGGATCAGCAGCGCCGCGCCGGCCAGCGCCACCACCAGCCACAGCAGCACGCCGAACCAGCGCCCGGGCTGGCGCCCGCGCAGCAGCGTCGCCGCGCCGAGCAGCAGCGGCAGGCACAGCGGGTCGAGCAGCAGCAGGTTGCGATTGGCCCAGGCGGCGCGGTGGTCGCTGAAGCCCCACAGGTACAGCAGCACGCCGCCGCCGAGCGCGCACAGCAGCCAGAACGGCAGCGCCAGCGCCGCCAGCCGGCGCGGCCGACGGCCCAGCGCCAGCACGCCTGCCGCCGCGGCCAGGCCGACCAGCAGCCACGGCCACCAGTGCCGCACCTGCTCCGGCGGTTCCGGCGCCAGCCGCTGCGGCAGCAGCTGCTGGCGCGCCTGCACCAGCGGGCGCCCGGCGCTGTTGCGCACCTCGCCCAGGCTCTCGGCCAGGCGCATCGGCACGAACGCCTCTTCCCAGCGCGACAGCGGCTTGTCCGCGAACGGCCCCAGGCCCAGGTCGAAGCCCAGCCACATCCACGGCGCCGGCGAGGCCAGGCGCACCGATTCGCTGCGGTAGGTGTTGCCGCGCGAACGCCCGGACAGCTGCGCGTGCAGCGTGCCGTCCAGCGCCCGGTCCAGCGCGTCGCGGACCATGGTGGCGCAGTTGGCGGTGTAGTAGTCGTAGCGGTAGCGCGCGTTTTCCGGGCGTGCGCGCCAGGCCAGCGCGGCCTGCAGCGCGCGCGCCTGCGCCGGCTCCATGTCCAGCCACTGGATGTCCACGCCGCGGCCGGCGTCGCGGTACTGCGCCAGGTCCTCCTGCAGCGGCAGCGCGACCAGGTAGTACCGCATGTCGCCGGCGGCGAAGCGGCCGACGAAGTCCGGCTCGCTGGGGTCGAAGAAGCCGAAGTTGTACGAGGTGGCCTGGCCGCTGCGCGGGTCGACCACCACGATCGCGTCGTGGCCGAAGCGTTCGAAGAACACCTCGCCCGGCTGCATCGTGGCCACGCCGATGCGCGGCGCCGGCGCGTCGGCGTCGGTGCCAAGCGCGGCGGCGCCCGGCGTTGCGGCGGAAGCCGGGGCCGGCGCCGGCGGCGCGGCAAGGTCGGCACTGCCGGCCTGCGCGAACGCCAGCGCGGCGCAGCAGGCCAGCAGCGCGCCCAGCAGCCACTGCGGCCAGCCACGCGCCGGCAGGCGCGGCGAACGACGGCCGATCAAGCGTCTTCCTGCGGGCCGGGCGGCAGGATGGTGACGTGGAACGCCTGCACCCGGCGCGCGTCGGCGCGGGCCACGCGGAACGCGAAGCGTCCCAGGGTCAGTTCCTCGCCGGTTTCCGGCAGATGGCCGATGGCCTCGGTGACCAGGCCGCCGACGGTGTCGTAGTCGTCGTCGGGGAAGTCGGCGCCGAAGCGTTCGTTGAAATCCTCGATCGGGGTCAGCGCATCGACCACGTACTGGCCGTCGGCCTGCGCGGCGATCAGCGAGGCCTCGTCCTCGGCGTCGTCGTGCTCGTCGTCGATCTCGCCGACGATCTGCTCCAGCACGTCCTCGATGGTGACCAGCCCGGCGACGCCGCCGTATTCGTCGACCACGATCGCCATGTGGTTGCGCGAGAGCCGGAACTCCTTGAGCAGCACGTTGAGCTTCTTGGATTCGGGGATCAGCACCGCCGGGCGCAGCAGTTCGCGCACCGTGCCCGGGCCGTGGTCGGCGACCACGCCGCGCAGCAGGTCCTTGGCCAGCAGGATACCGAGGATGTCGTCCTTGTTCTCGCCGTGTACCGGGAAGCGCGAGTGGCCGGATTCGACCACCTGCTTCATCAGGTCGAGGAAGCGCGATTCGGCCGACAGCGACACCATCTGCGAGCGCGAGACCATCACGTCGCCGACGGTGAGTTCGGACACCGACAGCGCGCCTTCCATCATGCGCAGGGTGTCGGCGGCGATCAGCCCGTCGTGCTGGGCGTCGCGCAGCACCTCGACCAGGTCGTCGCGGGTGTGCGGGTCGCCGGAGAAGACCGAGCTCAGGCGTTCCAGCCAGCCGCGGCGTTTTTCGTGGGTTTCCGGAGGGGAGCTACTAGAGTCGTCTTCTGACATGTTCTGTGGATACGGCACCCGGTCGGCCGGGCGATGCGCGCAAGTCTAGCAGGGCCAATGGGACAGAGCCGCGACGCCGGCGGCGGCCGCGGCGGCGCGCACGGACACGGCTCAGCCGTCGCTGGCGGGTGCGTGCAGCGGGTCCGGCGCCGGCGCGGCGTCCGGGTCCTCGGGCAGGTCCAGGCTGTAGCTGCAACCGGCCAGGGTCTTGCCCGGGTGCGACTTCACCGTGGACAGGCTGAGGATGATCGATTCGATCATCGGCTCGCCGGTCTTCGGATCGGTCACGTCGCGGCTGACCACCTCGCGTCCGAACATCGCCTTTTCCGGCGTGTCCACCGCCGCCTCCAGCTGCAGCTGGGTGGCCAGCGGGCGCGGATCGGCCAGGTCCAGGATCGCCATCACGCTGGCGCCGGCCACCGCGATGCGCGTGGTGCTGTGGCCGAACACTTGGATCGGCCGCACCAGTTCGTATTCGCTCATGAACAGGTTGGACTGCGGCAACGGCCGCCAGCCCTGCGCCACCGCCTTCAGCGGATCGGCCAGCAGCGGCCCCAGCGCAGTGAAGTCGGCCACCCGCTGGCGGCATTCCAGCAGCGCCGGCAGGTCGATGGCGGGCGCGGATGCGGGTGCGGGCGCAGGCGCGGCGGCCGCGGGCAGCGCGGACGCGAGCGCGAGCGCGAGCAGGACGAACGATGGACGGATCAACGCGCTGGACCTCGGGCCGGAGAACGGGGCAGGGCGGCGCAGCGGCCGCGCGGCAACGTTACCGTCCGCGCCGGCGCTTGACCAGCCATGCGCTCGCGCTGGGCAGGGTCAACAACGCGCTGGTCAGGTACAGCACGGACAGCGCAGCCAACATGCCGTCGCTGTCGAGCTGCTGGCTCAGCTGCCGGCAGCACAGCCAGGCGACGATCGACAACGGGAACAGCAGCGCGACCCGTCCGGCGCGGGGGGCGATACGCACCGTGCCGCCGCCCGCCTCCGGGTGCCTGCGCAGGTACAGCCAGCGCCAGGCGCTGGGCGTGGTCGCCAGCGCCAGCAGGGCGAGCGCGCCCAGCCAGGGCAGGTGCTGCTCGGGCAAGGTGCCGGTGCCCGCGAAGCGCGGCGCCGGGCGGATCGCGCCCAGATAGAGGTAGGCGCTCAGGCTGAGACCCCACAGCACGACCGCGATCCCGCGCGTTCGCGCCGCGGCGTGGCCGGTTCCATGCGGTGCGGGGGGGCCTGATTCGAGCATCCGTGTCTACCTCGGCAGTTGTCCGAAACGCGCCGTGTTCGACGGCTCAGCCTTCCCCGGCGTAAGGGTCGCCCACGCCCAGGTCGGCCAGGATCTCGCGCTCCAGTTGCTCCATCGCGTCGGCCTCCTTGTCGTCCTCGTGGTCCCAGCCGAGCAGGTGCAGCACGCCGTGCACGGTCAGGTGCGCGTAGTGGGCATTGAGCGGCTTGCCCTGTTCGGCGGCTTCGCGCGCCACCACCGGCGCGCAGATCACCAGGTCGCCGAGCAGCGGCAGCTTGACCCCCTTGGGCAGGCCCTCGGGCAGTTCGGCCGGGAAGCTGAGCACGTTGGTGGCGTAGTCCTTGCCGCGGTAGTGGTGGTTCAGCGAACGGCCCTCCTTGGCGTCGACCAGGCGGATCGCCAGGTCGGCTTCGCGGATGCGGCCCTTCAGCGCCGCGGCCACCCACTTGCGGAAGCTCGCCGCCGCCGGCAGGCCGGCGCGGGGCAGGGCGTAGCTGACGCCGACATCGAGGCGGACCGGACCTTTGGTCATGGCGAGACGGCAATTCGGAGCGGACAGGAGCCGACAGTATCGCAAGTGCGGCGCTTCACTGCGACTTCCAGTGTCAGGTGACGCACTCGATCAGCATCAGCAACGGCGGTCCGCCGGCGGCCATGCGGTAGACGACGTTGCCCATCGGGCCGTGCTGGCACTGCGGGTTGCTGCGCGTGACCTCGATCGCGGCGGCCAGGCCCGGCGGCGCGTCGGTCCACACCGCGGCGTGCCCGCCTTCGAGCAGGCGTCCCACCAGGTACAGGCCGTCGGCGGGCACGTGCTCGCGGTCGAGGAGGGTGCAGCCGAAGCGGTCGCGTTCGTCGCTGGCCACGGCCAGCAACGCCTGCGCGCGCCCGCCTGCGATCCACGCCAGCCGCTGCGCATCGTCCGCTGGCGCGGTGGCCGAAGCGCGCCTGGCCTGGGCGGCGCGCACGAGCTCATGGCCCGACAGGCTGATGGTTGCGCGTTCGACCGCGATCGACAGGCACGGCGGCGCCATGCGCTGGGCGGTGGCGATGCGCTGCTGCGTTTCCGGGATCGCTGCCGGCGCCTGCGCCAGGCCGACGTCGCTGCCGGCCGCGCCGAGCAGGGCGGCCAGCGCGATGCCCGGCCAGCGTGGCGTCATGCCGCCGGACCGGTCAGCTTGTCGGTGATGTCGCGCTTCTCGTAGGCGTTGACGATGCGCGCCACCAGCGGATGGCGCACCACGTCGCGCGCCTCGAAGAAGGTGAAGCTGACGCCCTCGACCTCGTGCAGCACCTCGATCGCGTCGCGCAGGCCGGACTTGACGTGCTTGGGCAGGTCGATCTGGGTCAGGTCGCCGGTGACCACCGCGGTGGAGCCGAAGCCGAGCCGGGTCAGGAACATCTTCATCTGCTCGATGGTGGTGTTCTGCGCCTCGTCCAGGATCACGTAGGCATCGTTGAGCGTGCGTCCGCGCATGTAGGCCAGCGGCGCGATCTCGATGACGTTCTTCTCCAGCAGCTTGACCACCTTCTCCACGCCGAGCATCTCGTACAGCGCGTCGTACAGCGGGCGCAGGTAGGGATCGACCTTCTGGCTCAGGTCGCCGGGCAGGAAGCCGAGCTTCTCGCCGGCCTCCACCGCCGGGCGCACCAGGATCAGCCGCTGCACGCGCGATTCGTTCAATGCCTCGACCGCGCTGGCCACCGCCAGGAAGGTCTTGCCGGTGCCGGCCGGGCCGATGCCGAAGTTGATGTCGTGGGTGGTGATCTGGTGCAGGTACTTGGCCTGGTTGGCGCCGCGGCCGCGGACGGTGCCGCGCTTGACCTTGATCGCCACTTCCTGCGGTTCGTAGGCGCGCTGCGCGACATGATCGACGTTGGCCTGGGTCAGGCGCAGGTGGATCGCCTGGTCGTCGAACACGACGCTCTCGGCCTCGGCGTACAGCGCCTGCAGCAGGGTCTCGGCGGCGGCGACCGCGGTGGCCGGGCCGGTGACCCGGTAGACGTTGCCGCGGTTGGAGATCTCCACGCCCAGGCGCAGTTCGATCTGGCGCAGGTGCGCGTCGAACGGGCCGGCCAGGTTGGCCAGGCGTTCGGTGTCGGCGGGTTCGAGGGTGAAATCGCGTTGTGCGGGGATGGTCATCGAGGTTCGTCCGCGGCGCGCAATGCGACGCCAGCGTCGTTGGACAGGGAGGGAGAGCGTAGCGCGCGCGGCTGTGAAGGAACAGGCGACGCGCGCTGCGTCGCGGCGGCGCCGTGGCGTTCCGGCAGGAAAACAATGCGCGCCGGTCGCGAATACGGCAGCGCGCCGCACGCCAAGTGCCCGTGTAGCGGAAAGACGCGCCGCCACGGCCCGCGCGACGGCGCTTGGGTCAGTGGTCAGCGACCGGCGCTGGACCCGGCGACAGGTCGCCAGCGAACAGCCATTCTCCTGGACACGGATCCGGGTCGGCGGGATCGTCGGGGTCGGCTAGCGTGTCCACCACCAGTCCCGCCGGCAGCAATGTCGCCGGCAATGCCGCGCGGCTGCATCCCCAGCGGAACGGCTCGCCGCTCCAGCGCAGCCAGCGACGCAGCCAGGGGCGCGCGTGCAGGAAATCCACGCGACCGTCGCCGCGCGTCTGCATCGCGGTGGCGATGCAGCGCGCCTGCCGCAGAAACCCGGCCAGCCCATGCAGCAACCGGATCGCCGCCGGCGCGGGCAGATACATCAGGACGCCCTCGGCGATCACCAGCGTGGGCGCCGAGGGGGCGAAATGCGCAGCGCCGGCGAGCGAGACCGGCAGCGACGCTTGCGCCAGATCCAGCGCCACGAAATGCAGGCGCGGTTGCTCGATCCCCAGCGACGTCAGCGCACGCTGCTTGATCGCGATCCCGGGCGCCAGATCGATTTCGTAGACATGCAGGTGCGGGGTGCGGTTCGCCAGGTCCACGCCCAGGGCATCGAAACCGGCGCCGAGAATCACCACCTGCCGCATTCCCTCGGCGCAGGCGCGTTCGGCCCAGGCGCGGATCCGACGCTTGCGCCATGCGTAGTGCGCGCCGATCCCCGGTACCAGCGCGTACTCGAGCCATCGCAGCAGGCAACGCCCCAGTCGGGAACCGGTCGCACGCAGCAGGCCGTTGCCGACGCCGCCGCCGTGGCGCAGGCAGGCCTCGGCCACGCGCGCGTTCCATGGCAAGGCCGCGGCGCCGGCGCGCGCCTGCAGCACGGCCGCCGCCGCGAGCACCTGTGCGGTGGACAGCCGCGGCATGTCAGCTGCGCGCCGCGACGATGTGGCGATACCAGTCGCTGCGCCACCGGCCGCGTGGATCGAATTCGCGCTGGGCGGCGAGGAATGCGTCGATGCGCGGATGCGCGGCCTGCAGCTGGGCGGACGTAGCCCAGCGGTGGTAGGTCAGGTAATAGCTGCCGCCGAAGTGCAGCGCATCGTCGATCAGTGCGCGGAACGCGTCGGCTGCCTGCGCCAGGCCCGCCGGGTGGTGCGGCACGTGCAGGTTGAAGACGATGCAGGCCCAGTTCTCGCGCGCCCAGCACAGCATGCTGGTGGGGTCGGGTTCGATCAGGCGCACCGTGCCATAGACCGGCTGCGCGGCGCAGCGGCGCAGGCTGTCAGCGGCGCGGGCCATGAACCCGGACAGGCATGCGCGCGGCACATAGAGTTCGGTGATCATGTCCGAGCCGCGATGGCCCAGGCTGCGATCCACCGCCGCGTGGTAGTGGCCGAGATAGACGCCGCTTTGCTGCGTATCGCAGTGGTAATGCTGGCCGTCGGTGGCCAGGTAGAACCTGGCGTATTCGTCGAACGCGCGCGAGGGCGCGGTATGCGCCATGCCCAGCAGCCGGACGAAATCGTCGGCCTGCAGCTGCACGGGCGCGGCGACCGCCGCGGTCGGCGCCGGGTAGTAGCACGACAGCACGCCCAGATCGAGGAAGTCGTCGCTGGCCGGATCGATGGCGAACTGGAAATCGCCGTAGCAGGCGCCGTCGGCGATCGCCTGCTCGAACGCGTGCGGCAGGCCGGCCACCCGCTGCAGGCGCACGCACCGCTGCAGTACCCGGCGCGGCGTGAGCCGCAAGGTGAGTTGCACCACCAGGCCGAACAGCCCGTAGCCGCCGGCAGCCAAGGCGAACAGCCGCGGTTGCGTATCGCGGCTGGCATGTACCAAGCGGCCGCACGCGTCGACCAGCGTCACCGATTCGACGTCCTCCACGAACGGCGCATAGCGCAGCCCGCGGCCGTGCACGTTCGCGGCGAAGGCGCCGCCGAGGCTGAAGTCGTCGGCGCCGGTCTGCTTCTGCCGAATGGTCCAGCCGCGTGCGTTGCCCGGATGCTGGCGCAGCCATGCCAGCAGCGCCGGCCAGCGGATGCCGGCTTCGACGGTCAGCAGTCCGCGCTCCGCATCGAATGCGAGGACCCGGTCCAGGGCCGAGGTGTCCAGCACGCAGCCATGCGACAGGAATTGGTGCCCACCCATGGCGTGGCGGGCGCCGGCGGCGATGAGGCTGTGGCCGCCCTGGGCGCAGGCGCGCACCATCGCGACGGCCTCCGCCTGCGTGGTCGGCGCCAGCAGGCGCACGGGCGTGGCATTGAGCCGCGAATGCACGTCGTTGAGCAGTCGTTCGCCGCATTCGGCGTGGCGCGGGAGCGGGGACGGTGACATGGATTCGAGCCGAATGAGGAGATCGGGCAAACGTGCCAGCGGGTATTGCAAGGCGCAACCGTGGCGCTCAAGGTATCGCCTTGTGATACCGTGCGTCGCACCCGTCACGACGATGCATCCATGCTCGAACGCGAACGCCTGCTGGCTGCGCTGAAGCAACTGCTCAAGGAGCGCGGCTGGCGCTACGCCGATCTGGCCGCCGCGGTCGGCGTGTCGGAGCCGACGATCAAGCGCATTCTGTCGACCGGGCGGATGGACCTGGATCGGCTGGAGCGCATCTGCGAGGTGCTGGAGATCGACTTCTTCGAACTGGCGCGCGCGGCCAGCGGCACCCGCCAGTCCCGCCGCCTGCTCAGCCTGCGCCAGGAGCAGGCGCTGGCCGATGCGCCGCGCCTGATGATGGTCTTCCACATGCTGTGCCAGGGCTGGCGCAGCGAGGCGATCGCCACCGACTACGGGATGGCGCATGCCGAGCTGGTGCAACTGCTGGCGCGGCTGGACCGGGTCGGCCTGATCGAACTGCTTCCGGGCGACCGCACCCGCCTGCGGGTAGCGCGCGACTTTTCCTGGCGCGACGACGGCCCGGTGCGGGCGCGTTACCTGGCTGCCGCCAGCCAGGAATTTATGCAGGACGCGTTCGATGCGCCGCAGGCGCTGCTGGCGTTGGAGGTCCGCGAACTGGGCGATGCCTCGATCGCCACGTTGCGGCGCAAGCTGGAGCGGCTGGTGGTCGAATTCCGCGAGGCGGCGGACGTGGATGTCAGCCTGCCGCACGAACGCCGGCGCAGCGTCGGCATGCTGGTGGCGATGCGGCCATGGGTATTCTCGCTGGCCAACAGCCTGCGCGTGGCCGACACGCCCGTCTCCGCCACGCCGGCGCGCGGCGGTCGCCGGCGTGCCAGAGCACCGTAGCGCTTTCGTCGCCGGTGCGGGCCTTGCGGACGCGAGGTCTTGCGGCCCCAACCCACGCCATACCCCACTTCATGAACCAGCGATCGCCCCGCTGCGCTATCGGCGATGCCGGTCATGCGTCGCGCGGCCCGGCGCACGCGCCGGCCGGTCGCGACACCGCGGTCGCCTAGATGCCAGCCGTCGTGTCCACCGCCGTGAGGCGCCCGCGCAGCGAATTGCTCAGCGCCTCGGTGATCGCCACCTCGACGAACTGGCCGATCAGGCGCGGGTGGCCGGGGAAGTTCACCGAGCGCATGTTCTCGGTCTTGCCGGTCAGCTCGGCCGGGTTCTTCTTCGACGGGCCTTCGACCAGCACGGTCTGCACGCTGCCGACCATCTCGCGCGAGATCTGCAGCGAATGCGCGTTGATGTGCGCCTGCAGCCGCGCCAGCCGCGCGTGCTTGACCGCGTCGGGCGTGTCGTCTTCCAGGTCGGCGGCGGGCGTGCCCGGGCGCCGCGAATAGATGAAGGAGAAGCTCTGGTCGAAGCCCACGTCCTCGATCAGCTTCATGGTCTTGTCGAAGTCGGCGTCGGTCTCGCCGGGGAAACCGACGATGAAGTCCGAGCTGATCGAGATGTCCGGGCGCACCGCGCGCAGCTTGCGGATCTTCTGCTTGAACTCCAGCGCGGTGTAGCCGCGCTTCATCGCGCTGAGGATGCGGTCGCTGCCGGCCTGCACCGGCAGGTGCAGGTAGTTGGCCAGCTGCGGCACGTCGCGGTAGGCGTCCACCAGCGAGTCGCTGAACTCCAGCGGATGCGAGGTGGTGAAACGGATGCGGCCGATGCCCTCGATCTGCGCGATGCTGCGGATCAGCAGGCCCAGGTCGGCGTACTGCGGCTGCTCGCCGGCCTCGGCGTCGGCGTACGGCCCGCGGTAGGCGTTGACGTTCTGGCCGAGCAGGTTGATCTCGCGCACGCCCTGCGCGGCCAGCTGCGCCACTTCCACCAGCACGTCCTCGAACGGCCGGCTGATCTCCTCGCCGCGGGTGTAGGGCACCACGCAGAACGAGCAGTACTTGGAGCAGCCCTCCATGATCGACACGAACGCCGACGGGCCCTCGGCGCGCGGCTCGGGCAGGCGGTCGAACTTCTCCACCTCGGGGAAGCTGATGTCCACCTGCGACTTGCCCGATTCGCGCCGCGCGCGGATCAGTTCCGGCAGGCGGTGCAGGGTCTGCGGGCCGAACACCAGGTCCACGTACGGCGCGCGCTTGACGATCGCCTCGCCCTCCTGCGACGCCACGCAGCCGCCGACGCCGATGATCACCGGCTTGCCGCCGGCCTTGAGCGCCTTCCAGCGGCCGAGCTGGCTGAACACCTTCTCCTGCGCCTTCTCGCGGATCGAGCAGGTGTTGACCAGCACCACGTCGGCTTCCTCCGGGTTGTCGGTCAGCTCCAGGCCCTCGGCGGCGGCGAGCACGTCGGCCATCTTGGCCGAGTCGTACTCGTTCATCTGGCAACCGTGGGTCTTGATGTACAGCTTGCCGCGCACCGGCAGCGCAGCGGCCGGCGTGCCGGCGGAGGGCAGGGGATGCAGGACGGTCCCGGTCATGGCGCTTAATCCAGGCGGGTGGAAAGGGAAGCCGACTAGTCTACCCGCGCCGGGCGCCCCGCGCAGGCGGGTCAGGCCTCGGCGGCCGCGTCGATCGCCTGCGCGCGCTGCACCGCCGGCCGTGCGGCCATGCGTTCGACGTAGGCGCGGGTCGGCGCCGGCGGGTCCATCAGGCCGAAGGCGATCATCCAGCCCAGCGCGCTGCCCCACAGCACGTCGGCGGCGGTGCAGCGCTCGCCGAGCAGGTAGTCGCCCCGCGCCAGTTGGTCGTCGACCACGCCCATCACCGTGTCGCAGTCGGCATAGGGCGAGAGCATCCGTGGCGGCGCCTGGCGCTTGAGCGCGCGGTCGAGCACCGCCGGCTCGAACGCCGAGCCGTAGAACGCCAGCCAGCGCAGGTAGGGCCCGCGGCGCGGGTCGCCCATCGCCGGGGCCAGCCCGGCCTCGGGGTACAGGTCGGCCAGGTACTGGTAGATCGCCACCTGTTCGGTGATGGGCGCCTGCAGGTGGACGATGGCCGGGACCTTGCCCATCGGGTTGATCGCCAGGTACTCCGGCGCCAGCTGCTCGCCCTTCTGCAGGTCCAGGCGCTCGATCGCATAGTCGGCGCCGAGTTCCTCGAGCAGGATCAGCACGCCCTTGGAGCGCGATTTGGGGTTGTGGTACAGGGTCACGTGGCGGTCGGCGGTGGGCATGGCGGGTTCTCCTGGGTGTGAGCCCATGCTAGGCGCTATTGCGGACGGATCGTGTCCGCAATACGGTGGTGCGATGGCATCTCCCGCGTCCCGCATGCTGCGCCTGATCGCTTTGCTGCAGACCCGCCGGGTCTGGCCGGGCGCGGAACTGGCCGAGCGCCTGGGCGTGGACCGGCGCAGCCTGCGCCGCGACGTGGAGCGGCTGCGCGGCCTGGGCTATCCGGTGCGCGCCTCGTCCGGGGTCGGCGGCGGCTACCAGCTGGCGGCCGGCGCGCAGATGCTGCCGCTGCTGTTCGAAGAGGACGAGGCGGTGGCGGTCGCGGTGGCGCTGCGCGCGGCCGCGGCCAGCATGGGCGGGCTGGAGGACACCGCGCTGCGGGTGCTGGCCAAGCTGGACCCGCTGCTGCCGGCGCGGGTGCGGCAGCGCGCCGGCGCGCTGCATGCGGTGACCGTGTCGCTGGGGCACGACCTGCCGGTGCCGGACACCCACCTGCTGATCGGCATCGCCGGCGCCTGCCGCGACCGGCGCCTGCTCGGGTTCGCCTACCGCGACCACCAGGGCCGGGCCAGCCAGCGCTGGCTCGAGCCGCTGCGCCTGGTCAACTACGGGCGCCGCTGGTACCTGCTGGGCTGGGACCGCGACCGGGCCGACTGGCGCACGTTCCGGGTCGACCGCATCGACCCGCCGCTGGCCCTGGGCGGTCCGGTCGCGGCGCGGCTGCCGCCGCGCGATCCGGCGGCGATGGTGCGCCAGGCGATCAGCGTCGCGCCGTTCCCGGTGCAGTTGCGGGTGCGCCTGCGCGGCGATCCGGCCGCGCTGGCCGCACGCATCCCGCCGTGGTGCGGGATGCTGGAGACGGACGGGGACGGCGGCTGCGTGCTGTCGATGGGCGCCGAGTCGCCGGCCTGGCTGGCGGCCGAACTGCTGACGTTGGGGATGCCGTTCGAGCCGATCGACGGGCAGGCGCTGCGGCCGGCGCTGCTGGCGGCGTTGCGCGATGTAGCGGCCTGCATCGATGGCGATACCCAGTGACGCGCGGCGCGGCCACGGCTGCGGCGGACGCTATGGCGGAGCGGTGCGGCGGGCGATGCCGCCAGGTGATGCAGCAAAGACGGTGCAACAGGGGCGACGGTGAGCCCGGCGCGGCGCGAGGGCCGTTCGCAGTGGCGGTGCCGGCCGTGGCGACCGCGATACGCGCCATGCCGGCCCGAGCGGCGGGAGCGCCGGCGTGGTGCGGAGGTGCCCCCGTGCCGGCATCGGATGCACAAGGCCCACGGCCGGCCGGGACGCGGCAAACGGGTCGCCGATCCCGGTCGCGCCAGCGCGCACTTGGCAAGCGCCGGCGAAGTTGGGACACTCGCCGCCATGAAGGGGATGGTGGGGCTTCTGGGGCTGGCAATCGCCACGCTGTCGGCATCGCCGGCCAGCGCCGGCACCCTGTACAAGTGCATCGGCGGCGACGGCGTGCCCAGCTACGTCAGCAAGCGCGTGGCCGGCGCCAGCTGCAGCGTGGTCAGCCGCTATGTGCCCGACCGCAGCACCGCACGCGCGGTGCCCGCGCCTGTCGCGGCGCCCGGTTCCGCCGAACGCGCGCCCAGTCGGAGCGTCATCGCCCTGGCCACGCCGCAGTCCGGCGCCCCGGCCACCATCATCAGCACGCCGGTCGCGGCCCCGGCCCCGGTCGCCGCCAGCGCCGCGCCCAGAAGCGTGGCGCCGGTGGCTGCGGGCACTGGCGCCGCGCCGCGGCGGGTGGTCAGCGGCCAGGTCTATTCCTACATGAAGGACGGCGTGCGCCACTACACCAGCGCGCGCCCGACCCAGGTCGCGAGCCTCGGCGCGGTGCGCACCATCCACTACAGCTTCATCGAGACCTGCTACGCCTGCGCCAATCCCGGACTCAACTTCGGCGCGGTGCGGTTGAACACCACCGCCTACCAGAGCGAGATCGCCGCCGCCGCGCGCGAGTACGGGGTCGACGAGGCGGTGGTGCGCGCGATCATCCATGCCGAGTCGGCGTACAACCCGATGGCGCTGAGCCGCGCCGGCGCGCAGGGCCTGATGCAGCTGATGCCGCCGACCGCGCGCCGCTTCGGGGTCAGCGATTCGTTCGATGCGGCGCAGAACATCCGCGGCGGCGTGCAGTACCTGGCCTGGTTGCTGAAGCGCTTCAACGGCAACCTGACCCTGGCCGCCGCCGGCTACAACGCCGGCGAGGGCGCGGTGGACAAGCATGGCGGGGTGCCGCCGTACAGCGAGACGCAGCGCTACGTGCAGCGGGTCGGCGTGCTGGCCGACCGCTACCGCGGCGTGCTGGCGGCGGCGCATTGAGCGTTCCGGCGGCCGTCGCGACGATGCATTGTCTGCGCGTTGACGGTTCCGCTACACTGCAGTGGATTTTATGCGGCTCGACCCCCACCGAGCCGCTGGCAGCCTCACGCTACCCAATCAAAAATCGGAGTGCCGGATGGCCAACGATGGGGTCAACGATTCTGTAAATGCAGGACGCCGCCGCTTTCTCACCGCCACCACGGCGGTGGTGGGCGCGGTTGGAGCAGGTTTCGTCGCGGTTCCTTTCATCAAGTCGTGGAACCCCAGCGCCAAGGCCAAACTGGCCGGCGCGCCGGTGACCGCCGACATCAGTGCGTTGCAGGAAGGCCAGCGCCTGATCCTGGAGTGGCGCGGTCAGCCGATCTGGATCGTCAAGCGCTCCAAGGCGATCCTGGATGCGCTGCCGACGCTGGACGGACGACTCAAGGACCCCAAGTCCGAGGTCACCGACCAACAGCCGGCCTACATCAAGGGCGAAGGTCGCTCGATCAAGCCCGACATCTCGGTGCTGGTCGGGCTGTGCACGCACCTGGGCTGCTCGCCGGAGATGGTCGCGGAGATCCGCCCCGAGCCCTACGATCCGGAGTGGAAGGGCGGCTATTTCTGCCCCTGCCACAAGTCGCGCTTCGACATGGCCGGCCGCGTGTTCCAGGGCGTGCCCGCGCCGATCAACCTGCTGGTGCCCCCGCATCACTACCAGGACGACAACACGTTGATCATCGGCGTCGATCCGAGTTCCGCGAAGGGAGCCGCCTAAGCCATGGCTGACAATATCCTGACCCGCACCGCGGGCAACGTGTCGGAGTGGGTGAACGAGCGCGCCCCGGGGCTGATGCCGTTCTACCGCAAGCATGTCGGCGAGTACTACGCGCCGAAGAACTTCAACATCTGGTACTACTTCGGCTCGCTGGCGCTGGTGGTGCTGGTCAACCAGATCGTCACCGGCATCTTCCTGACGATGCACTACAAGACCAGCGCGGCCGAGGCGTTCAACTCGGTCGAGTACATCATGCGCGACGTCGAGTGGGGCTGGCTGATCCGCTACATGCACTCCACCGGCGCCTCGCTGTTCTTCATCGTGGTGTACCTGCACATGTTCCGCGGCCTGCTCTACGGCAGCTACAAGAAGCCGCGCGAGCTGGTGTGGATCCTCGGCATGCTGATCTACCTGGTGCTGATGGCCGAGGCCTTCATGGGCTACGTGCTGCCGTGGGGGCAGATGTCGTTCTGGGGCGCGAAGGTGATCATCTCGCTGTTCGGCGCGATCCCGGTGATCGGCAACGGCCTGACCGAATGGATCATGGGCGACTACCTGCCGTCCGACGCCACCCTCAACCGCTTCTTCGCGCTGCACGTGATCGCGTTGCCGCTGGTGCTGCTGCTGCTGGTGGTGCTGCACCTGGGCGCGCTGCACGAGGTCGGCTCCAACAATCCCGACGGCGTGGAGATCAAGAAGGGGCCCAAGGGCAACCGCTGGGATCCGAACAAGCCGGCCGACGGCATTCCGTTCCATCCGTACTACACGGTCAAGGACATGGTCGGGGTCGGGTTCCTGCTGCTGATCGGCGCCTTCATCATCTTCTTCGTGCCGGCCTTCGGCGGCCTGTTCCTGGAGCACGACAACTTCACCGAGGCCAACCGCCTGGTCACGCCCGAGCACATCAAGCCGGTGTGGTACTACACGCCGTACTACGCGATGCTGCGGGTGGTGCCGAACAAGCTCGGCGGCGTGCTGGTGATGTTCTCGGCGATCGCGATCCTGTTCCTGGTGCCCTGGCTGGACCGCGCCAAGGTCAAGTCGATCCGCTACCGCGGCTGGATTTCGCGGGTGATGCTGGGCGTGCTGGCGGTGTGCTTCGTCTGGCTCGGGGTGATCGGTTCCGGTCCCGGCACCGATGCCAGCGAGACCTACATCGGGCGCGTGCTGACCGTGCTGTATTTCGGATTCTTCCTGACCATGCCGATCTGGACCACGCTGGACCGGACCAAGCCGGTGCCGGAGCGGGTGACCACCCATGACTAAGCCCCTGATCACCGTGCTGGCCTGTTTCGGATCCGTGTCGCTGCTGTCCTTCGTGGGCTATCTGCTGCCCTGGGGGCAGATGGCGTTCTGGGGCGCGCAGATGATCGGCTCCCTGCTCGGTGCGACCGCGGGAGGCCAGGCATGAGCAAGCGCCTGATCGCCACCCTGGCCGGTTTCGCCGCCGCCCTGCTGCTGTCCGTCTCGGCACTGGCCGCCGAGGGCGGCGCCACCCAGCAGGCCGGCAACGACCTCGGCGACCGCGCCTCGCTGCAGCGCGGCGCCAAGCTGTTCATGAACTACTGCTCCGGCTGCCATTCGCTGAAATACCTGCGCTATTCGCGCATGGCCGAGGACCTGGGCCTGAGCGAGGAAGAGGTGATGAACAACCTCAACTTCACCGGCGCCAAGGTCGGCGAGCACATCGAGGCGGCGATGCCGCACGATGCGGCGGGCAAGTGGTTCGGCAAGGCGCCGCCGGACCTGAGCCTGATCGCGCGGGTGCGCGGCACCGACTGGGTCTACACCTACCTCAAGTCGTTCTACCTGGACCAGTCGCGTCCGCTGGGCTGGAACAACAAGCTGTTCGCCAACGCCTCGATGCCCAATCCGCTGTGGGAACTGCAGGGCCTGCAGCAGCCGGTCTACGGCAAGGCCGAGCAGGCCGGCATGGACAAGCCGGTGGAGCGGCTGCAGCTGGCCACGCCGGGCAAGGAAACCCCGGCGCAGTTCGACCAGACGGTCCGCGACATCAGCAATTTCCTCGAATACGCCGGCGAACCGGCGGCGCTGAAGCGGCAGAGCCTGGGCGTGTGGGTGGTGCTGTTCCTGGCCCTGCTGACCTTCCTGGCCTATCTGCTGAAGAAGGAATACTGGAAGGACGTGCACTGAGCGTCGGCCTCGCTGCCGACGCGCCGGCTGCATCGTAGCTGACCCGATCCCCTGTTCATCCTATTGGCTTTTGCGAGCGAGGGTTGCACACTCAGGGGCCGTGATGACCGTCAGCAAGGTGTTGGCGGCGTCGATGCGGCCGGCGGATTCCGGTCGTCGGAGAGCCTTGAATGGCGGCGAGTTTGCGCATGCGAAATACCTTGACGTTGTTTTCCTCCACGGATGATGTCCTGTGCCACCGGGTGCGCCTGGTGCTGGCGGCCAAGGGCGTGACCTACGATTTCGTGGCGGTGGATCCGCAGAATCCTCCGGAAGACCTGATCGACCTCAATCCCTACCACTCGGTGCCGACCCTGGTGGAGCGCGAACTGGTGCTGTACGCCGCCTCGGTGGTCAGCGAATACCTGGACGAGCGCTACCCGCATCCGCCGCTGATGCCGGTGGACCCGCTGTCGCGCGCGCGCCTGCGCCTGGCCATGCTGCGCATCGAACACGACTGGGTGCCGCAGGTGCAGGCCATCCAGCTCGGCAACAAGGCCCAGGCCGAGGCCGGGCGCAAGCGGCTCAAGGAGCTGCTGACCGCCTCGGTGCCGCTGTTCAAGGCCAGCAAGTTCTTCCTCAATCCGGAAATGAGCCTGGCCGATTGCGCGATGGCGCCGATCATCTGGCGCCTGCAGGCCCTGGACATCCCGCTGCCCAAGGACGGCAAGGCGATCGAGGACTACGGCAACCGCATCTTCCGCAATCCCGGTTTCATCCGCAGCCTGACCGACCAGGAAAAGAAACTGCGCGAGCTGCCGGCCTGATTTCCCGGCCGCGCCTGGCGCATCCGGCGTTTCCCGAGTTGCGCCGGCGCCTTCGCGTGCCGGCGCGTAGAATTGGCGCATGACCGACGATATTTCCCGCATGACCAGCCATCGCCCGTACCTGCTGCGGGCGCTGGTGGAGTGGATCAACGACAACGGCATGACCCCGCACATCCTGGTGGATGCGGGCCTGCCCAACGTGCAGGTGCCGCCGAGCGCGGTCAAGGACGGCCGGGTGGTGCTCAATATCGCCGAGCGCGCGGTGGTGCGCCTGCAGATCGACAACGACGGGGTCAGCTTCACCGCCCGCTTCGGCGGCGTCAGCTATCCGGTGCAGGTGCCGATGGCCGCGGTGCTGGCGGTCTACGCGCGCGAGACCGGGCAGGGCATGGCGCTGCCGGACGACATCCACGGCGCCACCGAGCCGCCGGGCGACGACCCCCCGCCGCCGCGTCCGACCGGGTCGGACGAAGGTGCCGGCAAGCGGCCGCATCTGCGCGTGGTGAAGTAGGCGATTCCCCAGGGGGTTCAAGCGATTGCCTGCGTTCGCGCGTCGCGATGCGGCGAGCGCACGGCGATTCCCGATCGCGGTCTCGCTGCGCCAGGTGGCGTCGCAGCAGCGCCACCCACGGCCTGGACTCGGCCCGCGCGTGCCCTGTACGCCTCGCTGCCGCCATCATGGCCGGCGGGGCCGGCTCGGGCTGGTTGGTGCATCAACGGTTGCTGCAGATCGAATCTGCTGCGCAGGCGCGCGATCGAATGCGTTGCGCCGATTGCCGGGACGTTGACCACGCCGCCGGTGGCCGCCGCCCGTAGAGGAAGTGACCGGGCCGCGCAGCACTTCGATGCGTTCGCCGAGCGGCGGGTCGACGGTGACCGCGTGGTGCGCGTCAGTCGCGCGGTTCGCGTGGCTCGTGCAGGGCCGTCACCGTGGCCACCGACGGCCCGGTGAACGCGATCAGCTGGTCGCCGAGCAGCACCAGGCGGCCGCTGTGGCGATCGACCCCATCGTAGGAATAATCGAAACGGAAGGTCCGCTCGAAACCCAGCCAACCGCTGGGCAGGCGCCGCAGGCGCAGGCCGGTGCCGTGCACGCTCTGGTCCAGCCACTGCACGTCGGCGGCCTTGCAGGCATTGCGGCCGAGGGCCTCGGCACGTTCGGCGGCGGCACGCGACGCGTTCCAGAACGCGAACACCGCGGCGCCGGCAATCATCATCAGGATCAGGCTGGGCATGGCGCCACTGTAGCGAGGGGCCGGGTGGGGCGGCAATGCTTGGGTTCGGGGTTCGGGGTTCGGGGAATCGGGATTCGGAAATCGGAAATCGGAAATCGGGGCAGGGTTTCAAGAATCGCGAAGCGCGAAGCAAAAGCGCAACGCGCTAAGGCAGGAAGCAGTCTCGAGTTCTGGCCTGCCCGCGTCAGCGCTGCTTGATAGCTGCGTCGCCGCCGGGTGCGTTATTGCCCTGCGCCCGGCAGTGTCGGTCTCGGCGGCACATCCGCTGCGAGCCAGGACTGATGCCAGCGCGTCCGCGCGCTGCGTTCCTGCCTTCCCGTGCGCTCAGGTGGCCCGCAGCGTCCGGAGAGCCACTGTGGGAGCGACTTCAGTCGCGACAGGCGTTCCCGATACGCCCTGGGGCGACTGGATATCAGCGCGCCGGCCGGACAGGTTCGGTGGCATGCGGCTCTGCGGCGGGCGTGGGCATCGCGGGTGTGGTGGCCGCGGGCATGGCAGGCGCGGTACCGGGCGCTGCCGGTGCCGGAAGCGGAGTCGCGGCCGGCGCCGGAACCGGCGGCGCCGCTGGATCGGGCGCCGGCTGCACGCCCGGGGTCGCCGGCGGCTGCAATTGCGCCTGCGGCTGCAGTTGCAGCAGCGCGGCCCAGTCCTGGCGGTTGAAGTCGCACAGTTCCTCGCGGCCGGGCGTGCATTCCAGGCCGGCGCCGTCGTCGCCGACCTGGTCCTGCGCCAGCGGCGCCTGCAGCTGCAGGCGGCCGGCGCGGTCCAGCGGCAGCTTGCGCATGGTCACCGCGTTGAGCACGTTGCCGCCGATCAGGTACAGGGTGTGGTCGCCGCCGACGTTGGCCGCGACCACGATGTCGCAATGCGATTCCCAGGGCAGCGCGCCGCCGCGCGCCAGCGCCTCGCGCAGCCCGGCCGCGCCCAGCGGCTGCTTGCGCCCGCGCAGGAAGCACAGCAGATCGCCCGGTGCGGGCTTGTCCTGCTGCGGATCGGCATAGCGGTACGGCAGGCCGTCGGCGCCGCCCTGGTAGGCGGCGCGGATGTACTCGATATGCCGTACCGAGGTATGGAAGCCGCTCACGCCGGCGTGCACCATCACGTAGGACACGAACGCCGCCGACCACGGGTTGTCGACGATGAACGCACGGCAGTCGGCCTGCCGGTAGCGCGAGCCGTCCAGCGCCTGGCAGCTGGCGGCACCGTCGCTGGCGCCCATCGCGCCCAGCGTGCCGCTGTCGCGCCAGTAGGCGGCCACGCGCTGCCAGGCCTCGATGCCGTGGTCGGCGAGATAGCCGCGTTCGGCCTCGGTCACGCGCAGTCCGGCAAGGCGGCCTTCGGTATCGATGAACGGCCGCCACCACAGGCGATGCTCGTTGCAGGCGGTGCGCACGATGGCCACCGCGGTCGGGGTCAGGCCGTAGCGCGGCGGCAGGTCGCACACTTCCGCCGCGGCCGCACGGCCGGCGGGAAACAGGGCGGCGGCACACAACAACGCGAACCAGGGACGGGCCATCGGCGACTCGGTGAATGGGGGAAGTGCAGCGTCGCAGAGCGGCGGGGCCGCGGCCGTGAAGTCAGTGCGGCGGCGGGCCCAGCTTCAGCGACAGGTCCACCGCCTGCACGTGCTTGGTCAGCGCGCCGATGGAGATGCAGTCCACGCCGTCGGCGGCGATCGCGCGCACGCCGTCCAGGTCGACGCCGCCGGACACTTCCAGCGGGATCGCGCGGTGGAACGGCGCGGCCGCGGCGATCGCCACCGCCGCGCGGCGCTGCGCCGCGTCGAAATCGTCGATCAGGATGCGGTCGCAGCCGACCTGCAGCGCCTCGCGCAGCTGGTCCAGCGTCTCCACCTCGACCACCAGCGGCAGCGCCGGCCACTGCGCGCGCGCGGCATGCACCGCCGTGGTCAGCGAGCCGGCGGCGCGGATGTGGTTTTCCTTCAGCATCACCGTGTCGTACAGGCCGAAGCGGTGGTTGCTGCCGCCGCCGCAGCGCACCGCGTACTTCTGCGCCGCGCGCAGGCCGGGCAGGGTCTTGCGCGTGTCGAGGATGCGCGCGCCGGTGCCGGCGACCGCGGCGACGTAGGCGGCGGTGGCGGTGGCGGTGGCCGACAGGGTCTGCAGGAAGTTCAACGAGGCGCGCTCGGCGCTGACCAGCGCGCGACTGCGCCCGTGCAGCAGCGCCAGCACCGTGCCGGCGGCGACGCGCTGGCCTTCGGCGATGCGCCAGTCGATCTGCACACGCGGGTCGAGCGCGCGGTGGCAGGCGTCGAACCAGGGCCGGCCGGCGATCACCGCATCCTGCTTGCACAGCAGGTAGGCGCTGTCGGCGCGGTCGGGCAACAGCGCGGCGGTGACGTCGCCGCTGCCCAGGTCCTCGGCCAGCGCGCGCGCCACGTCGGCGTCGATCAGGTCTTGCGCCGGCGCCTGCAGCGGCGCCACGTCGCTGCTCATTTGCCCGGGAAGTCGGCGAGCTGGGCGGTGGCGATCGCTTCTTCGGCCAGCAGCACCGGGATGCCGTCGTCGACGCGGAACACCTGCTTGCGGTCGCGGGTGACCAGCGCCTCGCGCAGGGGCTGCGCCTGCGGGCTGCCGTCGGCGCGCTGCACGGTGCCGTCGGCGATGGCGCGGTTCAGCGCCTCCAGGCCGCGCGCATCCAGCAGGGCCAGCGGTTGGCGGGTGTCGGGCGAGCACAGCAGGTCGAGCAGTTTGCGGTCCATCCGGTCTTCGTCTTGCGTGGAAGACGGCTAGAATACGTCTTTAAGGCAGGGGACGGCCATGACCTCCAAGCAAACCGCGCCGCTCGTCGGCATCGTGATGGGCTCCCGTTCCGACTGGGAGACCATGCAGCATGCGGCGCAGAAACTCGATGCGCTGGGCGTGCCCTACGAAGTGAAGGTGGTGTCCGCGCACCGCACCCCGGACGTATTGTTCGCCTATGCCGAAGCGGCGTCCGCGCGCGGGCTGCGCGCGATCGTGGCCGGTGCCGGCGGCGCCGCGCACCTGCCGGGCATGCTCGCGGCCAAGACTGCGGTGCCGGTGCTCGGCGTGCCGGTACAGTCCAAGGCGTTGAACGGAATGGACTCGCTGCTGTCGATCGTGCAGATGCCGGCCGGCATCCCGGTGGCCACGTTCGCGATCGGCAATGCCGGCGCGGCCAATGCCGCGCTGTTCGCCGCGGCGATGCTGGCCGCCGAGCACGCCGACATCGCCGCTGCGCTGGGCGATCTCCGCCAGCGCCAGACCGATGAGGTGATGGCCAAGGACGATCCGCGCCAATGACCAGCACTGTCGGAATCCTGGGCGGCGGCCAGCTGGCGCGCATGCTGGCCGTGGCCGGCGCGCCGCTGGGCCTGCGTTTCGTGATGCTGGATACGGTGGCCGATGCCTGCGCCGGGCAGGTCGCGCCGCTGCAGGTCGGCGACTACCGCGACGAGGCGGCGCTGGCCGCGTTCGCGGCGAAGATCGATGTGGCCACCTTCGATTTCGAGAACGTGCCGGCAGCCAGCGCCGAATGGCTGGCGGGGCAGGTGCCGGTGTTCCCGAATCCGCGCGCCTTGGCGGTGGCGCAGGACCGGCTGGCCGAGAAGACCCTGTTCCGCGAGCTGGGCATCCCGGTGCCGGACTTCGCCGCGGTCGGCAGCCGCGAGGAACTGGACGCGGCGCTGGCGCAGGTCGGCATCCCGTGCATCCTCAAGACCCGGCGCCTGGGCTACGACGGCAAGGGCCAGTTCCGGATCAAGTCCGCGGCCGACGCCGAGGCGGCCTGGGCCGCGCTGGGCGCGCAGGCGTCCAGCGTCGGCCTGATCGTGGAAGCCTTCGTGCCGTTCCAGCGCGAGATCAGCGTGGTCGCGGTGCGTGGCCGCGACGGCGAGTTCCGCAGCTGGCCACTGACCGAGAACTGGCACGTGCAGGGCGTGCTGTCGGCCAGCCTGGCCCCGGCGCAGGCCGACGCGGCGCTGGCGCAGGCCGCCATCGCCCATGCGCAGGCGCTGGCCGAGCGGCTGCAGTACGTGGGCGTGTTCGCGCTGGAGCTGTTCTGCCGCGACGGCGAACTGCTCGCCAACGAGATGGCGCCGCGGGTGCACAACTCCGGGCACTGGACCATCGAAGGTGCGGAGACCTCGCAGTTCGAGAACCACCTGCGCGCGGTGCTGGGCCTGCCGTTGGGGTCCACGCGCATGCTCGGCCATGCCTGCATGCTCAACTGGATCGGGCAGATGCCCGACGCCGCGCCGGTGCTGGCGCAACCCGGCGGCCATTGGCACGACTACGGCAAGGAAGCGCGCGAAGGCCGCAAGGTCGGCCACGCCACGCTGCGCGAGGACACGCCGGCGGCCCTGGCGCAGGCGCTGCAGGCGGTCGGCGCGCAACTGCAGCGCAGCGAGCAAGTCGCGCCGGTGATCGAGACCCTGCGCGCGCAGGGCCGAGCCGGCTGAAACATGTCGCGCCCAGGCCGCGCTTGGGCCTGATCGGGAACGAGGCGCTAGCGGCGCCAGCGGCTACGCATCAACCATTCGCTCGAACCCGAGCGAATGCCTGCAGGCCGCTCATCCCAATCCCGAAGCGCTTTACAACAGCCGCAGGCTGGTCATCCCCAATCCCCAATCCCGGCTTCACCGCATGTTCGCCGCCACGAACTCCCAATTCACCAGCTTCCAGAACGCCTCCAGGTAGCGCGCGCGGTCGCCGCGGTAGTCGCCCCAGTAGGCGTGTTCCCACAGGTCGCAGGCCAGCAGCGGGGTGTCCTCGCCGGTCAGCGGCGAGCCGACGTTGACCGTGGCGACCAGGGCCAGGGTGGCGTCCGGGCGCTGCACCAGCCATACCCAGCCCGAACCGAACACGGCCAGCGCCATGCGTTCGAAATCGGCCTTGAAGCGGGCGACGTCGCCGAAGCTCCTGGCGAGGCGCTCGGCGAGCGCGCCGCCCGGGTCGCCGCCGCCGCGCGGGCGCAGTCCCTGCCAGTAGAACTCGTGGTTCCAGACCTCGGCGGCGTGCTGGAACAGCCGGCCCTGGGTACGGCGCACCAGTTCCTGCAACGGCAGGTCGGCGAATTCGCTGCCGGCGAGCTGCGCGTTGAGCCGTTCCACCAGCATGCGCTGGTGCTGGCCGTGGTGCTGGTCCACGGTCTCGGCGGACAGGTGCGGCGCCAGCGCCGCGCGGTCGTACGGCAGGGGAGCGAGTTCGATGGCCATGGATCCTCGGGGCGGTTTCGGGCGCGCATGTCGGTACCGGCATGCGCAGGGCTTACACTATGCGGCTACGCGAAAGTCTAGCCGACCGCCGAGGTCGTTCTTTCGCCCAAGCAGGAGAAACCCATGCAGGTGATGGAGCGCATCCAGGCCGACATCGAACGCCATCCCATCGTGTTGTTCATGAAGGGCACGCCGCAGTACCCGATGTGCGGCTTTTCCAGCCGCGCGCTGCAGGCCCTGCTGGCGGCCGGCGCCGACCGGCTGCACACCGTCAACGTGCTCGAGGAGCCGGAGATCCGCGCCAACCTGCCGCGCCATTCGAACTGGCCGACGTTCCCGCAGCTGTTCATCCATGGCGAGCTGATCGGCGGCTGCGACATCACCCTGGAGCTGTTCGAATCCGGCGAGCTGCAGCGCATCGTGGCCGAGGCCTACCAGCCGTGAGCGAGCCGGCGACGTCGCACGCGGGCGCGTTGGCGCAGCGCGTGGTGCTGGTATGCGGGGCCGCCGGCGGGCTGGGCAGCGCCGCGGCGCTGGCCTGCGCCCAGGCCGGCGCCACGGTGGTGCTGCTCGGGCACAAGCCGGCGCGCCTGAACCGGGTCTACGACGCGATCGCCGCGATCGGCGCGCAGCCGCTGCTGTATCCGCTGGACCTGCTCGGCGCCACGCCGGAGGACTACGCGACGCTGGCCGAGCGGGTGCATGCCGAGCTCGGACGGCTGGACGGCCTGCTGCACTGCGCCGCCGATTTCGTCGGCCTGACCCCGCTCGAGCACGCCGATCCGGCGCAGTTCGCGCGCGCCATCCACGTCAACCTGACCGCCCCGGGCTGGCTGACCCAGGCCTGCCTGCCGCTGCTCAAACAGGCGCCGGACGCGGCGATCGTGTTCGCGCTGGACGACCCGGCGCGCGTCGGCCAGGCCTACTGGGGCGGCTACGGCGCGGCCCAGCATGGCCGCCGCGGCCTGCTGGCGACCCTGCACGGCGAACTGGCGGCCTCCCCGGTGCGCGTGGCCGGGCTGCAGCCCGGGCCGATGCGCACCGCACTGCGCGCCCGCGCCTACACCCACCAGGAAGACTTCGACGCAGTGGATCCGGCGCGCTACGCAGCCGCCTGCGTGGAACTGCTGTCGCCCGCCGGCGCCGTGCACCGCGGCGCGATCTGGAATCCCTTGGCATGACCATCCTGTCGGCGGCGCTGCTGCTGTTCCTGATCCTCGACCCGCTGGGCAACATCCCGGTGTTCCTCAGCGTGCTCAAGCCGCTGCCGGCCAAGCGCCAGCGCATCGTGCTGGCGCGCGAACTGCTGATCGCGCTGGGCGTGCTGATGGCGTTCCTGTGGGGCGGCAAGTACGCGCTGGAAGTGATGCACCTGCGCCAGGAGTCGGTGGCGATCGCCGGCGGCATCGTGCTGTTCCTGATCGGCATCCGCATGATCTTCCCGCGCCCGGAAGGCCTGATGGGCGAGATTCCCGACGGCGAACCGTTCATTGTGCCGCTGGCGATCCCGCTGGTGGCCGGCCCCTCGGGCATGGCCGCGGTGATGCTGATGGGCAGCAACGAACCCACCCGCCTGGGCGAATGGAGCCTGGCGCTGATCCTGGCCTGGGTCGGCACCTCGGCGCTGCTGTTCTCCGGCACCCTGTTGTACAAGCTGCTCGGCATGCGCGTGCTGACCGCGGTCGAGCGGCTGATGGGCATGCTGCTGGTGGCGATCTCGGTGCAGATGTTCCTGGACGGCCTCACGGCCTATCTGAAACTGCCGGGCGCCGGCTGAGCGGGAGCGTGCCGCCGCCGTTGCGGCATGCGCGCCGCGTCGCTAGCGGACACTGGTCTTGTCGCGGGCGCTAGCGCTGGGGCGGCCCAAGCCGGTTGCTTGCGCATGGCGATGCGCTTTGGGGCGCCGAGTGCCGCGCGTGGCGGCAGATCAAAGTTCCGTCAACTGCGGCTAACGTGAGCCAATAGCCTCCCTGCCGCGCGCCTTGCGAGCGATAGACGAGCGCGGCGTACCCCAATGGCCACGGCTCTCCGCCGCCCATTGGGCGGCGAGGGCGTGTGTTGGATGAGCTCGTTTCTGCCCGTATGCGCTGGGCTGCGCGTCCCTCGCCGAACCCTGCTGCCCACTCGAGCCAAATGCCAGTTCCCACGAACTGGGATCCATGTCTTGTCATGTCCGCTTGTGTCTGGCTGTCACGTTTTGGCAACAAATCGGCCCTATGGTGTTAAACTCACGTTAACCCTTGCGGGGGATCCAGCAAGGGGGCACGAACCTCATTCCGCTGCCGTGCGTCGACCAGGGACGGCTAGCTATGCGCATTTCGTCAACTTCCATCGAGGCTATTGCAATGACTCAACCCCGCCGTCTCCGGATGTCCAAGCTCACTCTTGGCCTCGTAGCTGCGCTCGCCGCCGCCCCCGTGTTTGCCCAGAGCACGTCCGCCGGCATCGCCGGTCAGGTCGTGGGTGCTGGTGGCCAGCCGGTGCCAAACGCGGAGGTGACGATCACGCACGTCGAATCCGGCACCGTCAGCCGCGCGGTCACCGATGCCAGCGGCCGCTACAACGCGCGCGGTCTGCGCGTCGGCGGTCCGTACACCATCGTCGTCACCGGTTCCGGTGCGGGCACCACGACCCGTGAAGGTGTGTACCTGAATCTGGACAAGGTGAATGAAGTCGACGCCACGCTTGGCGGCGATGTCTCCACCCTGGGCACCGTGCAGGCGATCGTCGGCAGCTACGGCTCGGCCGTGTTCAGCGCCAACAAGATGGGTACCGGCACCAACGTGACTCGCGAGGACATCGATTCGCTGCCGTCGATCAACCGCAACCTGCAGGACTATGTGCGCCTGGATCCGCGCGTGTCGCAGACCGACAAGTCGCGCAACGAGATTTCGGTGGGCGGCCAGAACCCGCGCTACAACGCGATCCGCGTCGACGGCATCAGCACCAACGACGCGTTCGGCCTGGAGTCCAACAGCCTGCCGACGCCACGCCAGCCGTTCTCGATGGACGTGATCGACGAGATCTCGATCGACGTCGCCAACTACGACGTGAGCATCAGCGGCGGCACCGGTGGCGTGATCAACGCGGTGACCAAATCCGGCACCAACGAGTTCCACGGCTCGGTGTATGGCACCTACCGCGACAACGACTGGTCCGGCAAGAACCAGAACGACATCCGTCCCAAGCTGTTCGACAGCGAGAAGACCTACGGCCTGACCGTGGGCGGCCCGATCGTCAAGGACAAGCTGTTCTTCTTCGCCAACTACGAGAAGTACGAGGGCAAGGGCGTGTTCACCGGCGCTTCGGGCTATGGCCCGACCGGCTCCGGCGCCAGCAACATCGTCAACGTCTCGCAGGCGCAGGTCGACGAGATCATCGACATCTCCCGGAACGTCTATGGCTTCGAGCCGGGCACCCTGGCGCTGCCCGCGCTGAATTCCGACTCGGAAGAGAAGGGCTTTAAGCTGGATTGGAACATCAGCGACAAGCACCGCGCTTCGTTCCGCTATGGCAAGTCCGAGCAGAGTACCGCCAACCTCAACGGCTTCACCTCCTCGGCGCTGTCGCTGAACTCCTACCACTACGTCCGCGACTTCGAGCTGGAAACCTACACCGGCCAGCTGTTCAGCGACTGGACCGATACCTTCTCCACCGAAGCCAAGGTCTCCTATCGCGACTACGCCACCGAGCGTACCGCTGCCTCGCAGCTGCCGGCGATTGCCGTGCGCGTGGGCAACTCCACGATCAACCTCGGCACCGAGCAGAGCACCCAGGCCAACGCGCTGCGTACCGAGACCTGGAACGCATTCTTCGCCGGCAACCTGTTCCTGAACGACCACACGGTGAAGTTCGGCTTCGACTACGAAGACAACGACATCTTCAACCTGTTCGCGCAGCGCGTGTTCGGCTCGTACACGTTCAATTCGATCGCCGACTATCGCGCCAACCGCCCCGCCAACTATCGCTATTCCAAATCGAACTCGGGCAATATCGATGACATCGCCGCGCAGTGGGGCATCCGCAACCTGGGCCTGTTCGTGCAGGACACCTGGGCGGTCAACAGCAATCTGACCCTGACCTTCGGTCTGCGCTACGACGAGCCGATGGTGAAGGACAAGCCGCAGTACAACGCGGCGGCATCGACCGCGTTCGGCGTGCGCAACGATGCGACCATCGACGGCAACGGCCTGTTCGAGCCACGCTTCGGCTTCAACTATACCTTCGATGCGGAGCGCCCGACCCAGCTGCGTGGCGGCGTGGGCCTGTTCCAGGGTGCGGCTGCTTCGGTGTGGCTGTCCAATCCGTATTCGAACACTGGTCTGGCCTACACCGACTACAACTTCTCCAATACCGCTTTGATCAATTCCAACGGTATCCGTTTCACCCCGGACATCAATAACCAGCCGACGGGCAACGGCAGTGTTGGTGGTGCTACGCAGTCCGTCGACTTCGTCGACAAGGATCTCGGCCAGCCGTCGGTGTGGAAGGCCAACCTTGCGTTCGACACCGAGCTGCCGTGGTACGGCATCGTCGCGTCGGTGGAAGGCGTCGTGACGTCGGTTGAGGAAGCGATCTACTACCAGCAGCTGAATCTCGGTACCGCGACCGCTGTGGGTCAGGATGGCCGCGAAATCTATTGGAACGCAGCGGGTCGCAACCCGGCCAGTTGGAACGTGAATGGTTCCCAGCCTACGGGGGTATCCGTCGACGCGCGTACCAATCGTCTGCGGGCCTACAACGATGCCATCATCGCCCGCTCCACCAGCAAGGGTGGCAGCCAGAGTCTGACCGTCGGTCTGAGCAAGCCGTTCAACGACAGCGACTGGTCGTGGAGCATGTCTTACACCTACACCAATGCGGACGAAGTCAGCACGCTGACCAGTTCGACATCGAGCTCCCAGCTGGGCAACACCGCAGTGTTTCAGGCCAACGAAGAGGTCAACACCACGTCGGCGTACGAGATCAAGAACAGCTTCCTGGCGACCCTGCAGTGGAAGCATGCGTTCTTCGGCGACTACAACACCAAGGTCGGCCTGATCTACCAGGGCCGCAGCGGCCGTCCGTATAGCTATACGTTCGACAACGACGCCAACGGCGACGGCCGCTTGAACGACCTGCTGTACATCCCGCGCGCCCCGGGCGACGTGCTGTTCGGCTCGGCTGCCGAAGAGACGGCGTTCTGGAACTATGTGAACGGCAACGAGTACCTGAAGTCGCATTTGGGACAGGTCGCCCAGCGCAACGATTCGCGCAATCCGTGGGTCAACCAGTTCGACCTGCATATCGAGCAAGAGATTCCTGGTTTCCTCAAGGGTAACAAGGCCTCCATCTGGCTCGACGTGATGAACGTGGGCAACCTGCTGAACAAGAAGTGGGGCCGAGTGGAAGAGGTCGCGTTCCCGGCGATGCGCGGTATCGTCGAGTACGGCGGCATCGACCAGGCCACCGGCAAGTACGTGTACCGCTACAACGGCGCGGACAACCTGACCGTCTACGACGACAAGGGCATCTCGCGCTGGGCGCTGCAGGTGGGCTTCCGCTACCAGTTCTAAAAGCTGCGGCGATGCATGTATGAAAGCGAACGGCCGGGGCGACCCGGCCGTTTTCTTTTGCGGGGCCGGGCGCTAAAGTCGCCGCTGACGACAACGACAAGACTTACGACATGACGACGAGCAACACGGCGGCGCGGGCGCTGCCGGTAGTGGACGCGCGGATCTACCCGCGCGGCGGCCTGGATATCCTCTCGCGCGCCGAAGTGGTGCGCCTGCGCGACGCGTCCAGCGGCGGCCTGCACGAGCTGCTGCGGCGCTGCGCGCTGGCGGTGCTGACCAGCGGCAGCGCGTCCGACGATCCGCGCGCCGCGCGCGACCTGTACCCCGACTTCGACATCCAGGTGGTCCAGCGCGACCGCGGCGTGCGCATCGACCTGTTCAACGCGCCGGCGATGGCCTTCGTGGACGGGGAGATCATCAACGGCGTGGCCGAACTGCTGTTCGCCGTGGTCCGCGACCTGGCCTACATGGCCATCGAGCTGGGGCCGGAATCGGCCGCCGACCTGGAGTCCAGCGAAGGCATCACCAGCGCCGTGTTCGGGCAGTTGCGCAATGGGCGCATCCTGCAGCCGGCCGATCCCAACCTGGTGGTGTGCTGGGGCGGCCATTCGATCTCGCGCGACGAGTACCTGTACACCAAGCAGGTCGGCTACGAGCTGGGCCTGCGCGGGCTGGACATCTGCACCGGCTGCGGTCCGGGCGCGATGAAGGGGCCGATGAAAGGCGCCACCATCGCCCACGCCAAGCAGCGCAAGCACGACAACCGCTACATCGGCATCACCGAGCCGGGCATCATCGCCGCCGAGTCGCCGAACCCGATCGTCAACCACCTGGTGATCATGCCGGACATCGAGAAGCGCCTGGAGGCCTTCGTCCGCATCGGCCACGGCATCATCGTGTTCCCCGGCGGCGTCGGCACCGCCGAGGAGATCCTGTACCTGCTCGGCATCCTGCTGCGCGACGAGAACCGCGCGCTGCCGTTCCCGCTGCTCCTGACCGGCCCCACCATCGCCGCGCCGTACTTCGAGCAGATCGACCGCTTCCTGCGCCTGACCCTGGGCGAGGCGGCCACGTCGCGCTACGAGATCGTGGTCGGCGACCCGATCGCGGTGGCGCGCAAGATGGCCGAGGGCATCCAGCGGGTGCGCATGTACCGCAAGGAGCAGAAGGACGCCTTCTACTTCAACTGGTCGTTGCACATCCCGCTGGAGTACCAGCGCCCGTTCGCGCCGACCCACGAGGCGATGGCCGCGCTCGACCTGCACCACGGGCGCCCGCCGCACGCATTGGCGGCGGACCTGCGCCGCGCCTTCTCCGGCATCGTCGCCGGCAACGTCAAGGAGGACGGCATGCGCCGCATCGAGGAGTTCGGCCCGTTCGAGATCCACGGCGACGCGGACATGATGCAGGCCCTGGACGAGCTGCTGCGCGCCTTCGTCGAGCAGCGCCGGATGAAGATTTCCGGCGAGTACCGGCCTTGTTATCGGGTCATGGCCTGAGCGCGGACCGGGACGGCCGTTCGCGGGCCGTCGGTGCCGTCAGGGAGGGCTGGGCAGTTCGAGCAGGCTGACGAAGGTGTCGGTCCCGTGTTGGGTGCTCAAGCGTCCGTTGCCGATGCTTTCCACGCGCGCGCGGACCGCGTCCAGGCCGATTCCGGACCCGCTGCCGGCGGCCGCCTCGCCGTTCGCGGGCAAGGAGTTGACGATCTCGATCCTGATCCAGTGCGCGTCCTGTTCGACCCGAAGGCGGACATGGCCGCCGCTGGTGCTGGGCTCGATGCCGTGCCGGACCGCGTTCTCCACCAGGGGCTGGATCGAAAGGGTGGGGACGTCGATCGCCGGAAGGGGATCGGGCAGTTCCCAATCGATGGTCAGGCGGTCGCCGAGGCGCATCTGCTCGATGCCGAGATAACGCCGGGCGAGCGACAGCTCTTCTTCCAGGCTCAACCGGTCGGGTCCGGCGAGCGCCGCCCTGAACAGGTCGGCGAGATCCAGCAACAGGCGTTCCGCCTGTTCCGGCCGAAAGCGCGCCAACGCCGCGCCGGTGTTGAGCGTGTTGAACAGGAAGTGGGGGCGGATGCGGGCACGCAGTGCTTCGAGCTGGGCGTGTTTGGCCTGTACCGCCAGCTGCTGCACGCGCCAGTGGTTCTGGAATGCCAGCAGCGCCATCAGCCCCACGGTGAGGGCGATGGCCGCCACCTTGAGCAGGAAGGCATGCCAGCCTCCCTGCAACAGCGACAGTTCTTCCAGCGCCGCCCACGCAATCGCGTGCACGGCGACGGCGACGATCACCAGCAGCGCCACTGCCAGATAGGCCACCTGCTGCGGACGGCAGCGTTCGAGACGCCTGCGCGCCAGATAGAGCAAGGCCAGCGTGGTCAACGCCGTCCACTGCAGCAGCAGCGAGGCGAGGCCGAAATGGACCCAGCCGCTCGTGGACTGTCCGGGCGCCAAGGTCAGGATGACCGCGACTGCTTCGCCGGTCAGCAGCACCCAGATCAGGGTGCTGGACTGCCATAGGATGTCGAGCGGCAGGGCGGAGGCGGGGGCTGGGCGCATGGGATCGGGCATGGGACGCTGGGCGCATGATGCCTCGGATTCCCGGCCCCATGTCGCCGGACCTGCCGTTCAGCTACGATCTGCCACCGCCCATCGGACCCGGCTGGCATTGCCGCGGGCAGGGCTCTAGTTTAGGCGCGGGAAAAGGGGATACGACATGCAGCGCTTTCACGCCGAGCGGCCGCGCAACTTGGGGCGATGCCGACGGGTCGATGGTTTCAGCTTGATCGAGTTGATGGTGACGGTGGTCGTGCTGGCAGTGGCGATGAGCATCGCCATCCCCAGCTACACCTATCTGGTCAATACCAGCCGGCTGACCTCCGCCTCCAACGAGATGGTGGCATCGCTTCAGCTCGCGCGTTCGGAGGCGATTCGGCTCAACCGGAACGTGGCGGTGTGCCGCAGCGACAACGGCACCAGTTGCGCGACCGGTAGCGCATGGAACCAGTGGATCACCATTGTGGTGACCGACTCGAACGTGCTGCGCGTCAGTGCGGTGAAGGCTCCGGTCCAGCTGAGCGTGAGCAGCGCGGTCAGCGGCAACAACGACCGCATCGTCTTCAGTCCGGACGGATTCGCCCGCAGCAGTGCCGGAACCTTGCTCAATGCCGGGTTTTCCAGCTGCATCGCGACCACGCGCCCGAGCGACAACCTGCGGGTCGTGTACATCGTCGGCGGCAGCCGGGTGGGGTTCGTCACTACCCCGGGCAACGCCGCATGTCCTGCGCCATCAAACTCTCCACCTGTGTGAATTCTATGCATACGTCTCCTCCGCGCCCGGCATCGCTGGCGTCGCAACGTGGGATAAGCCTCATCGAAGTGCTGATCTCGGTCCTGATCATGGGCATCGGCATGCTGGGGGTCGCAGCGCTGCAGGCGACGGCGCTTCGCAACAACCAGAGTTCCTTCGAGCGCAGCCAGGTCGTCGTAGGCACCACCGGCATCTTCGACGCGATGCGCGCCAACGTCGCCGCCGCCCGGAACGGCAACTACAACATGGGCATGACCTGCACTGCGCCGACAGGCACGTCGCAGGTGGTGGTCGATCAGCGCAATTTCCTCAATTCCCTGCAGGCCATCATGGGCGCTTCCGCATGCGGCGCGATCAATTGCAGCGCCGACGATTGCCAGGTGACGGTGCAGTGGGACGACAGCAGGGGCAGCCAGGCGGCAGCGAACGTGACTGCGGCGCAAACCCAGCAGTTCCAGACGGTGACCAGGCTATGAGCCGCGCGTGGCGGAGCGGGGCGCCGAGCAGGCACCGGGTCGCAGGCATGAGTCTGATCGAACTGATGATCTCTCTGCTGCTGGGATTGCTGGTGGTCGGCGCGGCCATCGGCATTTTCATCACCAACCGGCGTACCTATGCCGCCACGGAGAACCTGGGTCGCGTGCAGGAAAACGTGCGCACCGCGTTCGAGCTGATGACGCGCGACATCCGCGAGGCGGGTGGGAACCAATGCAACAGCAGCGACAACATGGGCATGTCGAACGTCATCAACAGCCCGGCATCGCGCTGGTGGACGAACTGGTCGGGCAACAAGCTGGTGGGCGTGTCGGCAAGCGGCAGCTTCCCAACGCCGGCACCGACGAGCCGCGTCGCCAACACCGAAGGCCTGGTGCTGATGTCCTCGGGCGACGCGACCGCGATCGTCACGGCGCACACGCCGGCCTCGGCGCAGTTCACGGTCAGCACCAATACGCATGGTTTCAGGAACGGCGACTACCTGATCGCCTGCGGTCCCAACGCCGAAACGACGGGCGTGCTGCGCATCGGAGCCCTGTTCCAGATGAGCAGTGGCCAGGGCAGCAGCACCATTGGCCACGCCGCGTCGGGTTCGCCAGGAAATTCCAGCAGCAACCTGGGGATCAACGGCTCCGTCTTCACCTACGGGCCGAACACGATGCTCAGCCGGCTCAATGCATCGCGCTGGTTCATCGGCACCAATCCTAGGGGCGGGCGTTCGCTGTACCAGGGCGTGCTGACGAATACAGGGGGTACGCCGGCGATCTTCGATCAAGAAGTAGCCGAGAACGTGCAGAACATGGCGATCACCTATCTCATTCCCAGCGACGGCGGCTACGTCAGCGCTGCGACCGTCGGGACGCGCTGGGACCAGGTCACCGCCATCAACCTGTCGCTGACCTTCCAGACCCAGGACGCGATCGGAACGAACGGCTCGCCGGTGACGCGCACGATCAGCAATGTCATCACCTTGCGGAACCGCAACGAATGAGCACGACTCCATATCCCGCCCCCGCCGCGCGCCAGGCTGGCGTCTCCCTGATCGTGGTACTGATGCTGCTGCTGGTGATGACGTTGCTGGGCCTGGCGGTCGTGCGCGGAACGTTGATGCAGGAGCGGATGAGCGGCAACCTGCTCGATCGCAGCGTGAACTTCCAGGCCGCCGAGTCGGCCCTGCGCCAGGGCGAAGCGCTCGCGTTGGCACAAACCGTGGTGCCGACCGGTAATGGATGCAGCGGGGGCGTTTGCGGCCTGCCGCTGGCGAATCAACCCGAGCGTTGGCGCGATGCCAGCTTTGGCGGCTGGGTCGACGCCAGCACCAGTACCCGAAGCGCCTCGGCGTCCAGAACGCAGTTCTATATCGAATACATGGGGACGGCCGAAGCCTGGTTCGAATGCAACAGCGACGAAAAGTACACGGGGCAGCCGATTTGCGTGCGGCCGATGTATCGGATCGTGGCGCGCAGCCAGGCTCCAGGCCGTTCCAGTGTCATCCTTCAATCAAGCTATATCGCGCCGTAAGACGGAGTCACCATCATGAACCAGTTCCACGACGTTCGTCTGCGCAGGCATCGCTTCTTGCCTCGTCTCAATGCATTCGCAGCGGCTTTCGCCTGCACCATGCTCGCCCTGCCAGCCAGCGCCGGTGTCGTGGTACCCAGCTACCCGTTGCAGTCGGGTGGGCGTATCGCGCCCAACGTGTTGTTCATCCTGGACGATTCCGGTTCCATGGAAAGCACGTTCATGCCGGACGCCGTGCCACAGACCACCGTCGATGGCACCAATTTCAACATCAGCAACAGCACGTACGCGCGCAACACCATCTATTACAATCCTGCTGTCACTTATGAGCCATGGGTGGATGCTACCGGTGCCCCCATGACCGGTGGGATGGATTATGGTAGCGTTTATAACAATGTCGAGTTTCTGACGGATAACGTGAATCTTGCCGGGTCGGATAGGTCATTCTATGTCCCCAAAGACCTTTCTAATACCGCCGAGAGCTATCTTTCAAATACTGCCAACTATTATCGTTACCAGATTCGCACGGACGGTACGGTCATCCGCAGTGAGTTGATGTTCGGCGTGTCCGGCCAGCAAGGGTTGACTGGAAGCGGGTGTAGTAATTCCAATAACGGCTGGCAGTGGAAGAATTGCGTGCGGGATACTCCTGTTACTCCTGCCACTTCCACGGCTTCGGCCGTTCACAGAAGCGAGGCGGAGGAGCGTAGAAACTTCGCAACCTGGTGGTCTTACAGCCGCACTCGAATGAAGGTGGCAAAAGGAAGCGCTGGCCGTGCCTTCAACGATCTTGGCACGAACGTACGTGTCGGGTTTCGCACGATCTGGCAAAAGGGGCTGGCAGGAAACCTGATCACGCAGGCGGCGCCTATTCCCGTCGGCCGGAACAATGGGTTTTTTGATAACCCTAATGGCGTGGATGGCGCGGACAACAACCGTACGCTTTGGTATCAGCGCTTGTATGGGGCCGATGCTGGAGGGGGGACGCCGCTCCATGGAGCGCTCAACGATGCCGGGCGGTATTTCAGTAGCAGTGCGGCTGGTGGGCCGTATGGCCCGCAAGTCGGGGCTGCGCAGTTCGCTTGCCGGCAGAATTTCACGATCTTGACGACGGACGGCTATTGGAATGGCAAGGACAACTATGCAACTCCTGTCAACGAGCAGGATAACGTTGCGGGTTCCGAGATAACCAGGCCTGCCGGCGATCCGTACACCTATACGCCTGTCCGTCCTTACAGAAGCGCCGACTCGGACACTCTGGCCGACGTCGCGATGCGCTACTGGAAATCCGATCTTCGGACGGACCTGGAGAACACGGTGCCCAGTAGCGCTTCGGATCCTGCGTTCTGGCAGCATATGACCACATTTGCGATTTCGATCGGCGCCAAGGGCACGCTCGATCCGAAAACGGACTTGCCTGCGATAACTTCCGGGGCGAAGAATTGGCCTACGCCGGTCAATAACAGCATTCAGAACGTCGACGATTTGTGGCACGCGGCGGTCAATGGCCGCGGCAGCTTCATTGTCGCCAGCAATCCTAACGAGTTCACCCAGGGACTGAAGGCAGCGCTGGGCGAAATCGTGAGGCGTACCGGTACCGGCGGCAATCTTGCCGCCAATTCCAGCAGCCTTACCAGCGATACGCATGTCTATCAGGCGACCTTCGTGTCAGGGGTCTGGACGGGCGAAATGAAAGCCGTCCCGGTCACGAGTACGGGTGTCGACACCACCGCTCCAACATGGCGCAGCAGCATTCCCAGCACGGGCCGCAATATCCGCACGTGGAGCGGTAGCACGGGTGCGGCATTTCCTACTTCCGCGCAACAGACGGCATTGACGCGTGCGGGGACGGCGACCGCTGCGGCGGTGACGGGTGCCGACAACGCCGCCTACATCGCGGGAAATCAGGATCTCGAGCTGAATCGCACCAACGGGTACCTTCGCACGCGCAGCACCTTGCTCGGCGACATCGTCAATTCTTCTCCGGCCTACGACAGTGTCAGCGGCACCATCTACGTCGGCGCCAATGACGGCATGATGCATGCGTTCGATGCGAGCAACGGCGTGGAGCGCTTTGCCTACGTGCCTGGCAGCCTCAACTTTACCGATCTGGCTACCCTCAGTGCGCCGGACTACGACCACCGATTCTTCGTGGACGGCCCGATCAGTCTTTCGCGCAAGGATCAGTTGAACAATCAGACGATCCTGGTGGGCACCCTCGGGCGCGGTGGCAAGGGCATTTACGCGCTGGATGTCACCAATCCCGGCAGCTTTTCCAACAGCAATGTGCTCTGGGAGAAAGCGGGCGACAATCTGGCGTCCACTGCCGCGGACAACAACATGGGCTTGAATCTCGGTGCACCGGTCATCGCCAAGCTCAACAACGGCGAGTTGGCCGCGATCGTGGCCAATGGCCCCAACAGCACCAACGAGCGCGCCGTCCTGTTCGTGTATCGCCTCAGCGATGGCGCGCTGCTCTCCGAAATCGACACCGGCGTCGGATCCTCTGCGTCGCCAAATGGGCTGTTCGCCCCGGCCGTTCGCGACATCGACGGCAACGGCACCATCGATTACGTCTATGCCGGCGACATGCAGGGAAATCTCTGGCGCTTCAATCTTTCCGCCTCCACGCCGTCCAGCTGGAACACCGCGTCCAATCGTTTGCGTATGTTCACCGCGACGAATTCTGCGGGTACCGTGCAGCCGATCACGTCGGCGCCAGCGATAGCGCGCGATCCGGCGACCTTCAATCTGTGGATCTTCTTCGGCACAGGTCGTTTCCTCACCGCCGACGACGTGACCAATACTACCGTGCAGACCGTCTATGGCATCAAGGACTCTGCCACCACCGTTGCCAAGGCCGACTTGCAGCGCCGGAAATTTGCCGCCAGCGGCGTGGTCAACAATCAGAACGTACGTGTCATGGAGGCCAACAGTGCGTTGGGTGCAGGCAAGAAGGGCTGGTATCTGGACCTGATCGATCCGCCAGTTGCAGATCCCGCGCCGGCAACGGCCAATGGCGAGCGGGTCTACACCGGCATGAACGTCATCTCGGGTGTTCTTACCTTCACCAGCAACACTCCCGATGACGACCCGTGCCTGCCTGGCGGCAAGGGCCAGGACAACGCGATCGACGCGTTTACCGGGTCGAGCCTTAGCCAGTCGTTCTTCGATCTCAATCAGGATGGTTCCTACGCGGACGAAACGCTGACGGTAAACGGGGTGAAGATTCCGGTGGCATCGGTCGCGTTGGGTGGATTGGGAAGTTCGAGCAATTACTTCACCGGCGGAGGCTCAGGCAGCGGCGGTGGCCTGGCTTGCCTCAACATCAACGATGGCAGCGCGGTCTGCAAAAAGATCCGCGAGATTCGCAAGGTGGGGCGTGTCCAGTGGCGGGAGGCGATCCAGGAATGAGTGCGTCCACTTCAAGCGTCCTTCACATCCATCGGAGTCATTGCAATGCGTAGTCATCGTCGATTTTCAACGCAGCGCGGTTTCAGCTTGATCGAGATCATGATCACCGTGGTGATCATCGCGGTTCTCGCTGGCATCGCCATGGCTAGCTACAGCTGGGCGATGATCAAGGCGCGGCGTTCGGCGGCCGCCGGGTGCGTGCAGGAGGCCGCGCAATATATGGAGCGGTTCCACACTACAAGCATGAGCTACGTAAACGCGGACGGTACCGCGCCGGCGCTCCCAGCGTGCAGTGCTGACGTTACTCGTTTCTATACCGTGAGCCTTACCGCCAGTACAGCGTCCAGCTTTACGATTTCCGCTGTGCCGATCGCCGGAAAGCCGCAGGCGAAGGATCGGGAATGTGCGACATTGCAGATCAATGAACGGGGGACCCGCTCAGCTACCGGCACCCTGTCCTCCACACCCGCCCAGTGCTGGTAAGGCAAAAAAAAACCGCCGATCAACGGCGGTTTTTTCTATGCGTGGCGCCCGAAGTTGGACTCGAACCAACGACCCCCTGATTAACAGTCAAGTGCTCTAACCGGCTGAGCTATTCGGGCGAGGCGCGTATTGTAGGCACATCTTTCCTGGCTGGCAAGGGTCTGGTCGCCTCTTCCTAGGAGCCGCACAGTGGCCTGTCTGCCAGGCGCACCGAACGTGCCCGCCCAGTGGCGCTGACCACCACTTCGGCTGCGGCCGTCTGATGGTTGCAGAGTCGGAATGTAAGGTTGCTGCCCGCGGCCCTCCCATCGGGGAGATAGCGCATCTGCACACGTCCGGCAGAGGACAGGATGCGAAGCCTGCCGCCTCCCGGAGCCGGCGACATCGTCAGGATGTCGCTACTCCGGTCCGGCTGCCGGTTGCCGTCCGGATCGGCATAGATGATCCAGCTGCCGCTCCATTCGAAACCGGGATCGCAGTGCCGCCGGTTGGTCGACGGACACAGGGCGATGGGCTCTCCCCTGGAGATGGCCCAGGTACGCGCCAGCGCCAACTGCGCCAGCATCTCGTTGCTGGCCGCCAGTTCCCGGTGCCTGTCCAGCATCTGGCTGAAGCTGGGCATCCCGATGCACAGCGCAATCAGCATTAGCGCCATGGCGGTCAGTATTTCCATCAGTGTGAAGCCTCGGGTCCTCTTGTTCATGGCGCCTCCTCGACTGGCATTGCCAGCTTGGACGCGGGTGTGAGGCGAGGGCATCGCCGGGATGCCGACTGGGCTGTAGGAATAGTCCAGACGCGGCTGTCATCCGGGGCTCGCTATACTCATCTGTCGTCTCAAGGTGCCGATCCATGTCCGACCGTTTCCAACTCGTATCGCCGTACTCGCCGGCCGGCGACCAGCCGCAGGCGATCGAGAAGCTGGTGGCCGGCTTCGAGGCCGGCCTGGCCAAGCAGACCCTGCTCGGGGTGACCGGCTCGGGCAAGACCTACACCATCGCCAACGTGGTCGAGGCGATCCAGAAGCCGACCCTGGTGATGGCGCCGAACAAGACCCTGGCGGCGCAGCTGTACGGCGAGTTCAAGGCGTTCTTCCCGAACAACGCGGTCGAGTACTTCGTCAGCTACTACGACTACTACCAGCCCGAGGCCTACGTGCCGTCGTCGGACACCTTCATCGAGAAGGACAGTTCGATCAACGAGCACATCGAGCAGATGCGCCTGGCCGCGACCAAGACGCTGCTGTCGCGCCGCGATGCCCTGGTGGTGGCCACGGTCTCGGCGATCTACGGCCTGGGCGCGCCGGAGGACTATCTGTCGCTGCGCCTGATCCTGTCGATCGGCGAGCACATCGAACAGCGCCAGCTGATCAAGCACCTGACCGACCTGCAGTACACCCGCAACGAATACGAACTGCACCGCGGCACGTTCCGCGTGCGCGGCGAGGTCATCGACGTGTTTCCCGCCGAGTCGGACAGCGAGGCGCTGCGCATCGAGCTGTTCGACGGCGACGTCGAGCACCTGACCCTGTTCGATCCGCTGACCGGCGAGACCCTGCGCAAGCTGCAGCGCTACACGGTCTATCCGAAGACCCACTACGCCACCACCCGCGAGCGCACGCTCAGCGCGGTGGATACGATCAAGATCGAGCTGAAGGAGCGGCTGGAGCAGCTGTATGCGCAGAACAAGCTGGTGGAGGCGCAGCGGCTGGCGCAGCGTACCCAGTTCGACCTGGAGATGATGGCCGAGGTCGGCTACTGCAACGGCATCGAGAACTACTCGCGGCATCTCACCGGCAAGGCCCCGGGCGAGCCGCCGCCGACCCTGTTCGACTACCTGCCGGCCGACGCGCTGCTGGTGGTGGACGAGTCGCACGTCACCGTCCCGCAGATCGGCGCGATGTACAAGGGCGACCGTTCGCGCAAGGAGACGCTGGTGGAGTTCGGGTTCCGCCTGCCGTCGGCGCTGGACAACCGGCCGCTGCGCTTCGAGGAATGGGAAGCGCGTTCGCCGCGCAGCATCTACGTGTCGGCCACGCCCGGCCCGTACGAACTGCGCGAGTCGGCCGGCGAGATCACCGAACTGGTGGTGCGCCCGACCGGGCTGATCGACCCGGAAGTGGAGATCCGCCCGGTCGGCACCCAGGTCGACGACCTGCTGTCGGAGATCAACCTGCGCGTGGCGGCGGGCGATCGCGTCCTGGTCACCACGCTGACCAAGCGCATGGCCGAGAACCTCACGGAGTACCTCGGCGAGCACGGGGTCAAGGTGCGCTACCTGCATTCGGACATCGACACGGTCGAGCGCGTGGAGATCATCCGCGACCTGCGCCTGGGCAAGTTCGACGTGCTGGTCGGCATCAACCTGCTGCGCGAGGGCCTGGACATGCCCGAGGTGTCGCTGGTGGCGATCCTGGACGCGGACAAGGAGGGCTTCCTGCGCTCCACCGGCTCGCTGATCCAGACCATCGGCCGCGCCGCGCGCAACCTGCGCGGCAAGGCGATCCTGTACGCGGACCGCATGACCCGCTCGATGCAGGCGGCGATCGACGAGACCGGGCGCCGCCGCGAGAAGCAGGTGGAGTACAACCTCGAGCACGGCATCACCCCGAAATCGGTGGCGCGGCCGATCGTCGACATCCTGGAGGGCGCGCGCGGCGACGGCGCCGTCGAGGCCAAGTCCGGCAAGGGCAAGGGGGGGCGCCGGGTGGCGGAGGAGCCGGCCGACTACCGCACGCTGGATCCGGCCGAGGTCGCATCGCGGCTCAAGGCGCTGGAACAGAAGATGTACCAGCACGCGCGCGACCTGGAGTTCGAGGACGCGGCGCGGGTGCGCGACCAGATCAAGAAGCTGCGCGACGCCAGCCTGATCAGCTAGGGCGGGCCGCTGCGCCGGCAGCTATTGTTCTTGGGCGCAAGGTGGGCTAAGATTCGCGCCCCTGCAGCGGTATGGCCGCAGCAGCGATGGGCGGTTAGCTCAGCGGTAGAGCACTACCTTGACATGGTAGGGGTCACAGGTTCGAACCCTGTACCGCCCACCACGACATGCAAGCGATGCACTCGTGGAACACGATGAAGCCGGCGTCCGCCGGCTTTTTTGTTGGCCTACGCCCGGCGCGGGCATCGCGTCCCGGCTGGCGGCGGGTGGCCCTGGCGCCCGGCTTGCTTTAGCATCCAGGCGACGATCAGGCGAGGAGGCCGTGCGCATGATGGAATATCATCATACGATTCAAGTCAAAGGACGCTACCAGCTCGTGGCGTTGACGCGCGAACCGGAGTACAGCCCCGACAACGTGGTGGGCTATACGGTGACCACCGAGGGTGGCGCGCGCCTGGATTCGCACGACATGTCCTGGGACGAGGCGCGGGTCTGGATGGACACCCTGGTCGAGCAGGACGGCGGCGGCGTCGGCGTCGAAAAAAAGCCGTCGACGAGCAAGCCGAGCACCCGGCGCCGACGCTAGAATAGGCGCCAAGGTGGATCAGGGAGGATAGGGGCTTGTCGAATCGTAAGATCGTTGCGGCCGCAGTGGTGGTCGCACTCACTGCCGTTGCCGGCTATTTCCTGTCCGGCTACCTGGTGCTGCTGCTGCTCAAGCTGGACACCCGCCTGTTCGGGCTGGGCACCTACTACGAATACGTGCATGCCATCGGCTTGCCGCAGGTCGCGCCGTTCGTCGGCAAGATCAAGTGGGCGGGCTACCTGGGCTTCGGCTTGCCGGGGTTGCTGTGCCTGCTGACGCTGGTGCTGATGTTCAAGCCGCGCAAGCAGGCCCTGCACGGCGACGCCCGTTTCGCCGGCGCCTCCGACCTGGCCAAGCACGGTCTGTTCAAGCAGAGCGGCAACGGCATCGTGGTCGGCAAGTTCCGCGGCAAGCTGGTGCGCCTGAGCGGGCAGCAGTTCGTCATCCTGGCCGCGCCCACCCGCTCGGGCAAGGGCGTCGGCGTGGTGATCCCGAACCTGCTCGAATACCAGGAATCGGTGGTGGTCCTGGACATCAAGCAGGAAAACTTCGACCTCACCAGCGGCTGGCGCGCCAGCCAGGGGCAGGAGGTCTTCCTGTTCAACCCCTTCGCCGAGGACCGGCGCACCCATCGCTGGAATCCGCTCAGCTACGTCTCCGACGATCCGGCGTTCCGCGTCTCCGACCTGATGAGTATCGCCGCGATGCTGTATCCGGACGGGTCGGACGACCAGAAATTCTGGGTCAGCCAGGCGCGCAACGCGTTCATGGCGTTCGCGCTGTACCTGTTCGAGAACTGGGACGACGAGCGCAACATCGGCTTCCCCGGCGGCCTGGGCACCCCGACGCTGGGCGCGATCTACCGCCTGTCCTCGGGCGACGGCAGCGACCTGAAGAAATACCTGAAGTCGCTGTCGGAGCGGCGCTTCCTCAGCAGCAACGCCAAGTCGGCGTTCTCCAACATGCTGTCGCAGGCCGAGGAAACCTTCGCCTCGATCCTGGGTACGCTGAAGGAGCCGCTCAATGCCTGGATCAATCCGGTGCTCGACGCGGCCACCAGCGACAACGACTTCCTGCTGACCGACCTGCGCAAGAAGAAGATGACCATCTACATCGGCATCCAGCCCAACAAGCTGGCCGAGAGCCGCCTGATCATCAACCTGTTCTTCAGCCAGATCATCAACCTCAACACCAAGGAACTGCCCAAGAGCAACCCGGCGCTGAAGTACCAATGCCTGCTGCTGATGGACGAGTTCACCGCGATCGGCAAGGTCGACATCATCGCCTCGGCGGTGTCATACATGGCCGGCTACAATGTGCGCCTTCTGCCGATCATCCAGAGCATGGCGCAGCTGGATGCGACCTATGGCAAGGACGTGTCGCGCACCATCATCACCAATCATGCGCTGCAGATCCTGTACGCTCCGCGCGAGCAGCAGGATGCCAACGATTACTCGGAAATGCTCGGCTACACCACGTTCCGCAAGAAGAACGTCACGCGCGGCAAGGACGTGACCCGCAGCGTGTCGGAGGAGAGGAGGGCGCTGATGCTGCCGCAGGAACTGAAGGCGATGGGGAACGATCACGAAGTGTTCCTGTACGAGGGCATCCCGCATCCGGTGAAGTGCGACAAGATCAAGTACTACAAGGATCGGCACTTCACTTCGAGGCTGCTGCCCAAGGTCGATGTGCCGATGCTTTCGCTCTGAGTTAGTGTGATGAATTTCGCAAAATTATCGGCAATCTTGCTGGATTGAACGCTTTTTTACCAAACGCTTGACGGAAGCATTGCGCTGCGGCACATTCTCGCGATGCTGGTGCGGGGCAATGGCAATAGGAACAGGGGGCGTGGGTTCTTGCGACACACGCGAGGGTGACATGGAAAGTTTTGTGGCAAATTCCGTTTTTCTCAGCGCTGAAAGCCTGTCCCTGGACGCCCTTCGTCTTCAGGGGCGCACGCCTGCGCCAGATTCGCGTGGCCGCGGGCCCTGTCGCCAGGCGCCCATGCCGGCGCAGGCGATGCATCGCGCCGCGCCGTCCGCGTGGCGAAACCCGAAGTTCTCAGGCTGCCGGCCGTGTGCCGGCCGTCCATCAATACCCGTTTCCGCAATTTAGAGGCTCGCGTGAAAAGAACGCATATGTTTCGGCTGATCGCCACTCTGAGCACCGTTGCGCTGTTGGGCGCCTGTGCGAGTTCGCCGGCGCCTGATTTCCGCGGGAGGTGGAAGCCGGTCAACCGCTTCTCCGAGTCGACGATGGAGATCCCGCTGTATTCCTCGTACGTGTATCAGGCCGTGCCGATGGACGGCACCCTGAAGACGATGCTCGAGCGCTGGGCCAAGGACTCGAACATGGAACTGGCATACAGCATCCAGTCCGACTACACGCTCTACGCGCCGGTAGCGAAGATCAACACCACGAGCATCCAGCAGGCCGTCGCCGAACTCAGCGTGGTCTATGCGCAGGAAGGGGTCACCGTTTCCGCTGCAGGCAACCGCATCCTGGTGCAGCCGTCTTCTTCGCTGAGCGGGGCCGCGTCGCCGGCCGCCGAGGGCAGCGCGAAGTGACTTTACTTCCGGAGGCCGTTCCTGCGCCTCCGCAGCCACATTACGTAACCCTGGTGAAGTCTGATGTTCGGTAAAAAACCAGTTGAGAGCGAAAGCGTCAACAAGGCGGTCGCAAAGGCTGTCAACTACGAGATCAGCATCGCTGATCTGGCGCGCCGCAGCGAGCGTCGCGCATGGTGGGTGGCATTCGGCGCGATCGTCATGTGCCTGCTGCTGGGCGGCGGCTATTACTACATGTTGCCGTTGAAGGAGAAGGTGCCTTACTTGGTGATGGCCGACGCCTACACCGGCACTGCGACGGTCGCCGTCCTGCAGAACACTGGTGAAGTGCGCAACATCACCGCAAGCGAGGCGCTGGCCAGGAGCAACGTGTCGCGCTTCATTACGGCTCGCGAGTCCTACGATTTCGAGATGATGGGACTCAACGACTGGAATACCGTCTTTGCGATGTCTGAGAAGGACGGGGCTGTTGCCAACGAATACCGGGCGCTGCATGCGCCGAACAATCCGTCTGCGCCTTATTTCATCTATGGCAAGGTCAGGTCAATTCGAGTCAACATCCTGAGCATCACCTTGCTGGGCGGCGCCGGCAAGCCCTACACCGGTGCCAATGTCCGTTTCCAGCGCAGCATCTACGACAAGAAGTCGGGGCAGACCACGTTGCTGGACAACCGGTTCGCAATCATGGGTTTCCGTTACAACGGTAACCTGGCCATGTCCGACAACCTGCGCATCGAGAATCCGCTCGGTTTCCAGGTGACCGATTACCGCGTCGACACGGACTACGCGTCGATTCCCGCGCCACCGCCGGCCGCGTTCCAGGCGCCGGCAACCCAGGCGGCGCCGGCAACCCAGGCGGCGCCAGCCACCGCGCCGAACGTGCCCGCCGGCCAGCAGCTCATGCCCGGACAGGTGCCTGGTCAACCGGTGCCGCAGCCGGCGGCTCCCGGTGCGAATGGGGCGGTGATGCCCGCTCAGCAGCAGGCTCCGGTGATGAACGCTGCGGGCGTGCCCGTCTACCCAGGCACGCAACCCGCTCCGGTGGCGCCCGCGCCGAACGCTGCACCTCAGAACAATGGCAATGGAGCGAACGTTAGATGAGTTTCATGACTAAAAACGGCTCGGTGCAGATTGCGCTGCTGGCCTTGGCTTTGGTTGCGCCGCTCGCGTCCGCTCAGGTTGTCCAGCAATACGAGTATGAAGCGGACAAGATCTACCAGGTACGTACCGGCCTCGGTATCACGACCCAGGTGGAGCTGAGCCCGAACGAGAAAATCCTCGACTACAGCACCGGTTTCACCAGTGGCTGGGAATTGAGCCGTCGCGAGAACGTCTTCTATTTGAAGCCGAAGAACGTCGACGTCGATACCAACATGATGATTCGCACCGCGACCCATTCCTATATTCTGGAATTGAAGGTCGTGGCGACGGATTGGCAGCGGCTGGAGCAGGCCAAGCAGGCCGGCGTCCAGTACAAGGTGACCTTCGTCTATCCGAAGGACACCAGTTTCGCCGCTGCCAGCGAAGAGGTGAAGGACGAGTCCCAGATCGACACCAGGCTGTCCAAGGACCGGCGCTATTACTTCGACTACGACTACTCGACGCGCTCGAAGCAAACGTGGATCGTGCCCAACAGCGTGTACGACGACGGCAAGTTCACCTATATCAAAATGGATCTCACCAGGTTCCCCACCGGTAATTTTCCGGCCGTGTTTGCCCGCGAGAAGGAAAACGATGAGGATTTCTTGGTCAATACGACGGTCGAGGGCAATACGCTGATCGTCCACGGGACCTATCCTTTCCTGGTTGTCCGCCACGGCAAGAATGTTGTCGGCTTGCGTAGGAATAAGCAAAAGTGAACTCGAACATACCTCCGTCTGACGAAAATAACGGCCGCACCGACGGCCAGCCTCCTCGTTCTCCGCAAGGCGGGGAGATCGGCAGCGAAAATCCCTATTTCGCCCGGCAACAGCAAACGGCGGATCCCGATCTCGATGCCAACGAGCCGGTCCTGAGGTCCAGCGACCTGCAAAAGCTCAACCGCAAGGCGCTGCTGTTCTTGGGCGGCATTGCGTTGTTGTTGATCGTGGCCGTTTTCTGGCTGATCAGTGGAAATGACTCGAAAGAGCCGCCACCGAAGCCGCGCCAGGAAGCCGTAGTGGCCCCCGCGCTTCCGCAAACTGCGGCGCCGTTGCCGACGCAACCTGCCGAGCCTGTGCCTTTGGCGCAAGAGCAGAACCTTCCGCCATTGCCGCCGATGCCAACCGACAACGAGATCCGGACGGCACCTGTTGCGCAGGAGCGGGGGCCGTCGCTGCTCGATCGGCGCATGGCAGGGCTGCAGGATTCGGCGCCGGCGGGTGGCGGCCAGCCGGGACTGGGCGGCATGCTGCCTCCTGGAGGTCAGCAGCAGCCCGGGGCAGACCAGGAAGAAGTGACGTCGGCGAAGCCGATCGCCAATCCTGATGGCTTGCTGGTGCGCGGCACCTATATCCGGTGCGTGCTCGAAACGCGGATCATCAGCGATTTCGCCGGTTACACGTCTTGCATCATCACGGAGCCGGTGTACTCGATCAATGGCCGGCGTTTGCTGTTGCCGAAGGGTTCCAAGCTGTTGGGCAAGTACGATTCGGTCGAGCCGACCGGGCCGCGGATGGAGGTTGTCTGGGACCGGATCACCACCCCCACCGGCATCGATGTGACGCTGATGGGGCCCGGTATCGACAATCTCGGCAGCGCCGGCCACCCGGGCAAGTACAACGCGCATTGGGCCAGCCGCATCTCTTCCGCCTTGATGATCAGCATGCTGAGCGACGCGTTCAAATGGGCCGCCGCCGAACATGGTCCGGAAACCACCACGGTGGGGCTCAATTCGGGACTGGTGACCGAGCAGCCGTACGAAAGCAACACGGCGCGGACCGTGCAGCGCATGGCCGACCAGGCGCTGGAGCGCTCGGGTCGTCGTCCTGCCACCGTGACGATCAACCAGGGCACCGTGGTCAACGTCTATGTCGCAAAAGACGTGGATTTCACTGCCGTGCTTTCCCGCTGACGCCGACGAGATAGACACGTGACGCTCGACGACTCGCCGACTGCGCAGATATCCACGGATTTCCTGGATTACCAGTATTCGGTGCTGGGCATCCTGGACTATCTGAATTCGCCGGAAGTGACGGAAATATGCATCAACCGTCCCGGCGAACTGTATCTGGAGACGCTGCGCGGCTGGCAGAAACTGGATATCCCATCGCTGACCTTCGATCGTGCACGCCAGTTCTGTACCGCGGTAGTCAACGAGAGCAATACGGGTCAGCGCATCACTGATACCGATCCGGTCGTGTCGCTGACCTTCCCGACCGGACAGCGTGCGCAGTTCGTCATCCCGCCTGCCTGCGATGCGGGCAAGGTGTCGATCACGATCCGCTTGCCGTCCAAGCACACCAAGACCCTGGAGCAGTATCAGGAGGATGGATTTTTCCGGGAGATCCTGGAGCAGGAAGCCGGCATCAGCGAGCAGGATCGCGAATTGCTGGAGTTGCGCAAGCAGCGCAACTATTCGGAGTTTTTCAAGAAGGCCGTTCTGTTCAAGAAGAATGTGGTTGTCGCCGGTGCCACCGGCAGCGGCAAGACCACGTTCATGAAGTCGCTGGTGAACCATATTCCCAACGAAGAGCGCCTGGTCACCATCGAAGACGCCCGCGAGCTGTTCATCAGTCAGCCCAATACCGTGCATTTGCTCTACTCGAAAGGCGGACAAAGCGCGAGTAACGTAACGGCAAAGAGCTGCATGGAAGCGTGCCTGCGCATGAAGCCCGACCGCATCATCCTGGCCGAGTTGCGCGGCGACGAGTCGTTCTATTTCATCAGAAATTGCGCGTCCGGCCACCCGGGTTCGATCACCAGTTGCCACGCCGGCAGCATCGGCCAGACCTGGGATCAGCTGGCGCTGATGGTCAAGGCATCGGCGGAAGGTTCGGGGCTTGAGTTCTCGGTCATCAAGCGTCTGCTGATGATGACGATCGATATCGTGGTCCATATTAAATCGCATGCGGGGCGTCGCTATATCACGGGTATCGATTTCGATCCGGAGCGCACCCTTCACGGAAGCAAGTGAATTTGTTCACGAAGGTGATTGCTGAAGCTGTGCCAGATTGACTTTGATTTTCTCTTCAGTCACTATTAATTTGCGTGATCTGTGATTGCATGGTTCTCAGGCCGGCAATCGACGGATATAGGAGGAACGACGGCATGTTGCCAGGCATGGAACTACTGAGCTGTCCCGAAATGGCGGTTCCGGCTGAAGTGATGCAGCACGTCGTGCGCGTCGAGTCGTCGCACAATCCGTTCGCGATCGGGGTCGTGGGTGGCCGTCTGGTGCGCCAGCCGCAAAATCTCTCCGAGGCCGTTGCCACGGCGCGGATGCTCGAGGACAAGGGCTACAACTTCTCTCTTGGCCTGGGCCAGGTCAACCGCTACAACTTGGTCAAGTACGGACTCGACTCGTACGAGAAAGCGTTCAAGGCGTGCCCCAACCTGCAGGCCGCGTCCAAGATCCTGGCCGAGTGCTACGGCCGATCCGGCGGCAATTGGGGCAAGTCCTTCAGTTGCTATTACTCGGGCAACTTCGAGACCGGCTACAAGCACGGCTACGTGCAGAAGGTCTATGCATCCATCAATCAAGGCCGGGCCATTGCTGCCGCAGATGCCATCCCGGTCGTGCCGAACGGGGTGCGTCGTCCGGCGCAGGCCGCCAAGGCGTCCGTCGTGCGCGAACTGGATTCGGTCGTTTCGCGCCGCATCGCCGGTGCCAACCAGCTTGCCAACGGTTTGGCGGCTCAGTCCCAGTCATCCGCGTACTATCCGGCTGCTGCAACCATGGCGCCGGCTCAGGCATCACTCAATCCCGCTGGTCGCTTGCCCAATCCCGTGGCGAACGCCTCGGCGCAAGTGGGTCAGGCGGCTGATGCCAATGCAGAACTGTATGTAATACGCCCGACAAGCGCCGGCAAAGGAGTGGCGGTGCCTGCTGGTGGCGGAGCCGATCCAGCTTCGCAAGCATCTGTGGGCAGGGCTTCGGCCCAGGGTCGCCCCGCAGAGCCGGCCGTCCCAAGCTTGAATTCGCCACCGCCGCCCCCCGGCGACGGTGCCTTTGTGTTCTAGCGTAGGGAGCAGCACCGCCATGGGAATGGCGTTTCGATCACAACCCCTCTGTTCCAATCAGGAGATACACCATGATGTCCAAGAAGAGCGAAATGACCGCGAATGCCAAGGTTGCCGGCATGGCTGCGCTGAAGGCTGCCATTTTCGTGACCACCTTGCTGGTTGCCGGTACTGCCATGGCCGGTGGCGGCGGCGCTGACTATGCCGGTACCGACGGCAAGGTCTGCGGCTTCCTGAGCAAGACCAACAACCTGCTCAACATGGGTTCCGTCGCCGTCGTCACGATTGCAGTCATCATCGCCGGCTACCAGATCGCGTTCGCCCACAAGCGCATTTCCGAAGTCTCTCCGATCCTGATCGGTGGCGTGTTGATCGGCGCGGCGGGTCAGCTCGCCAACATGCTGATCGGCGATACCGGCCAGACCTGCAACGCCACCAGCATGCATGTCGTTCAGCAGGTGATTCAGCACTATGCATAAAAACGTACTCTTCCGCGGCTGCACGCGCCCTGCGATGTTTTTGGGGGTGCCGTACATCCCTTTCTTCATCGGTGCGGGCACGGGCTTGCTGATGGGGATGTACTTCGACTTGTGGTACCTCTTGCTCATTCCGGTGATCGTCTTTGTGATGCAGCAGATGACCAAGCGGGACGAGATGATATTCAGAATGCTTGGGTTACGCTGGATGTTCAGGGTGCGGGTACGCAACCTGCAGCGCTACTCTGGTGCATGGGTGTTCTCTCCCAACGAATATCGGAGAAACGTGCCTGGTGCCAAGCGCTAGGTTCTGTTGGTGTCAGCGACTTGACCCCATGCACGAACGATTCGTTTCGTGCATGGGGTTGTTCGGTTTTACTGCATTGCCCAACTGGCTGATGTTTTTTGGCAGACAGGTGTTCGACCACTCCCGATTCGTCCGAATCGGACCTTGGCAAGACGAAATGGATTCAGGGTAATTCCACTATGTTCATCCCAGATACTTCGATCAGCGAGTTCATCTCCATCTCCACGCACGTGGCGCCCTCGGTGCTCAAGACGACGGGTGGGGACTACATGTTGACCTGGCATCTGGGCGGACTGCCGTTCGTCGGCCGCGAGGAGTGGGAAATCGAGCATCGCCACAACACGTTCAACCGGATGCTGCAGACTCTGCGCGCGCCGGATTTTGCCAACGTGGCGTTCTGGGTTCACGATGTGCGTCGGCGCCGTCGTATCAACTCTCGTGGCAAGTTCCGCCAGGTATTCAACCAGGAGCTGTCGGAACGCTATTACAGCGCGCTGTCGTCGCAGAAGATCATGCAGAACGAGCTGTATCTGACCATGATCTATCGCCCGGTGGTGACCGGGAAGCGCCTGATGGAGAAGTCGGCGAATCTGGCGCAGCTGCAGTCCGAGCAGGATCAGTCCATCGCCAAGATTCTCGAGCTGGTCGGTAATGTCGAAGCCGTACTCAAGGACTATTCTCCCTACCGGCTGAGCATGTACGAGGCCAGTAATGGCGTCGTGTTTTCCGAAGCGCTCGAATTCTTCGGCTATCTGATCAACCGGATCGACGAGCCGGTACCGGTCCTGCAAGCGCCCGTGCCGGCGTATCTGCCGGTGAGCAAGCATATGTTCGCCAACAAGACCGGCGACTTCGTCATCAAGACGCCCGACGGCACCAATCATTTCGGCGCCATCCTGAACATCAAGGAATACACCGACGGCACCTATCCAGGCATCCTGAATGGCTTGAAGTACCTGGATTTCGAGTATGTGGTGACCCATTCCTTCAGTCCGATGGGGCGCCACGACGCCTTGAAGGTGCTGGATCGGACCAAGGGCATGATGATCTCGTCGGGTGACAAGGCGGTCAGCCAGATCCATGAGCTGGACTTGGCGATGGATCAGCTGTCATCGGGCAATTTCGTGTTGGGCGAGTACCACTTCACCATCGCGGTCTATGCCGACACCCAGGAGAAGCTGTCGCAGCAGATTGCGACCACCCGTGCCGAGCTGTCCAATGCTGGGTTCGTGTCCTCCAAGGAGGATCTGGCGATCGCGTCGTCCTTTTATTCGCAGCTTCCAGGCAACTGGAAGTACCGCACGCGCCTGGCCAACGTCAGTTCGCTGAACTTCCTGGGCCTGTCGCCGCTGCACAACTTCGCCCAGGGCAAGCGCGACAACAATCCCTGGGGCGAATGCGTCACCACGCTGCAGACGACCAATGGCCAGCCGTATTATTTCAATTTCCATGCGACCCATCCGGCGGAGAATTCGCTGGGCGAGAAAGCCATCGCCAACACGATGGTCATCGGTAAATCCGGTACGGGTAAGACCGCGCTAATCAACTTCCTGCTCAGTCAGGTACAAAAGTTCGATCCTTCGCCGACGATTTTCTTTTTCGACAAGGATCGCGGCGCCGAGATTTTCGTGCGCGCCTGTGGCGGCAATTATCTCGCCCTGGAAAATGGTCGGCCCACCGGTTTCAATCCGTTCCAGTGCGAGCGCAGCGAAGCCAACGTGCAATTCCTGGCGGACATGATCAAGGTGCTCGCAGGCAAGGCCGAATACACCTCGCGCGACGACGAGGACATCTTCCGCGCCGTCGAGGGCATGCTCGATACCCCGATGCAGCTGCGCAGCATGACCAATTTCCGCAAGAGCCTGCCGAACATGGGCGACGACGGCCTGTATGCGCGCATGCGCAAGTGGACCGCGGGCAATTCGCTGGGCTGGGTGTTCGACAACCCGGTCGACACCATCGACCTGGAAAAAGCCAACATCATCGGCTTCGACTACACCGACGTCATCGACAACCCGGAAGTGCGCGTCCCGGTCATCAACTACCTGTTGCACCGGCTCGAGGCCTTGATCGACGGGCGCCCGCTGATCTACGTGATGGATGAATTCTGGAAGATCCTGGACGGCAAGGGCGGTCTCAAGGAGTTCGCCAAGAACAAGCAGAAGACCATCCGTAAGCAGAATGGCTTGGGCATCTTCGCCACTCAGAGCCCGGAGGATGCGCTGGCCAGCGACATTTCGGCGGCGTTGGTCGAGCAGACTGCGACGATGATCCTGCTGCCGAACCCGAATGCGAGCAAGGAAGACTACATGGAAGGCCTCAAGTTGACCGAGGCCGAATATCAGGTCGTGGTCAATCTGGACGAGCGCTCGCGTTGTTTCCTGGTCAAGCAGGGCCATGGCTCGTCGGTGTGCCAGCTCAATCTGCGCGGCATGGACGATGCGCTGGCGGTCATCTCCGCGTCCACCGACAACATCGAAATCATGCACCAGGTGCTGGAGCAGAAGGCCGCGGAGCACGGGGTGATGCCGAACGACTTGCGGCCCGAGCAATGGCTCAACGAGTTCTATGCCAAGCGCAAGGGATCGGGCAAGGCAAGCAAACCCTCGGCGTCGGACAGCAAGGGCGCCACCGCGCTCGCGTGACCGATGCAACTTTTGGAAGTCGCTTCTTTCCACATGACTGGCTGTGAGGTCTATATGGACAAATACATGAAATCCTCTGCTCGATTCCGTCTGCTCGCTATCGCGTGCGTCCTCTGCGCATCGGCTCCGTCGACCGCGCTCGCGCAGTGGTGGGTGCAGGACGACGAGCAGATCAAAGAGAACAAGACCAACACCGAGACGATCGACAAGAAGCTCGACAAGATCCGCAAGGACAACGAGATCGGCCCCAAAAGTTCCGGCGAGAAGCCGAGCGGCGAGGAAGTCGAGAAGCTGAGCGACGAGATGAAGCCGAAGAAGATCGACGCGAATTATGGCGTCGCAGCGTGCGCTACCTCGACCAAGGGCACGCCGGTGCAGGACAAGCAGAAGCAATCCTGCGAGCTGATCCAAAAGACGAGGAACGCACAGTACAACTACATGGTCGCCATGTATGAGATCACCACCAAGCGCCTTGAGCGCCTGCGCGCTTTGGAGAAAGAGCGTTCGGAGATCGAAACGACCCAGATCGGCAAGCTGGAGGACAACACCAACAAGCTGATCGCGCTCAAGACATTGATGGATATCGATCGTCAGCAGATGGAGTCGGCGATGTTCGCCTACGAGGTGCGCCTCAAGTATCTGATGACTCAACAGTCCGCCGAAACGAAATCGGCAATGACCGGCAAAGAAGTGCAGCCCGATGGCGGCGGCTTCCTCGGTTCGCTAACCGGCACGATCAAGGACATGGCCCAGGCCGCTGTGGCCGGCGTGGTGATGAAGGGGGCGCTGGAGGGTGTCAAATCTGACAAGCCCCAGGGAATGAGCACGTTGAGCCTGGAAAAGTAGCCGAGCAATCTTGAATACGACTGGTCCGCGAGGCTCTTCGGGGCCCGTGGATCAATCAAGTCAAACAGGTTTCCTGCAGGGAAGGTCGATATGTTTTTTTGGGCGGAAGAGTTTTTTTTGGAAGCAGTCAGCTTGAAGGGGCGAGCCAATGCTTGATTCATTCCTCGGGAATATGGCGAATTATGCCTTCTTCTCGCTTATCAACGATTATCTGCGTGATGAGATCGACATCTTCCAATGGACGCTCTTGCAGCGAACCACCATATGGATGGGTGCCGTTGCGCTGACCGTGCTGACGCTTTGGATCTTGATCCAGGGGTACCGTGTCGCGACCGGGCAGATGCGCGAGTCCGCCATGTCGCTGGTCGTGACCGCGTTGCGCGCGACCTTGATCATCGCGCTGGCGACCAGCATGGCGGCGGGCTCGTCGCGTCTGTACTGGACGCTGACGGACGGGTTGAGCAGTGAGATCACGCAAGTGGTCACCGGCGACGACGACAGTCCCTACGACAAGATCGACAGGAATCTACTGTTGATGCAGACCGCGTTGGCGAGCATCGACGCGCTGCAGGCCGGCGGGAGCGATGAGGGCGAGGCCGACAAGAACCGGGCGCGTTGGTTTATGGGACTGGGCATTGCCGGTCCTGGCGTGGTCGCGGGTTCGATGTTGCTGCTGAACAAGATCGCCATGGCCCTGTTCGTGGGCTTTGGGCCGTTGTTCATCATGAGTCTGCTATTCAACGCCACGAAGCAGCTCTTTAGCAAGTGGCTCTACTACGGCATCGGCACGGTGTTTTCGCTGGCAGTGCTGAGCGTAATGGTCGCGATAGCGACGAAGGTCGTGGGTGCGGTCGCACTCGCCTTCGTGACGAAGTGGGCCATGAGCGGTTGGAGTCTGAGCGGAGAGGGCGTTAGCAGCATGTCGCTGCAACAAGGAGGACTGGGTTTGGTGATGACCACGTTGATCGTGACGGCGCCTCCCATGGCGGCTTCGTTCTTCCAGGGCGTCCTCGGCCAGTTCAGCCCGTACTCGGCGATGGGTGGTGGAGGCGCTGTGCCGGCCGGGCCGGGTGGCTCGTATGTACCTCGTCAAGCGCAAGGCACCTCAGATATTGGGCAGGCGCAAGTCCAGAATAACGGTGTGGGTGCTAATCCACTCAATAATTATGGTAGTAGGATTGCAGGTTCCGACACTCCTGATGTCAACTATAATAATAGGAATATGGGACTCGCTGGAAGGAAGCCCGGTGACAATGTCGGATAATAGCTTTCTCTGAGGTGGTGCGTATGAAGTATCTTCTGTCTTTATTTTTATGCGCCTCAGCTTCTTTTGCCGGATGCGCCTTGGCTCAAACCGCGTGTCCGGTTGGTACTACTCCAGGAAGTGCGACATGCGGACCTTCGACTAGCTATGCAGAACCCCCACCTCCCCAGCCCGCTGGGGAGTGGGATAGTAGGTTTGGTGCGATTGCTGCCGATATGTCTACTTCTGGCAATACCGGAGTGGCTGCCAATAAGGCCTCGAAAGAAGATGCTATAAATGACGCATTGGAGAAGTGTAGATCTCTTGGTAGCGTCAATTGCGGTATTGTAATGTCTTATTCTAACCAGTGTGTCGCCATACTTGCTCCCGCGGTTAATGGGGTGGAGCGCGGGGGTTCCCCGGTAACCAGGCCGGGTAGGAGTATGGAAATAGCGGCTGCGATTGCTGAGAAGGATTGTAAGAAGGCTAATAAGTCTTCAGAATGTATCGTAATTTATTCTGCTTGCAGCATGCCTGTGTTTCGTCACTATTAGTAAGTCTGATTGAGCCAGTTCAGCCCGTATTCGGCGTAGGGTGCTGGTTCCGGTATTGCTGTTGTGCCGGGTGGTGTCTGCGTGCCTCGACAACTGGCTGCGGATCGACAAATTCTGGCTTGCAAAAATACTGGTAGTCGATTTGCTGGCACTCAGGAGAGCAGTTGGAGTAGTAAGAAGTTGGACGCTTTGCTAAGCGTCTACTAATTCGTCCAGTCAATTAGCAATTCATGTTGCTTGTGGTGATTTGAGTTTGAGAATGATGATTTAATTTAAAAAAATATATTAATTTTTTCATCTCATAATTCGTTCGTGGCACTTTAACAGCTGGCTCTACTACGGCATCGGCACGGTGTTTTCGCTGGCAGTGCTGAGCGTAATGGTCGCGATAGCGACGAAGGTCGTGGGTGCGGTCGCACTCGCCTTCGTGACGAAGTGGGCCATGAGCGGTTGGAGTTTGAGCGGAGAGGGCGTTAGCAGCATGTCGCTGCAACAAGGAGGACTGGGTTTGGTGATGACCACGTTGATCGTGACGGCGCCTCCCATGGCGGCTTCGTTCTTCCAGGGCGTCCTCGGCCAGTTCAGCCCGTACTCGGCGATGGGTGGTGGGGGCGCTGCTGTACCGGCGGGTCCGGGCGGGTCTTATGTGCCGAGACAGCAATCAGCAGATTCTACAAATCAAGTTGCTACCCAGCAGGATTACACCAGCGCTGGGCGAGTCTCAGGTTCCCAAGCTGCAACCAATGAAACCGGCCAAGGAAAAATGGGCAAGTTCTCTGGGAACTCGTGAACGGCCTTTTCGAGAACCTTTATGATTATTAGAATTTTTCCGCTTTTTTTTCTTTCTGCATTTGGAAGTGTTGCGTTTGCTCAAACTGCATGCCCAGTTGGGGTCGCTCCAGGCTCTGCTACGTGTGGCCCTTCTCCGGGTGTCGAAATGCAACAACCCCCGCCTACTCCTTCGGGGGAGTGGCTCAAAACTTGGGGGGCTGTGGCGAGTAACAAAAGTGGCGATATAGGACTCAGTTCCGGGCGCGCCACAAAGCAAGATGCCGAGGCCGTGGCGATAGAGAAATGCGAAGATTGGAACACTGGTCATTGCAAAATTGACTTGTCTTACAGGAACCAGTGTGTTGCGGGTGCGACAGCGACAACAGGAAAAGGTGGGGCTGTTTCTAGCGCGGCGACCGTGAAGCTGGCTGAATCAATGGCGTTGTCAAATTGTTCGAATCAAGGTTCGAAGAATTGTAAAATTTTATTTTCAGAGTGTTCTAAACCTGTATTCAGGAAGTATTGATCGCGTACTGCATGCTGCCGATGTGCCGGATTAATCCTAGGGTATGCAAACTTAGGGTTGAAGATGAGTGCCTCGAAGCACAGGCTGATCTACTGCCTTGGATTGTTGCTACCTTTATGCTTCCTGTCGTTTGCGTGGCGCAGACGGCTTGCCCCGTTGGCACAACGCCTGTGTCGGCGACGTGCGGGCTCTCCGGCGTCGGCGAGATCGCCACTCAACCGAGGCCTATCGGCGTAGTGAATCAAGACCTGGGGCACCCGAGTTCAGATCCTGTTTTCAGGAAGTTCTGAACGCCGGGTGCATTGGCTAGGCATTGAAGACCGATGGTCGTTGCCTCGTGGGATTTTTGCTCAGTTTCGTCTTGCCTTTCGCGCGCCAACAGTTACGCGGTAGCAGTCGGCGGTCTCTACTTACGGCAATCTGATGACCTGCGCGCTCAGTCTGTCCTCTGGCAGTGTGACTTATGTACGTTGCGGCGGTTGCCGGCTGGCAGATGCCCGCCATGATGTGAATACGTATGCAGGGCCGACTGCAATTCATGCTTGGACGCTACCCTAACGCAGCTTTCCGCGTGCCCACTGCGCACGCGTTTTCTGCCCGAAGGGGGGCGTTGCATGACTCAGGCTCCATGGTGGCGCGGTGCCGTCATCTATCAGATTTATCCGCGTAGCTTTCTCGATGCGAACGGCGATGGGATCGGCGATCTGCCGGGCATCGTGCGGAAGCTGGACTACATCGCTGCGCTCGGGGTGGATGCGATCTGGATTTCGCCGTTCTTCAAGTCACCGATGGCCGATTTTGGCTACGACATCGCCGACTATCGCGAGGTCGATCCCCTGTTCGGCACGATGGACGATTTCGATCGGTTGCTGGCCAGGGCGCATGCGCTTGGCCTGAAGGTGATGATCGATCAGGTGCTCAGCCATACGTCGGTGGAGCATGCGTGGTTCAAGGAAAGCCGCCAGAGCCGGGACAATCCCAAGGCCGATTGGTACGTGTGGGCGGACGCGCGCGAGGACGGTACGCCGCCGAACAACTGGATGTCGATCTTCGGCGGCGTCGCCTGGCAATGGGAGCCGCGCCGCGGCCAGTACTACCTGCACAATTTCCTGGCGTCGCAGCCGGACCTGAACTTCCACAATCCCGAGGTGCAGCAGGCCACGCTGGACAATGTGGAGTTCTGGCTTGCGCGCGGGGTGGACGGTTTCCGGCTGGATGCGATCAATTTCTGCTTCCACGATCCGATGCTGCGGGACAATCCGCCCAAGCCGCTGGAAAAGCGGGTGGGGCGGGGCTTCAGTCCTGACAATCCGTATGCGTTCCAGTACCACTACTACAACAACACGCAGGCGGAGAACCTGCCGTTCCTGCAGAAGCTGCGCGGCCTGCTCGATCGCTATCCGGGGACGGTGAGCCTGGGTGAGATCTCGTCGGAGGATTCGCTCGCCACCACCGCCGAGTACACGCGGGCCGGGCATCTGCACATGGGCTACAGCTTCGAGTTGCTGACCGACGATTTCAGCGCGGGGTACATCCGCGAGACGGTGTCGCGGCTCGAGGTGGCGATGACCGAAGGCTGGCCGTGCTGGGCGATCTCCAACCACGACGTGCAGCGCGCGGTGTCGCGGTGGGGAAGGGGCGCGGAAACGCCGGCGTTCGCGCGCCTGCTGGTCGCGATGCTGTGCTCGCTGCGCGGTTCGGTGTGCGTCTACCAGGGCGAAGAGCTGGGCTTGGGCGAGGCCGAGGTGCCGTTCGAGGCATTGCAGGATCCATACGGCATCGCGTTCTGGCCCAGCTTCAAGGGTCGCGACGGATGCCGCACGCCGATGCCGTGGGACGGCAGCGCGCACGCGGGGTTCAGTGAAGGCAAGCCTTGGCTGCCTGTGGCGCTGGCGCACCGTGCGCAGTCGGTGGCGGCGCAGCTGGCCGATCCGCAGTCGGTGCTGATCGCGTTCCAGCAGTTCCAGGCCTGGCGCAAGCAGCATGTGGCCTTGCGCGAAGGCGACATCGTGTTCGTCGAGACCGCCGAGCCGGTGCTGATGTTCATGCGCCGGCATGCGCAGCAGACGTTGTTGTTGGCGTTCAATCTTTCCGCGGAAGCGGCCGAGGTGGCGCTGCCCGCGGGGCGATGGCAAGCCCTGACGGTGCCGGGCGTCGATGCCGGCGAGAGCGATGGCGGCCTGCGCCTGCCCGGTTACGCGATGATGTGCATGGAAGGCACCTAGGCGTCCGGAGTCCGCGGCTCCACTGCGGTTTCGTCGCGAGTCGGGCGCCGTTCGTTGATCCGGGGCATGACAGGCCTGCAACGAGATGGCACCGCCCGACGCATTGCAGCAGTTGCGCGGCCGCTGGCAGGGCGGCGATGAACTGCCCGTGTGTGCTGGATCCACGTGCTCCGGTCACGCGACCGAACGTCGAAACCGCCGTTGGCATCGAAGATGTGAACGCCCTGCCGGTCGGGCGTTCACGGCGTTCCCGTTCGCCAACCGTTCCTGAAAGTGCTGTCCTCTATCTGGCGCGACGGAGAATCTTCCGCGTGAGCGCCGTGTTGCCTCCATGAACGCTGCCATGCATTGGCAGCGAGCCGGGCCGCGAGCGGCGAGCAACGCCGCAGGCAAGCTGGCGGCCAACACATAGGTGTCGATGCCGCCGGCGGCCAGTTGCGACGGGCGCGCCAGCACCATCTGTTCGCCGCGCAGCGACAGCGCGCTTTCGGCGTTGAGTGGCGCCTCCAGCGGCGCGATGCCGCTGGCGAGCAGCATGCGAGCCTTGCGATCCCGGCGAGGCCCTACGACGACTGGGTGCCGAGCTTGAACCTGGCCTTCGTGTTCCCGCACCAGCAGAGCTGCGCTTCGCCCGCCAGTGTCGCGGCGGCCTCGCGAGCGACGTATCGGCCCGGTCTTCCAGTGCGTGGCGGCTGGGTCTGATCGCGACGGCAGCTGTGCGCGCCGGGGCGGTCTCTTCAACATGGCCATATCGCGCCGTCTTGCTGCGTCCAGAGAGTGTGCCCAGGTCGAAACGTGCACGCATCGCCATGCGTTCAGCACCGCCAGCCACGGCGCGCCAATCGGCAATAAAAAAAGCCCGCCGGCATGCCGCCGGCGGGCTCGTTGCAGGCACGGAGGGGTGGCCTAGAACTTGTAGTTCACCCCGAGCACGTAGGTGCGGCCCCACTCGGTGTATTCCAGCGGGCGGTCCTTGCTCCCGGCGTAGGTGCGGTACGGCTCGTTGGTCAGGTTGCTCGCCTGCAGCAGCAGGGTCAGCCCGCTCAAGGTGCTGTGGTCGCCGAAGGTGTAGCTGAGCTGCGCGTCGGTCACGTTCTCGCCGACCACGTAACGCAGGGTGCGGTTGCCGTTGAAGTTGCCGATCTCGCCGATGAAGTCCGAACGCCGGCGCTGGCTGACACGCGCTTCGAAGCCGGCGCGCTCGTAGTAGGCGGTGAAGTTGTACACGCGCTTGGACAGGCCCGGCAGGCTGATCGGATCCGAACCCACGCTGGACGCGCTTTCCGGATCGAGGATCTCGATGTCGCTGTCGTTGAACGTGGCGCTGGCCTGCACGCCGAAGCCGCGCAGGCTGTCGGTCAGCATGTCCAGCGGCAGCGAGGCGGTGAGTTCCAGGCCGCGCAGGGTGCCGCCCTTGCCGTTCTGCGGCGAGGAGAAGGTGCCGATGGTCTGCACCGGGGCGGTCATGCCCGGCGGCACCACATAGCTGGCTACGAGGTCGGAGAAGTCGTAGTCGTCGCGCGACTGCGTGTAGACGTAGCTCTTCAGGTCCTTGTAGAAGATCGCCGCGGCCACGTAGGCCTTTTCGTCGAAGTACTTCTCGTACGACAGGTCGAACGCGGTGGCGCGCCACGGATCCAGCAACGGGTTGCCGCCGCTGCCGCCGGGCCTGCCGGTGGAGGTGTCGACGCCGAACTCCAGGCCGGCGCGCATCTGGTCCACGCGCGGGCGCGCGACCTGCTTGGCGGCGGTGAAGCGTAGGGTCTGCTGGTGCGGGAACATGAAGGCCAGGTTCAAGCTCGGCAGCCAGTCGTTGTAGGTCTTGCCGGCATCGATCGGCAGGACGTTCTGGCCAGCCGGGCGCGAGCGGTCGAAGTAGTTGGACTGCGAGCTCTGGTCGGTGTGCTGCATCTGCACGCCGATGTTGCCGCGCACGACGACCTCGCCGATGTCGGTGTTGATGTTCGCGCGCAGCCAGGCGGTGGTGATCTTCTCCTGCACGGTCCACGACTTCGGGATCAGGTAGTCGAGGTCGGTGACCGGATCGAACGTCATGTAGCGGCCGACGGCGGCCGGGACGTTCCAGGCCGGGATGTAGCCGATGCCGGCGAAGCCCAGGTTGACCGGGTCGTACTGCAGGTCGCTGGCGATGCTGGCATCGCCCTGCGCGCCGAGCAGGATGTTGCCCTCGGCCTGGGTCTTCTGCTTGCGCCGGTCGGCGTAGTTCACGCCCACGTCGATATCGGAGAACCACGACAGCGCCTGCGGCGCCGGCAGCGTTGCCGACAGGCGGCCGCCCTTCAGCCGGTCCTCGACCTGCGGCACCTTGCCGTAGCCGGAGCCGTAGATGGTGTTGGTCAGGAACAGCGCGTCGGGGTTGGAATAATCCAGGCCGGGGCAGATCTGCGAGAAGCCGTTCGGGTTGACCGCGATGCCCACGGTATCCAGCTGCGGCATCGGGGTCAGCTGCAGGTTGTTTTCCAGGTTCAACTCGTCGCGTGTGGCCTTGGAGTAGTTCAGGTCGGCGACGAGCCTGACGTCGCCGACGTTGATCTCGTTGTTCCAGCCGAACGCGTCGATCTTGTCCTTGCGCTTGTTGTACATGCCGCGCACCAGCGGATACACGCCGCTGGCGGTGCCGCCGGTGAAGGTGTTGTCGGCATTGAGCTGCGGATTGCCGATCAGCAGGCCGGGAGTGTAGCCGCCGTTGTAGTTGCTGAGGTTGACCTCGAACTGGTTGGCGGTGTCGATCTGCTCGGCTTCGGTATGGAACGCATCGAAGGTGCTGGTCCAGGCGTTGGACGGGCGGAACTGCACGGTGGCCATCACGCCGTCGCGCTTGTTGTTGCCGGTGCGGCGCAGGGCCTTGATGCCGTCGGAGAAGTAGGTGCCCGGGGCCAGGCCGGGACGGTTGCCGGCGTCGGTGTGCTCGGTGGTCCAGGGTTCGTACAGGCCGACCTGGTTCTCCTGGATCGGGTTGTCGCTGTGCGCGTAGCCGATCGAGATGCCCAGCGTCTTGTCGAGGAACTGGTCGATGTAGCTGGCGCTGAAGCGATTGCCGTATGCGTCGACGTCGGCGGCCTTGCCCAGCGAGGTCTTCTGCAGGCGGCCGCTGACGGCGATCACCCGGTCCGGGAAGCTCAGCGGGCGCACGGTCTGCATGTCGATGGTGCCGGACAGGCCCTGGCCGACCAGCGCCGCGTCGGGGGTCTTGTACACGGTCACGCCGTTGACCAGTTCCGAGGGGTACTGGTCGAATTCGACGCTGCGGTTGTCGCCGGTGCTGACCACCTCGCGGCCGTTGAGCAGGGTGGTGGCGAAGTCGGGCGACAGGCCGCGCACGCTGATCACCTGGGCGCGGCCGGCCACGCGCTGCGCGGCCAGGCCGGGCAGGCGGCCCAGCGATTCGGCGATGCTCACGTCCGGCAGCTTGCCGATGTCCTCGGCCGAGATCGCCTCGACGATGGACGTGGCGTCCTGCTTGACCGCGATCGCGCTCTCGATGCCGCGGCGGATGCCGGTCACCTGGACCTTGTCCAGTTCGGTGACCGGGTCCTGCGCCGGTGCGCCGCTCTGCGTCTCGGACTGTGCGGCGGCCAGCATCGGCGTCATGGCGACGGCCAGCGCCAGCGTCAGCGCATTGCGCTTGTGGTTCAACATTTTCCCCTCCCAGGCAATGTTGTCGTACGAATTTTCTGGTCCGGCACCGCGGCCGGATGTAGGTATCGCGCTGCCGATGGTTCGGTGACGCGACTGCGACGTATGGTAGACATGGCAATCCATCACGAACGTCGCCTGCATACGTATTCACTGGGTTTCATCGCGATGGAATCGATTCCACGATTGCGATGTCGTGTGCGAGGGCCGAGCGCTGCGTGCCGATATCGGAGCGGCATGTGGCGGACTTCGCCGCCGGTGATAAGTGAACGCGATGTGAGAGGTGGCGAGGTTTGAAACCTGCGAATGGGCAGCGCGCGTGAAGGCTGGCGCAGAGGCATTGCGGATGAGGTCTGTCGCGACTGGAGTCGCTCCTATCGCCGCATCAGGCGGCGGCGATCGCGCGCACCCGTTTGGGCGGCAACCGCGCCGCTACCCGTAGCCGATCCATTTGAAATCGGGCATGCCTCAGCGGCGCCGCATCGTATCGCCGCCGGCACCTGCTGCAGCGTCCACCGGCGTGAACCGGATCGCCTGGCCGCCGCCAGGCGCCAGCTTCAGTTGCAGCCGGTCGGCACTGGTGACCTCGCGCTGCTCGCGCACGAAATCGAACGGGTTGTGCCGGTAGTCGGCGGCGTCGCCATCACGGTAGATCTCGGCGCGGTAGCGCACGCCCGGTTCCAGGAACGACAGCGATACCGGCAGCAGGCGGCCGTGTTCGTCGGTGATGCTGCCCAGGTACCAGTCGCGGCTGTGGCGGTCCTTGCGCGCGATGGTCACGTAGTCGCCGACTTCGCCGTCGAGGACGCGGCTGTCGTCCCAGTCCACCGCCACGTCCTCGATGAAGCGGAACGCCTCGCGGTGCTGCAGGTAGTGCTCGGGCAGGTCGGCGGCCATCTGGATCGGGCTGTAGATCGCCACGTAAAGCGCCAGTTGCCGCGCCAGCGTGCTCGGGATCGGCTGGCCGTCGCGGCCCTTCAGGCTGAGGATGCCGGGGGTGTAGTCCATCGGCCCGGCCAGCATGCGGGTGAAGACCAGGTCGACCTCGTGCTCGGGCGGGTTCGGCGGTTGGCCCCAGGCGTTGTACTCCATGCCGCGCGCGCCTTCGCGCGCGAGCCAGTTGGGATAGGTGCGGCGCAGGCCGGTGTCCTTGATCGGCTCGTGCGCGTTGACCGACAGGTGCCGCGCCGCCGCTTCGCGCACCACCTTCAGATGATGCTGCGCCATGAACTCGCCGTCGTGCCATTCGCGCCACAGCGGCCCGCCTGCCGGATTGCGCCGGTCCACCTGGCCGTCGTCGCAGACGTAGCCGGTCTTGAACGTGTCCACGCCCAGGCGCGCGTACAGGTCCAGGGCGGCGTCGAGCTGGTCTTCGTAGTGCTGCACCGCGCAGCCGGTCTCGTGATGGCCGATCAGGCGCACGCCGCGCTCGGCGGCGTAGGCGCTGAGCGCTTCGATGTCGAAGTCGGGCGTGGGCCGGGTGAAGTCGAAGCCGCCGCCGTTGCCGAACCACTCGCCGTTCCAGCCGGGATTCCAGCCCTCCACCAGCACGCCGCGGAATCCGTGCGCGGCGGCGAAGTCGATGTAGCGGCGGGTGTTGGCGGTGGTCGCGCCGTGCTTGGGCCCCGTCGCCCAGGTCTGCTGGTTCAGGTGCATCGACCACCACACGCCCACGTACTTGGCCGGGTGCACCCAGCTCACGTCGCCGAGCGCGTTGGGCTCGTTGAGGTTGAGGATCAGGTCGGAATCGACCAGGCCGCCGGCGCGGTCGGCGATCTGCACGGTGCGCCACGGCGTGTCGAACGGCAGGCTGCGCTTGACCTTCCAGCCCTGCGCCGACGGCGACAGCTGCGCATGCAGGCGCTGGCCGTCGCCGCGGCGCAGCCACATGCCGGCGTAGTCGACCAGGGCGGCCTCGTGCAGGGCGATGTGCAGCCCGTCGCGGCTGCGCAGGGTGATCGGGGTATGCGCCAGCGCGACCTGGTTCAACGGCGTCTGCCGGTACAGGTACTCGTAGTGGATCGGTTCGCCGGCCGGGATCCACCACGCGGTGGCGTCCGGCGCGATGTCGAACTCGGTCAGTTCCTCGTCGATGATCGCCTCGCGCAGGCCCGCTTGCTGCGGGAAGCTGTAGCGAAAACCCAGGCCGTCGTCGTAGACCCGGAACACGACCGCGAAACGGCGCCGCTGGCCGCTGCGCTCGCCCAGCTCCACGCGCAGTTCGTTGTAGCGGTTGCGCACGTAGCGGCGTTCGCCCCACGGCTGCTCCCAGGTCTCGTCGACGCTGCGCGTGGCCTGCGCCAGCACCGCCAGGTCGCGGTCCAGGCGCCCGTCGCGCAACTGGAAGCCCAGCCTGGATTCGCCGATCACGCTGTCGCCCAGGCGCTGCACCCGGTAGCTCGGCTTGCCGCCGTCCAGTTGCAGCGCGACCTGCAGCACCTTGCCCGGCGAATCCATGCTGGCCACCGTCCTGGGGTCGGCGCGCAGCAGCGGTGCAACGCACGACAACGCGGCCGCGAGCAGCAGCGGCAGGCGCCAGGCGCGGCGCCGGTCTGGCATGGCATGACGCTGCGGCATATCCCCTCCCAAGGCGGCCGTGGCACGTGCGGCGACTATAGCGACGCGCCGCCGCGGCGCCGCGGCGCGGGCGATGAATACGTATGCAGATGCGCGCGTCGCGCTGCGGCGCGTCTACCATGTCCGCAGCGCTTCTCGAAGAAGGGGCCGCGACCGCGACGCCGGCATGCCGGCGCTGCGAACCCACAATGCAGGCAAAGAGGGAGGGAGGCCGACGGGCGCGAGCCGGTCCGCCGCTTCGATGCTGAAGATGATCTGCTTGGCCGCCACCTTGGGTGCCGCGGCGTCCGCGTCTGCGTGGCAGACGTCGTTGCAATGGCGCGGCCAGACCGCGCGAGCCGAGGCCGCGGCCGACGGCGGTTTCGTGCTGACCTCGGCGCAGGGCACGCGCACGCTGGCGCCACAGCCGCTGCGCAGCGACACCGCCAGCCCGCTGTTCGATGCGCTGTTCGCGCTGGCGCAGCAGGAACTGCGCGACGACCAGGTGGACGCGATCCGCGATCCCGCGTTCGACCACGGCAAGCCGCTGCCGTGCGATTGCTACCAGACCGGCGAACGCTGGCCCTACGTGTGGACCCGCGACGTTAGCTATGCCGCCGATCTGGCGCTGGCGCGGCTGGATCCGCAGCGCACGCGGCGCTCGCTGCGCTTCAAGCTGTCGGCGATGCGCGGTCCGGACGCGCGCCCTGGCCTGTTCGTGGCCCAGGACACCGGCTCCGGCGGCAGCTGGCCGGTGAGCAGCGACCGCGTGGTCTGGTTCCTGGCGGCGCGGCATCTGCTCGACGACGCCACGTTCGCCGCCGACACCCGCGCCGCGCTCGACGCGACCCTGGCGCAGGACCGCGAATTCGCCTTCGACCCGCGCATCGGCCTGTACCGCGGCGAGACCTCGTTCCTGGACTGGCGCGAGCAGACCTATCCGGCCTGGACCCGCAACGACGTGCGCTTCATCGCCGAATCGTTCGCCCTGTCCACCAACGTGCTGCACTACCAGGCGCTGCGCCTGGGCGAACGGCTGGCGCGCGGGCAGGGCGACAGCGCGGCCGCGGCGCGCTACGCCGCGTGGGCGGACGCGCTGAAGCAGGCGATCGCGCAGCGCTTCTGGCGCGAGGACCGTGGTACCTACGTCAGCTACCTCGGCAACGCCGCGCATCCGGTCGCCTACGAGAGCTACGACCTGCTCGGCCTGTCGCTGGCGGTGCTGGCCGACGTGCTGCCGCGCGAACGCGCGCGCCAGGCGCTGGCGCGCTATCCGGCGGTCGAGGCCGGCAGCCCGGTGGTGTGGCCGCAGCAGCAGGACGTGCCGATCTACCACAATCGCGCGATCTGGCCGTTCGTCAGCGCCTATGCGCTGCGCGCGGCGCGGCACACCGACGACAGCGCGCGCATCGCCTTCGAGGTGCAGTCGCTGCTGCGCGGCGCCGCCTTGGCCGGCTCGAACATGGAGAACTACGAATTCCTGAGCCAGGCCGCGCATGTGGACGACGGTCCGCTCAGCGGGCCGGTGGTCAATTCGCCGCGGCAGCTGTGGTCGGTGGCCGGCTACCTGGCGATGGTGATCGAAGGCGTGTTCGGCGTGGAGGACGACGGCAAGGTCGTGCCCAAGCTGCCGGTGAGCCTGGTGCCGATGCTGTTCGGCGACCGCGCCGAGATCGCGCTGCAGCTGCACGGGCGGCGCATCGTGCTGCGGCGGCCGGCGCAGCTGCGCGGCGACCTGCTGGTGGCCGGCGACACGCGCACCGAGGGCGGCGTGACCACGGTGCACCTGGTCGCGCGCGACACCGCGAGCGACCAGGTGCCGTTGCTCGTGGCGGCGGATGCCTTCGCCCCGCTCGCGCCGCCGGCGCCGCGCGTCAGCGGCGATGCGCAGGGCTGGCGGGTATCGGCGCCCGCCGACACGGTGCTGTACGTCGATGGGCGGCTCCTACCGGGCGCGGCCGACGGCGCGCGCCTGCCGCATCGCGAGCAGGTGCAGTGCCTGAGCCTGACCCGGCGCGGCGCGCGTTGGGAGTCGCTGCACAGCCCCAGCGTCTGCGTCGGCGACGTGGTGCGCCTGGCCGGACGCGACGACTGGCGCTGGGCCGCGCCGCACGATGGCGAGTACCGGCTGAGCCTGCGCTACGTCAACGCACACGGTCCGATCAACACCGGCGTCACCGCCGCGGTGAAGCGGTTGCAACTGCAGTGCGGCGATGCCGCGCCGCAGTGGATGCCGGTGGTGATGCCGCACAGTGTCGGCGAGCAGGAATCCACCGCGGCCGTGTTCGCGCTGAAGGCCGGGCAGGACTGCCGCATCCGCCTGGCGCCCGCGGCCAACATGAGCGCGCTGCAGCACTTCGCGCGCTACACCGGCGGCCAGGGTGGCGCCGATGGCGTGGTCAATGCGGCCGACGTCGCCGCGCTGCTGATCGTGCCGGCCGGCGCGATCCGGGAGCGCCGATGAGCGCCGTATCGCGCGCCAAGCCGGCGCTGTCGTTCTGGCAGATCTGGAACATGTGCTTCGGTTTCCTCGGCATCCAGTTCGGCTTCGCGCTGCAGAACGCCAATGCCAGCCGCATCTTCCAGACCCTGGGCGCGGACATGGAGCAGGTGCCGGGCCTGTGGATCGCCGCGCCGCTGACCGGGCTGATCGTGCAGCCGATCGTCGGCCATCTGTCCGACCGCACCTGGAACCGCTTCGGCCGGCGTCGCCCGTATTTCATGGTCGGCGCGCTGTTCACCACGCTGGCGTTGCTGGCGATGCCGAACTCGCCGGCGCTGTGGGTGGCCGCCGGCACGCTGTGGATCCTGGATGCCTCGATCAACATCTCGATGGAGCCGTTCCGCGCCTTCGTCGGCGACCAGTTGCCGCAGCGCCAGCGCGCCAGCGGCTATGCGATGCAGAGTTTCTTCATCGGCGTGGGCGCGGTCGTGGCGAGCATGCTGCCGTGGCTGCTGGCGCAGTGGGGGGTGAGCAACACCGCCGCGCCGGGCCAGGTGCCGGCCACGGTGCGCTACGCGTTCTACCTGGGCGGCGCGGTGCTGTTCCTGTCGATCGGCTGGACCGTGCTGCGCACCCGCGAGTATCCGCCCGAGGCGCTGCAGGCTTTCGACGACGCGCCGGCGGCGGTGGATTCCGCAGGGACGGTCCTGCGCCGGTCGGACGGCGCCGCGGTGCTGTGGCTGGCGATCGGCCTTGCCGGCGCGGCGGCGATCGCCTGGAGCGGCGGCGACCGCATGCTGTACGTGCTGGCCGGCCTGTTCGCCGGCTATGGGCTGTTGCGATGGCTGGCGCCGCGGCTGCGGCCCGGGCACATGCTGGCGGCGATCATGCGCGACGTGCAGGCGATGCCGCAGGCGATGCGGCGCCTGGCCTGGGTGCAGTTCTTCTCCTGGTTCGCGCTGTTCGCGATGTGGATCTACACCACCGCGGCGGTGACGCAGACGCATTACGGCGCCACCGACACCGCTTCGGCGGCGTACAACGACGGCGCCAACTGGGTGGGCGTGTTGTTCGGCGCGTACAACGGCTTCGCGGCGCTGGCGGCGATCGCCATTCCGCTGCTGGTGCGCGCGTTCGGCCTGCGCGTCAGCCACCTGCTCAACCTGTGCCTGGGCGCGGCCGGCCTGCTGTCGTTCCTGTGGATCCGCGACCCGCACTGGCTGCTGCTGTCGATGCTCGGCGTCGGCTTCGCCTGGGCCTCGATCCTGTCGCTGCCGTACGCCTTGCTGTCCGACAGCGTGCCGGCGGCGAAGATGGGCGTGTACATGGGCATCTTCAATTTCTTCATCGTGATCCCGCAGCTGGTCGCGGTCAGCGTGCTGGGTTTCGTGCTCACGCACTGGCTCGGCGGCCGGCCGCTGTACGCGCTGGGCATCGGCGGCGCCAGCCTGCTGGTGGCGGCGCTGTGCGTGCTGCGGGTTCCCGCCGAACAGGGAGCAAGGCAATGACGTATCGGATGTCGCTGCTGGCGCTGGCGCTGCTGGGCGCCTGCGCGCAACCGGCGCGCGCGCAGCAGGCGGAGTACTACGGCACGCTGGAGCCGTTCGCCAGCGACGCGGTGTATTTCGTGGTCACCGACCGCTTCGTCAACGGCGATCCCGGCAACGACCAGCGCGACCAGGGCGGCGCGCACCGCACCTTCGACATTCCGCTGCCGGCGCCGGCGGGCGAGAGCGACAACATCGGCTACCTGGGCGGCGACTTCAAGGGCGTGGTCGACAACGCCGGCTACATCCGCGGCCTGGGTTTCGGCGCGGTGTGGATCACCCCGATCGTCGACAATCCGGACGAGGCGTTCACCGGCGGCAAGCCGATCAGCTGGGGTAGCAACCTGAGCGACCGCGGCAAGACCGGCTACCACGGCTACTGGGGCGTCAACTTCTACAAGCTGGACGAGCACCTGCCCAGCCCGGGCCTGGATTTCGCCGGCTTCACCAAGGCGATGCACGCGCAGCGGCTGAAGGTGGTGCTGGACATCGTCGGCAACCACGGCTCGCCGGCCTACACGATGCCCAAGCGGCAGCCGATGTTCGGCCAGGTGTTCGACCGCGATGGCACGCTCGTCGCCGACCACCAGAACCTGCCCCCGGCCAGGCTCGATCCGGCGCACAACCCGTTGCATGCGTTCTACAACACCGGCGGTGGCCTGGCCGAGCTGTCGGACTTCAACGAGCGCAACCCGGCGGTGATGGAGTACCTGGTCGGCGCCTATTCGCAATGGCTGGGGCAGGGTGCCGACGCGTTCCGCATCGACACCATCGGCTGGATGCCGGACAGTTTCTGGCACGAGTTCGTGCGCCGCATCCGCGCGCAGCGGCCGGGTATGTTTATGTTCGGCGAAGCCTTCGACTACGACGCGCGCAAGATCGCCGGGCACACCTGGGCGCGCAATGCCGGGGTCAGCGTGCTGGACTTCCCGCTGAAGCAGGCGCTGGCGTCGGTATTCGGGCATGCGCGCGGCGGCTTCGAGCAGCTGCAGGCGCCGCTGTACCTGGAGCGCGGCCCGTACGCCAATCCGTACGAACTGATGACCTTCTACGACAACCACGACATGGCGCGGCTCGACGCCAGCGACACCGGTTTCATCGACGCGCACAACTGGCTGTTCACCGCGCGTGGCATCCCGGTGCTCTATTACGGCTCGGAAACCGGCTTCATGCGCGGCCGCGCCGAGCACGCCGGCAACCGCAACTACTTCGGCCAGGAGCGGGTGGATGCTGCGCCGCAGAGCCCGATCTTCGCGCCGCTGCAGCGCATCGCGCAGCTGCGCCAGCGCAGTCCGGCATTGCAGCGCGGGCTGCAGCTCAACCTGCGCCTGTCCGGCGACGAAGCGGTGTTCTATCGCGTGTACCAGCATGCCGGCAGCACCCAGACCGCGCTGGTGCTGCTGAACAAGAGCGACGCGCCGAAGACGCTGGAAGTGAATCGCTACCTGCAGTCCGGCACCTGGCGCGACGGCTTCGACGGCAGCGCGATCGAGGTCGCGGGCAGCTTGCGTGCCGAGGTGCCGGCGCACGGCGTGCGCGTGTTCCTGTCCGATGCCCCGATCGTGCGCCCGGACCTGCGCGCGCGGCTCGCCTGGCTGATGTCGGCCAAGGACGGCGTGGCGCCGGCGCAATAGCGTTTCGTCGACCCCGTTCCTGTAGGAGCGGCTTTAGCCGCGACGCTCTGTCGGTAAAGCGTCGCGGCTAAAGCCGCTCCTACAGGGGGCGTTGCACTGCAGGAAGGTTTCGGCCTTCGCCGAACCGTGCGGCCTTCGGCTTCGCTCGTCGCGACCGAAGTCGCTCCTACAAAAGTCGGCTGCGCGCGCCGGCTAGGTGCGCGCTTACAGTCCCGACTGCTTCCGCAGCTGAGCACCCAGAAGGCTTGGTTCGCTGCGGCTGATGGCGCAGCCGCGCGGCGCCGCTTCCACACACGAAGCCGGCGGTTCACGCCGCCGCCGGATGCGGATCGGCCCACACGCTGTTGGGTTCGCCATGCCGTGCGCGGCGCGCGGTCGCGCGCGCCAGCGCGGCGAAGCCTGCCGCCATCGCCAGGGCCATGCCGTCGACCCAGAACAACGGCCATTGCCCGGCCGCGGCGCTGGTCCACATCCACCAGCCGCTGGCCAGGCCGTGCGCCAGCGGGATCGCCGCGGTCACCGCCGCCGCCGCCCACAGCAGTTCGCGCGCGGCCTGCGCCGGCGCGCGCAGCGCCGCCCACAGCGCGCACAGCGCCCAGCTGCCGAAGCAGGTCCAGCGCATGCCGGCGTCCACCGCGTCCGGCGCGGCGCGTTCCAGCACCTGCACCGCGATGAATGCCGCCGAGATCGCCACGCACAGGCCGATGCACACGCCGACCGTGGCCCGCGCCATGTTGATCTGCGCGCGGCCCTGCTGCGCCTGGCGGCGCTTGCGCCGCGATTCGATCCACAGCAGGTTGCCCGAGTAGAACAGGAACGCGCCGCCGATGCCGAGCAGGAAGTACAGCCACGGCACCAGCGCGTTGCCGTACTCGCCGAAGTGCAGCGCATAGGCCGAGGTCAGCGTGGCGTGGTTGGCGTCGCGGCGGCCGGGCAGCTGCGTGGCGAGCACCTTGCCGCTGGCCGCCTCCAGCGCCACCGTGCCGGTCGGCCCCAGCGCGCCAGGCGAATCGCCGCTGATCTCCACCGTGGCGTTGCGGTCGCCGGCATGCTGCAGCTTCATGTACACCGGCTCGAATTCGTGCAGGCCCTGCCGCCTTGCCTCGGCCACGGCGCGCGCGCTCCAGTCGGCCAGCGTGCCCACCGGCGCCGGCGCGCCGCTGGCGCTGCGCACCGGCGCGGTGTCCATCGCCACCGGCACCGCCTCGGGCAGCTTGCCGTCGAAGACCAGCGGGTTGAGCGCCGCCATCAGCACCAGCGACAGGCACAGCACCGCGCCGGTCACCGCGAACATCAGGTGCAGCGGCAGGCTCAGCACGCCGACCACGTTGTGCGCGTCCAGCCAGAACTGCTTGAGATTGCGGCCGGGCCGCAGCGCGAACAGGTCCTTGAGCAGCTTGGGCAGGTGGATGATCACCCCGGACACGATCGCCACCGCGTACAGCAGGCTGACGATGCCCATCAGATAGACGCCGGCCACCGGCAAGCCGAGCGTGTAGTGCAGTTCGTTGACCAGCGTGGCCAGGCCGGCCTGCGGCAGGGTCGGGCCGCCGTCCAGGTCGTCCAGCGTGGCCATCTGCCACACGCCCTCGGCGTCGGGCCAGTAGATCAGCGCCTTGGGGAATTCGCTGCTGGGGAACAGCATGCCGAGCATCGGCTTGGCCTGCGGGTGCCGCGCCAGCGTGGCGTCGAGCAGGCGCTGCGCATCGTCCAGGGTCTGCACCGGCACCACCTGCTGCGACTGCCAGCGCGGCAGGTCGTGGTGGAACACGGTGATCGCCCCGGCGTAGAAGGCGACGAACAGGGCGAAGCCGGCGACCAGGCCCATCCAGGTGTGCAGCGCGGTGAAGGTGCGCAGCGTGGTGGCGTGCAGTTTCATGCGGATGTCCTCATTGCGCCCAGCCCAGGGCCTTCAGCGCCCACAGCAGGGCGAAGCCGGCCAGCGCCAGCGCGCTCAGCCATGTCCAGGCGCGGCGCCCGCTGGCGAAGCAGTAGGCGCCGATCGCCACGCCCACCCACAGCGGCACGAATGCGATCAGCGCGGGGACCAGCGCCTGCTGCCACGGCCCCGGCGGCAGCCAGCAGACCAGGCCGGTCGACGCGGTGGCCAGGAAGAAGCCGGGGATCAGCGCGGCCAGCCCGCGGCTCCACATCATCGCGGCCGGCCCCGCGCGGCGTCGCCCGCGCCGCCGCCCAAGGCGGCCAAGGTCGGCACCAGCATCAGCGCCAGCATCCAGCTGGCGAGCATCGCGCACAATCCCGCGCCGACGCCCAGTTGCGCGATCCACGCCGCTAGCGAGGCCATCGCCAGCGCCAGGCCCAGCCCGTTGCCGAACCGGCGCAGGCGCTGCAGCGGCGCCAGGCGGCAGTTCGGCGAGCCGGCGTACAGGGCCAGGGCCGACAATGCCGCGCACACCGCAGCCAGGACGATGCCGCCCACCGACGGACTCATCGGCCACCGCGCCGCGGTGCCGTTGGCGCCGCTCCATGACGCGGCACGGCGGCGGGCAGGGCGGCGAAGGCCGGGCGGACGGCGGGGCGGGCAGGGGGCATCGACAGATCCAGGCGGTGGCGGGCGACCACGGCAATCCGCGGCGCGACTCCCGCAGATGATAATGATTCTGCTTTCGCAATGAAACGCGGCCGGCAGCTGCTGTCGCGCCTGGCAGCAGGAGGGGAGCGCCCGGGCCTCCACAGAGCGCGAGCCGGCAGGGGCGCGTCCTTGCCGGTCGACGGCGCCGACGTACTGCGGCTTCCCGCAGGCTGCGGCGTTAGCCGCGCTGCGAGGAGCCGCGCAGGGCCAGGGTCACCGGCAGGGTGCGGCTGGCGACCGGCTGCCCGGCGATCTGCGCCAGCAGGGTGTCCACCAGCACCGCGCCGGCCAGCTTGGTGTCCTGCTGCACGGTCGACAGCGCCGGCGCCACGCAGGCGGCGACCGGGATGTCGTCGAACCCGGCCAGGGCCACGTCTTCGGGCACGCGCAGACCGTGTTCGCGCAGCGCCTTCAGCGCGCCGATCGCGATCAGGTCGCTGGCGGCGAACACCGCGTCGAAACGTTCGCCCCGGCGCAGCAGCGCCAGCGCCGCCTCGTAGCCGGACTGCTCGGTGGTGATCGCGTCCACCTGCAACCCGGGAGCGATGTCCGACCCGGCCGCGCGCAGCGCCTGCGCATGGCCGCGGTAGCGCTCGAGGAATTCGGGATAGTGGTTCGAGGCGTCGCCGAGGAAGGCGATGCGCCGGCAGCCCTGCTCCAGCAGGTGCGCGGTGATGTCGTGGCCGCCCTGGAAGTTGTCGCTGCCGATCGACACCCCCGGCTGCCCGGGCAGCACCGCGCCCCAGCGCACGAAGTGGGTGCCTTGCTCGACCAGGTGCTGCAGCCGCTGCTGCGCCTGCAGGTAGTCGCCGTAGCCGAGCAGGATCAGGCCGTCGGCCTTCTGGCTGTCGCCGTAGTCGGCCCGCCAGTTGTCCGACAGCTGCTGGAACGACACCAGCAGGTCGTAGCCGTGGCGCGCGCAGGCGCGGGTGATCGAACCCAGCATCGAGTGGAAGAACGGGTTGATCAGCGAATCGTCGGTGGTCGGGTCCTCGAAGAACAGCAGCGCCAGCGTGCCGGCATTGCGCAGGCGCAGGCTGGAGGCGTGCTTGTCGACCTTGTAGTTCAGCTCGTTGGCGATCGCCAGGATCTTGCGCCGGGTCTGCTCGTTGACCGCCGGGCTGCCGCGCAGGGCGCGCGACACGGTGGGTTGCGACACGCCTGCCAGATAGGCGATATCGAGCGATGTGGCCTTGCCTTTGATGACGGGCGCTCGCAGTGCAGGGAAACAGAGCGAAGCATGCCACGGCGTACGGGATAGCACCTGCTGCGGTGCAGCGTTGGTGCGGGACTCGGAACTCGGGACCGGGGACCCGGAAAGGCGCTTGGCCGGGGCCGACGATGTGCGTGGCAATCGACGGTCAAGGCCAGCAGCGCGGCGGCAACGAAGCTGCACGCCTTGCGCTCTTGCGGGTCCCCGGTCCCGAGTCCCGCGCTTCCGACCGCCAAATCCACAAACCACCCAAATGCGTTACCATTTGCTATCTCTTCAATGCGGAATGACGGGTGGCCCGCGGCGACGCCGGCCGAGCGTGCGACATGAGCACTACCATCGCCCCAGCATGAAATCCCGCCCAAGGCTGTCCGAGCAGGCGCCCTTGTGGCGCCTTCTTTGTATCCCGCGCCTTGCGCCGCCGGCCTCCGGCGCGCGGCGGGAGACGCCCGCCCCGCATCGCTTTCCTTCTTGCCGACTCCCATGATCACGATCACGCTCCCCGACGGCAGCCGCCGCGAATTCGAACACCCCGTCAGCCCCATGGACGTGGCCCAGTCCATCGGCCCGGGCCTGGCCAAGGCGACCATCGCCGGCCAGGTCGACGGCCGCCTGGTCGATGCCAGCGACCTCATCGACCACGACGCCAGCCTGCGCCTCATCACCGCCAAGGACGCCGAGGGCGTGGAGATCATCCGCCACTCCTGCGCGCACCTGGTCGGGCACGCGGTCAAGCAGCTGTATCCCGAGGTCAAGATGGTGATCGGCCCGGTCATCGCCGAAGGCTTCTACTACGACATCTACAGCGAGCGCCCGTTCACCCCCGAGGACATGGCGGCGATCGAAAAGCGCATGCAGGAGCTGATCGCGCAGGACTACGACGTGGTCAAGAAGGTCACCCCGCGCGCCGAGGTGATCGAGCTGTTCCGCCAGCGCGGCGAGGACTACAAGCTGCGCCTGATCGAGGACATGCCCGACGACGTCACCGCGATGGGCCTGTACTACCACCAGGAATACGTGGACATGTGCCGCGGCCCGCACGTGCCCAACACGCGCTTCCTCAAGGCGTTCAAGCTGACCCGCATCTCCGGCGCCTACTGGCGCGGTGACGCCAAGAACGAGCAGCTGCAGCGCATCTACGGCACCGCCTGGGCCGACAAGAAGCAGCTGGACGCCTACATCCTGCGCATGGAGGAAGCCGACAAGCGCGACCACCGCAAGATCGGCAAGCAGCAGGGCCTGTTCCACCTGCAGGAGGAAGGCCCGGGCCTAGTGTTCTGGCATCCCAAGGGCTGGTCGATCTGGCAGGTGGTCGAGCAGTACATGCGCAAGGTGTACCGCGACAGCGGCTACGGCGAGGTGCGCTGCCCGCAGATCCTGGACGTGTCGCTGTGGCAGAAGTCCGGCCACTGGGACAACTACCAGGACAACATGTTCTTCACCGAATCGGAGAAGCGCACCTACGCGGTCAAGCCGATGAACTGCCCCGGCCACGTGCAGGTGTTCAACCAGGGCCTGCATAGCTACCGCGACCTGCCGATCCGCTACGGCGAGTTCGGCGCCTGCCACCGCAACGAGCCGTCCGGCGCGCTGCACGGCATCCTGCGCGTGCGCGGCTTCACCCAGGACGACGGCCACATCTTCTGCACCGAGCAGCAGATCGAGGCCGAGGTCACCGCGTTCCACCGCCAGGCGCTGAAGGTGTACGCCGACTTCGGCTTCGACGACATCCAGATCAAGATCGCGCTGCGCCCGGAAAAGCGCCTGGGCGACGATGCCACCTGGGACAAGGCCGAGGCCGCGCTGCGCGCCGCGCTCGGCGCCTGCGGCGTGGAGTGGCAGGAGCTGCCGGGCGAGGGCGCGTTCTACGGGCCGAAGATCGAGTACCACCTGAAGGACGCGATCGGCCGCACCTGGCAGTTGGGCACGATGCAGGTGGACTTCATGATGCCCGGCCGCCTCGGCGCCGAGTACGTGGACGAGAACAGCCACAAGCAGCACCCGGTCATGCTGCACCGGGCCATCGTCGGCTCGATGGAGCGGTTCATCGGCATCCTGATCGAGCATCACGCCGGCGCCTTCCCGGCCTGGCTGTCGCCGGTGCAGGCGATGGTGATGAACATCACCGATGCCCAGGCCGACTACGTAGACAGCGTGCGGAAACTCCTTGCAAATCAAGGCTTCCGCATCGAGGCCGATTTGCGGAACGAAAAAATCGGCTATAAGATTCGCGAACACACGCTGCAGCGGGTGCCGTACCTGCTGGTGGCGGGCGACCGCGAGAAGGAAAACGGCGCCATTGCAGTGCGCACGCGATCGGGGGAGGATCTGGGGACCATGTCGGTTGCCGCCTTCGCCGAACGGCTGCTCGCCGAGCAGCTGGCGTAAGACAACCCCGATGCGGGCGGAGCCTCCGCCCGCATCGGTCCGATTCCCCTGGGAGATTGCAACATCAGTACCCCTGACAACAAACAGAACCGCAAGAACCAAGAGATCCGCGTCCCGCGGGTCCGCGTGATCGGCGCGGACGGCGAGATGGTCGGCGTGTTGACCCGCGACGAAGCGCTGGCGCTGGCCGAAGAGGATGGGCTCGACCTGGTCGAGATCCAGCCGCAGGCCGATCCGCCGGTCTGCAAGATCATGGACTTCGGCAAGTTCAAGTTCGAGCAGCAGAAGAAGGCCAACGAAGCCAAGAAGAAGACCAAGCAGGTCGAGATCAAGGAAATCAAGTTCCGTCCGGTCACGGACGAGGGCGATTACCAGATCAAGCTGCGCAACATGCGCCGCTTCCTCGAAGAGGGCGACAAGGTCAAGGTCAACATCCGCTTCCGTGGCCGCGAGATGAGCCACCAGGAACTCGGGCGCGAAATGGCGTCGCGGATCGAGGCCGACCTCGGCGAGGACATCGTCATCGAATCGCGCCCGCGCCTGGAAGGCCGGCAGATGGTGATGATGATCGCGCCGAAGAAGCGCTGACCGCAGTTCAGGTTCGCGCCCCGCCTCGCGCGGGAGCGCCGCCGGGCGCCTGCTGGCGCCCTTTGCGTTTTACGTGTGTTCCGCCGCCATCCGGTGGCGTCGCTGCGTGGCCGCACGCAAATCGCGCCGCCTGTTGGAATCTCCGATCCCGAATTCCGGCACGAACCGCATGATTTGCAAGGCATTCCAAGCCCTGGCATAATGCGCGGCCCAGTGCATCGGGTTTGCCGTTCACGCGGCAACAGGACCCGCCCTGATCCTTCCGGATCAAGGGCTTACAAGCCGGTACGGGCACGGACGGAAAGTGTGGCGCAGCCACCGCCCTGACCAGTGACAAAACACCATCAAGGACATTGCAATGCCCAAGATCAAGACCAACCGGGCGGCGGCCAAGCGTTTCCGCAAGACCGCCTCCGGCAAGTACAAGTGCGGCCACGCCAACCGTAGCCATATCCTCACCAAGAAAGCGACCAAGCGGAAGCGCAACCTGCGGCAGACGAACCACGTTCGTGCCGAGGACGCTGGCCGTCTTGACCGTATGCTGCCTTACCTCTGAGGACTGAACCATGGCTCGAGTAAAACGTGGCGTCCAGGCACGCCGTCGTCACAAGAAAGTTCTGAACCTGGCCAAGGGCTACTACAACGCCCGCCGCAAGGTCTTCCGCGTCGCCAAGCAGGCGGTGATCAAGGCGCAGCAGTACGCCTACATCGGCCGCAAGCAGAAGAAGCGCAATTTCCGTTCGCTGTGGATCACCCGCATCAATGCGGCGGCCCGCATCAACGGCCTGAGCTACAGCCGTTTCATGAACGGCCTGCTCAAGGCCGGCATCACCCTGGACCGCAAGGTGCTGGCGGACATCGCCGTGCACGACGCGCAGGGCTTTGCCGCCTTGGCGGAGAAGGCAAAGGGCGCGCTGGCGGCATAATGCAGGTCCCTCTGCAACGGCCCGCACCTCCATGTGCGGACCGTTGAACAGCAGCAGGGAAATAGCAGACATGCAGGGGAAGGGCGCGAGTCCTTCCCCTTTTTGCGTTTTGTGCATCCCGATCGCGAGTTTTACCCGCGATCGGGTGTGTCCCGAGCACCGTATCCGGATCGGGCGGTCGGCTGAATTGAGGCGCGAGTGCAATGAGTGAGATCCAATCCCTGAGCGGGCAGGCGCTGGCCGACATCGCCGCGGCGGACAGTCCCGAAGCGCTGGAGCAGCTGCGGGTCGCGCTGCTGGGCAAGAGCGGCAGCATCACCGCACAGCTCAAGCAGCTGGGCGCGTTGCCGCCCGACCAGCGCAAGCTGGCCGGCGAGGCGATCAACCAGGCGCGCGATGCGGTCTCCGCGGCGCTGGCCGAGCGCCGCGCGCTGCTGGAAGGCGCGGCGCTGGACGCGCGCCTGGCCGCCGAGCGCATCGACGTGACCCTGCCGGGCCGGCGCGGCGAGCGCGGCGGGCTGCACCCGGTCACGCGCACCCTGGAGCGCATCACCGAGATCTTCGCGCGGCTGGGCTACGAACTGTCCGACGGCCCGGAGATCGAGGACGACTGGCACAACTTCGAGGCGTTGAACTTCCCGCCGCACCATCCGGCGCGGGCGATGCACGACACCTTCTACTTCGGCGACGGCCGCCTGCTGCGCACGCACACCTCCGGCGTGCAGGTGCGCTACATGGCCGAGCATGCGCCACCGCTGCGCATGATCGCCGCCGGCAAGGTCTACCGCAGCGACAGCGACCAGACCCATTCGCCGATGTTCCACCAGGTCGAAGGCCTGCTGGTCGACGAGCACTCCACCTTCGCCGATCTCAAGGGCACCCTGTCCGAGTTCGTGCGCGCGTTCTTCGAGCGCGATTTCCAGATGCGCTTCCGTCCCAGCTATTTCCCGTTCGTCGAACCCGGCGCGGAAGTGGACATCGCCTGGCAGCAGCCCGACGGCAGCACCCGCTGGCTGGAAGTGCTCGGCTGCGGCATGGTCCATCCGAACGTGCTGCGCAGCGTCGGCATCGATCCGGAGCGCTACACCGGCTTCGCCTTCGGCATGGGCGTGGAGCGCTTCGCGATGCTGCGCTACGGCGTCAACGACCTGCGCGCGTTCTTCGAGAACGATGTGCGGTTCCTCAGGCAGTTCGCCTGAGGGCCGGGATTGGGGATTCGGGATTGGGGATTCGCGAAAGCGGTTCCATCCTGATTCCCGATCCCGCACGAAGCCGCTGTTACGAATCCCCAATCCCGAATCCCCAATCCCGGCCCCTCAATGAAATTCAGCGAAAACTGGCTGCGCAGCCACGTCCCCACCCAGGCCTCGCGCGATGAACTGGCCGCGACCCTGACCGCCATCGGCCTGGAGGTCGAGGAGGTCACGCCGCTCGGCGAGTCGCTGCAGCAGGTGGTGGTGGCGCGCATCGTCGAGGCGGTGCGGCATCCGGAGGCCGACCGGCTGCAGGTGTGCCAGGTCGATGCCGGGCAGGGCGGGATGCTGCAGATCGTCTGCGGCGCCCCGAACGCGCGCGCCGGGCTGGTCGCGCCGCTGGCGCTGGTCGGCGCCCAGGTCGGCGGCATCGCGATCAAGGCGGCCAAGCTGCGCGGCGTGGAATCCAACGGCATGCTGTGCTCGGCCAAGGAACTGGGCCTGGACAGCGATGCGTCCGGCCTGTTCGAACTGCCCGACGACGCGCCGATCGGCCAGGCGCTGGCCGAGTACCTGGGCCTGCCCGACGCCAGCATCGAGATCAAGCTGACCCCGAACCGCGCCGACTGCTTCGGCGTGCGCGGCATCGCCTACGACGTGGCCGCGGCCTGCGCCAGCGAAGTGCTGCCGTTCGCGGCCGAGCCGGTCGCGGTGACCAGTGCGCGCAAGCTCGAGGTGCGCCTGGAGGCGGGCGGCGACGCGCCGCGTTACTGCGGCCGCGTCGTCGAGGATCTCGACCCGGCGGCGAAGACGCCGCTGTGGATGGCCGAGCGCCTGCGCCGCAGCGGCGTGCGCCCGGTGTCGCTGCTGGTGGACATCACCCAGTACGTGATGCTGGAACTGGGCCAGCCGATGCATGCCTTCGACCTGGACACGCTGCACGGCCCGGTCGCGGTGCGCCGCGCCCGCGCCGGCGAGACGCTGAAGCTGCTCGACGGCCGCGACGCGACGCTCGACGACGGCTTCCTGGCCATCGCCGACGGCGACCGCGTGGTCGCCCTGGCCGGATTGATGGGCGGCCACGACACCCGCGTCACCGACGCCACCCGCCACGTGTTCCTGGAGGCGGCGCATTTCGCGCCGGCGGCGATCATGGGCCGCGGCCGCAAGCTCGGCCTGCACACCGATGCCGGGCACCGTTTCGAGCGCGGCGTGGATCCGGCCCTGCCGCGGCAGGCGCTGGAGCTGGCGACGCGGCTGGTGCTGGAACTGGCCGGCGGCCGCGCCGGTCCGGTGGTCGAGGCCGAACTGCCCGACTACCTGCCGGCGCCCGCGCCGATCGCGCTGCGCCGCGCGCGCATCGTGCGCGTGCTCGGCATCGAGATCGCCGACGCCGAGGTCGAGCGCATCCTGCGCGCCTTGGGCATGGCCGTTGCCGCCAGCGCCGACGGCTGGCAGGTGACCGCGCCGAGCCGCCGCTTCGACATCGCCCTGGAAGAGGACCTGATCGAGGAGCTGGCGCGCATCCACGGCTACGACCGCTTGCCGACCACGCTGCCGGGCGGCGCCTCGCGCATCGCCATGGGCAGCGAGACGCAGCTGGACGAACTGAGCGCGCGCCGCCAGCTGGTCGCGCGCGAGATGCTGGAGACCATCAACTACGCCTTCGTCGATGCCGGCCTGCTGGACCAGTGGGGCCTGGACGCCGGGCGCGTGGCGCTGGCCAATCCGCTCAGCGCCGAGCTGGCGGTGATGCGCCCGTCGCTGCTGCCGGGGCTGGTCGCGGCGCTGGGCCGCAATGCCGCGCGGCAGGCCGGGCGCGTGCGCCTGTTCGAGCTGGGCAAGGCGTTCGCGGCCGCGGCCGGCGCCGATGCCGCGCCGGTCGAGACCCAGCGCGTGGCCGCGGCGGTGTGCGGCGATGCCGAGGCGCTGCAATGGGGCCTGCCGGCGCGCAAGGTCGACTTTCACGACCTGAAGGGCGATCTGGAGTCGCTGGCCAGCGCCGCCGGCGCGCGCCTGGACTACCGTCCGTCGGCGCTGCCGTTCGCGCATCCGACCCGGTCGGCCGACGTGTACCGCGACGGCGCGCGCATCGGCTGGATCGGCCAGCTGCATCCGCGGCTGCTGCAGGCGATGCAGATCGACGTGGACGTGCTCGGGTTCGAGCTGGACCTGGCGCCGCTGGCCGCGCGCGCGCTGCCGCGTGCCGCCGAGCTGTCGCGGTTCCCGTCGGTGCGCCGCGACCTGGCGTTCCTGGTGCCGGAGGCGGTGGCCTGGTCGGCGCTGGCGGACAGCGTGCGCGGCGCGGTCGGGCCGCTGCTGCGCGAGGTGGTGCTGTTCGACCGCTACGTCGGGCCGGGGGTCGAGGCGGGTTTCAAGAGTCTCGCTATGGGCTTGATTTTGCAGGACAACTCGCGCACTCTGACGGATCGCGATGTGGATGCAGTGGTCGCCGATGCAGTGGCGGCGCTGGCGCGCGAACACGATGCGCGGATTCGCGGCTGAGACGCAGGGGATAGCAGGGCAATGGCGTTGACCAAAGCGGAAATGGCCGAACGGTTGTTCGACGAAGTCGGGCTGAACAAGCGCGAGGCCAAGGAATTCGTCGATGCTTTCTTCGATGTGCTGCGCGATGCGCTGGAGCAGGGGCGGCAGGTGAAGCTGTCCGGCTTCGGCAACTTCGATCTGCGCCGCAAGAACCAACGGCCCGGTCGCAACCCCAAGACCGGCGAAGAAATCCCGATCTCGGCGCGGACGGTGGTGACCTTCCGCCCGGGACAGAAGCTCAAGGAGCGAGTGGAGGCTTATGCTGGACCCGGGCAGTAACCGCGAACTTCCGCCGATTCCGGCCAAGCGCTACTTCACCATCGGTGAGGTCAGCGAGCTGTGCGACGTCAAGCCGCACGTGCTGCGCTACTGGGAGACCGAATTCCCCAGCCTGGAACCGGTCAAGCGCCGCGGCAACCGCCGCTACTACCAGCGCCACGACGTGCTGATGGTGCGGCAGATCCGCAGCCTGCTGTACGAACAGGGCTATACGATCGGCGGCGCGCGCTTGCGCCTGGACGGCGAGGGCGCGCGGCAGGAGTCGGCGCTGAGCAACCAGATCATCAAGCAGGTGCGGCAGGAACTGGAAGAAGTGCTGCAGTTGCTGCGCCGTTGAGCGGCCACGGCGCGACCGGCTAGGAAAGGCCGCGCCAATCCCGCTATAATCGCCAGCTCGCCGCGAGGCGGGCCGCCGCCACGGCGGACGTTTTTACCGGGGTATAGCGCAGCCTGGTAGCGCACTAGTCTGGGGGACTAGTGGTCGTCGGTTCGAATCCGGCTACCCCGACCATCTTCGAAGGCCCATGTCAGCGACATGGGCCTTTTTTCGTTCTGCGCCGTTCGGTTCGGCGCCTGGGTCTTGTTGCGCGAACCCGGCGTGGCGTCGGCGCGCGGATAAACGGCAAGCGGGAGGGCGCGTGCCGCGGTGCAACGCCATCTTGCGCGCCGGAGCGGCCTGGTCCAGACGCTGTCGCTCCGGGAGCAGGCTGGCGCCACAGGCGTTCGGTAAGGCATGGCCTGACTGAGCTGGTTCCGCAGAATGTGCCAGCGGTGGGGCCTGGATCATGGCCCCGGCCGGAATCGGGCGGCGGTGTAGACAAATGCCCCGGTGCCGAACGAATCCCGGCATATGCAAACAAGACGGTGGGAAGGCCAAGCCGCCAGCAGCGACGGGACGCTGGCGCCGAACTGCGAGGGAGGGCCGTCAAGGCATTGACATGCGTCACGTTAACGTCGTGTCTTTTGCTGCACTGCTTCGTTCGCAATGCTGAATATCCGGACATGTAGTTGAATCTCGCCGGTATGCCGTCAAAAAAATGTCGGATCATGTCTTGGTACGTGCAGATAGCTGTGCCATAGTGCACTGCAACACGAGGCTTCACTGTTGGCCCGGGCAATCGCCCGAGGCTGGAAATGACACTGCAATCGTCTTACCCGACCGGTGATGGAGCGCTGGCCGGCGGGAGGAGTGTGGCGTTCTCAAAACCACTCGACAGAGGGCATCGGCATCGCGCATGGGTAAACTTTTCGGTACGTTCAATCGGGCATTGGGCCTGGCCCTTTCCTGTCTGGTCTTCCTGTCCGCATGCAGCAGCGGGCCGAAGCTGCGGACGGATCTGCCTCCGGGCGATCCACTGGCGGGCGCGATGGGGCAGCCGGAGTACCTGCTCGGCCCCGGCGACCTGTTGACGGTCAAGGTGTTCCAGATCGACGACCTGGAGCGCCAGGTGCGGGTCGACAACGAGGGCCGCATCTCGCTGCCGCTGATCGGCGACGTCAAGGCCGCCGGGCGCAGCGTCAACGCGCTGCAGAAGGACATCGCCGAACGCTACCGCAACGGCTATCTGCAGAACCCGCAGGTCTCGGTGCTGGTCGATGAATTCACCGGCAACCGGGTCACCGTGACCGGCGCGGTCACCGAACCGGGCATCTATCCGATCGCAGGCTCCGCGCTGACCCTGCAGCAGGCGCTGGCGCTGGGCAAGGGCGTCAACAACGTCGCCAGCCGCGGCAACGTGGTGGTGTTCCGCAACGTCGGCGGGCAGAAGATGCTGGCCCGTTTCGACCTGGGCGATATCGAGAAGGGCATCTCTCCCGACCCGGAAATCTATGGCGGCGACCTGGTCGTGGTGTACCGCTCCGACGCGCGCCTGCTGCTGCGCACGGTGGTCGAGCTGACCCCGTTCGTGATGATCTGGCGGGCCTACCGATGAGTACCCACGGCATGCATCACCGCTCCTCCTCGGCATCGGCACCGCTGAGCCCGGCCGACATCAGCCTGCTGGACTACTGGAATGCGCTGTACCGGCAGCGCTGGCTGATCGTCGGCATCACCGCCGCGGTCGTGCTGCTGGCGCTGCTGGTCACGCTGCTGATGACGCCCAAGTATCGCGCCACCAGCGTGCTGCAGATCGAGCGCGAGGCCTTGAACGTCACCAACGTGGCGAACCTGATGCCGGTGGAATCGCCGCAGGATCGCGATTTCTACCAGACCCAGTACGAACTGCTCGGCAGCCGTTCGCTGGCCCGCGCGGTGATCCGCGAGGCGCGGCTGACCCAGGAGCCGGCCTTCAAACCGCTGGTCGACGAGGCGCTGGAGAAGCTGCAGGGCAATGGCGACGGCCGCGCGCCGTCGCCGCAGGCGCGCGCCACCGCCGCCGAGAACGCGCTGGTCGGTCCGGTGCTGGACGCGCTGCAGATCGAGCCGGTGCGCGATTCGCGGCTGGTGCGGATCAACTTCGATTCGCCCGACCGGGCGCTGGCCGCGCGCGTGGCCAACACCTACGCGAAGATGTTCATCGCCTCGACCCAGGAACGGCGCCTGCAGGCGTCCTCGTTCGCCGCCAAGTACCTGTCCGAGCGGCTGGAACAGCTGCGCGACAAGGTGGAGGAGTCGGAGAAGAACACGGTCGACTACTCCAGCAAGGAGCAGATCGTGTCGCTGGGCGAGGACAAGCCGTCGCTGCCGACGCAGAACATGAGCGAACTGAACATGCGCCTGGCCGCCGCCCAGGATGCGCGGATCAAGGCCGAGGCCGCCTGGCGCCAGGCCGGCATCGGCGACGGCATGGGCCTGCCGCAGGTGGTGAGCAGCCCGCTGATCCAGAGCCTGCGCACCGAGCAGGTGAAGCTGACCGCCGACTACCAGCAGAAACTGGCCACGTTCCAGCCCGGCTATCCGGAGATGCAGCGCCTGCAGAACCAGATCGCCGAGATCAAGCGCCAGATCGGCAGCGAGATCGGCAACATCCGCAGTGCGCTGAAGAACGACTACGAGGCGGCGCGGCAGCAGGAGACCCTGCTGTCCGAGCGCATCTCCAGCCTGAAGAACGAGGAACTGGATCTGCAGACCCGCAGCATCCGCTACAACATGCTGCGGCGCGAAGCCGACACCAACCGCCAGCTCTACGACGCGCTGCTGCAGCGCTACAAGGAGATCGGCGTGGCCGGCAACGTCGGCACCAACAACGTGTCGATCGTGGATCGGGCCGACGTGCCGGGCCGGCCGAGTTCGCCGAAGACCTTGCTGAACCTGGCGCTGGCCTTTGTGTTCGGCCTGTTCATGGCGGTCACGATCGCGTTGATCCGCTATTTCCTGCGCGAAGCCAATGCGGCGGCAGCGGCATGAACCGCCCGGCGCGGCGCGGCGGCGTGACCGCGGTCGCGGCCGTGGCGCCGACGCAAGCACAGGTCATTTTTCGTACGCAAATTCTTCAGCGAGGTGAGACGTGATTCAGCTAACAACGGAGGCGATCCATTATTTTCCTGACCGGTTGTACGCAGTCGACATTCTGTTGAAGTAACACGGGCTGCCGTGGACCTGGGGTCGGTGAGGAAGGCACCGCAGCGGTCCACTGGCAGATGAGATCGAGGCTCGACGACGTCGCATGTTCCCCCGCATGCCACCGACCCGAGTTTGGATGGGAATCCCGACCATGCTTTTGGCAGACCTGAGTAGCGCCACCTATACAACTTCGTCCCCCCGCCTGCTGTCCAAATATGCAGCCGCGGCGGATATCGTGCTCCGCGTTTCGGACCTGACGGTCATCGTCGCCGCGGCGCTGGTCAGCCATCGCCTGCTGTTCAACAGCTGGCTGCCGGAAGCGTCCTACCGGGTCGCGATCGGCACCACGCTGCTGTACGCGGTGATCTGTTTCGCGCTGTTCCCGCTGTACCGCAGCTGGCGCGGACGCGGCCTGTTGCGCGAGATGATGGTGCTGGGCCTGGCCTGCAGCGGCGTGTTCGCGCTGTTCGCCGTGCACGCCTTCGTGGTGCAATTCGGGCAGCAGGTCTCGCGGCTGTGGATCGGGCTGTGGTTCACCAGCAGCCTGGCCACGCTGCTGGTCTCGCGCACCGTGGTCCGCGGCGTGCTCAACCACCTGCGCTCGGAAGGCGTGGACGTGCAGCGCGTGGTCGTGGTCGGCCTGCGCCACCCGGTGGTCAAGATCCACAACTACCTGAGCCGCAACCCGTGGGTCGGCATGCAGCTGGTCGGCTATTTCAGCAGCGACTACGACCTGTCGGTGGCCGACCATCCGAAGAAGCTGCAGTGCCTGGGCGCCGGCACGCCCGAATCGCTGATCGACTACCTCAACAACAACGAGGTGGAGCAGGTGTGGATCTCGCTGCCGCTGGGCGAGCGCGACCACATCAAGCAGCTGCTGCAGCAGATGGACCGCTACCCGATCCAGGTCAGGCTGATCCCGGACCTGTTCGACTTCGGCATGCTCAACCAGTCCGGCGACCAGATCGGCAACGTGCCGGTGATCAACCTGCGCCAGGGCGGGGTGGACCGCAACACCTACTTCGTGGTCGCCAAGGCGCTGCAGGACAAGGTGGTGGCGCTGGCGGCGCTGGCGGTGCTGTGGCCGGTGATGCTGGCGGTGGCGGTGGGGGTGAAGCTGAGCTCGCCGGGCCCGGTGTTCTTCCGCCAGCGCCGGCACGGCCTGGGCGGCCGCGAGTTCTACATGTACAAGTTCCGCTCGATGCGCGTGCAGCAGGAGCCCAGCGACGTGGTGGTACAGGCCAAGCGCGGCGACAGCCGGGTCACGCCGTTCGGCGCGTTCCTGCGCCGCACCAGCCTGGACGAGCTGCCGCAGCTGTTCAACGTGCTCGGCGGCAGCATGTCGGTGGTGGGGCCGCGGCCGCATGCGGCGCAGCACAATACCCACTACGAGAAGCTGATCAACCATTACATGCAGCGGCACTACGTCAAGCCGGGCATCACCGGCTGGGCCCAGGTCAACGGGTTCCGTGGCGAGACGCCGGAGCTGCGGACGATGAAGAAGCGCATCCAGTACGACCTGGACTACATCCGGCGCTGGTCGCTGTGGCTGGATACGCGGATCATCGTGCTCACCGCGGTGAAGGTGCTCGGGCAGAAGACCGCCTACTGATGCGCCCGATGGACCGTGAACCCGCCGACCGTCCCCGCTGCCGGCGCCGCCCCGTCGTCGCCGTCGGCAGCGGGGACGGCGGCGTCCGCGGCGCCGTGATCGCGCCAGCCGGCCGTGGCTTGCGTGCCCGGCGTGCCGTGGCTGCGCTGCGCCAGGCGCCGGTGTGGCGCGTCGCGTTCTTGCGCGCCGCGTCGCGAGGCCTTGCGTGCTGACCGCGCCGGTGATGACGCTGCGCGAGCAGCGCCGCAACCTGCTGATCGAACTGGTGCTGCTGTTCGCCGTCGGCTACAACTTCCTGCTCGCGGTGGTGAACGCCAAGGTGTTCCGGGTCAGCCCGGCCATGACCTATGCCGCCGAGCTGGCGATCTACGGCGCCTGCTTCCTGATCGGCCTGTGGTCGCTGGACCGCAAGCGCACCGCCCTGGTGTTCACCGGGATCGCGGCGGTGGTGCTGCTGATGCTGTTGCGGCTGTTCCTGACCTGGTCGATCGATCCGAAGTTTTTCCGCGACGCGCTGATCCCGTTCGCGTTCCTGGTGCTGGGCGCGGCCTACACAGGGTCGCTGCCCAAGCTGTTCCTGCGCATGGCGCTGATCGTGTCGCTGGTGGCGCTGTTCGAGCTGGCGCTGCCCACGCTGTACGGCGACGTGGTCAACCCCAAGAGCTACTTCGTCAACGCGCGCGGCGCCAGCGCGTCCAGCTTCTGGAACCAGGACAGCAACCTGTTCGTCAGCGCGACCCGGCCGGGCGCGCGCAACTTCCTGCCGTCCTCCAACCTGCCGCGCGCCTCCTCGGTGTTCATCGAGCCGGTGACGATGGGCAACTTCATCATCTTCTTCACCGCGATCCTGCTGACCTTCTGGCGCTGGATGCGGCCGCTGGCCATCGTCGCGTCGGTGGCGATGATCGGCTTCCTGATCGTGGCCTCGGACGGGCGCCTGGCCGCCGGCACCTGCGTGATGATGGTGCTGCTGACCCCGCTGCTGCTGCGCATGGACCAGCGCCTGGGCTTTCTGCTCTTCTTCGGCGTGCTGCTGGGCGCGTGGCTGATGGTGTGGGCGTCCGGCATCCAGAGCTACGAGGACACCACCCTGGGACGGGTGTTCTTCACCGTCTATTCGATCCGCAACATGACCGCCGAATCGTGGCTGGGCCTGAATTTCGACGCGCCGTACAAGTATTTCGACAGCGGCATCGCCTACTTCATCTCCTCGCAGTCAGTGGTGATGGTGCTGGCGTTCCTGCTCGCCTATTCGTTCGCGATGCTGATGCGCACGATCGAGGGCCAGCTGTTCAAGAACCTGCTGATCTTCGCCTTCGCGCTGAGCCTGCTGGTGTCCAACGGCTATTTCTCGATCAAGACCGCGGCGCTGTGGTGGTTCGTCTGCGGTTGCCTGTGGCAGATGGTGCCGCGCCGGTCCGCGCCGGACGCGCTGCCGCCGGCTCCCGACGCGCAACGGCTTCCGGCGGTGGCGACATGAGCGCATCGACGCAGCCGCTGCAGACGGTGCTGGCCGAGGCGCCGACCCGGACCGGCGTGCACGGCACGCGCGGCGCGCGCGATGCGCGCATCGACGCGGCCAAGGCGCTGGCGATCCTGTTGGTGGTGTTCGGCCACGCCAAGGGCATCCCGCACGCCTATGTGATCCTGGCCTACAGCTTCCACGTGCCGATGTTCTTCGTGCTGTCCGGCTGGGTCGGCGAAGCGTTCGGCAAGCGGCCGCTGGGCGTGGCGACCTGGACCAAGCTGGCGCGCAGCCTGCTGCTGCCTTACCTGGCGTTCTTCGTGGTCGCGTACGCCTACTGGATGCTGACCCGCAACATCGGTTCCAAGGCGCAGCTGTGGGGCGACCGGCCGTGGTGGGAACCGCTGCTGGGCCTGGTCAGCGGCATCGGGCCCAAGCTCTACGTGATGCCGGCGCTGTGGTTCCTGCCGGCGCTGTTCGTGACCACGCTGGCTTATCTGTACCTGCGCCGGCGCCTGTCGCTGGATCTGCTGGCGCTGCTGTCGCTGCTGCTGGCCTGGGGCTGGGCGGTCTGGTTTCCGACCCAGGACTATCGGCTGCCGTTCGCGTTGGACGTGCTGCCGGTGGCGTTGTGCTTCTTCGCGGTCGGCGCGGCCGCGGCCAAGCGCAGCGCGCGCCTGCCGAGCAGCCGCACGGGCAATGCGCTGGCGGCCTTGCTGCTCGGCGCGGCCTGGTTCGCGATCGCCTGGAACAACGGCCGGGTGGACGTGAACATGATGAAGTTCGGCCATTCGCCGCTTGCGTTCCTGGCGGCGAGCCTGCTCGGCAGCGCGATGGCGCTGTGCGCGGCGCGGCTGGTGCAGGAGTGGGCGTGGGTGCAGTGGATCGGGCGCAACACCTTGCTGATCCTGTGCACGCATACGCTGCTGTTCTCGCTGATGGCCGGCGTCGCCAGCCGCACCGGCCTGGTCCGCGGCGATGCCTGGGGACCGGCCTGGGCGGTGTCGGTGGGCGTGATCGCGGTGATCGCCAGCGTGCCGATCCGCGCGGTGATCGTGCGCGTGGCGCCGTGGATGATCGGGCTGCGCCGCGAACCGGCCGCACAGGAGGCGTCCTGATGGCGCCATCGCAACGACGCTGTGCGCTGTCGCACGGGAGCGCTCAATGAAAGTGGTACATGTGGTGCGCCAGTTCCATCCGTCCGTGGGCGGCATGGAGGAGGTGGTGCTGAACATCGCGCGGCGGCACCTGCAGCAGGGCCGCGATCAGGTCGAGGTGGTCACCCTGGACCGGGTCTTCACCCGGCCGCAGGAGCGGCTGGCGCAACGCGACGTGCACCAGGGCGTGCCGATCGTGCGCGTGCCGTTTCGCGGCTCCTCGCGCTATCCGCTGGCGCCGCAGGTGCTGGCCGCGCTGCGCGGCGCCGACCTGGTGCACGTGCACGGCATCGATTTCTTCTACGACTTCCTGGCCCTGACCCGCGCGCTGCACGGCACGCCGATGATCGTGTCCACCCACGGCGGCTTCTTCCACACCACCTACGCCTCGCGGCTGAAGATGCTGTGGTTCAAGACCCTGACCCGGGCCTCCGCCCTGGCCTACGCGCGGGTCGTGGCGACCAGCGAGAACGACGGCCAGGTGTTCTCCGCGGTGGTCGCGCCGCAGCGCCTGAGGGTGATCGAGAACGGCGTGGACGTGAGCAAGTTCGCCGGGCAGGGCAGCGCCTTGCCCGGACGCACGCTGATCTATTTCGGGCGCTGGTCGGTCAACAAGGGCCTGCTGGAGACGCTGGACCTGCTGCGCGCGCTGGCCGCGCAGGATCCGGCGTGGCGGCTGATCGTGGCCGGGCGCGAATACGACTTCAGCCAGGCCGACCTGCAGCAGGCGATCGCCGAACGCGGGCTGCAGGAGCGCGTGCAGCTGCACGTAGCGCCCTCGCAGGAGGAACTGGCGCAGCTGCTGGGCAGCGCGCAGTATTTCGTGTGCCTGTCGCGGCACGAGGGCTTCGGCCTGGCCGCGGTCGAGGCGATGAGCGCCGGGCTGCTGCCGGTGTTGAGCGACATCCCGCCGTTCGCGCGGCTGGTGCGCGAATCGGCGCAGGGCGTGCTGGTGGATCCGACCGATGCGCAGCGCGCCGCCGGCGCGGTGCAGGCCTATGCGGCCGCCACCGACGCCGCGTTCGCCGCGCAACGGCAGGCGGCCATGGCCTACGCGCAGCGCTACGATTGGGAGCAGGTGGTCGGCGCCTACCTGGACGAGTACCGCGCCGCGCTCGGCGTGGCGGAGGGCGGGCGATGAGCGTGGAACCGCGCTGCAGCGGCGATGCGCGCGTGCCCGGCCCGCCGATCACCGTGCTGCTGTCGACCGAACGGCCGGCCGCCACCACCAACCCGTATCTGACCCAGCTCTACGCCGCATTGCCGCAGCAGGTGCAGTTGCGCTTCTTCTCGATGCGCGCGGCGCTGCTGTCGCGCTACGACGTGCTGCACGTGCACTGGCCCGAATACATGATGCGGCACCGCACCGGCCTGGGCACGCTGGCCAAGCAGGCGTGCATGGCGCTGCTGCTGCTGCGGCTGTGGCTCACCGGCGTGCCGCTGGTGCGCACGCTGCACAACGTGGCCCCGCACGAGGACAAGGGCTGGCGCGAGCGCCAGCTGCTGCGCTGGACCGATCGCCTGACCGCGCGCTGGATCCGCATCAACGCGACCACGCCCGAACGCGCGCCGGCCACCGACACCATCCTGCACGGCCATTACCGCGACTGGTACGCGGCGATGCCGCAACCGCCGCGGGTGCGCGGCCGGCTGCTGCATTTCGGCCTGCTGCGCCCGTACAAGGGCGTGGAAACGCTGGTGGCGACGCTGCAGGCCTTGCCCGATCCGGCGCTGAGCCTGCGCATCGCCGGCAACCCGATCAATCCGCAGATCCGCGCCGTGGTCGAGCAGGCCTGCGCCGCCGATCCGCGGATCAGCGCGCGCCTGCAGTACGTGGAGGACGAGGTGCTGGCGCGCGAGGTCGGCGAGGCCGAACTGGTGGTGCTGCCGTACCGGCAGATGCACAACTCCGGCACGCTGCTGCTGGCCCTGTCGCTGGCGCGGCCGGTGCTGGCGCCGTGGAACGAGGCCAATGCGGCGATCGCCGCCGAGGTCGGGCCGCAGTGGGTGCTGCTGTACCAGGGCGAGCTGGATGCGGCGCAGCTGGCGAACGCGCTGGCGCAGGCGCAGCGGCTGCCGGCCGACGCGATGCCGGACCTGTCGCGGCGCGACTGGAGCGCGATCGGGGTGCAGCATTACCGCAGCTATCTGGACGCGCTCGGCCAGCGCGCCGAGGCGCTGGCATGAGCGCGGCCGGAGCGCCGCCGCCCGCAGCGCCGCCGGAACGCAGCCTGGGCTCGCGCGCGGCCGGCGGCGCGGCGGTGACGATGGCCGGGCAGCTGGCCAAGATGGTGGTGCAGTTCGGCGGCATCGTGCTGCTGGCGCGGCTGCTGACGCCCTACGACTACGGCCTGATGGCGATGGTCACCGCGATCGTCGGCATGGCCGAGATCCTGCGCGACTTCGGCCTGTCCTCGGCCGCGATCCAGGCCAAGCACGTCAGCCGCGAGCAGCGCGACAACCTGTTCTGGATCAACAGCGGCATCGGCCTGGTGCTGGCGGTGGTGGTGTTCCTGGCCTCGTCGTGGATCGCGCACTTCTACCGCGAGCCGGCGCTGCTGGGCATCTCGCAGGCGCTGGCGGTGACCTTCCTGCTCAACGGCATGACCACCCAGTACCGCGCGCATCTCAGCCGCGGGCTGCGGTTCGGCCAGGTGTCGCTGAGCGACGTCGGCGCGCAGGTGCTGGGCCTGATCGCCGGCGTGATCGTGGCGCTGGCCGGCTACGGCTACTGGGCGCTGGTCTGGCAGCAGGTGGTGCAGGCGCTGGTCAACCTGGCGATCGCCGGCGCCTGCGCGCGCTGGCTGCCGCGCGGCTACCGTCGCGACGCGCCGATGCGCGCGTTCCTGAGCTTCGGCTGGAACCTGATGGCCGCGCAGCTGCTCGGCTACGCCAGCCGCAACGTCGGCCAGGTGATCATCGGCCACCGCATCGGCGCCGAGGCGCTGGGCCTGTACAACCGCGCGTTCCAGCTGCTGATGATGCCGCTGAACCAGATCAACGCGCCGGCCACCTCGGTGGCCTTGCCGGTGCTGTCGCAGCTGCAGGACGATCCGCCGCGCTTCGGCAGCTTCCTGCTGCGCGGGCAGACGGTGATGGTGCACCTGATCGTGGCGCTGTTCTCCTTCGCCTGCGCGCTGGCGCTGCCGCTGATCGTGCTGGTGCTGGGCGAACAGTGGCGGCCGGCGGTGCCGCTGTTCCAGGTGCTGACCCTGGGCGGCATCTTCCAGACCGCGTCCTACGCCACCTACTGGGTGTTCCTGGCGCAGGGCCTGATGCGCCAGCAGCTGGTGTATTCGGTGGTCGGGCGGGTGCTGCTGATCGCCTGCATCTTCGCCGGCTCGATCTGGGGGGTGATGGGCGTGACCGTCGGCTATACGCTGGGCCTGCTGGCGATGTGGCCGCTGTCGGTGATCTGGATCGCGAAGGTGGCGCCGCAGGTGCCGGCGCTGGCGCTGTTCAACAACGGCCTGCGCGCGATCCTGGGCTACGGCGCGGCCGGCGTGGCGGCGTACTTCGCCGCGCAGCAGTGGGGCGGCGGCTCGCTGTGGCGGCAGCTGGCGGTGGGCAGCGCGGCGATGGCGCTGGGCTGCGTGCTGGTGTTCGCGCTGTGGCCGGCGTTCCGTCGCGACGTGATGGCGATCCTCAACATGCGCACGCTGCTGCGCGACGCCAGGGCCAAGCGATGACCCGCGACCCGGCGAATTTTCCCGAATCCCCCTACCGCAAAGGAGCGATGGCATGAGCGATTCTTCCGCGTCGGCGACGCTCGCCGCGGCACCGGCCGCGGCCATTGCCGGCCGTCCCCCGTGCTACCTGGTGCTGTCGGCGCACGACTACCGCACGCCGCGCCGCGCCAACATCCATTTCATCGCCGACGAACTGGCCAAGCGCGGGACCACGCGCTTCTTCTCGCTGCGCTACAGCCTGCTGTCGCGGCTCAAGGGCGACCTGCGGCTGCCGCTGGACGCCACCGCCAACACGGTGGTCAGGCACAACGGCGTGGACTGCTACCTGTGGCGCGCGCCTCTGCACCCGTTCAACACCCGGCGGCGCTGGCTGCGGCCGCTGGAAGACCTGATGTTCAAGCTGTACGCGGCCAAGCCGCCGGCCACGCTGTTGCGCTGGATGCAGGAAGCGGACGTGATCGTGTTCGAAAGCGGCATCGCGGTGGCCTTCATCGAACTGGCGGCGCGGATCAACCCGACCGCGCGCAAGGTCTATCGCGCCTCCGACGGGCTGAGCACGATCAACGTCGCCGATTACATCGAGCGCGAATTCGACCGGGTGGCGCCGAGCCTGGACGTGATCGCGCTGGTGTCGCCGGCGATGGCCGACGAGATCTCCAGCCGCCACAACGTGTTCCATGTCGGCCACGGCGTGGACCACAACCTGGACACGCTCGGCGATCCGTCGCCGTACGCCGAGGGCATCCATGCAGTGGCGGTCGGTTCGATGCTGTTCGATCCGGACTTCTTCGTCGCCGCCAGCCGCGCCTTCCCGCAGGTCACCTTCCACGTGATCGGCTCGGGCATGGGCCGCGCGCCGGGCTATGGCGACAACGTGATCGTGTACGGCGAGATGAAGCACGCCGAGACCATCCGCTACATCAAGCACGCGCGCTTCGGCATCGCGCCCTACGCCTCGGAACAGGTGCCGGTGTACCTGGCCGACAGTTCGATGAAACTGCTGCAGTACGATTTCTTCGGCCTGCCAGCGGTGTGCCCGAACGCGGTGGTCGGCAGCTACCGCTCGCGCTTCGGCTACACGCCGGGCGACGAGGCCTCGATCGTCGCGGCGATCGAGCAGGCACTGCAGGCGCCGCACGTGCGCCATCGCCAGTGCCTGAGCTGGTCGGAGACCACCGACCGCGTGCTGGACCCGACGGCCTATCCGGAAACGCGCCTGTTCGCCGACAGCGCGACCTGAGACCGCACCCCATCGCCAACGAACGACCTACGCGCACTCGATAAGGAGCCTTTCGCATGTCCACACTGCAAAAATGGATTGACTACGAAGAACGCCGTGCGCTGTTCTGGTGGAAACCGAAGAACGGGGAGATCAACGTCGGCGACCACCTGTCCAAGATCATCGTCTCCAACGTCCTCGGCCAGCGCGACCGCACCCTGCTGGACAAGCGCGACAAGCGCCGGCGCCTGATCGCGATCGGCTCGGTGCTGCACTTCGCCAGGGATGGCGACACGGTGTGGGGCAGCGGCGTCAACGGCAAGATTCCGGCCGACCGGCACACCTTCCACAGCCTCGACGTGCGCGCCGTGCGCGGCCCCAAGACCCGCGCGTTCCTGCGCGAGCGCGGGCTGGAAGTGCCGGAGATCTACGGTGATCCGGGCCTGCTGATGCCGCTGTTCTTCCCGCGCGAGGCGCTGGCGCCGCCGGCCACGCGGCAGCCGTTCCTGATCGTGCCGCACTTCAACGAGCCGTCGGAAAAGTACGCGCGCTACAAGGACCAGCTGGTGTTGCCGAACCGGCAACCGGCCACGTTCGTGCGGCAGCTGCTGGGCGCGGAAATGGTGGTGTCCAGTTCCCTGCACGGCCTGATCCTGGCCGAGGCCTACGGCGTGCCGTCGGTGTACCTGGACTGGGGCAACGGCGAGGACCGCTTCAAGTACGACGATTACTACTACGGCACCGGACGCATGCAGTGGCATGCCGGCCACAGCGTGGAGGAATGCCTGGCGTTGGGCGGCAATGCCGGTTTCGATCTGGACGCCGTGCAGCGCGGGCTGCTGGACAGTTTTCCCCATGACCTCTGGTGAGCGCCAGCCCGAACGCCCGGAGGTGATGGCGCTGGGCGGCTATCCGATCCTGCGCACCACCGAAGCGGCGTTCGCGCAGACGCTGTTCCAGGCGCAGGCGCGCGGCGAACAGCGCCAGGTGTTCTTCGCCAACACCAACTTCGTGGTGCAGTGCCAGGCGCTGCGCGCGCGCCTGCGCGCGCCGGGCGTGCGCATCGTCAACGACGGCATCGGCATGGACCTGGGCGCGCTGCTGGTGCATGGCCGGCGCTTCGCCGGCAACCTCAACGGCACCGACCTGATCCCGTACCTGTGCCGGCACAGCCAGCGGCCGCTGCGCTTCTTCCTGCTCGGCGGGCGTCCCGGTGTGGCCGAGGACGCCGCGCGGACGCTGCGGCAGACGCTGGGGCAGGAGGTGGTCGGCACCTGCGACGGCTACGGCGAATTCGCCGCGGCCGGCGCCGGGTTGACCGAGCGCATCAACGCCAGCGGCGCCGACGTGGTGCTGGTGGCGTTCGGCAATCCGCTGCAGGAGACCTGGATCCTCGACCATGCCGCGCAGCTGCGCGCGCCGTTGCTGTTCGGGGTCGGCGCGCTGCTGGATTTCCTGTCCGGCAGGGCGCAGCGCGCGCCCGAATGGGTGCGGCGGCTGCACATGGAATGGATGTACCGGCTGTTGCGCGAGCCGCGGCGCCTGCTCAAGCGCTACAGCTGGGATCTGCTGGTGTTCTTCGGCGTGTGCCTGCGCAATGGCCGGCGTCTCGACCAGGGCGCGGCGGCAGCGGGCATCCCGCGCGCGCCCTGAACGCGTGCTTGCGGGTGCGTCGCCGCATGCGCCGGTCACGATGAAACGCTGGTGCGCGCCTGCAGCTCGCGCCGGCGCTCGCTGCGAAGTGCGATTCGGCAGCGCCGCTACCGGGCGGCACGCGCGAGACAGGCCACACGATCGCATCCGCCATTGCGGCATGGCCTGTTCCAATCGCGCCGGCAGCCCCTAGACTGAGGCATGGCGACCGCATCCTCTTCCCGTATCCAGGCCCTGCTGCACGAACTGTCGCTGCAGCCGCATCCCGAAGGCGGGCACTACGTCCGCGTGCATACCTCCACGCTGCAGGTCCAGCACGAGGGCGCCACGCGTCCGGCCTGCACCGCGATCCGCTTCCTGCTGGCGCGCGGCGAGCACAGCGACTGGCACCGGATCGACGCCGACGAGACCTGGCAGTGGGAGGAGGGCGGCGCGCTGGAACTGCTCAGCTTCGATCCGCAGCATGGCCTGCAACGCCAGCGGCTGGACGCCAGCGAACGCGGCGGCGTACCGGCGGTGGTGATCCCGGCCGGCCGCTGGCAGGCGGCGCGGCCGCTGGACGACTACTGCCTGGTGCGCTGTGTGGTGGCGCCGGGCTTCCTGTGGGAACGCTTCGAACTGCTGTCCGCTGCCGATCCGCTGGCCGCGGACCTGCCCGTGCTGGCGGTGTGAACGACGCCGCGCCACGCCCGCGTCCGGCGCCGGCCCCGTCCCGGGCGTGTGGCCGGATGCGCTGGGCGAATGCGCTGCGAGGCGGCTGCCTCGCCGTGTTGCTGGCATGCGCGACGCTGGCCATGGCGCAGCCGGGTCCGCCGCCGGCGCCGCCGGCCGCCGCGCCGGTGGTCGATCTGGACGCGGTGCTGGTGACCGGGCGCCAACCCGGTCCGGGGCTGTGGCAGGTGCGCCGCGGCGCGCACGTGCTGTGGATCCTGGGCACGGTGTCGCCGCTGCCCGAGCGCATGCAGTGGGAATCGGGCGAAGTGGAACGGGTCATCGGCCAATCGCAGCAGGTCATCGCCGCGCCGACGCTGTCGCTGTCCTCGAACCTGGGCGTGTTCCGCAGCATGCTGCTGTTGCCGTCGCTGCTGAAGGCGCGCCGCAACCCGGACGGCAAGACCCTGCAGCAGGTGCTGCCGGCGGACCTGTACGCGCGATGGCTGCCGCTGAAGGCGCGCTATCTGGGGCGCGACGGCAGCGTGGAGAACTGGCGGCCGGTCTTCGCCGCGCAGGCGCTGTACGAGGCGGCGATGCGCAAGTCCGGACTGAGCATGGCCAGCGTCGCCGAGCCGGTGATCGCGCGCGCGGCCAAGCGCGCCAAGGTGCCGATCGTGCCGGTGGTGGTGGCGGTGAAGGTGCCCGACGCCAAGCGCGCGCTGCAGGAATTCCGTGCGACGTCGTTGAACGACAGCCACTGCTTCGCACGCACCTTGCAGGTCATCCAGGACGACCTGGAGGCGATGGGGCAGCGTGCCAATGCCTGGTCCGAAGGCGATCTCGACGCGCTCGGCAGGCTGCCGCGCAACGATCAGTACCGGGTGTGCATGGACGCGGTGGGCGAGGCCGCGATCGCGCGCAGGCTGGGCCTGGGCGACGTGCGCCGGCGTGCGCTGGACCAATGGCTGGAGGCGGCCGAGCGGGCGCTGGCGAAGAACCGCTCCAGCTTCGCGGTGCTGTCGATGCAGAGCCTGCAGGAGGCCGACGGTCCACTGGACCGGCTGCGCGCACGCGGTTACGAGGTGGTCGCGCCCTGATGCGCTGCGGTGCGGCGCGCGGCGCCTGGCCGCGCCGCACCTGCCATGCCGACCGCGCTGCTGTCAGCCGGCCGCGGTACGCGGCGTGTTGGCGCCGGCGGCCAGTTGCGGCCAGCGCGCCAGGATCGCCGCGCGGATGCCGGCGGCGTCGATGCCGGCTTCGGCCAGCAACTGCTCGCGGCTGGCATGGTGCTGGAACGCATCGGGCAGGCCCAGGTGCAGCACCGGGCGCAGCACGCCCTCGGCATTGAGCAGCTCGGCCACGCCGGAGCCGGCGCCGCCGGCCACCACGTTGTCCTCGATGGTCACGAAGCCGTCGTGGTTGCGGGCCAGTTCCAGCAGCAGCGCGCGGTCCAGCGGCTTGACGAAGCGCATGTTGACCACGCTCAGGCCGAGTTCGCGCCCGACCTGTTCGGCCGCCGCCACGGTCGCGCCGAACGCCAGCAGCGCCAGCGTGGCGCCCTGCACACGCAGCTGCGCCTTGCCGATCGGCAGCGTGTCCAGCGCCGTGCCGGGCGCCACGCCGGGGCCGGTGCCGCGCGGGTAGCGCACCGCGGCCGGGCCGGCGTGGCGCAGGCCGGTGCTGAGCATCTGCCGGCACTCGGCCTCGTCGGCCGGCGCCATCACCACCAGGTGCGGCACGCAGCGCAGGAAGCTCAGGTCCAGGTTGCCGGCATGGGTGGCGCCGTCCGGGCCGACCACGCCGCCGCGGTCGATCGCGAACAGCACGTCGAGCTGCTGCACCGCCACGTCGTGCACCAACTGGTCGTAGCCGCGCTGCAGGAAGGTCGAATAGATCGCCACCACGGGCTTGGCGCCCTGCGTGGCCATGCCCGCGGCCAGCGTCACCGCGTGCTGCTCGGCGATCGCCACGTCGAAGTAGCGCTGCGGGTATTCCTTGCTGAAGCGCACCAGGCCCGAGCCCTCGCGCATCGCCGGGGTGATCGCCAACAGCGCCGGTTCGGCCGCGGCCATGTCGCAGACCCAGTCGCCGAACACGTCGGTGTAGGCCGGCGCCTTGGCGCCCGGCTTGGACACCAGGCCCTTGCTCGGATCGAACGGGCCGACCGCGTGGTAGCCGATCTGGTCGCCCTCGGCCAGTTCGTAGCCCTTGCCCTTGGTGGTGATCACGTGCAGCAGCTGCGGGCCCTTCAGCGTCTGCAGGGTCTTCAGCGCGCCGATCAGCGCCGGCAGGTCGTGGCCGTCGATCGGGCCGGTGTAGTGGAAACCCATCTCCTCGAACAGCGTGGACGGCACGAACATGCCCTTCCAGTGCTCTTCCCAGCGGCGCACGAAGCGCGCGGTGGGATTGCTCTTCTTGTCGCCGAGGATCTTCTTGCCGCCCTCGCGGATCGCGTTGAGGGTCTTGCTGCCGCTCATCCGCCCGAGCATCTTGGTGACCCCGCCGACCGCCTCGGAGATCGACATGCGGTTGTCGTTGAGGATCACCAGCAGGTTCGGTTTCGGGTCCATGCCGCCGGCGTGGTTCAGGGCCTCGTAGGCCATGCCGGCGGTCATCGCGCCGTCGCCGATCACCGCGACCACCTTGCGCTCGTCGCCGGCGCGCTGCAGCGCGATGGCCATGCCCAGCGCCGCGGAGATCGAGGTGGAGGAGTGGCCGACGCCGAAGGTGTCGTATTCGCTCTCCTCGCGCTTGGGGAACGGCGCCACGCCGCCGGCCTGCTTGACCGAATGGATCTGGTCGCGGCGCCCGGTCAGGATCTTGTGCGGGTAGGTCTGGTGGCCGACATCCCACACCAGCTGGTCGACCGGGGTGTCGTACAGGTAGTGCAGGGCCACGGTGAGTTCGATCACGCCCAGGCCGGCGCCGAAATGGCCGCCGCTCTTGCCGACGCACTCGATCAGGTAGGCGCGCAGTTCCTCGGCGATCGCCGGCAGCTCCGATTCCTCGAAGCGGCGCAGTTCGGCGGGGATCTGGATGCGCGAGAGGCGCGGATAGCGGGTGGGGTCGATCATCGGAATCAAGGTTCAGCGGATCGGCCATTTTCCTCCCCATTCCAGGCACGGGCAAGCAACCTGTTCAGCCCGGTCCGGGCGCGGGCCGCGCTGGCGGCGGGGTGCGGCAATCGGTCGCAGTGCGCGGCGCGTTGCGCGCCGGGGGAGCGGTTCAGACCGAGAGCTTGGAACGCTTGGGCAACTGCGCCTTCAGGAACGACATCTGGTCGGCCAGGATGTTGCGGTTGGACAGGATCAGGTGTTCGATCCAGCTCGGCCGGTAGGGCACCGCCAGCAGCGGCATCGACGCCTGCTGCGGGGTGCGGTTGCCCTTGCGCGAATTGCAGTGGAAGCAGGCGGTGACCACGTTCTCCCAGGTGTCGCGGCCGCCCTTGGACACCGGCAGCACGTGGTCGCGGGTCAGCTGCGGGCGGCTGAACTGCTGGCCGCAGTACAGGCACAGCTGCGCGTCGCGGGCGAACAGCGCGGTATTGGTCAGGGTCGGGGTGGGATCGAGCGCGCGCGAGCGCGCATGGCCGCGCGCGGCGATGATCGGATGCAGGTGCAGCACGCTGCGCTCGCCGCTGGCGCGCGACATCCCGCCATGGATGTGCATGCACGGCTCGCCCAGGGTCCAGGCCACCGCGCCGCGCGCGTACAGGCAGGCGGCCGATTGCCAGTTGATCCAGTCCAGCACCCGGCCGTGCGCGTCCAGCGACAGCAGTCGCACCGAAGGCAGGTGGGCGGGGGAGGACGCGAAAGACGCCTCGCCGGCCGAAGCGGCGAAGGCTCCGGTATCGATCAGACCAAGCGTTGTTGTGTCTGTCTCCATCGGGAAAACAGCTTATACCCGATTGTTGACGATTTGTGTATCGCGACGGGACGGATCGGCGCGACCGGCGGCGCATGCGTGCCGGTCGCGCGATCGCCTTGCTCAGAAGCGCGCGTCGGCCATCGCCATCAGCGGCTCGGCGCCGGCCTCGATCACCGCGGCGTGGGTCAGCGTGCGCGGCAGGATCTTGGCGTAGTAGAAGCGCGCGGTCTCGCGCTTGGACTGCTTGAACGCCTCGCTCTGCGCCGAGGCCTCGGCCGCGGCGACGCTGCGCGCCCACCAGTAGGCCAGCACCACGTAGCCGGAATAGAACACGTAGTCGTAGCTGGCCGCGCCCAGTTCGTCGGCGTTGCCGGCGGCGCGCTGCAGGATGCGCCTGGTCAGCGCCGCCCATTCGCCGGCCTTCTCGCGCAGCGGGCCGGCGAACTCGGCCACCGCCGGGTTGTCGCCGTGCTCGGCGAGGAAGGCCTCGATCTGCGCCAGGAACAGCTTCAGCCCCGCGCCCTGGCTGGACGCGGTCTTGCGCCCGATCAGGTCCAGTGCCTGGATGCCGGTGGTGCCTTCGTACAGGGTGGTGATGCGCGCATCGCGCGCCAGCTGCTCCATGCCGTGCTCGTGGATGTAGCCGTGGCCGCCGAAGCACTGCAGCGCGTGGTAGGTGTTCTCCACGCCCCATTCGGTCTGGCAGGCCTTGGAGATCGGGGTGAGGAAGCTGACCAGCACGTCGGCCTGCTCGCGCTCGGCCGGGTCCTGCGCGTGGTGGGCGATGTCGATCAGGGTCGCCGCGTGCAGCGCCAGCAGGCGGCTGCCTTCGGTCAGCGCCTTCACCGTCAGCAGCATGCGGCGCACGTCCGGGTGCACCAGGATCGGGTCGGCCGGCTTGTCTGGCAGCTTGGCGCCGGTCAGCGAGCGCGACTGCAGGCGTTCGCGCGCGTAGCGCAGGGCGTTCTGGTAGGCGCGCTCGGACAGGCCGATGCCCTGCAGGCCGACGCCCAGCCGCGCCGTGTTCATCATCGTGAACATGGCCTGCAGGCCCTTGTGCGGCTGGCCGACCAGGTAGCCCTGCGCGCCGTCGAAGTTCAGCACGCAGGTGGCCGAGCCGTGGATGCCCATCTTGTGCTCCAGCGAGCCGCAGCGCACCGCGTTGCGTTCGCCGACGCTGCCGTCGCGGGCGACCTTGAACTTGGGCACCACCAGCAGCGAGATGCCCTTGGCCCCGGCCGGCGCGTCCGGCAGCCGCGCCAGCACCAGGTGCACGATGTTGTCGGTGAAGTCGTGCTCGCCGGCGGTGATGAAGATCTTGGTGCCGCTGACCGACCAGCTGCCGTCGGCATTGGGCTCGGCGCGGGTCTTGAGCAGGCCCAGGTCGGTGCCGCAGTGCGGCTCGGTCAGGCACATGGTGCCGGTCCAGCGGCCGTCGACCAGCGGCTTCAGGAACACCTCCTGCTGCCAGGCCTCGCCGTGCTGCTTCAGCGCCTCGACCGCGCCGTGCGACAGCAGCGGGAAGTTGCCCCAGGCCAGATTGGCGGCGTTGACCATCTCGTTGAGCGGCACCCCCAGCGTGTGCGGCAGGCCCTGGCCGCCGAACTCGGTGGCGGCGGTCAGCCCGGTCCAGCCGCCGTCGGCGAACTGACGGTAGGCCTCGCGGAAACCGGGCGCGGTGGTGACCGCACCGGTGGCCGCGTCCAGCGTGCAGCCATGTTCGTCGCCGACGCGGTTCAGCGGCGCCAGCACGCTGCCGGTGAAGCGCGCGGCTTCTTCCAGGACGGCGTCGACCACGTCGGCGCTGGCCTCGGCATAGCCCAGGCGGGCGAACAAGGCCTCCACCTGCAGCACGTCGTGCAGCGCGAAGCGCAGGTCGGTCAGCGGGGCTTGGTAGGTGCTCATGCGGTCGCTCGTGACAGGGGCCGCGGCGCGGCCGAGGCGCGCAGGATACTACGGCGTATGGAGTGTGGGGCCGGGATTCGGGATTGGGGATTCGGGATCGGCAACAGCCGTCCTGCGCAGTGGACGGATCGCCGCCAAGATCCGCCGTCGCTTTTGCCAATCCCCAATCCCCAATCCCTAATCACGGCTTCCACGCACGGTGACCGTCGCGGTCATGCCCGCCGCCAGGATCGTGCCCGCGGGGACGCTGGCCGGATCGATGCGCACCCGCACCGGCACGCGCTGCGCTAGGCGGATCCAGTTGAAGGTGGGGCTGACGTCGGCCAGCAGCGAGGCGCCGGTCGGGTTGTCGCTGTCGGCGATGCCGCGGGCGATGCCTTCGACCCGGCCGTGCAGCAGCACGCCGCCGCTCATCAGGCGGATGTCGGCGCGGTCGCCGACGTGCACCTGCGGCAGCTTGGTCTCCTCGAAGTAGCCGTAGATCCACATCGCGTCGTCGCGCACCAGCGCCAGCCGCGCGCTGCCGGCCTGGGCGTAGTCGCCCACGCGCACGTCCAGGTTGGTGACGTAGCCATCGGCGGTGGCGCGCACTTGGGTGCGCTGCAGGTCCAGCTCGGCCAGGTCGACCGCGGCCTGGGCCTGCGCCACCGCCGCCAATGCCTGCGCCTGTGCGGCGCTGGCCTGGCCGCGCAGGGCGGCGGTGCGGTGCACGTCGGCCTGCGCCGAGCGCGCGGTGGCCTCGGCGTCGGAGCGCGACTCGGCCGAGATCACCGCCGCGGCGCGCGCGCGCCGTTCGGCCTGCGCGCGGCGCATCTGGAATTCGGCCTCGCTGGCCGCCTGGCTGGCGGCCGCGGCGGAGATGCTGGCGCCGGCCGAGCGCGCCTGCGCCTGCGCGGCCGCGAGGTCGGCGCGCGCCTGCTCCAGCGCCAGTTCGAAGCGCCGCCGGTCGACGCTGAACAGCACTTCGCCGCGCTTGACGTGCTGGTTGTCGGCCACCGCCACCGCATCGACTAGGCCGGACACGTCAGGTGCGATGCGCACCACTTCGGCGCGCACGCGGCCGTCGCGGGTCCATGGCGACAGCATGTAGTGCCGCCACAGCGCGTGCGCGAGCAGGGCGGCGATCAGCACGATCACGGCGGTCAGGGCGAAACGGATCAGGGCAGGGGTCTTCATGGCGGGACTCACGGCAAAAGGAGCAGGCCGCACGCGGCGAACACGCCGACGTACAGGGCCAGGCGGAACAGCGGCGGATGCCAGGCGTAGCGGTACAGACCGGCGCGGCCGGCCAGCGCATCCAGCGCCCAGGCGGCGAACAGCAGCAGCACCGCCAGCACCAGCAGGCCGGGCACGTACACCCCGGCGATCGAGATTTCAGCGGGCAGCGACATCGGCGGCTCCTGGCGGGGTTGGGGCGGGCGCAGGCCCGCTGGCGAGGGCGGCCAGCACCGAGTCGGCGTCGAGCAACGCGCCGCGCAGCAGGTGCAGGTGTTCGCGGCTGCGTTTCCAGCGCAGAGGCACCAGGCCGTCGACCCGGCTCGCCGCCAGCGCCGCGTCGATGCGCTGCAGGGCCAGGCGGTGCCGTGCCGGCGACGGCGCCAGGTACAGCGCGGCCAGCGCCTGCACCGCCGCGTCCACGTCGGCCGCCAGCGCGGCCGGCAGGTCGCCGTCGGCGGCGTCGCGGCGCAGTTCGATCAGGGTGCGCCCGGTCTCGTGCACCGACAGCGCCCAGCCGAGCAGTTCGCGCAACTCGTCGCTGCCCGGCGGGGTGTGCGCGACGATCTGCTGGAACAGGTCGCGGTTGACGCTCTCCAGGCGCAACTGCAGGCCCGGCAGCGGCGCGCGCGCGGCCAGCGTGGTCTGCCGCCGCAGCTGTTCCAGCAGGCGCCGGCGATGCCAGCGCGTGCCGATCACCGGCGGCACGAACACGAACGCCACGCTCACCGCCAGCGTGCCCAGCAGCAGCGGCACCACGCTGTTGAAGGTGGCGACGGCATCGAAGTGCGGCGTGGGCTGCACCGCCAGGATCGAGATGAAGGCCAGGTTGGTGCCGGTGGCGAAGCCGAACAGCGCCGGCTTGGACGCCAGGTACACGGTCAGCAGCAGGAACGGTGCGGTGCCGGCGACGAACAGGCCGTAGCCGTCCATCTGCGGCAGCACCAGCAGCTGGCAGGCCGCGCCCAGCGCGGCGCCGAACACGAAGCCCTTGAACAGCGAGCGCGCCGCCGCCGGCGCGTTGGCGCTGGAGGACAGGATCGCGCTCAGCGCCACCGCCTGGAACACCGCGGTGGCGCCGCTGATCCAGCCGGCCTGGATCCACAGCCAGCACATCGCCGCGACCAGCAGCGCGCTGCGCAGCGCGGTCAGCGCCGCCGCGGCGTAGTCGTTGCCGCGCAGGAACCGCGCGGTGTCGCCGCTCTCCTGCGGCGTGCGCCATTGCTGCGGGGCGACCAGCGCGGCTTCGGCGGCGACGTAGTCGTGCAGCTCGCCGAAGAAGCGCCGCAGCAGCGACACGCCGGTGTCGAAATCCTCGTGGCGGTCGCCCGGCAGGGTGTCGCGCACTGCGGCCGCGCGCGGCGCCAGCGCGTCGCGGCATTCGGCCAGCCGGCGCGCGGTCTCGGCCGTGCGTTCGCGCCCGCCGCGTTCGCTCAGCGCCGCCTTCAGCGGCCGGTACAGGCCGATCAGCGCGTCGGCGACATCGCCCTCGGCCTGGCGCAGCAGCCGGTTGATGTAGTGGTGCAGCGCCTGGAAGCTGGTGGACACGGCCATGAAGCGCTGGTTGAGCAGGCGCAGGCGGCCGCTGCGCGCGCGCGCCTCCGGGTCCTCGAACACCACCGAGCTGCGCAGGTCCTCGATCTCCACCGCGTCGCGCACGAAGCGCAGATGCGCCTGTTCCATCGCCGCGCGCGGCAACTGGCCGCCGGTGGCGTCGCGGACGAAATCGAGGAAGCCGTCGTAGGCACGGCGCACGGTATCGCGCAGGGTCTGGCGCAGCCGGCTGGGGAACACCACGTCGCTGACCACGCCGGTCACCAGCAGCCCCAGCAGCACCTCGGTCACGCGCGCGACCACCAGCGTGAACACGTTCTCCGGCTGGTTCACCGCCGGCAGCGCGATCAGCGCCACGGTATAGCCGGACAGCACGAACGCGTACGCCTTGAAGTTGCGGTACAGCAGCGCGCCGCCGGTGCACAGGCCGATCCACAGCGCCAGCACCAGCACGAACAGCACCGGTTCCTGCGGGAACAGCGCGACCATCGCCAGCGCGGCGACGCTGCCGATCAGCGTGCCCAACACGCGATAGAAGCCCTTGGCGAACACCATGCCGGTCTGCCGGTGCATCACCACCACCACGGTGATCATCGCGGTCATCGGCGAGGACAGGTCCAGGCGCAGCGCGATCCAGCCGGCGATGTAAATCGACAGCAGCGTGCGCAGCACGAACAGCCAGGCCTCGCCTTCGCCGCGCAAGGCCTCGGCCAGCAGCGTGCGCAGGCGCTGCGGCGGCGCCGCGCCTGCGGGCGCGCCGGTGTCGGCGTGGTGCGCGGTCATGCGCCGGCCTCCACGCTGCGCAGCAGCTTCTTCAGCAGCGCTTCCAGCTGCGCCAGTTCGCGCGGCTGCAGGTCCTGCACATAGCCGCCGAGCTGCGCGAACACGGCGGGCATGAACGCCTCGATCAGCCGCTCGCCCTCGGCGGTCAGGCGCAGCAGCAGCATGCGCCGGTCCTCGGCGCTGGGGCTGCGCTGGATCAGGCCCTTGTCGACCAGATGGCTGGTCAGGCGGGTGATGTTGGCCGATTTCTCGCTGGCCGCATCGCTCAGCTGCGACGGGCTCAGGGTCCCGTCCGGGCTGGCGTCGATCATCATCAGCACGTTGTATTCGGAATAGTTCAGGCCGTAGGCGCGCAGCATCTCGTTGCCCTGGTCCAGGATCAGCTTGTGCAGCAGCTTGATCAGGCGCACGACCGTGGCCGCGTCGCGCGGGAAGCCCGGATGCTTGTGCCCGGTCACGTCCAGGCGCTGTTCGGTGGCGTCGAAGCGGCTCATGGCTGGTCAGGGGTGTTGTACATATGCATATATTACATTTATGTACTAATTGAGCGGTAATCCCAGTTAAACGGGCTGTGCCGCTTGGCGAGCCTGGAAGCGCATGGCGCGGGGAGCCCAGGTTGCCGGCCTCGGTCGTCCGCAGCAGGTGGCCGCTGGTCAGGGGCAGGGCGGCCGGCCGGCACTATCCGTGCAGTGCCAACCGCAATCCATTTGCGTGGAAGCGGGAAACGCAGCCTGACGCTGCAACACGTTCCAAGGAACATTCCAGCCGCTGAGAGGATGGCCTGAGCGGTGCAGCGTCGGGGTCGTCGGATTGGCCGCTGATCAGGCAACAGGCGCGGCGCCCATCCGCCGTCTTTGCCGGGCTCAGCCCGCAAGGTCGCGCGCTGGGTGCGTCATCTGCCGGCAGGGCATGGCGATGCCACACCGCACCCTTAGGTCAAGCGCGCGCAGCGCCGCAAGACCGCTCGCCAGCGAAGGCCCCGCTCAGCGCAGCACGCCGTCCAGTCCGGGCGCCGGGCTGAGCATGTTGCGCGTGTCGATCTCGAAGTTGCGCTGCTTCTTCTCTTCCGGCGTGGCGTCGATGCTGCCCTTGAGCGTGTACTCGAGGCTGCGGCGCCCGGCCAGCGCGTCGGCGACGGCGATGCGGGCGGCCGAGCTGGGGCGCAGCGCGACGCTGACCACGTCCGCCGTTTCCGGTCCGATCGAGATTCCTGGCGCGGTCTGCACGGTCCCGGCGGCTTCGCCGCCCACGCCCACGTCCAGGCGCACGCTGTCGTAGCGCATCGGGATGCTGCTGTAGTTCTGCAGGCGCAGGTCCAGCTTCCAGCTGCCGTCCATGTTGACGGTGAGCTGCTGCACGCTGGCGGCGGGGTCGGACACGCGGCGCACCATGCCGTCGCCGCAGGCGGCCAGCAGCGCAGTGCACAACACGAGCAAGCCGAAGCGGAGCCGCTGACCCATGACCGGATTCCAGACGTGAAGACCGGCGAAGAATACTACGGCGCCGCGCAGCGCTGCGCGGCGCGGAGGGAGCAAGCCAAGCGGGTGTGGCTGGTGACGCCGTACTTCGTACCGGGCGAGGCCGCGCGCATGCTGCGTCGGATCGACCTCCTTCGCTGCCGGTCGCGAGATCTCGGGGGGGTGCCGAAGCATCAGGCTCGACGCGGCGCCACGCCGCCGGTGCAGCCTTGGTACAGCGCGTACATGTACACGGCGATGCCGGCTTCCAGGCAGGCCGTACGCCGCAGCGGGGGCGGCGACCGTCGCAGAGGGGCGTTGGCAGACCCTACAGGACCGGAGCGAGTCTGCAGCAGCGCAATCGCGCCCATGGCAGGGATTGCATGGGGGCTTCGATGCCGACTTCATTGATCCCGCGCGTCCTCGCGTTGCCCTCGGCGGCCCGGCCCATGACCATCGCCAGCGGCCTCCGTGCCCATGCACGGGCCAGGCGCCGAGGACGTCACCAGCATGGGCGACGGCGGCGTCCGGCGCAGTCGGTGCGCGCCACGTCGTGCGGTAGGAAAATTCCGCAAGCCGCACTTGCCCAATCCCGATCGCGTCGCTATGATGCGCGTCCCCGCACCGGTCCTGCCGCGTTGCGCAGTGGCCGAGTAGCTCAGTTGGTAGAGCAGGGGATTGAAAATCCCCGTGTCGGCGGTTCGATTCCGTCCTCGGCCACCATTACACGAAGGGTCTGCAGAAATGCAGGCCCTTTTCTTTGCCGTAGTGCCAACGGGGCATGCGCTGCACTGTCGCGCAGGCGCCTGGCGACGTGCCATGCGTCAGCCTTCATCCAGGCCGTTCCGGCAACGGCCCGGCGAGCGCGGCGAATGGCCGCAGCGTGGCCCAAGGGCAGGCCGGCGGCGCTTTACATCGTTCCGCAGCTCCTGCATAAGGCTGTCTTCCCCTTTGCTGGATCGTGCGCATGCGCCATTCATCGATCGCGACGCTGCTGCTGGCATCGGTGCTGTGCCTGGCGCTGCCGGCGCGGGCCGCGCAGCCGGTGCGCTCGGTCGCCGAGTTCGATCTCGGCCGCTATGCCGGGCAGTGGCACGAAATCGCGCACCTGCCGGTGTCGTTCCAGAAGAAATGCAGCGGCGACATCACCGCCGCCTACATGCTGCGCGACGACGGCCTGATCGGCGTGCGCAACGCGTGCCGTACCGGCAAGGGCGACCTGCTCGCCGCGGAGGGCGTGGCGCGGCGGGTGAGCGGCCATCCCGGACGGCTGCAGGTGCGCTTCGCGCCCGACTGGCTGGCCTGGGTGCCGATGGTGTGGGCCGACTACTGGGTGATCGCGCTGGATCCGGACTACCAGTGGGCGCTGATCGGCGAGCCGGACCGCAAATACCTGTGGGTGCTGTCGCGCTCGCCGCGGATGCCGCGCGCGCTGTTCGAGCAGATCAAGGCCAGGGCGGTGGCGATGGGCTACGACCTGGATCCGTTGCTGGTCGTCGCGCCGCTGGACTGAGCGGGCGCGCCGGTCCGCGGACACCGTGCACGCGACATCCCGCCGTTAGCCGGCGAACGACGCGCGCGCCGCGTCCAGCAGCCGGGCGCTGGCGCCGTCCTGCAGCAGCTGTCGCGGCGTCTGGCCGCCGAGCTGCGCATGGCTGCCGTTCAACCACTGCGACAGTGCGGCAGGGTCGCTGCCGCAGCCGTTCCAGACGATGCAGATCATTTCGCCGACATCGGCCAGGTGCTCGGCGCGCAACCGCGGCAGCGTGTCGGCGTCGCGCGCCAGCCAGCCGAGCACGCGCTGCGCATCCTCGGCGGAGCCGTAGGTGCCGCCGCCGATCAGCGAAAGGGTGTCGGTCGTGCGCGACAGTTGCCCGGCCTTGTCGCGCTCGGCGCGGCGCATGCCTTGCAGCACCGCCTTGACGCGTTGCTCGTGGGAAATCTGCTGCGGCATGGGCGGGCAACGATGGAAGCGGTGTCACAGGTGTACAGCAGTCACTCTGTACGCACCGTCACCTCGCCGTCGGCGAGCCTGGCGCGCAGGCGGTCGCCGGGGGCGAGCTGCGCGGTCGAGCGCACCAGCGTGCCGTCGTCGACCCGGGTCAGGATCGCGTAGCCGCGGGTCACCGTGGCCAGCGGGCTGACCGTTTCCAGCGCGCGGGCCAGCGCGCGCAGGCGCTGCGCGTCGGCCTGCAACTGGCGCGCCATCGCCGCTTGCGGGCGCCGGCCCAGCGCCAGCAGGCGTTCGCGCAGCGCGGCCAGGCGGCGTTGCGGCTGGGCGCTGCGCAGGACCGCGGCGGCGTGGCGCAGGCGCGCGCCGCGGCGTTCGTGCTGCTGCCGCCACAGCGCCAGCAACCTCCGCGCCGCCTCCTGCTGGCGGCGCCGCAGCAAGTGCAGCTGCGCCTGCGGGCTCTGCGCCTGCAGCCGCAGCAGGGCGCGATCGGCGCGTTGCATCGCCTGGCGCAGGCGGTGCTGCTGCCATTGCAGCAGGCGCGCGTGCTGGCCGCGCAGGCGCGCAGCGAGGTCGCGCTGGTCGGGGACGAGCAGTTCCGCGGCGACCGAGGGGGTCGGCGCGCGCAGGTCGGCGGCGAAGTCGGCCAGGGTCACGTCGGTCTCGTGGCCGACCGCCGACACCACCGGCGTGGCCGCGGCGGCGATCGCCCGCGCCAGGCGTTCGTCGTTGAACGCCCACAGGTCTTCCAGCGAGCCGCCGCCGCGGGTCAGCAGGATCGCGTCGTAGCGGCCGCTGGCGTCGGCGCGCTGCAGCAGCGAGGTCAGTTGCGCGGCGGCGCTGTCGCCTTGCACCAGGCTCGGCAGGATGTCCACCTGCAGCAGCGGCAGGCGCCGGCCGAGCACGCTCAGCACGTCGCGCACCGCCGCGCCGCTGGGCGAGGTGATCACCGCCAGGCGGCGCACGAAGGCGGGCAGGGCGCGCTTGCGCTCGCTGGCGAACAGGCCTTCGGCGGCGAGCCTGGCCTTGAGTTCCTCGAACGCGCGGCGCAATGCGCCTTCGCCGGCCTCCTCCAGGTGGTCCAGCACCAGCTGGTAGTCGCCGCGCGCCTCGTACAGGGTCAGCCGGCCGCGCGCGAGCACGCGCAGGCCTTCGCGCGGGACGAACTTCAGCCACTGGCTCTTCGGCTTGAACATCGCGCAGCGCACCTGCGCCCGCGCGTCCTTCAGGGTGAAGTACAGGTGCCCGGACGAGGGCCGGGTGACGTTGCCCAGTTCGCCTTCCACCCAGGCCAGCGGGAACGCGCTTTCCAGCAGGTCGCGCGCCAGGGTGTTGAGCTGGCTGGGGCTGAGGATCTGGTCGTCGCGATCGGGCATGCGGGCGTTGCGGTGGAATGCGGGCGGCTATCGTCGCACGTCGGCGTGATCGGCCGGTCGCGGCAGTGCGCCTGCGCCGTCGTCCTTGGGCACGGCGCCGGCGTGCCGCGCCAACGCCCACTGCACGTGTTCGCGCACCAGCGGCGAGGCGTGCTGCGCGCGCGCGCCGAGCGCGGCGAGCACCTGCGGCGTGGTCGGCGCGTTGCCCAGCGCCACCGCCAGGTTGCGCAGCCAGCGCTCGTGGCCGCTGCGGCGGATCGCGCTGCCTTCGGTGCGGCGCAGGAACTCGTCCTCGTCCCAGGCGAACAGCTGCGCCAGCGTGGCCCGGTCCAGGTCGTTGCGCGCGCGGAAGTCCGGCTCGTCGCTGCGCTTGGCGAACTTGTTCCACGGGCACACCAGCTGGCAGTCGTCGCAGCCGAAGATGCGGTTGCCGATCGCCGGGCGCAGTTCCTCGGGAATCGCGCCGTCGTGCTCGATGGTCAGGTAGGCGATGCAGCGGCGCGCGTCCAGCCGGTACGGCGCGACGATCGCCTGCGTGGGGCACACGTCGATGCAGCGCGTGCAGGTGCCGCAGTGCGCGCTGGCCGGCGGGTCGATCGGCAGCGGCAGGTCGACGTAGATCTCGCCCAGGAAGAACCACGAGCCGCCGTTGCGGTCGATCAGGCAGGTGTGCTTGCCGATCCAGCCCAGCCCGGCGTCGCGCGCCAGCGCGCGCTCCAACACCGGCGCCGAATCGACGAACACGCGGTGGCCGAAGCGGCCGATCTCGCCCTGGATGCGTTCGGCCAGCTTCTGCAGGCGGTTGCGCATCAGCTTGTGGTAGTCGCGGCCCAGCGCATAGCGGGCGACGTAGGCGCGCTCGCCGTCGCGCAGCGTGTCCCACGCCGAATCGTCGTCGTTGCGGCCGTAGTCCAGGCCGACCGAGATCACCCGCAGCGTGCCCGGGATCAGTTCGGCCGGGCGCGCGCGCTTGTCGCCATGCTGGGCCATCCACTGCATCGTGCCGTACAGGCCTTGCGCCAGCCAGTCGCGCAGATGCGCCTCGTCCTGCTGCAGCTCGATCCCGGCGATGCCGCAGCGCTGGAAGCCGAATTCGCGCGCCAGCGCGCGGATGCGCGCGGCAGCGGCGTGGGGATCGACGGGGGCGGCGCTGCTGGACATGGCGCAAGTATAGAATCCCGGGCATGTCCGACTCGTTCGATCTCTACGCCACCGCCGCCGCGCGGCGCATCGACGCGCAGGCCACGGCCTTGCTCGGCGGCGACGGCTACACGCTGATGCAGCGCGCCGGCGAGGCCGCCTGGCAGGCGCTGCTGCAGCACTGGCCGCAGGCACAGCGCATCCTGGTGGCCTGCGGCACCGGCAACAACGGCGGCGACGGCTACGTGCTGGCGCGGCTGGCGCATCGCGCCGGACGCCGCGTGCGCGTGCTGCAGCTGCCCGGGCGCGGCCCGCAGTCGGCGCTGGCGCAGCGCGCCTGCACCGACTACATCGGCGTCGGCGGCCGCATCGAGGTGTTCGATGCGGTACTGGACGAGGCCGACGTGGTGGTCGATGCGCTGCTCGGCATCGGCCTCAATCGCGCGCCCGATGCCGAACTGGCCGCCCTGCTCGGCGCGCTCGCCGGCCTCGGCGCGCCGGTGCTGGCGCTGGACGTGCCCAGCGGCGTGGACGCCGAGCACGGCACCGTGCCCGGCGCGGTGTTGCCGGCGACGCTGACCGTGCAGTTCATCGTCGCCCATGCCGGGCTGCATACCGGTGCGGCGCTGAACCACGTCGGCGACACCGCGCTGGCGACGCTGGAGGTGCCGGCCGCCGCGTTCGACGGCTGCGCGCCGCAGGCGCAGGCCTGGACCGCCGCGGCGCTGGCCACGCGCCTGGCGCCGCGCCGGCGCGACAGCCACAAGGGCGATTCCGGCCACGTGCTGTGCATCGGCGGCAACCTCGGCAGCGGCGGCGCGGTCATGCTCGCCGCCGAATCGGCGCTGCGCAGCGGCGCCGGCCTGGTCAGCGTGGCGACGCGCGGCGTGCACGTGGCGCCGCTGCTGGCGCGCTGTCCGGAAGCGATGGCGCACGCGATCGAGGACGGCGCCGCGCTGGCGCCGCTGCTGCGCAGGGCGAGCGTGGTCGCGCTCGGGCCCGGGCTGGGCCAGGACGAATGGGCGCACGGCCTGTGGCGCCTGGCGCTGGCCGCGGAACTGCCGCTGGTGATCGACGCCGACGCGCTGAACCTGCTGGCGCAATCGCCGCGCGCATTGCCGGACGCGGTACTGACCCCGCACCCGGGCGAGGCCGGGCGCCTGCTCGGCATCGCCACCGCCGAGGTGCAGCGCGACCGCTTCGCCGCCGCGGCGGCGCTGGCCGAGCGCTACCAGGCGGCGGTGGTGCTCAAAGGCGCCGGCAGCCTCGTCGCCGCGCCGGGGCGGGCGCCGCGCGTCATCGCCGCCGGCAATCCGGGCATGGCGGTCGGCGGCATGGGCGATCTGCTGACCGGAGTGATCGCCGCGCTGCGCGCGCAGGGCCTGGACCCGTTCGACGCGGCCAGCGTCGGTGCGCTGCTGCACGCGGCCGCCGGCGATCGCGCCGCCGCCGGCGGCCAGCGCGGCCTGCTGCCGTCCGACCTGCTGCCGGCGCTGCGCCACCTGGCCAATCCGGAAGCGCGCCGATGATGCATCTGTTTCTGCCGGACAGCGACGCCACCGAGCGCCTGGGCCGGATCCTGGCCGCCACCCGCCCGGCGCTGGCGACGGTGCACCTGCACGGCGATCTGGGCGCCGGCAAATCGACCCTGGCGCGGGCGCTGCTGCGCGCACTGGGCGTGCAGGGCGCGATCCGCAGCCCGACCTACACCCTGGTCGAGCGCTATCCGCTGGCCGACGGCGAGGCCTGGCACCTGGACCTGTACCGCATCGGCGCCGCCGGCGAACTGGATTTCCTGGGCCTGGACGAGGCCGCGGCGACGCTGTGGCTGGTGGAATGGCCCGAACGCGGCGGCGATGTGCTGCCCGCGGCCGACCTGATCGTGGCGCTGGCGCTGCACGAGGCCGGGCGCGCGGTGCAGCTGCGCGCCGGCACCGCGGTCGGCGCCGCTTGGCTGGCGCGGATGGCGGAACGGGAGGACTTGCGGGGCCTTTCTGCCGGCTGACACTAGGAAGTGCAGGCAGGTTATGGATTATTAAGGGAAAACCGCTTGTGTTTAGGGCGCGGTGATGCTTGAATCGCCACCATGCGCCCGGGGATCCGATTTTTCGCCTGTTCCGCCATCGCCGCAGGCTGGTGCCTGGCGGCGCACTCGGCGTTTGCCGGCCAGGTGCAGGCGGTGTCGGTCGGCAACGGCGCCACCGGCACCCGCGCCGAGATCAGGTTGCAGGGCAGCGGCGGCTTCACCACGCTGACCCTGGCCAACCCCAACCGGCTGGTCGTCGACCTGCCCGAATCCTCCGCTGCGCAAGGCCTGAAGCTGCCCGCCGGCAACGGCGTGGTCACCGCCGTGCGCACCGGCCATCCGGTTCCCGGCACCTTGCGCATCGTGTTCGACCTGAGCAGCCCGGTGGTGGCGTTCAAGCCGCAGATGCAGACCGTCGGCGGCAGCTCGGTGTTGGTGATCGAGTGGCCGGGCGAGGCGGCGCCGGGCAAGCCGGTGGCCAGCGGCAGTGCCGCGGCACCGGCGTCGACCGCGCCTCCCGCTCCACAAGCCGTTGCTCCCGCTGCGGAAATGGCCGCGGCCAAGCCGACGCCCGATCCGCGCCAGGAAGCGGCGCGCGCGACCGCGGCGTTGACCTCGTCGGTGGTGCAGCGTGCGGCGCCAGTGCCCGCGCCGCACGCACCTGCGCCGGCCCCCACGCCACCGCCCAGCGCAGCGCCGACCCCGGCGCCGATGGCCGGCGCGATGGCGGCACCCGCCGCGGCGCAGGCCGCGGTGGCCGCGACCGGAACCATGGTGCCGACCCCGTCGGCCAACAGCACCGTCGTGCCGGCCCAGCAGGGCATTGCCGCGGCGCCCGGGCCGGCGAAGCCCGACGCCATGGCCAGCGCCGACGACGCGGCCGTGGCCGCCGCCGCCGAGGCACGCCCGGTGATGCCGAGCGCGCCGTCGCGGGTGGCGATGAAGCCGGGCATGCGGCCGTTGATCGTGGCCATCGATCCCGGCCACGGCGGCCAGGATCCCGGCGCCACCGGCCCGACCGGCAAGCGCGAGAAGGACGTGACCCTGGCGATCGGCCGCGAACTGGCGCGGCAGATCAACGCCACCCCGGGCATGAAGGCCTACATGACCCGCGACACCGACGTGTTCATCCCGCTGCCGATGCGCGCGCAGAAGGCGCGCGCGGCCAAGGCCGACATCTTCATCTCGATCCACGCCGACGCCGCCGAGAACCGCAGCGCGACCGGCTCCTCGGTCTACGTGCTGTCGACCAAGGGCGCCTCCTCGCAGCGCGCACGCTGGCTGGCGGACAAGGAAAACGCGGCCGACCTGGTCGGCGGCGTGCGCCTGCAGAAGACCGACAGCACCCTGGCCAGCGTGCTGCTGGACCTGGCCCAGAGCGGCCACATGAAGGCCTCCGAAGACGCCGCCGGGCACGTGCTGGGCGGGCTCAAGCGGATCGGCAACAACCACAAGCCGGAACTGGAGCGCGCCAACTTCGCGGTGCTGCGCACCTCGGACATGCCGGCGATGCTGGTCGAGACCGCCTTCATCTCCAATCCGGACGAAGAGCGCCGGCTGACCGACCCGGCCTACCAGCGGCGCCTGGCCGGCGCGGTGCTGGACGGGGTCAATACCTTCTTCACCCGGCAGCCGCCGCCGGGCACGCTATTCGCCGCGCGCGCGCAGGCCGAGGCCGAAGCGGCCAGCACCGTGGCCGGCGGCAGCCGCTGAGGCGCTCGGCTATCATCGCCGGCTGATCCTCATGACGGCGTCCGCGCCGTGAGCCGTGCCGATGTTCCGTAACCGTTGCCGTCCTCCCGTTTCCGAGCCTAGCGCGACCGCGCGGCGCCCGCCTTCGTGCGCGCCGCAGCGCAGGCGGGAGCCGGCATGAGCATCCGCCAGCTGCCCGAGATCCTGATCAACCAGATCGCCGCCGGCGAGGTGGTCGAGCGTCCGGCCTCGGTGGTCAAGGAACTGGTCGAGAACGCGCTGGATGCAGGCGCGCGCCGCGTGGACATCGACCTGGAGGAGGGCGGCGTGCGCCTGATCCGGATCCGCGACGACGGCGGCGGCATCGCGCCGGAGGAACTGCCGCTGGCGGTGTCGCGGCACGCGACCAGCAAGATCGCCTCGCTCGACGACCTGGAGTCGGTCGGCACGCTCGGCTTCCGCGGCGAGGCGCTGCCGTCGATCGCCTCGGTCAGCCGCTTCACCCTGGCCTCGCGGCGCCCCGGCGACGAACATGGCGCGGCGTTGCAGGTCGACGGCGGCAAGGTCGGGCAGGTGCAGCCGCGCGCGCAGGCGCCGGGCACCACGGTCGAGGTGCGCGAGCTGTTCTACAACGTGCCGGCGCGGCGCAAGTTCCTGCGCGCCGAGCGCACCGAACTGGGCCACATCGAGGAATGGCTGCGCTCGCTGGCGCTGGCGCGCCCGGACGTGGAACTGCGCGTGTCGCACAACGGCAAGCCGTCGCGGCGCTACAAGCCCGGCGACCTATATTCGGACGCGCGGCTGGGCGAGACCCTGGGCGAGGACTTCGCGCGCCAGGCGTTGCGCGTGGACCACAGCGGCGCCGGGCTGCGCCTGCATGGCTGGATCGCGCAGCCGCACTATTCGCGCGCCAGCGCCGACCAGCAGTACCTGTACGTCAACGGCCGCTCGGTGCGCGACCGCAGCGTCGCGCACGCGGTGAAGATGGCCTATGGCGACGTGCTGTTCCATGGCCGCCAGCCGGCCTACGTGCTGTTCCTGGAACTGGAGCCGGCGCGGGTCGACGTCAACGTGCACCCGGCCAAGCACGAGGTGCGGTTCCGCGACGCACGGCTGATCCACGACTTCGTCTACCGCACGCTGCAGGACGCGCTGGCGCAGACCCGCGCCGGCAGCACGCCGACCGTCGGCGACGCTTCGCAGGTGCCGCCGCAGGCGTATGCCGGCGGCGCGGGCGGCGCCGGCGGCTACGGCGCGCAATGGCGTCCGGCGCAATCGCCGCTGGGCCTGCGCGTCAACGAGGCCCCGGCCGCCTACGCGGCGCTGTATGCGGCGCCCGCGGGGAGCGCCGATGGCGCGGCGCGCATGCCGCTGCAGGCGCAGGAGGCGGCCGGCGGCCTGCCGCCGACCTCGCCCGACAGCGGCGTGCCGCCGCTCGGCTACGCGATCGCGCAACTGCACGGCATCTACATCCTGGCCGAGAACGCCGAAGGCCTGATCGTGGTCGACATGCACGCCGCGCACGAGCGCATCGGCTACGAACGGCTGAAGAATGCGCACGACGGCATCGGCCTGCATGCGCAGCCGCTGCTGGTGCCGATCACCCTGGCGGTGGGCGAGCGCGACGCCGACACCGCCGAGCGCGAGGCGGACACGCTGGCCGCGCTCGGTTTCGAGATCACCCGCAGCGGTCCGCAATCGCTGCACGTGCGCAGCATCCCGGCGCTGCTGGCCCAGGCCGAGCCCGAAGCGCTGCTGCGCGACGTGCTGACCGACCTGCGCGAGCACGGCCACAGCCGCCGCGTCGCCGGCGCGCGCGACGAACTGCTGTCGACGATGGCCTGCCATGGCGCGGTGCGCGCCAACCGGCGCCTCACCGTGCCGGAAATGAACGCGCTGCTGCGCGACATGGAAGCCACCGAGCGCTCCGGGCAGTGCAACCATGGGCGCCCGACCTGGGCGCGCTTCACGCTGGGCGAGATCGATCGTTGGTTCTTACGGGGGCGCTGATGGACAAGTGGGGAAGAGCGGCGGCGTTGCTGGCAGCGCTGCTCGCGTTGGGCGCATGCGGCAAGCAGGCGCCGGCACCGGCCGCGCCGGTGGCAGCCGACAAGGCATTCGTGGCCGATCTGCAGCGCTGGCGCGAGCAGCGCCAACAGGAGCTGCAGGCGCCCGATGGCTGGACCAGCCTGGTCGGCCTGCACTGGCTGGAACTCAAGGAGCACTACATCGGCAGCGGCCCCGGCAGCGGCATCCGCCTGGCGGTGGGGCCGGCACGGATGGCGCTGGTGTCGCGGGTGGACGGCCAGGTGTTCCTGACCCCCGAACCCGGCGCGGCGCTGAGCGTGGACGGCAAGCCGCTGCTGCGGCGCACGCGCCTGTACAGCGACCACGACCCCACGCCGACCGTGATCGACTTCGACGGCGGCAAGGGCAAGCTGAGCCTGATCGAGCGCGGCGGCCGCCATGCGCTGCGGGTCAAGCACGCCGACGCGCCGACCCGGCTCGGCTTCGCCGGGCTGACGTACTGGCCGGCCGCCGAAGCCTGGCGCATCCGTGGCCGCTTCGTGCCCAACGCGGCGGGCAAGACCATGCCGATCGTCGACATCATCGGCGTCACCACCGAATCGCCCAATCCCGGCGCGCTGGAGTTCGAGCGCGACGGCAAGCGCCTGCGCCTGGAAGCGATCGGCGAGCCCGGCGGCGCGCTGTTCGTGGTGTTCGCCGACCGCACCAACGGCCGCGGCAGCTACCCGGCCGGGCGCTTCCTGGACGTGCCGGCGCCGAGCGCCGACGGCAGCGTGGTGCTGGATTTCAATCGCGCCTACAACCCGCCGTGCGCGTTCACTCCGTTCGCGACCTGTCCGCTGCCGCCGCCGGAGAACCGGCTGGACCTGGCGGTGGAGGCGGGCGAACAGGCCTACGCCGCCGCCCACTGACCCGAGATGCCGATGACGCCGATCCCGCGCCTGCTGCGCAGCCTGCTGTTGTGCCTGACCCTGTTCGCCGCCGCGCCGGCGCCGGCGCGCGCGCCGCTTCCCGCCGCCGCGCCCAGCGCCGCGCCCGCGCCGCCGACGCCGCTGCTGTGGAAGGTCAGCGGGCCGCGCGGCGTGCTGTACCTGCTCGGCTCGTTCCACCTGCTCAAGCCGGAGGACTATCCGCTGGCGCACGAGGTGGACGCGGCGTACGCGGCGTCGCCGCGGCTGCTGTTCGAACTCTCGCCACAGGACGTGGACGCGCCGCAGCTGGGCGCGCAGATGCTGCAGGCGGCGCAGCGGCAGGACGGCAGGCGCCTGCAGGACGACCTGGACGCGGCCACCTGGCAACGCCTGCGCCGCTATGCCGCCGGCCACGGCCTGCCGCTGGAGCAGATGGGCGGGTTCGAACCGTGGTTCGTCGGCCTGAGCATCAGCATCGCCGAGATGAAGGCGCAGGGGCTGCAGGCCGACGCCGGCCTGGACCGGCATTTCATGAGCATGGCGGTGCAGGCCGGCAAGGCGGTCGAGGGACTGGAGACTGCGCAGGCGCAGATCGCGATGCTCGACGGCATGGAGCCGGTGGAGCAGAAGCAGATGCTGGTCGAGGCGCTGGACGATGCCGAGCAGGGCGCGGCGCAGACCCAGCGCCTGTACGTGGCGTGGCGCCGCGGCGACGAGCGCCTGCTGTGGCAGGACATGGGGATGGAGATGAAGCGCGACTATCCGCGCCTGTACCAGCGCATCAACGTCGAGCGCAACCAGGCCTGGGTGCCGCGGCTGGAACAGCGCCTGCGCGACGGCCAGGGCGATACGCTGGTGGTGGTCGGCGCCTTGCACCTGATCGGACCCGACGGCGTGGTCGAGGCGCTGCGCGCGCGCGGCTACAAGGTCGAGCGGATCTGTTCGGGCTGCCGCACGTCGCAGTCGCCGCGCACGCGCTGAGTCCGCGGCGCCGTGGTGGCGCCAGTCGTGCAGGTGGCATTTGTAGGAGCGGCTTCAGCCGCGACCTGGGCGGTACTGGTAAAGCCCGTCGCGGCTGAAGCCGCTCCTACAAGATTGCGAGCGGCTGATGCGCTCGACGGGCGCCTCAGCGCGCCCGCGACTTCGGTGCGGCGCCGGCGGCGGCCGGCGGTTCGCTCGGCTTGCTGCTGCCGGCGGCGGGACGGCCGAAGCCGGCGCCGAGGTTGCGCTGGAATTCCTGCCACAGCTCCATGTTGCGCTCGGTCAGCTGGTTCATCATGGTCCACGGGGTCTGGCCGAGCAGGTTGCCCATCTGCTGGCGGAACTGCTGCTGCTGGTCCAGGAACACCTGCATGCTGCGCTCCAGGTAGTTGCCCATGAAGCCCTGCAGCGAATCGCCGTAGAAGCGGATGATCTGGCTGAGCAACTGGGTGGACAGCATCGGTTCGCCGTCCTGTTCCTGGTCGGCGATGATCTGCAGCAACACCGCGCGGCTGAGGTCTTCGCCGGTCTTGGCGTCGCGGACCTCGAATTCCTCGCCGTCGATGATCAACTGGCGGACGTCTTCGATGGTGATGTAGCTGGAAATCTCGGTGTCGTAGAGGCGGCGATTGGGGTACTTCTTGATGATGCGGATCTCAGCCATGAAGCGGTCGCTCTTGACGGTAGGCGCGCAGCATGGCGCAGCGCAGCAGGGCTTGCAACCGCCGCAAGCCCCTGAACTCGGGCCTGGGTGCAAAAAAATGCTGCGCAGCATGCGCGCGGCGCCGGGGGCGGATGCGCAATGCTGACTGCAGCATTTTCGGTAGCGTTACCTCGACCTCCCGCACCCGACCTGAGCGGTTCAGCCGCCTTCGCTACCAACCCATGTGGTGGCCGCCGTTGATGTCCAGGTTCGAGCCGGTGATCCACGCCGCTTCCTCGGCGACCAGGAACGCCACCGCGTAGGCGATCTCCTCCGGCTTGCCCAGCCGCCCGGTGGGGATGTCGGCGATGATCTTGGCGCGCACCTCTTCCGGTACCGCCATCACCATGTCGGTGGCCACGTAGCCCGGCGACACGGTGTTGACGGTGATGCCGTAGCCGGCGTTCTCGCGTGCCAGGGAAATGGTGAAGCCGTGCATGCCGGCCTTGGCCGCGGCGTAGTTGGCCTGGCCGTACTGGCCCTTCAGGCCGTTGATCGAGCTGATCTGGATGACCCGGCCCCAGCGCTGCCGGCGCATGCCCTCGATCACCGGGCGGGTGACGTTGAACACCGAGTTGAGGTTGGTGTTGATGACTTCGTGCCACTGCTCGGCGGTCATCTTGTGGAAGGTGGTGTCGCGGGTGATGCCGGCGTTGTTGACCAGCACCTCGACCGGGCCGAGCAGCCGTTCCACGTCCTGCACCAGCGCCTGCGCATGCTCGGGCGAGGCGACGTCGCCGGCGACGATGGCGACCTCGTGGCCGCGTTCGCGCATGCGCTGCTGCCAGGCGCGGGCCTTGGCCTCGTCGCGGTAGTTGCTGGCCACGCGGTGGCCCTGCGCGGCCAGCCGCTCGCAGATGGCGGTGCCGATGCCGCCGGTACCGCCGGTGACCAGCGCAACGCGTGATGTCATGGATTCGCTCCGGATAGGGAAGAAGAGTGGGCCGGGTACGGCCAAACCCCGATTCTAGTCAGCCTTGGTGTCGCCGGGGACATCGGCCGCATCCTCCAGTACCCGATCCTGCGCCGGCAGCCGCGCCGGGTCGAACGCGCGCAGCGCCGCCGCCAGCAGCGCGTCCACCGAACCGGCGCCGGCCAGCGCGGCCGGAACCTGGCCCAGCGTCGCCCAGGCCAGGCGCAGTGCCGGCAGCCGATCGGCGTCGTCCAGCGGCAGCGCGGCGTGCGACTTGGACAGCTTGCGGCCGTCGGCGCCGAGCAGCAGCGGCAGGTGCAGATAGTTCGGCGTGGGCAGGCCCAGCGCGCGCTGCAGCAGGATCTGCCGCGGCGTGGAATCGAGCAGGTCGGCGCCGCGGACCACGTCGCTGATGCCCTGCGCGGCATCGTCGACCACCACCGCCAGCTGGTAGGCCCAGCAGCCGTCGGCACGCAGCAGCACGAAGTCGCCGACCTCGGCGTATACGTCCTGCGCGACGTCGCCGCGCACGCCGTCGCGAAACCCGACCACGCTGTCCGGCGCCACCCGCAGGCGCAGCGCCGGCTGCGGCCGCGGCTGGCTCGCCACGCAGCGATGGTGCACGCCGCCCTGCGCGGCCAGCTCGCTGCGGCTGCAACTGCACGCGAAGGCCAGGCCTTGCTGCAGCAGGCGCTGCGCCGTGGCCTGGTAGACCGCGCCGCGCTCGCTCTGGCGCAGGATCGGCCCGTCCGCCTCCAGGCCGCAGGCGCGCAGGCTGGCGAGTTGGCGTGCGGCCGCGCCGGGCACGCTGCGCGGCCGGTCCACGTCCTCGATGCGCAGCAGCCACTGGCCGCCGGCATGGCGCGCCAGCAGCCAGCTGCCGAACGCGGCGAGCAGCGAGCCCAGGTGCAGCGGGCCGGTGGGCGAGGGCGCGAAACGGCCGCGGTAGGGAGGCGAGGGCATGGGCAAGCTGAATCGTCGGTCAGGTGCGCGCTTGAATTCAAGCGGCCTGCGCCGCAGATTCGAGCCAATCCTTCCTTTTCCCGCTGCGGAGTCCACGCGACATGTTCAATCGAATCGCCCTGTTCCTCATCACCAATCTGGCGGTGCTGGTGCTGGCCGGCATTGTCATGTCCGTGTTCGGGGTCAATCCCAACCAGATGGGCGGGCTGCTGGTGATGGCCGCGCTGTTCGGCTTCGGCGGCTCGCTGGTGTCGCTGCTGCTGTCCAAGTTCATGGCCAAGCGCGCCACCGGCGCGCAGGTGATCACCGAGCCGCGCAACCATACCGAGCGCTGGCTGCTGGAGACGGTGCGGCGCCAGGCGCAGGCCGCCGGCATCGGCATGCCCGAGGTCGCGGTCTACGACGGCCCGGAGATCAACGCCTTCGCCACCGGCGCCAACCGCAACAACGCGCTGGTCGCGGTCTCCACCGGCCTGCTGCAGAACATGACCGAGGACGAGGCCGAGGCGGTGCTCGCCCACGAGATCAGCCACGTCGCCAACGGCGACATGGTGACGATGGCGCTGCTGCAGGGCGTGCTGAACACCTTCGTGATCGTGCTGGCGCGGGTGGTCGGCGGGGTGGTGGACAGCTACCTGTCCGGCAACCGCGACGGCCGCCGCGGCCTGGCCTACTACGCGATCGTGATGGTGCTGGAGATGGTGTTCGGCCTGTTCGCGACGATGATCGCGATGTGGTTCTCGCGCTACCGTGAGTTCCGCGCCGACGCCGGCGGCGCCAGCCTGGCCGGCCGCGGCAAGATGATCGCGGCGCTGCAGCGGCTGGAACTCAACCACGGGCAAAGCACGCTGCCGTCGCAGGTGCAGGCGTTCGGCATCGCCGGCGGCCTCGGCCAGGGCCTGCGCAAGCTGTTCATGAGCCACCCGCCGCTGTCCGAGCGCATCGCCACGCTGCGCGCCTCGCACGCCAACGCGACGGTGAGCTGAGCGGCGCGGAGCGCGTCCGCCGGCTTGCGCCTGGCCGGACGCGAGCCGGAATCAAGCCGCCGACCACCAGTCGGCGCCGCAACGCCAGGCAGTTCACCGCCTGGCGTTTTCTTTTTCGCGGGACCGCAGAACAGCCAGCAGCTGCCGTTACGACTCCCGAATCCCGACATCCCGGCCTTGCGAATCCCGGCCCCTCAAGCAAAATCGAATGCCATCCCCGGCCCCGCCAACCCTACGAACTCGCCCTGCACGTAGTCCACGCCGGCGCTGAACAGCAGGCTCATCGAGGTGGCGTCGGCGACGAACTCGGCGATGGTGCGGATCCCCGCGGACTGCGCGCGCTCGGTGATCTCGCGGATCTTTTCCTGGTGCTCGCGGGTCTGCGCCAGGTCCTGGGTGAAGCCGCGGTCCAGCTTCAGGAACGCGGGCTGGAAGTGCGCCAGCAGCTGGAACGAGTCCAGGCCCGAGCCGAACTGCTCCAGCCCGACCTTGCAGCCCAGCGCGGTGGCATTGGCGAGGAACTGCTGCGCGTTGCGCAGGTGGGTGAACACCTTGGCCTCGGGCGTCTGCAGCCACAGGCGCTCGCCGGGCACGCCGTGCGCGGCCAGCTCGCGCCGGATCAGCTCCACCATCTGCGGATCGGCGAAGGCGTCCGGGCTGATCTTGACCAGCAGGCTGGTGGCGTGGCCGGCGCGCTGGCGTTCGCCGATCACCGCGATCGCGCGCGCCACCACCCAGCGGTCGATCTCGGCCATCAGCCCGTGCTCGGCGGCGATGCCGAGGAAGGTGGTCGGGCCGATGATCTCGTCGTTGCGCTCCAGGCGCAGGTAGGCCTCGTACAGTTCGTGCGGCTCGCCCTGCAGGTTCAGCACCGGCTGGTAGTGCAGCAGGAAGCCGTCGCCGGCCAGCGCCTCGCGCAGGTGCTGCACCCAGCGCTGGATGCGCTCTTCCTCGACCCGGTCGGCCGCGCCGGGGTCGAAGATCTTGCAGGCGTTGCCGCCCAGCTCGATCGTGGCCTGCACGTTCTCGCTGGCGCGGGCCAGGACCTGGCCGACCGTGGCGATCTTCTCGCCGATCTGCACGCCGCCGACGCTGACGGTGACCGTGGCCGAACGCTCGCCGACGCTGAACACGTGCGCGGCGTAGGCATCGAGCAGGCGATCGGCCAGCGCCGAGGTGCGGGCGTAGTCGCCCTGCAGCAGCAGCGCGAAGTTGTGCTCGCCGAAGCGCGCGGCCTGCACGTCGCCGTCGATCGCCGCGGCCAGGTGCCGGGCCAGCGCGGCGACCAGCGCGTCGGCCGAGTCCAGGCCGATGTCGGCCAGTAGCCGGGCGTAGTGGTCGGGCTCGACCAGCAAAAAGCCGTAGTGGCCGTCGCCGCGGCCGACCTGGGCCACCGCGTTCTCCAGCGCCAGCATGAAGGTCGGGCGGTTGAGCAGGCCGGTGACCTGGTCGCGCTGGCGCAGGTCCTCGACCTCGCGCGCCAGTTCCGGGTCGAACTCCTCGCGGCGGCGGAACACCACCTGCACGCAGGCCTCGCCCTCGTAGCTGGCGGTGGCGAACTCCATCGTCGCCGGGAAGCTCTCGCCGGCCATGGTGCGCGCGTCGACCTGGTACTGCGCCGGCGGCGGCTCGCCCTTGCCCAGCGCCTTCAGCAGTTGCTTGAACTCCTCCACGTGCTGCGGGGCGACCATGTCCAGCAGCGAGATGCCCTCGACGTCGTCGAAGGACTCGAACCCGAACATCTCCAGGTAGGCCTCGTTGGCGCGGATGTGCATGCCTTCGTGGATGTAGGCGATCGGATCGCGCGAGGAGGCGATCAGCGCGTCGCAGCGGCGCTCGGTCTCGCGCATCTGCGCCTCGATCCGGCGCAGCCCGCGCCGCGCCTGCAGGTCGGCCCAGGTGGTGCGCACCACCGCCAGCAGGTGTTCGGGGCGCTGGCGCAGCGCGATCGCGCGCGCGCCGCCGGCCACCGCCTCGACCCATTCGTTCTCGTCGATGCTGTCGGCGAGCAGGATCACCGGGATGTCCTTGCCGCTGGCGCCCACGCGCTGCAGCACCTGCGGCAGCGGGATGGCCTGCGAGCGCGCGCTCAGCACCAGGTCGATCGGCTGCGCGGCGAGCATGGCGCCCAGTTCCTCCGCGTGCTGCGGCCGCGACGGCCGCACCGCGATGCCGCTGTTGCGCAGGCTGCTGACGATCGCCTCGGCGTCTTCACCGCTGTCGTCGACGATCATCAGGCGGAGGGTGATGTCTTTGCCTGTCTGCTGCATGAAGCCTCCCGGGGACGGGGTTTAATACACGATGCCCGCTGCGGCGTCCATGTGGGGGCCGGGATTGGGGATTGGGGATTCGTAAGAGCGGTTCGCCGTGTCGGAGCGTTCGCGGGCTGGCCGATGCGATCACGACCGTCGAAGCGCGCCGTTGCGAATCCCCAATCCCCGATCCCGGCCTCACACCGCCGCGCCGGCGGCATGGCCCGAGGCCCAGGCCCACTGGAAGTTGTAGCCGCCCAGCCAGCCGGTCACGTCTAGCACTTCGCCGACGAAGTACAGACCGGGCACCCGCCGCGATTCCATGGTCGAGGACGACACCTGGTCGGTGTCCACGCCGCCCAGGGTGACCTCGGCGGTGCGGTAGCCCTCGGTGCCGCTGGCGACCAGCGGCCAGGCGCCGAGCAGCGCGGCGGCCGCGCGCAGCTGCGGTTCGTCGAGCTGGCGGACCGGCTTGTCCGGCAGCCATACCTCGCACAGGCGCTGGGCGAAGCGCCGCGGCAGCGCCTCGCCCAGCACCGTGCGCAGCTCGGCGGCGCCGCGCAGGCGCTTGTGTTCGCGCAGCCAGGCGGCCGCGTCCTGCCCGGGCAGCAGGTCTAGGCGCAGGTCGTCGCCCGGCTGCCAGTACGAGGAGATCTGCAGGATCGCCGGGCCACTGACGCCGCGGTGGGTGATCAGCATGGAGTTGCGGAAGCTGGCGCCGTTGCAGCTGGCCTCCACCGGCAGCGCCAGCCCGGACAGGTCCTGCAGGCGTTCCTGGTGCTTGCCGCTGAGGGTCAGCGGCACCAGCCCGGCGCGGGTCGGCAATACGCCGTGGCCGAACTGGCGGGCCAGCTCGTAGCCGAAGCCGGTGGCGCCCAGGCTGGGGATGGACAGCCCGCCGCTGGCCACCACCAGCGAGGCGGCGTGCACCGGGCCGTCGCCGCTGTCGATGCGGAACCCCTCGCTGCCGCGCTCCACGCCGCGCACCGGGCACTGGCTGCGGATGGTCACCCCGGCTGCGTCGCATTCGTCCACCAGCATGCGCACGATCTGCTTGGAGGAGATGTCGCAGAACAGCTGGCCCAGTTCCTTCTCGTGGTAGGCGATGCCGTGGCGTTCGACCATCGCGACGAAGTCGGCCGGACGGTAGCGGGCCAGCGCCGACTTGCAGAAGTGCGGGTTGGCGGACAGGAAGTTGCCCGGGCCGGTGCCGGTATTGGTGAAGTTGCAGCGCCCGCCGCCGGACATCAGGATCTTCTTGCCGACCTTGTTGGCGTGCTCGATCACCCGCACGCTGCGCCCGCGCTGGCCGGCGGTCAGCGCGCACATCAGCCCGGCGGCGCCGGCGCCGATGACCGCGACGTCGACCCGGATCGGCTCGGCGCGCGCAGTCATGCCGCGGCTTTGCGCACCGTGGGGGTGAAGGTGACGCTGCCCTCGTCGCCGAGCAGCTGCACTTCGCCGTCCTGGATCACCACGTCGAAGCGCATGCTGCGCTGGATCAGCTCGGCCGCCGAGGCGACCGCCTCGCCGGGCAGGTCCACCACCAGCAGCGGCTTGAGCTTGAGCAGGCCGGAGGCGTTCTTCTCCCACCAGATGTCGGCGACGCGGCCGCCGTAGTTGGCCACGACCACCTCGCGGGCGCGGCCGCAGGCCTTGCGGATGCGCGATTCGTCGGGCTGGCCGACCTCGATCCACTGCTCGATCGCGCCGGTGTAGTCCATCCGCCACAGGTCCGGCTCGTCGTCGCTGCTCAGGCCCTTGCCGAACAGCAGGCGTTCCTCGGCGAACAGGGCGAAGGTCAGCAGCCGCGCCATCAGCCGCTGGTCGGTCTCGGAGGGGTGCTGGGCCAGGGTCAGCGCATGCGCCGCGTAATAGCCGCGGTCCATGTCGGAAATCTGCAGCTCGGCCTTGCGGAGGGTGGCGGTGAGGGCCATGCGGCTACCGGGATCAAAGGGCGGCCATGATAATGCGTGGCGATGTCCGATCCCCGCCCGCCGTCCGCCTTCGTTCCGGCCCCGAGCCGCTGGCAGCTGCCGCCGGGGCCGTGGCCGACGCTGCTGGACGGGCTGTGCGCGCGTTTCCCGCAGGTGTCGCGGGCGCAGTGGCAGGACCGCTGCGAGCGCGGCCGGGTGCAGGATCCGCACGGCCGGCCGCTGCCGGGGTCGCTGCCGTACCGGGTCGGGCTGGAGGTGCGCTATTTCCGCGAGGTCGCCGACGAGGCACCGATCGCCGGGCTGGAGCGCATCGTCCATGCCGACGCGCACCTGGTGGTCGCCGACAAGCCGCACGGGCTGCCGGTGACCCCGTCCGGGCGCTTCGTGCGCGAGACCTTGCTGGCGCGGCTGGTGGCGCGGCTGGGCAATCCGGCGCTGGTGCCGCTGCACCGCCTGGATCGCGCGACCGCCGGGCTGGTGCTGTTCTCGGCCGATCCGGGCAGCCGCGCCGCCTACCAGGCGCTGTTCCGCGAGCGGCGCATCGACAAGCGCTACGAGGCGCTGGCGCCGGCCTTGCCGGGGCAGGCATTCCCGCTGCTGCGCGCGAGCCGGGTGGTCCGTGGCGAGCCGTTCTTCCGCATGGCCGAGGCCGCCGGCGAGGCCAACAGCCTGACCCGGATCGAGGTGCTGGAGGCGCGCGACGGACCGCTGTGGCGCTACGCGCTGACGCCGGTGACCGGGCGCAAGCACCAGTTGCGCGTGCACATGGCCGCGCTGGGCGCCCCGATCCTGGGCGATGCGCTGTATCCGCAGTTGCGCGCGGAGAGGGAGGGTGCTGCCGCAGATAAGCTGCACTTGCTGGCCTGCGGCTTGGAGTTCGACGACCCGCTCAGTGGGCAGGCGCGCCGTTTTGCCAGCGCGCAGAGCCTGGCCTGGGCCGTCGGCATAGCGCCGTAACCTCTAAGCCAGCGGGACGCTTCGTGCCGACCCTCACCGAACCCCACTCCCGGCGGGAGAGAGGGCTAGGCTGTTCCATTCTCCCATCGGGAGAAGGTGGCCCGCAGGGCCGGATGAGGGTACGGGCGAAGCCTCGTGTACCCAAACGCAGCGAGCCGCTTCACGCCGGACCCTCACCCCAACCCCTCTCCCGGTGGGAGAGGGGCTCTTGCTGTCGCGGTGCGCAACGGTCAAGCTGCGACAGCGCCGCAGCCGGCTGAATGAGCGGCAGGGGAAGAAGCCTGCGCACTTTGCGCAAAACAGCAGGCGTATCGGCCGCGTTGACGCGAACTTTAGGCCTGCGTTCAGCTTCTTTGTGGGTCATCTCGGTTTGTCTACACAAACTTGTCGCTTTTTGCGGACGACCCGCGTATGGTTGGTCCACTGTGTTTGCTAGGGTCACCGTGAATCGTGGCCTGGTGCAGTTGATCTCGCGATCCGCTTCATCGTTCCGCTTTACCAACGCCTGCAACTCAGTCTCGGCCCCGATACCCGGTGGCTGCGATTTTCTTCAATTCAATGTTTCAGGAGTTAGTAAATGTCTGCTGATCGTCAGAGCGGTACCGTGAAGTGGTTCAACGATGCCAAGGGCTTCGGCTTCATCACCCCGGAAAGCGGCCCGGACCTGTTCGTGCACTTCCGTGCCATCCAGGGCACCGGCTTCAAGTCGCTGCAGGAAGGCCAGAAGGTGACTTTCGTCGCCGTCCAGGGCCAGAAGGGCATGCAGGCTGACCAGGTGCAGGCCGTCTAATCAGACGCCCGCCACCGCAAGGTTGCCAGAACGCCGGAAGCGCAATCTTCCGGCGTTTTTATTTGGGCGCGCCGTCGTCCCGGTTGCCGGGCCGGGTCCGCGGTGGTATCGCCCAGCGCCAACGTCGCCTCGGCGCGGCCCGTCGGTGCGTCGGCGCTGCGCGTGTCGCCGGCGCGGTCCATGGGCCGCCGCCGGGCCGGCTACCATGGTCGGCCCCGCGTCCCCGGAACCGCCGCCATGATCACCGTCCACCACCTCAACCAGTCCCGTTCCCAGCGCGTGCTGTGGCTGCTGGAGGAACTGGCGCTGCCGTACCAGGTGGTCAAGTACCAGCGCGACCGGCAGACCATGCTGGCGCCGCCGGAACTGCGCGCGATCCATCCGCTGGGCAAGTCGCCGGTGCTGGCCGACGATGGCCACGTGCTGGCCGAATCCGGCGCGATCCTCGATTACCTGGTGGAGCGCTACGACACCGAACGCGCGCTGTCGCCATCCCCGCAGCCGCTGGACGCGCCCGAGCGCCTGCGCTACCGCTACTGGATGCACTACGCCGAGGGCTCGGCGATGCCGCCGCTGCTGATGAGCCTGGTGTTCGGGCGCATCCGCTCGGCGAAGATGCCGTTCTTCGCGCGGCCGATCGCGCGCGCCATCGTCGACAAGGCGATGCAGGGCTTCGTCGGCCCGCAACTGACGCTGCACCTGGACTGGATGGAGCGCGAACTCGGCGCCAGCGGCTGGTTCGCCGGCGACCGCTTCACCGCCGCCGACGTGCAGATGAGCTTCCCGGTGCAGGCCGCGGCCGCGCGCGCCGGCCTGCAGGCCTACCCCAACCTGGCCGGCTTCGTGCGGCGTATCGAGCAGCGCCCGGCCTACCAGCGTGCGCTGCAGCAGGGCGGGCCGTTCGAGCTGCTCGGCAGCGGCAAGGCCGACTGAAGTCCGTTCCAGCCGAGCCGGTGGCGAGCGCGCCGACGGGCTCCAGGCCGCCGACACTCGTCGCGGGCGGCGATGGGCGCCCGCGTCGTCCGGTTCACGGCGGCCCCTCGCGCGGCGGGCACCGGCGCACGAAGGCGATGCTGTCGGCCATGACCGGCAGCGCCGGGTCGTCCTTGCGCAGCGCCAGCGCCAGGCGCAGATGGCCGACGCCGGGATAGGTCTTCAGGTCGGCGGGCACACCGACGCGGTGCAGCGCGGCCTGCAGCGCCTGGCTTTCGCGCGGCGCGACCACCCGGTCGGCGCCGCCGTGCAGCAGCAGCACCGGCGGTTCGTCGCCGTCGACGAAGGCCACCGGCTGCGAACGGCGCTGCTGCGCCGGGTCGCGGCCGAACATGCCGATCAGGTCGGTCTCGGTCAGCGGCAGGAAATCGTAGGGACCGGCCAGGCCGACCAGCCCGCACAGCTGCCGTGGCGACATCCCCTGCGCCTGCAGCCAGCGGCCGTCGCTGGCCAGCAGCGCGGCCATGTGCGCGCCGGCGGAATGGCCCATCAGCACCAGCCGGCGCGGGTCGCCGCCGTGCTCGGCGGCATGGCGCCGGCTCCACGCCACCGCGGCGGCGGCGTCGCGCATGAAGCCGTCCAGGGTCACCTGCGGGTACTTGCGGTAGTCCGGCACGATCGCGACCACGCCGTGCCGCGCCAGCGCTTCGCCGGCCCAGCGGTATTGCCGGCGGTTGCCGGTCTTCCAGGTGCCGCCGTGGAAGAACACCACCACCGGGGCGTCCCGCGCCGCGACCGGGCGGTAGACGTCGAGCTTGAGGCCATGCGCCGCATCGAACACGATGCCGCGTTGTTCGCCCAGCCCCTGGCGCGCGGAGCCGGCGTTGAGGCCGCCGAAGAACACGCTGCTGCAGGCGGTGACCAGCAGCGACGACAGCGCGACCAGCAGGTGGCGGGGCCAGCGCGGGGGCAACGGCGAAGCGTCGGACATGGTGGCCTCTGCGAAAAGAGCGGCCAGCATGCCGCAAGGGCATGTCGGCGTTGGGTGCAGGATGTGGTGGCGCTGCCGGGAACGACAGCCAAGGCTGGTGCGGATGCGCTGTCCGCACTGCAGTTCATCGCTGCTGCCTGCCACCGGGCGCTTGCTGCTTGCTCCTGTCGCAACGCTGCCGCATGCCTTGGCATGGGCATGCGCGGCGACAGAGGGGGGCTTATGGCGGCAAGAGGGGCTCAGGCGCGCCGCGGCTGTTCCCTTCTCACATCGGGACCATGGTCCCTTTTCGGGGGAAGGTGGCCCGCAGGGGCGGATGAGGGGACGGGCGCGCAGCTCCGTGCATCTTGAAAGCAGCCAATCTCTCGCCGCCCAGGCACACTCCAACGCGTGCCAATCACGCCTCAAGGCCTAAGCTGCATCAATGAGTCCATTACGCTTCGACAACCGTTTCACCGCCGAGCTGCCCGGCGATCCCGAGCGTGGTCCGCGCCGGCGCGAGGTGCTGGGCGCGTTGTGGTCGCCGGTCGAGCCGACGCCGGTGGCCGCGCCGCGGCTGCTGGCGCACGCGCGCGAGGTGGCGGCCATGCTCGGCCTGTCGGAGCAGGAAGTGCTGGCGCCGCAGTTCGCCGAGGTCTTCGCCGGCAATGCGCTGTACCCGGGCATGCGCCCGTACGCGGCGAACTACGGCGGCCACCAGTTCGGGCACTGGGCCGGGCAGCTCGGCGACGGCCGCGCGATCGCCCTGGGCGAGGCGCTGGGCGCCGACGGGCGGCGCTGGGAACTGCAGCTCAAGGGCGCCGGGCGCACCCCATATTCGCGCGGCGCCGATGGCCGCGCGGTGCTGCGTTCGTCGATCCGCGAATTCCTGTGCAGCGAGGCGATGCACCATCTCGGCGTGCCGACCACGCGCGCGCTGAGCCTGGTAGGCACCGGCGAGCAGGTGGTGCGCGACATGTTCTACGACGGCCATCCGCGCGCCGAGCCGGGCGCGGTGGTGTGTCGGGTGGCGCCGTCGTTCGTGCGCTTCGGCAGTTTCGAACTGCCGGCCGCGCGCGGCGATACGGCCTTGCTGCGCCGGCTGGCCGACTTCGTGATCGACCGCGATTTTCCCGAACTGCGCGCGCGCGGCGCCGGCCGCGGCGCCGATTGGTTCGGCGAGGTCTGCGCGCGCACTGCGACGATGGTCGCGCAGTGGATGCGGGTCGGCTTCGTGCATGGAGTGATGAACACCGACAACATGTCGATCCTGGGCCTGACCATCGACTACGGCCCGTACGGCTGGATCGACGACTACGATCCGGACTGGACGCCGAACACCACCGATGCGCAGGGTCGCCGCTACCGCTTCGGCACCCAGCCGCAGGTCGCGTACTGGAACCTCACCCGGCTGGCGCAGGCGCTGGCGCCGCTGTTCGCCGACGTCGCGCCGCTGCACGCGGGCCTGGAGCGGTTTCGCCAGGTGCATGCACAGGCCGAACGCGACACCGCCGCCGCCAAGCTCGGCCTGGCCGCCTGCGACGAGGCCGACCTGGCGCTGATGCAGGACCTGCTGCAGCTGCTGCAGCAGGGCGAGGTGGACATGACCCTGTGGTTCCGCGGGCTGAGCGCGCCGCAGGTGCCGGCGCTGGCGGACCTGGCCGAGGCGTTCTACGACCCGGCCAAGCTGGCCGCCCAGGCGCCGGCGTTCGAGGCCTGGCTGGCGCGCTATGCGCAGCGGCTGCGCGAGGATCCGCTGCCGGCCGACGAGCGCGCGGCGAAGATGCGCGCGGCCAACCCGCGCTTCGTGCTGCGCAACTACCTGGCGCAGCAGGCGATCGACCGCGCCGAGCAGGGCGATGCCGGCGGCGTGGCCGAGCTGCTGGAGGTGATGCGCCGGCCCTACGACGAGCAACCGGGCCGCGAGGCGTTCGCGACGCGGCGTCCGGACTGGGCGCGCGAGCGCGCCGGATGCTCGATGCTGTCGTGCAGTTCCTGACGGCGCGCGACGGCCTATCCGGGGTTCTGCCGGAAACCAGCCGACGCTGTCCCGGCGAGGCGCCGGCGCTGCACCCGAAAAACGGAAAGAGCCGTCTTGCAGGCGGCAACTGGACGCCGCCGACCACGCGCGGTCGGCATTCTGACGATCTGCCGGCCCCGCAGTGATCGCGACCGGCGGCCACCCTCGGCGTGGCCGCCGATGCAGGCCGAGGGCATCAACAGACCGGCGTGAGGCGTGGCGCGCCTGGCGGTGCAGCGAGGCGAGACGATTGCGCAGGCCTTGCCGAGAAGGCGAACACTCACTCACGCTTCGCGACGATCGGGCAGTTTCGGCGGGCCGCGCCGGTGGTTGCAATCGGCGCACTTGCGCCGAAGGCGGGCACAGGATTCCGAAAGCTTCGTCCTCCCTGAGCCAGCCGATGCAGGCCGAGGGCAGCGCCCTGGCCGCCGGCACCTGCGTGTGGCGCGTCCGCAGTCCCGGCGCAGCCTCAGCGCGACGGCGCGCTGCGATAGCTCCAGGCGGCCAGGAAGCTCGCCACCACTTCCGCCGCCAGCGCCTGCTGGGTGTCGCGATCCGGCGCCTGGCCGTTGAGCATCGCGCCGGGGTAGGCGTAGCCGATGGCCGCGCCGATGAACGCGGTGGCGGCCAGTTGCGGGGACGCCACGCGCACGTCGCCGCGCGCATCGAGCCGCTGCAGCAGGTCGCTGAGGCGTTGGCGCAGGCGTCCGGTGCGGCGCTGGTGCATCGACTGCAGCAGCTCGGGCATCTGCGCGCTGGCCTGCACCAGCAGCCGGTGCAGGCGCAGCGAGGACGGCGCGTACAGGTGCGCCTGCACGGTCAGCGCGATCTGCTGCAGCGTGCGCGGCAGGTCCTGCGAGGCGGTGTCGCCGATGTTCTCCAGCCGCGTCTGCAGTTCCTCGTTCAACGCCTCGAACACCTGCATCAGCAGGTCGGCCTTGCTGGAGAAATGGTTGTACAGGCTCTGCCGGGTCAGCCCGGCGTGCAGCGCGATCTGCTCCAGCGAGACCTCCAGGCCGTGCTCCAGCAACAGCTCGCGCGCCGCGCGCAGCAACCGCGGCCGCGCCAGCGCCGGACGTCCGCGCTGGCGGCCGGCCGGCGCCGCCGCACGCGCCTCGGCCGCCGGGCGGGCAGTGCGAGGCGGCCTGGCGCGGGCGGTTGTGCGATCCTTCATGCTTATTTATTTGTCTTTAAGTAAATTAAATATCCTCCCCCCAGCTTCCAGGATCAAGCGCATGCCCGCGCCCTTCGCCCAGCGTCCTCGCCGCGCGCTGCCGCTGCTGCTGTGCCTTTCCCTGGTCGTGCTCGCCGGTTGCAAGGGCGAGCGCGCGGCGCCCGCGGCGCAGGCCAGGACGGTCGGGGTGGTGACGCTGCAGCCGCAAAGCGTGCCGCTGAGCGCCGAGCTGGCCGGACGCACCGCCGCCTCGGAGGAGTCGGAGGTGCGCCCGCAGGTCAGCGGGATCCTGCGCAAGCGGCTGTTCGAGGAAGGCGCGCTGGTGCGCGCCGGGCAGCCCCTGTTCCAGATCGAACCGACCCTGTACCAGGCCGCGGCCAACGAGGCGCAGGCCAACCTGGCCACCGCCGAGGCCGCGCTGGCCACCGCGCAACTGCGCGCCGAACGCTATCGCGAACTGGGCAAGACCCGGCTGGCCGCGCAGCAGGACGTGGACGACGCGCAGGCGACCTACAAGCAGGCGCTGGCCAGCCGCGACGCCAACCGCGCCGCGCTGGAGACCGCGCGCACCCAACTGCGCTTCGCCACGGTGGAGGCGCCGATCAGCGGCCGCATCGGCCGCGCGCGGGTGACCCCGGGCGCGCTGGTCACCGCCAGCCAGGCCGACGCGATCGCCAAGATCCAGCAGCTGGACCCGATGAACGTGGACATCACCCAGTCCGGCAGCCAGTTCCTGGCGCTGCGCCGCGCGATCGCCGGCGGCGGGGTGCAGCCGGCCACCGCCGAGGTGCGTTTGAAGCTGTCCGACGGCAGCGACTATCCGCTGCCGGGCACGCTGCAGTTCGCCGACATCGACGTGGAGGAAACCACCGGCAGCGTGACGTTGCGCGCGCGCTTCCCCAATCCCGACGCGCAGCTGCTGCCGGGCATGTACGTGCGCGCGATCGTCGGCCAGGGCATCCGCCAGCAGGCGCTGCTGGTGCCGCAGGCGGCGGTCGACCGCACCCCGCGCGGCGACGCCCAGGCCTGGGTGGTCGGCGCGGACAACATCGTGCGCCAGCGCCAGTTCACCACGCTGCGCGCGATCGGCGACCGCTGGCTGGTCGGCGACGGGCTCAAGCCCGGCGAGCGGGTGGTGGTGGAGGGCCGGCAGGGCCTGAGCGACGGCGCCAAGGTGACCGTCAAGCCGGCCGCCGCTGCCGCCGGCCAGGGCTGAGCCGGCATGCTCGCGCGTTTCTTCATTGCCCGCCCGATCTTCGCCTGGGTGCTGGCGATCTGCATCATGGCCGCCGGCGCCATCGCCGTGTTCACCTTGCCGGTGGAGCAGTACCCGGACATCGCCCCGCCCGGGGTCACCGTCACCGCCACCTACAACGGCGCCTCGGCGCAGACGGTGGAGGACAGCGTCACCCAGGTGATCGAGCAGCAGATCAAGGGCATCGACCACCTGCTGTACTTCTCCTCGACCAGTTCCTCGTCCGGGCAGGCGCGCATCAGCATCACCTTCGACCAGGCCGCCGACCCCGACATCGCCCAGGTGCAGGTGCAGAACGCGGTCAACCAGGCACTCAACCGCCTGCCGCAGGAAGTGCAGCAGCAGGGCGTGACCGTGGCCAAGTCGCAGGGCGACAGCCTGATGGCGGTGGCGCTGTACGACAGCACCGACCGGCTGGACAACGTCGACATCTCCGACTACCTGATCAGCACCCTGCAGGACCCGATCAGCCGCATCAACGGCGTCGGCGAGATCAACGTGTTCGGCGCGCAGTACGCGATGCGCATCTGGCTGGACCCGCACAAGCTCAACGCCTACAACCTGATGCCCGGCGACGTGCGCAGCGCGATCGAGGCGCAGAACACGCAGGTCACCGCTGGCGAACTCGGCGCCCTGCCCACCGGCGCCGACCAGCAGCTCAACGCCACGGTGACCGCGCAGTCGCGGTTGCAGACCCCGGAGCAGTTCCGCGCCATCATCCTGGCCACACAGCCGGACGGCTCCAGCGTGCACCTGGGCGACGTGGCGCGGGTGGAGATCGGCGCCGAGAACTACCAGAACAGCGCCACGCTCAACGGTCATCCGGCGTCCGGCTTCTCGGTGACGCTGTCCTCCGGCGCCAACGCGGTGGCCACCTCCGACGCGGTGCGCGCCACCATCGAGCGGCTCAAGCCGACCTTCCCGCCGGGCATGGAGGTCGCTTACCCGCGCGACAGCACGCCGTTCGTGCGCATCTCGATCCAGGGCGTGGTGCACACCCTGGTCGAGGCGATCGTGCTGGTGGTGGTGGTGATGTTCCTGTTCCTGCAGAACGGCCGCGCCACGTTGATCCCGGCGATCACCGTGCCGGTGGTGCTGCTGGGCACGTTCGGCATCCTCGCCGCGGCCGGTTTCACCATCAACACGCTGACCCTGTTCGCGATGGTGCTGGCGATCGGCCTGCTGGTGGACGACGCCATCGTGGTGGTGGAGAACGTCGAGCGGATCATGCACGAGCAGCACCTGCCGCCGCGCGAGGCCACCGAGCAGTCGATGGGCGAGATCACCGGCGCGCTGGTCGGCATCACCGTGGTGCTGGGCGCGGTGTTCCTGCCGATGGCGTTCTTCGGCGGCTCCACCGGCATCATCTACCGCCAGTTCTCGATCACCATCGCCTCGGCGATGGCGCTGTCGGCGCTGGTCGCGCTGACCCTGACCCCGGCGCTGTGCGCGACCCTGCTCAAGCCGGTGGAGAAGGAGCGCCAGCCGGGACGCTTCTTCCGCTGGTTCAACCGCGGCGTGGAGCGCAGCCAGCAGGCCTACCAGCGCCGGCTCGGCACGCTGCTGCGGCAGCCGCGGCGCTGGATGGCGCTGTACGCGGTGATCGCGCTGGCGATGGTGGCGCTGTACGTGCGCATGCCGACCGGCTTCCTGCCGGTGGAGGACCAGGGCCAGGTGCAGATCCAGTTCACCACGCCCGAAGGCACGCCGCTGGCGAAGACCGAGGCGCTGGGCCGGCGCATCAGCGACTATTTCATGACCCACGAGAAGGACAACCTCACCGCGATCTTCATGGTGATCGGGCGCAACAACGCCGGCACCGGGCAGAACGCCGGCCAGGCCTTCGTCGCGCTGCGGCCGTGGGGCGAGCGCAACCGCGACAACACCGCGCAGGCGATCATCGACCGCGCCAACGCGCATTTCCGCAGCACCGCCGACGCCAAGATCAGCGTGCTGTCGCCGCCGGCGGTGCGCGGCCTGGGCCAGTCCAGCGGCTTCGAGCTGTGGATCCGCGACAGCGACGGCGCCGGCCGCCCGGCCTTGCTGAAGGCGCAGCAGCAGGTGCTGCAGGAGGCCGGTGACGACCCGCAGCTGACCGCGGTGCGGCTCAACGGCCTGGGCGACAAGGCGCAGCTGCAGGTGGACATCGACCAGGCCCAGGCCAGCGCGCTGGGGCTGGCGCAGAGCGACGTCAACGCTACCCTGTCCACCGCCTGGGGCGGCAGCTACGTCAACGATTTCGTCGACCGCGGCCGGGTCAAGCGCGTCTACGTGCAGGGCGATGCGCCGTACCGCTCGCTGCCGGAGGACATCGGCCAGTGGTACGTGCGCGGCAAGGACGGGCAGATGGCGCCGTTCGCCAGCTTCGCCAGCACCCGTTGGACCCGCGGGCCGCAGCTGCAGCAGCGTTTCAACGGGTTGCCGGCGGCGCAGATCCAGGGCGGCGCCGCGTCCGGCAGCAGTTCCGGCGAGGCGATGCAGCGGATGCAGGCGCTGGTCGCCAAGCAGGAGGGCTTCGACCTGCAGTGGAGCGGGCTGTCCTACCAGGAGCAGCTGTCGAGCAACCAGACGCTGTGGCTGTACACCGCCTCGATCCTGTTCATTTTCCTGTGCCTGGCGGCGCTGTACGAGAGCTGGTCGATCCCGGTGGCGGTGCTGCTGGTGATCCCGCTGGGCGTGGTCGGCACGGTCACTGCGACCACCCTGGCCGGTTTCGTCAACGACATCTATTTCCAGGTCGGCCTGCTGACCACGATCGGCCTGTCGGCGAAGAACGCGATCCTGATCGTGGAGTTCGCCGAGGCGCAGCAGAAGGCCGGGCGGCCGCTGCTGGAGGCGGCGCTGGAAGGCGCGCGGCTGCGCCTGCGGCCGATCGTGATGACCTCGCTGGCGTTCGTCGCCGGCGTGCTGCCGCTGGCGCTGTCCACCGGCGCCGGCGCGGCCAGCCGGCGCGAGATCGGGGTCAGCGTGATCGGCGGCATGGTCTCGGGCACGGCGCTGGCGGTGCTGCTGGTGCCGCTGTTCTTCGTGCTGGTGCGCGGCCTGCTGCACGCGCCGGCGGCGGACGCGCCGGCCACGTCGGCCGGGTGAGCCATGAACGGCTCAGGACGCGGCGCTGCGCGGCCGCGTCCTGCGCCTAAAATGGGCGCCTTCCTCCGCTTCGATGCCCCGATGAACGAGTCCTCCTGCTGCGACGCGCCCGCCGACGCACCCGTGCACTGGTCCAGCCATATCCGCGACATCGCCGATTTCCCCAAGCCGGGCATCGTGTTCAAGGACATCACCCCGCTGCTGGCCGACGGCCCGGATTTCGCCTCGGCGCTGGACGAGATGGCGCGCCCGTGGCGCACCACGCCGCTGCACGCGGTGCTGGGCATCGAGTCGCGCGGCTTCATCCTGGGCGCGGCGCTGGCGCACGAACTGCGCACCGGCTTCGTGCCGATCCGCAAGCCGGGCAAGCTGCCGGGCAGGACCGTGACCCAGGACTACGCGCTGGAATACGGCAGCGACCGCATCGAGATGCACGCCGACGCGCTGCCGGCCGGCGCGCGGGTGCTGATCGTGGACGACGTGCTGGCCACCGGCGGCACCCTGCGCGCGGCGCTGTCGCTGGCGCGGCAGCTGCAGCTGGAGGTGGTCGGCGCGGCGGTGCTGGTCGAACTGCAGGCGCTGCAGGGACGCGCGCGCTGGAGCGATGCGGTGCCGTTGCTGGCCACGCTGCGTTACTGAGGCGAAACCGGCGCGTGCGGCCGCTGCCCGCGCCGTGCGATGCCGCGCCGCAACCGCGCCACTGCGGGCGTGCCGGCGTGGTCGCGCGGCGAGGGATCGGTCAGCAGGCGCGTCGCCGCACCGCACTTGTGCTGGGCGCACCGTGCCGGGCTCGCCCGCAGCGCAAGCCTGTGCGTCAGTGCGGATAGACGACGTTTTCCAGGCCGGGGTCGCCGTAGGCGTCGGCATGGCTCAGGTGGCCGTCGAACGGGCCGACCTTGCAGATCCGCCCGTCCTGGGTGAATACCAGCTGCAACCCGTGTTCTTGTTCCCAGTCGCAGTTGCACGCCAGGCTGATGCGCACGCTGCCGTCGTGATAGCGGCTGGCATAGGCTTCGAAGCCGAACTGGACGTGCTGCCACACCTGCGCCGGGCCGTCGATGCGCGGCGAGGGCATGCCGTGTTCTTCGTGCAAGGCATGCATGCGCCGGTAGTAGGCGAACACGTCCGCGGCGGCGGCATCGAGCACCGCCTGGTCGATGCGCAAAAACGCGGCGACGGCGGCGCCGAAGTCGGCCTGCGCCGGGTCGGCGGCATATTCTTCGAGGATGAAACCGCAGTCCTTGCGCATCCACGGCACCGGCACCGCCACGCTCCAGGCGTTGCCGTCCTCGTCCTCTTCCAGTGCGTCCAGCACCTGCTGCAGCGCGCTCACAGCTTGCTGACCCGGAACCGGCGGCCCTTGATCTTGCCGGCCTGCAGTTGCCCCAGCGCCCGGCCGGCATGTTCGCGGGCCACGGCGACGTAGGAGCGGGTAGGGTAGATCGCGATCTTGCCGATCGCCGCGCCCGACAGCCCGGCCTCGCCGGTCAGCGCGCCGAGGATGTCGCCGGCGCGCAGCTTGTCGGTCTTGCCGCCGTCGATGCGCAGCGTGGTCATCGCCGCCTGCGGCAGCTGCGCCGGGCGCGCGGTGGCCAGCGGCGCGCGCGACCAGCGCAGCGGCTGGCCCTGTTCGGCCTCCAGCGCCTGCGCGCGCGCCACTTCGCGCGGCGCCACCAGGCTCAGCGCCAGGCCGCGCTTGCCGGCGCGCGCGGTGCGGCCGATGCGGTGGCGGTAGGTCTCGGTATCGGTCGGCAGTTCGTAGTTGAGCACCGCCGCCAGGTCCTCCACGTCCAGCCCGCGCGCGGCCACGTCGCTGGCGACCAGCACGTTGCAGCTGCGGTTGACGAAGCGCACCAGCACCTCGTCGCGGTCGCGCTGTTCCATGTCCCCGTGCAGCGCCAGCGCCGAGAAACCGAACTGCTGCAGCGAACCGGCCACCTCGTCGACCTCCTTGCGGGTGTTGCAGAACACCACGCTGGATTCGGGGGTGAAGCGCAGCAGCAGCCCGGCCACCGCCTTCTGCCGGTAGGTCGGGTCGACCTCGAAGAACTGCTGCTCGATCTCCGGCGCGCTGTCGGCGCCTTCGATGGTGATTTCCGCCGGCTCCTTCAGCAGCTCGCGCGCCAGGGTGCGGATCGCATCGGGGAAGGTGGCCGAGAACAGCAGGCTCTGGCGGTGCTTGTCGCAGCGGCTGGCGATCTCGCGGATCGGCTCCTCGAAGCCCATGTCGAGCATGCGGTCGGCCTCGTCCAGCACCAGCGTGCGCACCCCGCCCAGGTGCAGCGCGCGTTTGCGGGCCAGTTCCTGGATGCGGCCGGGCGTGCCCACCACCACCTGCGGATCGTGCGCCTCCAGCGAGGCCAGCTGCGGGCCCAGCGGCATGCCGCCGGTCAGCACCACCAGCTTCATGTTGGGGATGCCGGTGGCCAGCTTGCGCAGCTGCTTGCCGACCTGGTCGGCCAGTTCGCGGGTCGGGCACAGCACCAGCGCCTGCGCGCGGGTCACCTCCGGATCGAGTTTCTGCAGCAGTCCCAGGCCGAATGCGGCGGTCTTGCCGCTACCGGTGGGCGCCTGCACGATCACGTCGCGTCCGTCCAGGATCGGGGGCAGGCTTTGCGCCTGCACCGGGGTCATCGTGGTGTAGCCGAGGGCGTCGATGCCGGGCGCGAGCGCCGGGGAGAGGGGCAGGGTGGCGAAATCGTTCATGGGGCATTTTAGCCGGGACTCGGGACTCGGGACCGGGGACCCGGAAAAACACGGCCGGATCACCCGTCCAGGTCGCGCGCAGACCGGGGCGCAGGGGCTCCGGCGGGGCCGGGGTCAGTCGGGTCCAGCCCCAGCGCGGCGACGCGGCGCACGAATTCGCGGAAGCAGACCTCGGACACGCCGGCGGCCATGCCCGCCTGCTCGGGTCCGAGATCGGCCGGGCCGTCGTCCAGGTGCAGGACGTAGCGATGGAACCAGGGGTTGGGGTGGCTGGTGTCGTGTTGCGCTTCCACCCGGTAGCCGCCGTCGCCGCAGCACTCGCGCAGCAGCTCGATCAGCGCGTCGTGGGCGTCGTCGAAATTGTCGGCGCCGAAGCGAGCCTGGATCCGCTCCGGCGCGATGCGCAGGGTGCGGCGGCGGTGACCGGGCCGCGCGGCCGGCATCGGGTTCGGGTTCGGGCGAGGGCGCATCCACGTACAATAGCCCAATGCCTCTTATCACCTTGCAGAACGTCGACTACAGCGTCGGCGGCCCCTTGTTGCTGGAAAAGACCGAACTGTCGATCGAGCCGGGCGAGCGTATCGCCTTGATCGGTCGCAACGGCGCCGGCAAATCCACCTTGATGAAGCTGATCGCCGGCGAGCTGAAGCCCGACGACGGCGAGATCCGCGTCCAGCAGGGCGTGCGCATCGCGCGGCTGGAGCAGGAGGTGCCGCACGGCGCCGCCGGCAGCGTGTTCGATGTGGTCGCCGACGGCCTGGGCGAGCTCGGCCACTGGCTGGCCGAGTTCCACCGGCTCAGCCATGCCGCCGAGTTCGACGGCGATGCGCTGGGCGCGGTGCAGTCCAAGATCGACGGCGCCAACGGCTGGGCGCTGGACCAGCGGGTCAACGAGACCCTGACCAGGCTCGATCTGGACGGCGACGCGGAGTTCGCGCGGCTGTCCGGCGGCATGAAGCGGCGCGTGCTGCTGGCGCGGGCGCTGGTGTCGGCGCCGGACCTGCTGCTGCTCGACGAGCCCACCAACCACCTGGACATCGAGGCCATCGACTGGCTGGAACTGTTCCTCAAGGGCTGGAACGGCAGCGTGGTGTTCGTCACCCACGACCGGCGCTTCCTGCGCGCCCTGGCCACGCGCATCGTCGAGATCGACCGCGGCCAGGTCACCAGCTGGCCCGGCGACTGGGCCAACTACGAGCGCCGCCGCGAGGAGCGGCTCAACGCGCAGGCGCAGGAGAACGCGCGCTTCGACAAGCTGCTGGCGCAGGAAGAGATCTGGATCCGCCAGGGCATTAAGGCGCGCCGCACCCGCGACGAAGGCCGCGTGCGGCGCCTGGAGTCGATGCGCAACGAGCGCACCCAGCGCCGCGAGCTCGGCGGCAACGTGCGCATGGAGGCGGCGCAGGGCGAGTCCTCGGGCAAGAAGGTGATCGAGGCCAAGGACCTGAGCTTCGCGTTCGGCGCGCGGACCATGGTGCGCGATTTCTCCAGCACCATCCTGCGCGGCGACCGCATCGGCCTGATCGGCCCCAACGGCAGCGGCAAGACCACGCTGCTGAAGCTGCTGCTGGGCGAACTGACCCCGGCCAGCGGCGAGGTGCGTACCGGCACCAACCTGCAGGTGGCCTATTTCGACCAGTACCGCGCCACCTTGCGCGAGGACTGGAGCGCGATCGAGAACGTCGCCGAGGGCCGCGACTTCATCGAGGTCAACGGCAAGCGCAAGCACGTGCACGGCTATCTGCAGGACTTCCTGTTCACCCCGGAGCGTGCGCGTGCGCCGATCACCCGCCTGTCCGGCGGCGAGCGCAACCGCTTGCTGCTGGCGCGGCTGTTCGCGCAGCCGTCGAACCTGCTGGTGATGGACGAACCGACCAACGACCTGGACGTGGAGACGCTGGAACTGCTGGAAGAGCTGCTCGGCGACTACACCGGCACCTTGCTGCTGGTCAGCCACGACCGCGACTTCATCGACAACGTGGTGACCTCGACCATGGTGATGGAAGGCGACGGCCGCATCGGCGAGTACGTCGGCGGCTACAGCGACTGGGTGCGCCAGCGCGCCGCGCCGCCGGCCAGCGCGATGGCGGTGGCCAAGGCGTCGGCGACCGCGGCGGCTACGGCGCCCGTCGCGGCAACGGCCGCGGTGGCCGCCGCGCCGGCGGCCAAGCGCAAGCTCAGCTACAAGGATGCGCGCGAGCTGGAGCAGCTGCCGGCGCGGATCGAGGCACTGGAGCAGCAGGTCGCGGCGTTGACCGCGGCGATGACCGAACCGGCGTTCTACCAGCGCGACGCGGCGGCGGTGAGCGCGCATACCCAGGCGCTGACCCAGGCCCAGGCCGAGCTGGACGCGGCCTATGCGCGCTGGAGCGAGCTGGACGCGTAGCGGTTGGTGGCGCGGTTGGAGCGGTCTTCGTTTCTTTTGCGACGCTTCCGCGGCTAGGGCGGGGGCGCTGTGGGGCTTCGGCGCCGCCTGTTTCCGGTTTGCGACGGCGCAGCGGCTTCGTTCGTCGCGGCTGAAGCCGCTCCCACAAGGGGCTGGCGGCCGGCTCGCCGGCGCATTGCAGGAGGGGCTTCAGTCCCGGCACTTTTCGGTCGCGGCGCCACTGCCGCTTCGCTCGTCGCGGCTGAAGCCGCTCCTACAGGGGGCGCGGCTTACGGCTGGTGCGCTGATAGAAGGAGCTTCGGCGCCGATCGGTTCCGGAGCCGGCAGGGCCATTGCTGCGTTCGTCGCGACTGAAGTCGCTCCTACAAGGGGGCGGCCGGCTCGCCGGCGCATTGCAGGAGGGGCTTCAGTCCCGGCACTTTTCGGTCGCGGCGCCACTGCCGCTTCGCTCGTCGCGGCTGAAGCCGCTCCTACAGGGAGCGGGCGGCCAGTGTGCTTGGTGCACTGTAGGAGGGCCTTCAGCCCCGACTGGTTCCGGAGCCGGCAGGGCCATCGCTTCGCTCGTCGCGGCTGAAGTCACTCCCACAAGGGGCTGGCGGCCGACTCGGCGGGATGCATCGCGGGAGAGGCTCAGTCCCAACACTTTTCGGTCGCGGCGCCACTGCCGCTTCGTTCGTCGCGGCTGAAGCCGCTCCTACAGGGGGGCGCGGCGGACATGCTGGGTGCACTGTGGGAGGGACTTCAGTCCCGACGGTGTGAAGCCGGCAGGGCTCCCGCTGCGTTTGCCGCACCGAGGCGGCTCCTGCATGCCGGGTTGCCTGCACCGAGAAGGCACCGGCCGCGCGATGGCGCAATCGGCGGTCGCTCAGCGCGAAGCGGTGTCTTCGTCTTCGTCGTCGTCATCCATCTCGTCCACCTCATCGTCCTGGCTGCCGCGCGCATCGTCTTCGGCCTCGTCGCCGGCCAGCAGGCCGACGAAGGCGACGAAGGCGATGCCGTCCTGGGCCCATTCCTTGGCCACGTCGTCGAGCAGTTCCAGCAGTACGTCGAAATCCTTCTTCGCCACCGACTGCAGTTCGGCGGCGTCTTCCAGCAGCAAGGCGTAGCCGCCCTTGGCCGGCAGCCACGACAGGTCGCGCAGGCCGTCCATCAGCGCGTCCCAGTTGCGGCCGAAGCCGACCGGGAAATCCAGCTGCGCGGCCAGCCGCATCAGCAGCATCGGCTTGCTGTTGCAGCCGCGCAGGTCGATCCGGCACAGCCGCAGGCCGGCGTCGCGGCCGAGCGCGGCGATGCTGTCCAGGTCGCTGTTGGCGACGCGGTACACGCCCGACGCGGCCGGCTCGGCCAGGTTCAGCGAAAAGTTGAAAGTGTTCATGGCGACGGCCTCCCGGAGGCGATGCTGAAACTGCGGAAACTGGCGTAGTGGTCGTCGCTGTAGTACCAGACGTCCGGCGGGTCGCCGCCGGTGACGATGCGCCGCGTCCCGCGGTGCTCCAGCCCCGGCGTGTCGACGGTGTATTCGCGATAGTAGCCGCGCGGGCGTGACGGCAGCCGGTTTTCGCGGTTGCCGAACACGCTGCCGTCCTGGCGGTGCGGGAACGGGCCGCCGCGCTGGATCAGGGCGATGGTGGCGCGCGCCTCCGGCGGCAGGAACGGCGGCAGCGGATCGGCGCCGGCGGCCGGCGCCGGCGGACGTTGCGCGGCGGGCGCCGGCGGCGGCGCGGGATCGCTGAGCGAGGGCGCGAACTGCGGATGCGGCGGCTGCTGCAATGCGCGGATGCCCCACAGGCCGGCGGCGAGCAGCACGATCGCGGCGATCAGTAACACGGGCTTGCGCATCATCGGCGACGGCTCCAGTGAGAACGTTGGCGCAGCGTCTTGCGGACGCGGCAACGGCACAGTATGGGCGAGCGTGGCTGTTCGTGCTCTGAAGGGCGATCGTGCTCGGCGGGGCGGGGCGGATCGCCTCGCCCCGGAAGCGGATCATCGTGGGCAGCTGGATTCGGCAACCGGGTCCGGCGGCGGAGCGATGCCGTCCATCGACGATGCGCTCCATGCCGCCGATCACGGGTCCGCGCGCGCGCAGGTGCGGCACGGGTCGGCGCGCGTCGGCGTCGCGCGTGGCCGCTGCGGGCCAGGCGCGACGCCGACGCGCGATCGCGCAAGACAGCCGCGCGGCGCGCTCTGGTCACGCAATTGCCACACGCAGCGCCGCAGCGGCGCCGGCCGATTCACATTCGACTAACCGGGTGCTGGCGCATCGTAGCCGCCGATCCGCGGCGTCGGCCGACACCGCCGCCGCGCGATGGGACGATGTTTCCCCCACGCCGGCCTTGGTAAGGCCGCTGGTCGTCCCTACCATTCACCACGCAACGTCCGTCCTTCCGGCGGGCGAAAGTCCAGGAGAACCGCATGGCCTACACCCTCCCCAAGCTGCCCTACGCCTACGACGCGCTGGAACCGCACATCGATGCGCAGACGATGGAAATCCATCACACCAAGCATCACCAGACCTACATCAACAACGTCAACGCCGCGCTGGAAGGCACCGAGTACGCCGATCTGCCGATCGAGGCGCTGGTGTCCAAGCTGAAGTCGCTGCCGGAGAACCTGCAGGGCCCGGTGCGCAACAACGGCGGCGGCCACGCCAACCACTCGCTGTTCTGGACGGTGATGGCGCCCAACGCCGGCGGCACCCCGGTCGGCGACGTCGCCAAGGCGATCGACAGCGAACTGGGCGGCTTCGACAAGTTCAAGGAAGCCTTCACCAAGGCCGCGCTGACCCGCTTCGGCAGCGGCTGGGCATGGCTGAGCGTGACCCCGGACAAGAAGATCGTGGTCGAGAGCACCGCCAACCAGGACAGCCCGCTGTTCGAAGGCAACACCCCGATCCTGGGCCTGGACGTGTGGGAACACGCCTACTACCTGAAGTACCAGAACCGCCGCCCGGACTACATCGGCGCGTTCTTCAACGTGGTCGACTGGAACGAAGTGGAGCGCCGCTACCACGCCGCGATCGGCTGATCGCGCCGGCAGCCGTTCGATCGAAAGGCCGGGCTCGCGCCCGGCCTTTTTCTTTGGCCGCCCGGCGCTAGGCCGCCGGCAGGCACAGCGTGGCGGTGGCCGGCGTGCGATCGGCGGCCATGCCGTCGCCGCCGTTGGCCGCGGCCGGCGCGTCGGCGCCGGCGATGTCGCGGTTGTGCCGGGCATACCAGCCCGGGGTGGCGCCGGTGACGCGGCGGAAGCTGTTGACGAAGTGGCTCTGGTCGAAGAAGCCCAGTTCGTAGGCCACTGTGCTGACCGAGTGGCGCCCGCTCTGCAGCAGTTGCCGGGCGCGTTCGATCCGCCGCTGCAGCAGGTACTGCATCGGGCTGTGGCCGGTGCTCAGGCGGAACATGCGCGCGAAGTGGTAGCGGCTGACGCAGGCGGCATTGGCGATGTCGGACAGGCCGATGCGTTCGGCGAGGTGGTGGTCGATGTAGTGCTGGGCGCGGGCCAGCGCGGACGGGCGCAGGCCCTTGCTGGCGGTGCTGGCGGTGCTGGCGGTGCTGGCGGCGCGGGGGCATTCGGCAGCGGCGGAACGGGAGGCGGGTGCGTGGGGGCGGGGCATGGCGTGTCTCCTGGGAAGCGCCGGAAACGCATGCGCGCGGTCTGGGGCTGGCGCCTGCGGCACGCGCGTGGACATCGTCTCCGGACGGCGTCCATGCTGGTGCCGGCGCCGCATCGCGGCCACCCCATTCCGGCAGAGCGGATGCTCACCCGTTCGGGGGATTCCGCTGCGGCGGCGCATGCGGGCCGCGCGGCAACACCAGCAGGCGCCGGCCGAAGCAGCGCGCGTCCAGCGAGTAGGCGCCCGGCCCGAGCAGCGCCAGCGCCAGCGCCGGCAACGCCGCCAGCAGCGCGCTGCCCGCTGCGGTGGTGCCGTGCCACAGCGCCAGTCCCGGCACCGCGCAGGCCAGCACCGCGGCCAGCGGGGTGAGCGCGCCGGCGGCGGCCATCAGCGCCAGCGCCATCGCCGCCCAGCGCCACGCCGGCGGCAGCGCCCACGCGCCGACAGCGGTGGCCGGCCACAGGCTCAGCGCCAGGAACAGGCGCAGGGCCAGCAGGCCCAGTCCCGCGCTGCCGCCGGGAAACATGGAGTAAAGTCGTTGCATGGAATCCAGGCTAAGGCCGGCGCGGCACGCCGGCCTAGCCGTATACGAGGCAGCGCGGCATCCCTCGATCGGGGTGTTGGCGGCGTCCGCGGCGCTTGCCGAAAATCCGGTTTTCCCCTTTTTGCGAGTCAGAGGAAGCGCAGTGCGAAGTCTGCGAAGACGGCGTTGGGCACGCGCTGTGTTGATGCTCGGCCTGGCCTTCGCGGCGCCGCTTGCCGCCACCGCGCCGCCGCCGCCGCGACCGACGCCGCTGCACAACACCGCCTGGCGGGTGGAGCAGGGCGCGCCGGCGGACGTCTGGGCGCTGGCGCAGTCGGCCGACGGTTACCTGTGGATGGCGACCGGCTTCGGCCTGTACCGCTTCGATGGCGAGCGGTTCGAACGGCGCGAGCCGGCGCATGGCGCGCATTTGCTGTCGCAGAACGTGACCGCGCTGACGGTGCTGCCGGACGGGCGCATGTGGCTGGGCTATTTCGACGGCGGCGCCAGCCTGTTGCAAGGCGATCGGTTGCTGCAGTACGGCGCGGCCGAGGGCTTCCCGGGCGGGCCGGTGGCGCGGCTGGAACAGGACGGGCAGGGGACGCTGTGGGCGGCGACCTGGGGTGGGCTGGCGCGGTTCGACGGCCGCCGCTGGCAGCGGATCGGCGCCGACTGGGGCTATCCCGCCGCGCGCGCGGAGTGGCTGCTGCGCGACAGCCGCGGGGCGCTGTGGGTGAGCAGCGGCGACGGCGTGCTGCGCCTGCGCCCGGGCGCGCGCCGCTTCGAGCCGACCGGCATCGCCACCGCGCTGTACGCGATGCTGGCGGAAAGCCCGGACGGCCGCATCTGGCTGTCGGACCGGCGCGGCGGCACCCGCGCCATCACCGATGCCGGCGGCACGCTGCTGCCGGCGGCGGCGCAGCGTGCCGCGCCGGCGCTGCGCACGCTGGCGGCGCGGCGCATGGGCTTCGCCCGCGACGGCAGCCTGTGGCTGTCCGATTTCCAGGCGCGCGGCGTGGTGCGGGTGGTGCTGGAGGATCCGCGCGCGCCGCGGCTGGAGCATTTCCGCCGCCGCGACGGCCTGGCCTCGGACTTCGCCGCGCCGGTGCTGGAGGACAAGGAAGGCAATGTCTGGATCGGCAGCACGCTCGGCCTCAACCGCTACCGCCACCGCAACGTGATGGCGCTGCCCGGCCAGCCCGGCGCCGAGGCCGGCGAGGTCGAGGTGCACGCGCAGCCGGACGACAGCGTGCTGGTCACCGACCCGCACGGCATGTTCCGGGCCGATGCCGCCGCCGCCGCGCGCTTGCTGCGCGGCGAGCCGCTGGCGCAGGAATACGCGCGGCTGCGCGACAGCGGCTGGGTGCTGGGCGAGTCCGGCATGGTGCGCATGCAGCAGGGGCGCCGCATCGAGGTCGCGCTGCCGGCCGGGCTGCAGGCGCGGCAGGTGCGCGCGTTCCTGTCCGACCGCGGCGGCGACGCCTGGGCGGCGGTGGCCGAACACGGCGTGTTCCGCTACCACGCCGGGCAGTGGGCGCGGCAGGCGCACCTGCCAGCGGACACCTGCACCGCGATCGCCGAGGACGCGCAGGGCCGCTACTGGTTCGGTTATCCGTCCGGCCAGGTGCGGCAACTGCACGGCGCGCGGGTGCGTACGTTCGCGGCCGGCGACGGCCTGCAGGTCGGCCGGGTCACCACCATCCATGCCGGCGCCGCTGCGCTGCTGGTCGCCGGCGAACTGGGCATCGCGCAGTGGCGCGGGGAACGCTTCGCCACGCTGCCGCCGGCGCGCGCGCCGGGCCTGCGCGGCATCACCGGCATCGCCGAGACCGACGATGGGGAACTGTGGTTCAACGGCGCCGTGGGCGTGGCGCGGATCGCGCGGGGCCAGCTCGACGCGGCGTTCGGCGGCGCCGACGTGGCGCTGCAGCCGGCCTACTACGATGCCGCCGACGGCCTGCCCGGCGTGGCGGTGCAGGCCAACCTCGGCGGCACCGCGGCGCGCGACGCCGATGGCCTGGTGTGGTTGGCCACCAGCCAGGGCCTGGCCTGGATCGACAGCCGGCGCCTGCGGCGCAATCCGTGGCCGCCGCAGGTGTTCGTGCGCGGCCTGGCCGCCAACGAGCAGGCGCTGCCGCTGCAGGCGCCGCTGCTGCTGCCCAAGGGCACCACCCGGCTGCAAATCGCCTACACCGCGACCAGCCTGACCGCACCCGAACGCGTGCGCTTCCGCTTCCGCCTGGACGGCGTGGACGAGGCCTGGCGCGATGCCGGCACGCGCCGCGAGGCGTTCTACACCAACCTGCGCCCAGGGCAGTACCGCTTCCAGGTGATCGCGGCCAACAACGACGGGGTCTGGAACGCGCGCGCCGCCACGCTGCGCTTCGGCATCGCGCCGCGCTTCGTGCAGACCCCGGCGTTCTGGGTGCTGTGCGTGCTGGCGCTGCTGCTGGCGCTGTCGGCGCTGTACCTGCTGCGCATGCGCCAGCTGGCCACGCGGCTGCGGCTGCGGCTGGAAGAGCGGTTCCAGGAGCGCGAGCGCATCGCCCGCGAACTGCACGACACCTTGCTGCAGGGCTACCAGGGGCTGATCCTGCGCACCCATGCGGCGCTGAGCACGCTGCCGGCCGCTGCGCCGTTGCGGCGAGAGCTGGAGAACACGCTGGACCGCGCCGAACAGGCGCTGGAGCAGGGCCGCGACCGGGTCGAGGGCCTGCGCGCCAGCGCCGGCCGCACCGAACTGCTGCCGGCCGCCTTCGCCGCGCTGCTCGAGGAACTGGGCGCGCAGTCGCAGGTGCAGCGGCGGGTGCTGGTCGAAGGCGTGCCGGTGGCGCTGCAGCCGCTGGTCGACGACGAGCTGTACCAGCTCGGCCGCGAGGCGCTGCTCAATGCGTTCCGGCATGCGCAGGCGGGCAGCATCGAGGTCGAGATCGCCTACGGCCGCGACGCGCTGCGGCTGCGCTTCCGCGACGACGGCCGCGGCATCGAGCCGCAGGTCCTGGCCGCCGGCGGCCGCGCCGGGCATTGGGGGCTGACCGGCATGCAGGAGCGCGCGCGGCGCATCGAGGCGCGGCTGGACGTGTGGTCGCGGCCGGGCATGGGCACCGAGATCAACCTGCGCCTGCCGGCGCGGCGCGCCTACCGCGAACCGGCGCGAAACCGGCTATGGTGCCGCCTGCGCCAATGGCTGTCCGGAAACAAGTGAAGTGAGCGAAGCGTCGTCCGTGCCAATCCGCATCCTCGTCGTTGACGACCACCCGATGCTGCGCGAAGGCATGGCCGCGGTGCTGGCCGCGCAGCCGGACCTGCAGCTGGTCGGGGAGGCCGCCGACGGCCTGCAGGCGCTGCAGGCCTATCGCGCGCTGCGCCCGGACCTGGTGCTGCTGGACCTGCAGTTGCCCGGGCTCGGCGGCATCGAGGTGATCGTGGCCTTGCGCAAGGAATTCCCGCAGGCGCGGATCGTGGTGGTCACCGCCTCGCGCGGCGACGTGCAGGCGGTGCGCGCGCTGGAAGCCGGCGCCAGCGGCTACCTGCTCAAGAGCGCGCTGCGCCGCGAGCTGGTCGACACGGTGCGCGCGGTCCACCAGGGCCGGCGCCAGGTGCAGGCCGAAGTGGCCGCGGAGATCGCCGAGCACCTGCTCGGCGACAGCCTGTCCGCGCGCGAGATCCAGGTGTTGCAGAGCGTGGCCGCGGGCAACTCGAACAAGGCCATCGCCGCGCTGCTGTCGATCGCCGAGGAGACGGTCAAGGCGCACATGAAGAACATCCTGTGCAAGCTCGGCGCGCGCGACCGCACCCATGCGGTGGCGATCGCGGTCAAGCGCGGCATCATCGAGCTGTAATCGCGCCGCGCGGTGGCGCCCGCGGCCTCTCAGGGCACCGGCAGCGGCGGCATGGCGTCTTCCGGCAGCGGATCCAGCGGCTGCAGCGCCACCAGCAGGCCGCGCGGGTCGGCACTGCGCGCCGCGCCCGGCGCGCGCGGCAGCAGTCGCGCGCTGCGCAGCGGGCGGAAGCGGCCGCGTTCGAAGAACACATGGTCGGCCTGCGCGGCGAGCGCGAACACGCGCGGATCCAGGCCGTTGCGCGGCGCATCGCCGCGCGCGCCGCGCAGGCGCGCATCGCCGTCGCCGAAGCGCGCCGCCAGCGGCGCCAGTTCCGGCGCGTCGGCGGCGGCGAAGAAACCGCCGGCCAGCAGCGAGGGCACGCCCTCGGCGGTGGCGTCGATCCACGCCATCAGGTCGTCGGCCTGCTCGCGGCGGCTGGCGCCGCCGTCGCGCTCGGCGTGCAGGCGGGTGAAGTACAGGTTCACCGGCTGCCCGCGCAGGTCCACGCGCACCAGGCCGGCCACGCTGTAGTCCTCGAACGGGTGCAGCAGGGTTTCCGCTTCCTCCAGCACCGGCAACCGGGTCAACAAGGCGTTGCCGCGGCGCTGCGGCCGGCTCGGCGGATCGGCGCTGATGAAATGGCAGTGGTAGCCGAGCTGCGCGGCCAGCCATTGCGCCTGGTTCGGCAGCTGTGCGGTCTGCAGCACTTCCTGCAGCGCGATGGCGTCGGGTTGCAGGCGTTGCAGCGCCTCGACGATACGCACGCGGCGCGCGGGCCAGTCGTTGCGGTCCTGCTCGAGGTTGAGGCTGACCACGCTGAGCGTGACGCCGGGTGCCGGCGGCGATGCAGCGGGCGGCGGCTGCGCGTGCGCCGTCGCGGCCAGGGCCAGCAGCAGCCAGCCGAGGCGATGCCATCGTCGTGTGAACCCCGTCATGCGCACGATGCTAGGGCCAACGGCTTCAGCGCCGCGTGTAGGCGCGTGCGGCGTTGCGCGCAGCGGAAGCGGCGCGAGAGGCCGCGCGTGCCGCTGCGGCGCTCGCAGCAAGGGAGGCGCCGGTCGCGTGTGCGAACCGCGTCATCGCAGCGGCGTGACGCGGTTCCGGTGCATGTGCGTGCCATGCCCGCGCACGCGCCAGCGCGGCGCGTGCGCGGCGGACGCCGGCCGTTAGCGCGGCAGCACGGTGTCCTGCAGCCGCAGCGGCGCGGTGGCCTCGGCCTGCGTCGCCGAGCGGCCCAGCACCAGCTCGTAGTCGCCGGCGGCGATGCGCCACTGGCGCTGCACCGGGTCGAAGTCGGCCAGGGTCTTGGGTTCGGCGACGATGCTGACGCGGCGCGTCTCGCCGGGCTTGAGCGTGAGCTTGTCCCAGCCGACCAGGCGGATCGGCGTGCGGTGGCCCTGCGGCAGGCGCAGGTACAGCTGCGGCACGTCGGCGCCTTCGCGCTGGCCGCTGTTGCGCACGTCGAAGCTGGCGACCACGTTGGCGCCGTCCACCTGCACGCGCAGGTTGGCGTAGTCGAAGCGGGTGTAGGACAGGCCGTGGCCGAACGCGTACAGCGGATCCAGGCCGCGCGCGGCGAACCAGCGGTAGCCGACGTTGGCGCCCTCGATGTCGTAGTCGACGTTGCTGCCGGGCGGCTGCGCCGGCTTGAAGCCCAGCCCCGGGATCGACGGCCGCGGCAGCTGCGCCACGTCGCGCAGCCAGGTCACCGGCAGGCGCCCGGACGGATTGGCGTCGCCCAGCAGCAGGCGCGCCAGTCCCTCGCCGCCGCGGATGCCGGGGTACCAGGCTTCCAGCACCGCCGGCACCTGCTGCAGCCACGGCATCGCCACCGGGCCGTTGGTCTCCAGCACCACCACGGTGCGCGGGTTGGCCTTGGCCATCGCCGCGATCAGCGCGTCCTGCCTGCCGGGCAGCTTGATGTCGGGCAGGTCCACCGATTCGGCCGACCACTGCGTGGCGAACACGATCACCGCCTCGGCGCCGCGCGCGAGCTTGGCCGCGGCGGCCACATCGTCGCCGCTGGCGTAGTCGATCCGCGCGTCCGGCAGCGCCTTGCGCAGCGCCTGCAGCGGCGAGGACGGATGGAACATCACCGGGCCCGGCCAGGTGGTCGGGGCCAGCCCCGGCACCGCGTTGCCGCCATTGACGGTGAAGCCGACCATCGACGAGCCGCCGCCGCCGACCACGCCCTTGTCGGCGTGGCCGCCGATCACCGCGATGCGGCGCAGCGTGCGCGGCAACGGCAGCGTGTCGCGCTCGTTGCGCAGCAGCACCGTGCCTTCCTCGACCACTTTCTGTACCGCGTCGCCGCCGGCGACGGCGTCGATCGGCTGCCGCTGCGGCGGATGGTCGAAGCTGCCGGTGGCGATGAACGCGCGCAGGATGCGCCGCACCATGTCGTCCAGGCGCGCCTGCGGCACCGTGCCGCCGGCCACCGCCACGCGCAGCGGCGCGTCGAAGTACACCGCCTTGTCGAACACTTCGCCGGCCGACTGCTGGTCCAGGCCGGCCAGCGCCGCCTTGGAGCCGCTGTGCACGCCGCCCCAGTCGGACATCACGTAGCCGGGGAACTTCCACTCCTGCTTGAGCACCTTGTTGAGCAGGTAGTCGTGCTCGCAGCCGTAGACGCCGTTGATGCGGTTGTACGAGCACATCACCGAGCCGGGCTCGCCAATCTGCAGCGCCAGCTCGAACGCCAGCAGGTCCGATTCGTGCATGGCCTGCTCGCCGATGTCGGCGCTGTGGGTGTTGCGCCCGGTCTCCAGGTCGTTCATCGCGAAGTGCTTCATCGTCGACACCACGCGCTGGCTCTGCACGCCGCGGATCGACTCGCCGACCATCACCCCGGCCAGCAGCGGATCTTCGCCGGCGTACTCGAAGTTGCGGCCGTTGCGCGGATCGCGCTGCAGGTTGACGCTGCCGGCCAGCAGCACGTTGAAGCCCTGCTGCCAGGATTCGCGGCCCATGGTCGCGCCGCCGGCGTAGGCCAGTTCGCGGTTCCAGGTGGCGGCGGTGGCCGGGCCGGACGGCAGCGCGGTGGCGTAGTCGCCGGGGCGCACGTTGCCCGGGTTGGTCACGCCGACGCCGGCATCGGCCAGCTGCTGCGCGGCGATGCCCAGCCGCTCGATGGCCGGCACGAAGCCGGCCGAACCGAGCGCGCCGGGCGGGCGCGGGCCGCCGTCCTTGCCCAGGCCGAAGTAGCTGTGCAGCATCTGGAACTTCTCGTCCTGGGTCATCGCCTGCACCAGCAGCGCGGCGCGGCGGTCCGGCGCCAGCGCGCGATCGGTCCACGGGCGCTGCGCGTCGGCGGGTGCGGAAGGGGCCAGGCGGAAGCTGCTGAGCAGGCCGAAGTGGTCCGAGGCCCACACGCCGTTGGCGTCCGGCTTGCGGAACAGGATGCGGCTGTCCACCGGCGCGAAGCGCTCGCGCTGGAAGAACACGTGGTCGATGCGCCGGGGCGGATTGAACTTCGGGTTCAAGGTGCTGTCGCCGCGCTTGTCCCTGGCGCCGTGCAGGCTGCCGTAGCTGTCGCCGAACCCGCTGCGCAGCGCGGCCAGTTCCGGCGCGTCGGCGCTGGCGTTGAAGTCGCCGGCCAGCAGCGAAGGCGCGCCGTCGGCGGTCTTCTCGACCCAGGCCAGCAGGTCCTGCACCTGGCGTTCGCGCAGCGCGCCGCCGGCCTCGGTCCAGTGCAGGTGGGTCACGTAGAGATTGACCACGCGGCCGTCCACGTCCAGGCGCAGGCGCCCGGCAGTGCGGCTGTCGTCGAGCGGATTCAGGCGGATCTGCTCGCGCGCCAGGATCGGATGGCGGGTCAGCAACGCGTTGCCGTAGCGCTGCGCGGCGCCGGGCGGATCGACGCTGGTGAAGTACCACTGGTAGCCGAGCTGCTCGGCCAGCCATTGCGCCTGGTTGGGCAGCGCGTCGTGCTGGATCACTTCCTGCAGCGCGATCGCGTCGGGCCGCAGTTCGCGCAGGGTCTGCACGATCTGGGTGCGCCGCTGCGGCCAGTCGAGCTTGTCGTGATACAGGTTCAGCGTGACCACGCTGAGCGTCGGGGTGTCCTTGTCGAGCGCGGGCGTCGGCGCGGCGAAGGCCGGCCAGGCCAGCGCGAGCACCAGGCAAAGAAGTCCTGAAAACGTTTTCATAGCGGGGCGTGAGGCCTCTCTAGCAGCTGAAGGGATTGCACATCTGGGGGAATCGGGGGAGGGGAGAACCGGTAGCGCTAGGACGGCGCTTCGTCGCTGCGCAGGACCGGGTACAGCCGGTACTGCGCATCCCAGGAGGAATGGCGGCGGTGGAAGAACTCCAGCCGCGCATGCGGATCCTTGGCGAAGTCGGCGTCGTGCTCGAGCTTGCTCTCGAATTCGGCCTTCAGCGCCGGGTCGCTGGCCAGCATCTGCCGCGCCACGTCCTCGGCGACATAGTCTTCCATGTATTCGGTGCGCTCGAAGGCGCTGTTGAACTCGCCCCATTGCAGCAGCGAGTCCGGCGCCTGCGGTTCCAGCAGCGCCATCAGCAGCCGCGCCTTGGGCTGGGCGATCGGCACGAACAGCGCGCCGGCGCCGACCGCGCGCGTTTCCGGGCGCCAGGCGCCCTGCACCGTGAGCCGCTGGTGGCCTTCCGACGAGCGCGCGGCGAAGCTGGCGTCGTCGGCGCGGAACGCCTGCACCGGCAGCGTGGCGCCCGCATCCAGGGTGCGGAAGGCGATGCCGTGCTGGCGCAGCTTGGCCGCGACCAGCGCGGCCTGCGCGGCCGGCACCAGGTAGCCGCCGCGCGGCGCGACCACCTCGACGCTGGGCACGATCCGGTCGCGCAGCGGCACCCGCCAGACCTGCGGGGTGCGCTCGTCGTAGCGGGTCATCAGCGCGCCGGACACCGGCGACAGCGTGCGGGTATAGGCGTAGCCGCGGAAATCCACCAGCCGCGCCTGGTCGGTGGTGCGGTAGTCCAGTGCCACCGTCTTACCGCCGAGCCGCTGCGCGCGCGCGTCGGCGGCCAGCGCGTCGGCGCGCCAGCGGCTGCCGTTGCGCGCCACCTGCTGCAGCACCGAGACGATGGTGTTGCGGGTGATGCGCACGCGCTGCGGATACGGCTTCCACGAATGCGTTTCCACCAGCACGCCGAAGCGGTTGCGCAGCTGGAAATAGCCGTGCGAGAAGCGCGGCGTGGCCACTCCGTCCTCGAAGCCGGAGGCGGGATCGTCGCTGACCACGAACGAGGGGTAGTAGGGCAGCGGCAGCGAGCCCTGCCGCTTCAGGTCGGCGAGCACGTTGTCGCGCAGGCGCAGGCCGTCGCCGCGCAGCGCGGCGTCGCCGGCGTGCAGCGGTTCCACCTGCACCGACACGTCGTGCTCGAACTGGGCGCCGTCGGTGACGTGCAGGTCCACGTACAGCAACGGATCCCACTGTTCGACCAGGCGCAGCATCGCCTGCATCTCCGGCGCGTCGGCCTTGACGTAGTCGCGGTTGAGGTTGAGGTTCTGCGCGGTGGTGCGCCAGCCCATCTGCTCCGGGCCGCGCTGGTTGGGCCGGTTCCAGGCGCCGAAGCGCTCGTGGCCGTCGACGTTGAACACCGGCACGAACAGCCACACCTGCCTGTCCAGCGCGCCGCGCGCGGCCTGGCCGTCGAGCAGCTGGCGCAAGGCCAGGAAGCCGGCGTCCTTGCCGTCGATCTCGCCGGCATGGATGCCGCCCTGGATCAGCACCACCGGCAGCTTGCGCGCCTGCGCGGTTGCCGCATCCAGCGCGCCGGCGGTGGAGACCGCCAGCGCCTTCATCGGCCGGCCCTCGGGCGTGGTGCCGAAGTCGAAGCAACGCACGGCCTGCGGGTAGCGCTGCGCGAACGCCTCGCACAGCGCGATGGTCTCCGCGTAGCGCCCGGTGCGCGCGAAACCGCTGCGTTCGGCCTCGGTGGTCAGGCCCGCACCGCTGGCCAGCAACGGCGTGCTGCACAGCAGCATCGACAGCAGGAAGGGGGCCAGCCAGGGTCGGATCATCGCGGCATCGTCTCGGGACAGGCCCCCATGATGCGTGCAGCGCGCCGTTTGCGAAAGCACCCGCATGCCGCCGCGGCCGGCGCGCGCGGTTCGATTCGCCCGGAACGATCGGGTAACCTTCTGAAAATTTTGCCTGGACCGGTGCCTGTGACGAGCCAACGATCGACGAGGATGTGCGCATGAGCGCGGCGGACGCACGCGCCGGCGCGCGGATGCCGCGGCAGATTCCGTACATCATCGGCAACGAGGCCTGCGAGCGTTTCAGCTTCTACGGGATGCGCAACATCCTGGTGCAGTTCCTGATCACCTCGCTGCTGCTGCAGGAAGTGACCGCGCCCGGCCGCGAGGCCGAGGCCAAGCACATCATGCACAGCTTCATGATCGGCGTGTTCTTCTTTCCGCTGCTCGGCGGCTGGCTGGCCGACCGCTTCTTCGGCAAGTACAACACCATCCTGTGGTTCAGCCTGGTCTACTGCGTGGGCCATGCCTGCCTTGCGCTGTTCGAAGGCAGCCGCGGCGGCTTCTTCCTCGGCCTGGGCCTGATCGCGCTGGGCGCCGGCGGGATCAAGCCGCTGGTGGCCTCGTTCATGGGCGACCAGTTCGACCAGTCCAACAAGCACCTGGCCAAGGTGGTGTTCGACGCGTTCTACTGGATCATCAACTTCGGCTCGCTGTTCGCCTCGCTGCTGATCCCGCTGGCGCTGAAGAACCTGGGCCCGGCGTGGGCGTTCGGCATTCCCGGGATCCTGATGTTCGTGGCCACGCTGGTGTTCTGGGCCGGGCGCCGCCGCTACGTGCGCGTGCCGCTGCCGCCGAAGGATCCGCACGGCTTCGCCCAGGTGGTGCGCAGCGCGCTGCTGCGCCGCGCGCCGGGGCAGGGGCGTCCCGGCCTGGTCCTGGCCGCCGTCGCGGTGGCGCTGGCGCTGGGCAGCTTCGCGCTGCTGCCGACCCTGGGCATCGTGATCTGCCTGTGCCTGGCGCTGGTGCTGCTGCTGGCCGGGATCGGCGGCGGCACCTGGTGGCAGCTGGAGCGCGCCCGCGCGGTGCATCCGGACGCGGCGGTGGACGGCGTGCGCGCGGTGCTGCGGGTGCTGGTGGTGTTCGCGCTGGTCACCCCGTTCTTCTCGCTGTTCGACCAGAAGGCCTCGACCTGGGTGCTGCAGGGCCAGCAGATGCGGATGCCGGACTGGTTCAGCGCCTCGCAGATGCAGGCGCTGAATCCGGCGCTGGTGATGCTGCTGATCCCGTTCAACAATCTGGTGCTGTACCCGCTGCTGCGCCGCCGCGGCTACGAGCCGACCGCGCTGCGGCGGATGACCGCCGGCATCGCCTTCAGCGGCCTGGCCTGGATCGTGGTCGGCACGCTGCAGGTGCTCATGGACGGCGGCGACGCGCTATCCATCGCCTGGCAGATCCTGCCGTACGCGCTGCTGACCTTCGGCGAGGTGCTGGTGTCGGCGACCGGCCTGGAATTCGCCTACAGCCAGGCGCCGCAATCGATGAAGGGCGTGGTGATGAGCTTCTGGAACCTGACCACCACGGTCGGCAACCTGTGGGTGCTGCTGTCCAACGCGGCGGTGCGCAACGACACCGTCACCGCCCACATCGGCAGCACCGGGCTCAGCGAAACCGCGTTCCTGATGTTCTTCTTCGCCGCCTTCGCCTTCGTCGCCGCATTGCTGTTCGGCCTGTACGCGCGCCGCTACCGCATGGTCGACCACTACCGCACCGCCTGAGGCCTCCGCATGCCGTCCGTCACCCCCGTCAACCTGATCCTGATCGTCCTCACCGTGCTGGTGTCGTGGGCGGCGTTCAACAACCGCAAGCTGCTGGACCGGCTGATCCTGTGGCCGCCGGCGGTGGACCGGCACAGGCAGTACGACCGGCTGGTGACCCACGGCTTCATCCATGCCGATTTCCCGCACCTGCTGTTCAACATGGTCACGCTGTACTTCTTCGGCGGCCCGATCGAGCGGCTGATGGAGCGGCTGACCGGCAGCATGCTGACCTATCCGCTGTTCTACCTGGCGGCGCTGGTGGTGGCGATCCTGCCCAGCTACCTGAAGAACCAGAAGAATCCCAATTACTTCAGCCTGGGCGCCTCGGGCGCGGTGTCGGCGGTGCTGTTCGCCTACATCCTGATGGCGCCGTGGACCGGGATCTATTTCTTCTTCATCCCGATCCCGATCCCGGCCATCCTCTACGCGGTGTTCTACGTGGGCTACAGCATCTGGATGGACCGCCGCGGCGGCGACAACATCAACCACAGCGCGCACCTGGCCGGCGCCGCGTTCGGGGTGATGTTCCTGCTGATCATGGAGCCGTCGGTGCTGCAGCACTTCCTCGACCAGCTGGCGCAGCCGCGCTTCGGCCGCGGCTAGGGCGCAGCGCGCGACGCCGCGGCCGCGCATCGGCGGCGGCGAGGGCGTGGTGGTCGATCGCTGGCGAATCGGCCGCCAGGCGCGGTTGGCGCGGCATGGCGGCGACGGCGAAGCCGCCCTGGCGGGCGGCCGGCTCCGGGCCGCGTCGCGCGGACCGGAGCGTGGCGCTCAAGCGCTCAGGCGACCTCTTGGCCGCGCAACTGCACCTGGGCGCTGCCGATGCCGGCGTGCGCGTAGGTTTCCTTCAGCCGGTCGTAGACCTCGCTGTTGAGCTGGTCGAATTCCCAGCCCTGGGTGTGGCCGCTGACCACCAGTTGGTACAGCCCTTCCAGCAACGACGCATCGTGGTCGCCATGGATCTGTTCGTTGTCGCTCATGTGCCTTGCCCCTGTTCGGTTACAACGTGATGGAATCTGCAAGTCGCATGCCAGGTTTCCACGATGCTGCACGCGTGGTAGCGGCCAGCGGCGGCGGAACTTTAGGGCGGGTCCAGCGCCGAGCGGGCCGCCGGGCGATTGGCGCGCCGGCTGGGGACGTGCTGCGCGGCGCCCGGCACGCCCCAGGCCGGAAGTGACGCGATGCGTCGGCTGCGGGTGACGCAGCGCGGCGCGCGGCTTCACACCGTCGCGGCGCGCGCGCGACCAGACTGCGCATTCCGCCGCACGAGCCTGGCCATGAACGCAGCCTCCCTCCCGCCGATCGCGCACGACCCGCAGCGGCAGCGCTTCACGCTGCAGCTGGACGGCCACGAGGCCGAGCTGGACTACCTGCTGCAGGACGGGCGCCTGGTCATCACCCATACCGGCGTGCCGACCGCGATCGGCGGCCGTGGGCTGGCGGCGGGGCTGGTGGCCGCGGCGCTGGAGCATGCGCGGGCGCAGGGGCTGAAGGTGGTCCCGGCGTGTTCGTACGCGGCGGTGTTCATCCAGCGCCATCCCGACTACGCCGACTTGCTCGGCTGAGTGCGCAAGGCGCGGCGACGGCGCGATAATCGGCCATCACACAAATGCAGGACACAGGGGCAGTGGACGTGAGGGACAGGGCACAGGCGGGACCGAACAATCGATGGCAGTGGACGGCGCTGGCGTTGGCGACGGCGTTGGCCGTGGCCGGCTGCAAGCGCGAGGCGGCCACGCCCGCGGCCGAACCGGCCCAGGCGCCGACCCCCGCCGCGGCTGCGGCGCCGGCCGCGGCCGCGCCGGCGGAGCTGAAGGACGTGATCGAGCACACGCCCAACTACGTGGTCGGCATAACCTTCCCGCCGGCGCTCAACCGCCATCCGGGCCTGGCCGAGGCGGTCGCGCGCTACGCCCAGGCCGCGCGCGACGACTTGATGCAGGCGGTCGGCGGCCTCGGCAACGACCGGCCCAGCGCGCCCTACGAACTGTCGCTGCAGTTCGAGATGCTGCTGGAACGGCCCGAACTGGTGGCGGTGGCCGCCGACGGCAGCCGCTATACCGGCGGCGCCCACGGCGAGCCGCTGGTGGCGCGCTTCGTGTGGCTGCCGCAGCAGCAGCGCATGCTCACCGCCGAGGCGCTGATCCCCGATCCCAAGGGCTGGACGCAGGTGGCCGGCTACGTCGCCGCGCAGCTGCGCCAGGCGGTGCAGGCGCGCGTGGACGCCGAGCAGCTGCCGCCGGAGGACCACGACGAACAGGTCCGCAGCGCCGACAAGATGATCGCCGAAGGCACCGAGCCGCAGGCGCAGAACTTCAGCCAGTTCCAGCCGCTGGTCGATGCCGCGGGCAAGATCGTGGCGTTGCGCTTCGTGTTCCCGCCCTACCAGGTGGGGCCGTATTCCGATGGCACGCAGTCGGTGGACGTGCCGGCCAGCGTGCTGCGCGGCCTGGTCGCGCCGGAATACGCGGAGCTGTTCGCGGCGTAGCGGGGTGCCGCGGGCATGGTCGGGCCGCTGCAGCGTCGCGTCGTCGATCTGCTCGCCGGCGCCGACGTGCGCGTCGGCGGCGAGCGTGCCCACGACATGGCGGTGCACGATCCGCGCTTCTACGCGCGGGTGCTGGCACAGGGCTCGCTGGGCCTGGGCGAAAGCTACATGGACGGCTGGTGGGATGCGCCGGCGCTGGACCAGACGCTGGCGCGGCTGATCGCGGCGCGGCTGGACCAGCGCGTGCACGGCATCGCCGATCTGACCTATGCGTTGCGCGCGCGCCTGTTCAACCTGCAGCGCGGGCGCCGCAGCTACGAGGTCGGGCGCCGCCACTACGACCTGGGCAACGACCTGTACCAGGCGATGCTCGGCCGTCGCCTGGTCTACAGCTGCGCCTACTGGGCCGCGGCCGACGACCTGGACGCGGCGCAGGAGGCCAAGCTGGACCTGGTCTGCCGCAAGCTGCGCCTGCGTCCGGGCATGCGCGTGCTGGACATCGGCTGCGGCTGGGGCGAGGCGCTGAAGTTCGCCGCCGAGCGCTACGGCGTGGCCGGGGTCGGCATCACCGTGTCGCAGGCGCAGGCCGAGTACGCGCGGCGGCTGTGCCGCGGCCTGCCGGTCGAGATCCGCCTGCAGGACTACCGCGAACTGGACGAACCCTTCGATGCGGTGTTCTCGATCGGCATGTTCGAGCACGTCGGCGACAGGAACTACCGCGGCTACCTGGAGCGGGTGCGGCGCTGCCTGCGCCCGGACGGACTGTTCCTGCTGCACACCATCGGCAGCAACGTGTCGCGGCACCGCACCGATCCGTGGATCGCGCGCTACATCTTCCCCAATTCCATGCTGCCCTCGGCCGCACAGATCGCCGCGGCGCTGGAAGGCCGCTTCGTGTGCGAGGACTGGCACAACTTCGGCGCCGACTACGACCGCACGTTGCAGGCCTGGCGCGCCAACGTCGAGGCGGCCTGGCCGCGCCTGGACGCGCAGCGCTACGACGCGCGCTTCCGACGCATGTGGCGCTTCTACCTGGCCGGGTCGATGGCCACCTTCCGCTGCCGCCGCGCGCAGCTGTGGCAGCTGTTGCTGTCGCCCGAAGGTGTACGGGGAGGATACCGCGTGCCGCGCTGAGCGGCGGCCCGTGGCCGGCGCCGCGCAACAGCCGGTAGCATTGGCCGTCTCGACCCCCGACCTGCGATTCCATCTTCATGGGAAGTTTCGACCAGACCGAACGGCGCGTGGCCTACACCTGCGAGCGCTATCCCGCCTTCCCGCGCGAACCGGCCGTGCTGGTCCGGCTCGTCAAGCACCTGTACAAGCGCATCCACGCCAACGCCGGGGTGCTGCTCAAGGCGCACGGCATCAGCCCGCCGGAGTACGAGATCCTGATGATGCTGTACGGCACGCCGGGGCAATGCATCACCCCGACCGAAATGGCCGAGGCGGCGGGCGAGAAGCCGGCCAACATCACCCGCCTCACCGACAACCTGTGCGCCAAGGACCTGCTGCTGCGCTCGGCCAGCCCCGAGGACCGGCGCAAGATCACCCTGACCCTGCAGCCGGCCGGGATCGCGCTGATCGAACGCATGCTGCCGGCGGTGTGCGGTTTCCTGGAAGAGGAGACGGTCGGCCTGGACGAGGCCGAGCAGGTGCAGCTGGAGACGCTGCTCAAGAAGATGCTCGCCGGCATCGACGGCGCCGGCTGACGCCGCGCGATTCGCACGCGGCACGCGCGGGCCACGCCGCGGCACACCACACACGGAAACGCCGCCCGCGAGGCGGACGGCGTTTCCGTGCGCAAGGCCGGGGGCTGGATCAGTCCTTGCCGGCCGGCGTCTGCGGCAGGGCGCCGTCGCCGCCGCCCGGGGTCAGGCCGCGCTTTTCCAGCAACGGCTCGATCTTCGGCGCGTGCCCGGCGAAATCCTGGAACAGCTGCATCGCATCGACGCTGCCGCCGCGCGAGAGCAGGGTCTGGCGGAAGCGGTCGCCGTTGGCGCGGCTGAGCCCGCCGTGCTGCTTGAACCACTGCTGGGTGTTGGCGTCCAGCACCTCGGACCAGATGTAGGCGTAGTAGCCGGCCGCGTAGCCGCCCATGATGTGGCTGAAGTAGGGCGTGCGGTAGCGCGGCGGCACCGGCGGGTAGGCGATGCCGTCGGCGGCCAGCGCCTTGGCCTCGAAGTCCATCACCCCGGCGGCCGGCGGCACCTGGCCGGCGCCGAGCTGGTGCCAGCGCTGGTCCAGCATCGCCGCGCCCAGGTATTCGGTGGTGGCGAAGCCCTGGTTGAACTTGGCCGCGGCCACCACCTTGTCCAACAGCGCCTGCGGCATCGCCGCGCCGGTCTGGTAGTGCTTGGCGTAGTGCTTGAGGATGGCCGGATCGTCCGCCCACATCTCGTTGACCTGCGACGGGAACTCGACGAAGTCGCGCGGCACGCTGGTGCCGGAGAAGTAGGGGTACTTCACGTTGGAGAACATGCCGTGCAGCGCATGGCCGAACTCGTGGAACGCGGTGGTGACCTCGTCCCAGGTCAGCAGGGTCGGCTGGCCGGCCGGCGGCTTGGGAATGTTGAGGTGGTTGGCGACCACCGGCTTGTAGCCGGTCAGCGCCGACTGCGAGACGTAGGAGTTCATCCACGCGCCGCCGCGCTTGGATTCGCGCGCGTACATGTCGGCGATGAAGATCGCCAGCTGGCTGCCGTCGGCGTCGAACACGTCGTAGACCAGCAGGTCGTCGCGGTAGGTCGGCAGGTCGGTGCGCTGCTTGAAGGTCAGCCCGTACTCCTGGTTGGCGGCGTAGAACACGCCGTTCTCCAGCACGTTCTTCAGTTCGAAGTACGGCTTGAGCTGGGCCTCGTCGAAGTCGTACTTGGCCTGGCGCACCTTCTCGGTGTAGTAGGCCCAGTCCCAGGCCTCGAGCTTGAAGGTCGGCTTGCCGGCGGCCTTCTGTTCCTTGTCGATCATCGCCTGCAGGTCGGCGGCCTCGCGCTTGGCGTTGGCGACCGCGGCCGGGGCCAGCTTGCCGAGCATCGCGTTGACCGCCTGCGGGGTCTTGGCGGTCTGGTCCTCCAGCGAGTAGGTGGCGTGGTTCGGGTAGCCCAGCAGCTTGGCGCGCTCGGCGCGCAGGCTCATGATCCGCGACACCAGCGCGGTGTTGTCGTACTGGCCGCCGTGGCTGCCGCGCGACACCGAGGCCTGGTAGATCTTCTGCCGCAGCGCACGGTCCTTGAGCTGGGTCAGCGGCGGCTGGCCGGTGGTGTTGAGCAGCGCGATCACGTACTTGCCGTCGAGCTTGCGCGCCTTGGCCGCTTCGGCGGCGGCGGCGATCTGCGCCTCGGACAGGCCGTCGAGCTGCTTGACGTCGTCCACCACCACCGCGGCGGCGTTCACCTCGGCCAGCACGTTCTGGCTGAACTGGGTGCCGAGCTTGGCCAGCTCGGCGTTCATCGCCTTGAGCTTGGCCTTGTCGGCGTCGCCGAGCTTGGCGCCGTCGCGCACGAAATCGCTGTAGTACTTCTCGACCAGGCGCACGCCCTGCGCGTCCAGGCCGAGCTGGGTGCGGGTGTCGTACAGCGCCTGGATGCGCGCGAACAGCTTGGGGTTGAGCGAGATCGCGTCGCGGTGCGCGGCGAACTTGCCCGAATAGTCGGCCTGCAGCTGCTTGCGGGCGTCGTTGGTGTCGGCGCCGACCAGGTTGAAGAACACGGTGGTGGCGCGGTCCAGCACCTGGCCGCTCTTCTCCATCGCCACGATGGTGTTGTCGAAGGTCGGCTTGGCCTTCTGGTCGGCGATCGCCTCCACTTCCTTCAGCTGCTGCGCCATGCCGGCGTCGAAGGCCGGGGCGAAGTCGCTGTCGCGGATCTTGTCGAACTGCGGGTAGTGCAGCGGCAGCGGGCTTTCGGCGAAGAACGGATTGGCCTGCGTGGCCGCCTGCGAAGCGGCGGGCGTGGCGGCGTTGGCGTAGGCGGGCATGGCGAGTCCGAGCGTGGCGGCGAGCGCGAGGGCGAGGCGGGTGGTCATCAAGCAGCATCCAGCGATAAGGGCGGACTACGCAGGCTACCCCAGCCCGGCGCATGTGGCCCGTGACTAAAGCCATGGGCCGCCGGCGGCAGCCCCGGGGCATGCTGCAACCGCGCTTGCCTTCGCCGCGGCGGCGGCGTCATATAGCGCCTGACCGGGGGACCACCGCCATTGCGTGAAGACGGCCGACGGCCGCAGGGAGAACCGATGAAAGCGATCTTCGGCTTGTGCGTGGCCGCGTGCGCGGCATGGGCGGCGCCGGCGTGGTCGGCGCAGACGCTGCGCTACGTGGCGCTGGTGGACGGCGGCAAGCAGGCCGGGCAGCAGACCGTCAGCGTCGGCGACGACGGGGTCACCCGGGTGGACTTCGTGTTCAAGGACAACGGCCGCGGCCCGGAACTGAAGGAACAGTACACGCTGGCCGCCGACGGCACCTTCAAGACCTACCAGGTGCAGGGCACCTCGACCTTCGGCGCGCCGGTGGACGAGCGTTTCAGCCGCGACGGCGAGCGCGTGCAGTGGAAGACCACTTCCGACCAGGGCGAGCGGCGCGTGGCCGGCGGCGCGCAGTACTGGCCGCTCGGCGGCACCCCGGCGGCGACCTCGGCGGCGGTCACCGCGCTGACCCGCCGCGCCGACGGCAAGCTGCCGCTGATCCCCAGCGGCAGCCTGACCCTGCGCAAGCTGGTGCAGGCGCAGGTCGGCCAGGGCGGCGGCGCGCGCAAGGTGCAGCTGGTGGCGCTGACCGGGGTCGGCTTCACCCCCACCTTCGCCTGGCTCACCACCGACGCGTCGCCGCGCCTGTTCGCGTTCATCGCACCCGGCTGGCTGCAGCTGATCGAGACCGGCTACGAGAAGGATGCCGACGCGCTGGAAGCGGCGCAGAAGCAGGCCGAGGCCACCGCCCTGGTCGACCTGCAGCAGCGCCTGGCGCATCCCTTGCCCGGCACCACGCTGATCCGCAACGCGCGCGTGTTCGACAGCGAGCACGCCACGCTCGGCGCCGCCTCCGACGTGCTGCTGCGCGACGGCAGGATCGTCTCAGTGGCCGCCACCGGCGCCGCGCCGGCCAAGGCGCAGCAGGTGATCGACGCGCAGGGGCGGGTGCTGCTGCCCGGCCTGTTCGACATGCACGGGCACGTCGGCCGCTGGGACGGCGGCCTGCACCTGGCCGCCGGCGTCACCACCGTGCGCGACATGGGCAACGACAACGCCACCCTGCAGCAGGTGATGCAGGAGGAACGCGCCGGCCAGCTGCTGATGCCGAGCCTGGTCGCCTGCGGGTTCCTGGAGGGCGAGAGCCCGATGTCGGCGCGCAACGGCTTCGTGGTCAGCACCCAGGCGCAGGCCAACGAGGCGGTGGACTGGTATGCGGCGCACGGCTACGTCGGCATCAAGATCTACAACTCCTTCCCGCAGGCGCTGGTGCGCGACACCGCCGCCTACGCGCATGCCAAGGGCCTGCGCGTCAGCGGGCACATTCCCGTGCACATGCTCGCGCACGAGGCGGTGGAGCAGGGCTACGACGAGATCCAGCACATCAACCAGGTGCTGCTGAACTTCTACGCCACCCACGACACCGACACGCGCACGCTGGAGCGGTTCTACCTGCCGGCCAAGCGCACCGCCGACCTGGATTTCGACTCGGCGCCGGTGCAGGCCTTCGTGCAGGACCTGGCCAAGCGGCAGATCGCCATCGACGCGACCCTGGCCACGTTCGACTTCATCCGCCAGCGCCCGGGCGACCTGTCGCAGGCCTACGCCGCGGTCGCCGAGCACCTGCCGCCGGACGTGCAGCGCGGGCTGCGCACGGCCGAGTTCGACATTCCCGACGACGCCACCGCGGCGCTGTACGAGCGCTCCTACGCGAAGATGGTGGCCTTCGTCGGGCGCCTGTACCGGGCCGGCGTGCCGTTGGTGGCCGGCACCGACGCCACGCCCGGCTTCACCCTGCAGCGCGAGATCGAACTGTACGTGCAGGCCGGGCTGACCCCGGCGCAGGCGCTGCAGGTGGCCACCTGGAACGGCGCCAAGTACTCGCGCACGCTGGACAGCCGCGGCTCGATCACCCCGGGCAAGCGCGCTGACCTGATCCTGGTCGACGGCGACCCGACCCGCGACATCGCCGACCTGCGCAAGGTCGCGCTGGTGGTCAAGCAGGGCACCGCCTACTTTCCCAGCGAGGTCCATGCCGCGCTGGGCATCGCGCCGTTCGCCGCACCCGCGCGCATCGTCGCCGCCAAGGAGTGACCGAATGGACACGCCGACCACCGCCTACGCCTTCACCGCCACCGACATCGACGGCCGCCCGCAGCCGCTGGCCGACTACGCGGGCAAGGTGCTGCTGATCGTCAACGTCGCCTCCAAGTGCGGCTTCACGCCGCAGTACACCGGCCTGCAGGCGCTGTGGCGGCAGTACCGCGAACGCGGGCTGATGGTGCTGGGGTTTCCCTGCGACCAGTTCGGCCACCAGGAACCCGGCAGCGCCGAGGAGATCAAGCAGTTCTGCACGTTGAACTACGAGGTCGACTTCCCGCTGTTCGCCAAGGTCCAGGTCAACGGCGAGGCCGCCGATCCGCTGTGGCAGTGGCTCAAGCAGCAGAAGGCGGGGGTGCTGGGCATCGCCGCGATCAAGTGGAACTTCAGCAAGTTTCTGGTCGGCCGCGACGGCCAGGTGCTGGCGCGCTATGCGCCGACCGACAAGCCCGAAGCGCTGGCGGCCGACATCGAGCGCGCGCTGGGCTGAGCGGGATTGATGTGCGATGCGAGCGGCTTTTCTGTAGGAGCGGCTTCAGCCGCGACGCTTACCGATAAGGCGTCGCGGCTGAAGCCGCTCCTACAAAGACGCGCCGCCGTTGGCGGGCGCAGGTAGCGCGTGGCGCGTCACTTCTCGACGAACGCGCGCTCGAACACGTAATGCCCCGGCGTGCCGATCCGCGAGGAAGCGACGAAGCCGCGCGCGTCCAGGGTGTGGCGCAGGTCGGCCAGCATCTGCGGGCTGCCGCAGATCATCGCCCGGTCGTATTCCGGGTTCAGCGGCGGCAGGCCCAGGGTCTGCTGCATCCGCCCGCTTTCCAGCAGTTCGGTGAGGCGGCCGCGGTTGCGGAAGTCCTCGCGGGTCACCGCCGGGTAGTACAGCAGCTTCTCGCGGATGGTCTCGCCCAGGAACTCGTGCTGCGGCAGTTCGTTCTCGAAGTAGTCGCGGTAGGCCAGGTCCTTCTCGAAGCGCACGCCGTGGGTCAGGATCACCTTGTCGAAGCGCTCGTAGGTCTCCGGGTCCTTGATCACCGACAGCCACGGCGCCAGGCCGGTGCCGGTGCCGAGCAGGTACAGGTGCCGGCCCGGGTGCAGGTCGCTGATCAGCAGGGTGCCGGTGGGCTTCTTGCCGACCAGCACCGCATCGCCCGGCTTGATGTGCTGCAGGCGCGAGGTCAGCGGGCCGTCCGGCACCTTGATGCTGAAGAACTCCAGCCGCTCTTCCCAGTTGGCGCTGGCGATGGAGTAGGCGCGCAGCAGCGGCCGCGTCTCCGTCTCCAGGCCGATCATCACGAACTGGCCGTTGTCGAAGCGGAAGCCTTCGTTGCGGGTGGTGGTGAAGCTGAAGTAGTCGTCCGTCCAGTGACGGACTTCGAGCACCGTTTCGGGGCCAAAAGCAGAGGACATGCCGTTGATCGTTATGGGGAAGGAGCTGCCGCCATTCTACCCCATGCCGGTTCAAATGAGAGGGAATCTCATTTGGGAGGGCTCATCCCATGCGGCGTCACTTGGCGAACGACAGCTCGTAGGACAGGTACAGCGGCGCCTGCGGCGGGGCCAGCAGCGGGCGCTGGCGCAGGAAGCGCTCCAGGCACAACGCCAGCGGCGTGGTGCCGTTGCGCCAGCTCGCGCCGACGCTGCCGTCCGCCTGCAGCTGCACCACGATGGCGAACGGCGAGGTATCCGGGCGCGGCGTGGCGCAACTGGCCACGCCCTCGTCCAGCGCCGCGCGCTGCAGCGCCTGCAGGCGCTCGGCCACCGCGCCGGGCAGCGCGGCCTCGTCGCGGTCGGCCAGGGCCTTGGCCGCGGCGAAGTCGGAGGGCGCGGGCACCGGGTCGGCCGCGGCGGCGGGGAATGCCACGGCGGCGGCAAGCAGGCAGGGCAGAAGGCGTCGCGGCATGGCAGGTCCGGAAGGCAGGCGAGGCTCAACGATACCCAGCGGCCTGCAGTTCGAACAGCTCCGCGTAGCGGCCGCCCTGCGCCATCAGTTCGGCATGGGTGCCGCTGGCCTCGATCTGGCCACCGGCCAGCACCAAGATGCGGTCGGCCATGCGCACGCTGGAGAAGCGGTGCGAGATCAGCACCGCGGTGCGGTTGTCGGACAGCTCCTTGAAGCGCTGGAACACCTCGAACTCGCTGCGCGCGTCCAGCGCGGCGGTCGGCTCGTCGAGGATCATCACCTGCGCATCGCGCATGTAGGCGCGCGCGATGGCGATCTTCTGCCACTGCCCGCCGGACAGGTCCACGCCGGTCTTGAAGCGGCGCCCGATCAGTTGGTCGTAGCCGTGCGGCAGGCCCTCGATCAGGTCGGCGGCCATCGCCCGCTGCGCGGCGGCGCGGATTCGCGCCGCGTCGTCCATCGAATCGACCCGGCCCACGCCGATGTTCTCGCCGGCGCTGAGGTGGTAGCGCACGAAGTCCTGGAAGATCACCCCGAGGTTGGCGCGCAGGTCGTCCAGGTCGTAGTCGCGCAGGTCGCGGCCGTCGAGCAGGATGCGGCCTTCGTCCGGGTCGTACAGCCGCGCCAGCAGCTTGACCAGGGTGGTCTTGCCGGCCCCGTTCTCGCCGACCAGCGCCAGCACCTCGCCGGCGCGCAGTTCGAAGTCCAGGTGCCGCACCGCCCATTGCTCGGCGTCGGGGTAGCGGAAGCCGACGTTCTCGAACACGAAGCCGCGCACGATCGGCCGCGGCACCGGCACCGCCCCGGGGCGGGTGCGGATCTCCGGCACGATGCGGAAGAACGAATACAGGTCGTCCAGGTACAGCGCCTGCCCGGCCACCTGCGAAAAGCCGATCAGCAACCCTTCCAGCAACTGCCGCAGGCGCAGGAAGCTGCCGGCCAGGAAGGTCAGGTCGCCGATGCTGAAATCGCCGCGCACCGTGCGCCAGGCGATGTAGCCGTAGGCGGCGTAGTAGCCCAGCGTGCCCAGCGCGGCCAGCAGCGTGCCCCACAGCATGCGCTTGCGCGCCAGCGCGCGGTTGGCCTGGAAGAAGCGGTCGGCCAGCGCGCGGTAGCGCCCGATCAGGAAGCTGTGCAGGTTGAAGATCTTCACTTCCTTGGCGGTCTCGACGCTGGCGCCGACCTGGCGCAGGTAGTCGAGCTGGCGCCGCTCGGCGGTCCACTGGAAGTTCAGCGAGTAACCCAGCGCGTTGAAGTGCGCCTCGCCGACGAACGCCGGGATCAGCGCCACCGCCAGCAGCAGCATCAGCCACGGCGCGTAGACCACCAGGCCGATCGCGAAGCTGACCACGGTGATCGCGTCCTGCACCTGGCCGAACAGCTGGCTCATCAGGTTCATCCGGCCCATGGTCTGGCGCCGCGCGCGGTCGAGCTTGTCCTGCTGTTCCGGGTCCTCGAAATCCTCCAGGTCCAGCTGCGCCGCATGCTCCATCAGCTGCACGCTGGTGACGTTGTTGAACAGCTCCGACAGCAGCGTGTCGGCATAGCTGACCAGCCGCCCGAGCAGGTCCGAACCCACCGCCAGCGCCAGTTCCAGCGCCAGCAGTTCCAGCAGCCGCTGCAGCCGCCCGCTGGCCAGCGCCTGGCCGAACGAGGTGAAGCCGGGCGACTGCCCGACCAGGTGGATCGCCTCGTCGATGATCAGCTTGCCGATGTACAGCGAGGCCACCGGGATCAACGCGCGCAGCACGCGCAGGCCGATGCTGGTGAGGGTCAGCCAGCGGCTGGTCTGCCAGATCTGGCGCAGGAACGGCGGCAGGTTGCGCATCGCGTCGAAGCGCTCGCGCAGGCTGGGACCGGTGCGGGACGCAGAAGGCGCGGCGCCATGGGAAGCAGGAGAAGAGGCCATCGGCGCATTGTGCCGGGGCCGGGCGTGCGCGGGGAGTGTCGGGCGTGCTGGATGCGCGATCGGCGCGCAGCGTGGGGCGGTCGCCGCTGCATCTTCCTGCATTGCATTGGATCGGGCTTGGTCGGTAAGGCTGTCGCGACTGAAGTCGCTCCTACAGTCAGGCTGTCAGGCCGGCGGTAGGCGACGGCATCCAGGCAACGCCGGCCATCGCCGGAGCCGCAGCTGCTCGGCCGCCGCCATCTTGTGGGAGCGACTTCAGTCGCGACGGGCCTTGCCGACCGTGTCCGGGTCGCGACCGATCGCCGATGCCAGCCGGCGCCGCTTCGGCCAGCAGCCTGATGATGACCGGGCGCCAGACGCGCAGCGCCGGGGTCACCACCGTCAGCAAAAACGCCGGCCCCGGCCTCACTCGTCCAGGCGCAGGGTCAGGCACTTGGCCGCGCCGCCGGCCTTGAGGAATTCGTCCAGCGGGGTCTGCACCACGCGGTAGCCGATCGCGGCCAGGGCCGCGCACAGCGCGGGCGTGGCGCGGTTGAGCAGCAGGCGCTCGTCCAGGTCCACCGCATTGCAGGCGAAGGCGAGGGCGTCGGCTTCGCTCACCGCGATGCGTCGCGCCGGCGGAATGTGGTGGGCGATCGCCTGCTGGGCGTCCGCGTCGAACGCGGCCGGGTAATACAGCAGGTAGCCGTCGCGCAGCGGGCAGAAGCAGGTGTCCAGATGGTAGAAGCGCGGATCGACCAGGCGCAGCGGCATCACCTCGATGTCGAGAAGATCGGCCAGCTCGTGCGCGGCGGCCAGGTCGCTGCGATGGCCGTGGCCCATCCACAGCCGGCGCGCGCCGCGGTCCAGCAGCGCGTCGCCGGCGCCCTCGAAAAACAGGTCCTCGGGCAGCGACTGGATGCGGAAGCCGGCGCGGCGGCACCAGTCGGCGAACAGCGCTTCCTCGCCGCGGCGCTCGGCATGGCGGAAGCGGCTGGGCACGAAACGGTCGCCGAGCACCAGGCCGGCGTTGGCGCTGAACACCATGTCCGGCAGGCCTGCGGCCGGGGCGATGCGTTCGACCCGGGTCCCGGCGGCCTCGGCCGCGGCGACCAGCGCGTTCCATTGCAGCTGCGCGCGCTCGCGGCTGGCGGCGTGGACGTTGCCTTCCATCCATGGATTGATCACGTAGTCCACCGCGAAGTGCTGCGGCGCGCACATCAGCAGGCGGTGGCCGTCGCGGGCGGCCGCGGGGGCTCGTGGCGCCGGGTCGGCCAGGGCCAGGTCCGCATCGTCCTCGACCGCCGTCCCCGCCAGGAATTTCTCGATCATGCCCGTCTCGCCTCTGCGCTGGTGATGCGCGCACGCTAGCGGGGGCGTGTTGCGGGGACATGTCGGGGGTGGAGCCGGGATTGGGGATTCGGGGTGGGGCCGTGCGGCGCGTGGTGTGGCGTACCGGCGGGGCCGGTACGCCGGGGGCGCTTACGGCATGGCCGGTTGCAGGCCGACGCCGAGCCGGTTCCAGGCGTTGATCAGGGCGATCGCCATGGTCAGCGCGCTGATGCCCTGCGCATCGAAGTGCGCGGCGAGTGCGTCGTAGCACGCGTCCGCCGGCGCGGCGCTGGGCAGGGTGGTCAGCGCTTCGGCCCAGGCCAGCGCGGCGCGTTCGCGGGCGTCGAAGAAACGGCTCTCGCGCCAGCCGGCGACGGTGTCCAGCTTGCGCGGCTCCGTGCCGGCCTTGCGCAAGGCGGTGGCGTGCATGTCGATGCAGTAGCTGCAACCGTTGAGCTGGGAGACGCGCAGGAACACCAGTTCGGCCAGTTCGGCGCCGAGCACGCCCTCGTGCACCTGCTGGCTGGCGCTCAGCAGGGCGCGGAAGGCGACGGGTTCGTGGCGGGTGTAGTCGATGCGATGGAAGTGCATGTGCGTTGCTCCATGGCGGCCACACTGGCCGCCTTCGCAACAAGGACGCGCGATCGCGCGCTGGTGTGACAGTACACGGTGCGGCGCTGGGCGATCGTCGCTGGCCGTGCCGCGCGCAGCGGGCAGGCGCGCACGGCTGCCAGCGCGCGCCAGTTAGCCCCGCACCGTCAGCGGCGGCAGCTTGTCCGGATTCATCAGCGTCAGCACTTCGACGATGCGCTCGCCTTCGATCACCACCAGCACCGCCGAATGCAGCCGCGCGCCGCTGAAGCGCAGGATCGCCGGTTCGCCGTTGACCGTGCCGAGCCGCGCCTGCAGGCCCAGCCCGCGCCGCGCCACCGCCCAGTACAGCCGGGCGATGCGCTCGGCGCCGAGCAGCGGCCGCAGCGTGGCGGTGACCTTGCCGCCGCCGTCGGACAGCATCCGCGCATTGGCGTCGAGCAGCGCGACGATCGCATCGCGGTCGCCCTGCTGCGAGGCGTGCATGAAGCGCTCGAGCAGTTGCCGGTGGCGTTCCGGCGTCGCCGCGAAGCGCGGCCGCCCGGCCTTGAGCCGTTCGCGCGCGCGATGCACCAGCTGCCGACAGTTGGCTTCGGCATGGCCGAGCAGTTGCCCGATCTGCGCATAGTCGTAGTCGAAGGCTTCCTTCAGCAGGAACGCGGCGCGCTCGTCCGGGCCCAGCCGTTCCAGCAGCGCCAGGAACGCCACCGACACCTGCTCGGCGCGCGCATGGCGCTCGGCCGGATCGGCGTCCTCGGCGATCTCCAGCGGCTCGGGCAGCCACGGCCCGGTGTAGTGCACGCGCGCGCTGCGCGCGGCGCGCAGCCGGTCCAGCCCGAGCCGGGTGGTGGTGGTCACCAGCCAGGCCTCGGGGTCGCGGATCGCGGCGCGGTCGCTGGACTGCCAGCGCAGCCAGGCGTCCTGCAGCACGTCCTCGGCATCCTGGCGGCTGCCGAGCAGGCGATAGGCCAGGCCGAACAGCCTGGGACGCTGGGATTCGAAGGTCGGATCGGGGCTCATGGCGACCAGGACGGAACAGGGCGTGCCGGCGTGACAGCGGGCGGGGCGGCCACTTTGCCCTAAAATGCACCGGTTTCCCCCTCGCCAGCCGTAGAGCCAGCCGTGACCTCGATCAAGCAGGAAGACCTCATCCAGTCCGTCGCCGACGCGCTGCAGTACATCAGCTACTACCACCCGGTCGACTACATCAAGAACCTGGCCGCCGCCTACGAGCACGAACAGTCGCCCGCGGCCAAGGACGCGATCGCGCAGATCCTGATCAACTCGCGCATGTGCGCCGAAGGCCACCGCCCGATCTGCCAGGACACCGGCATCGTCACCGTGTTCCTGGAAATCGGCATGAACGTGCGCTGGGACGACGCCACGATGGGCGTGGAGGACATGGTCAACGAGGGCGTGCGCCGCGCCTACAACCATCCGGACAACAAGCTGCGCGCCAGCGTGCTGGCCGACCCGGCCGGCAAGCGCGCCAACACCCGCGACAACACCCCGGCGGTGGTCAACACCAAGATCGTGCCGGGCGACCACGTCGAGGTGATCGTCGCGGCCAAGGGCGGCGGCTCGGAGGCCAAGAGCAAGTTCGCCATGCTCAATCCCTCCGACTCGATCGTGGACTGGGTGCTCAAGACCGTGCCGACCATGGGCGCCGGCTGGTGCCCGCCGGGCATGCTCGGCATCGGCATCGGCGGCACCGCCGAGAAGGCGATGCTGCTGGCCAAGGAAGCGCTGATGGAGCCGATCGACATCGTCGACCTGCAGGCGCGCGGCGCGGCCAATCGCGCCGAGGAGCTGCGCCTGGAACTGTACGAGAAGGTCAACGCGCTGGGCATCGGCGCGCAGGGCCTGGGCGGGCTGACCACGGTGCTGGACATCAAGGTCAAGGACTACCCGACCCACGCCGCCAACCTGCCGGTGGCGATGATCCCCAACTGCGCCGCCACCCGCCACGCGCACTTCACCCTGGACGGCAGCGGCCCGGTGATGCTGGAGCCGCCGTCGCTGGAGGACTGGCCGAAACTGACCTACAACCCGGGCAACGCGCGCCGGGTGAACCTGGACACCATCACCCGCGAGGAAGTGGCCAGCTTCAAGCCGGGCGAGGTGGTCCTGCTCAACGGCAAGCTGCTGACCGGCCGCGACGCCGCGCACAAGCGCATGGTCGACATGCTCAACCGCGGCGAGAAACTGCCGGTCGATTTCACCAACCGCTTCATCTACTACGTCGGCCCGGTCGATCCGGTGCGCGACGAGGTGGTGGGCCCGGCCGGCCCGACCACCGCCACGCGCATGGACAAGTTCACCCGGCAGATGCTGGAGCAGACCGGCCTGCTCGGCATGGTCGGCAAGTCCGAGCGCGGCGATGCGGCGATCGACGCGATCCGCGACAACAAGGCGGTGTACCTGATGGCGGTCGGCGGCTCGGCCTACCTGGTGTCCAAGGCGATCAAGGCCTCGCGCGTGCTGGCGTTCGAGGACCTGGGCATGGAGGCGATCTACGAGTTCGAGGTCAAGGACATGCCGGTCACCGTGGCGGTGGATGCCAGCGGCGAGTCGGTGCACAAGACCGGGCCGCGCGAATGGCAGTCGCGCATCGGCAAGATCCCGGTGGTGGTCGAGCCGGCCTGAGCGGCGCCGCGTGCCGGCGCGGCATGCGAGACTGCCGCCGCCGCCGTCGCCCGGTTCCGGCGACTCCCCAGGAGACTGCATGAGCGCCACCCTGTACTACTCGCCCAGCACCGCCGCGTTGGTGGTGCACTGGCTGCTGATCGAACTGGACGTGCCGCATACGCTGCACGCGCTGGATTTCGAACGGCGCGAGCACAAGTCGCCGGACTACCTGCGGCTCAATCCCGCCGGCCTGGTGCCGACGCTGGTGCTGGACGGGCAGGTGCTGACCGAGGCGCCGGCGATCGCGCTGCACCTGGCCGACCTGCATCCGCAGGCCGGGCTGGCCCCGCCGGTCGGCAGCCCGGCACGCGCCGCGTACTACCGCTGGATGTTCTTCTGCGCCAATACGCTGCAGCCGGCGTACCGCGCCTGGTTCTATCCGGACGAGCCGGCCGGTGCCGGCAACGTCGAGGCGAGCAAGGCGCAGGCGCGGCACAAGCTGGAGGCGGCCTGGGAACAGGTGGCGCAGCACCTGCAGGCGAACGGTCCGTACCTGCTCGGCGCGCAGCTGTCGGCGGCCGATTTCATGTTGACGATGATGATGCGCTGGTCGCGCAACATGCCGCGGCCCACCGATACCTGGCCGGCGCTGCAGGCCCACGCGCAACGGATGAAGGCGCGCCCGGCGTTCCAGGAAACCTACCGCCGCGAAGGCCTGACCGACTGGACCTGAGCGCGGCGGCGCGGGTGCCGCGCGGCGGCCGTCGATGGCCGCCGCGAGCGTTCCCCGAGTGAGGCCCGTCGGGCCTCAGTACCACTCCAGCAGCGACACGCCCAGGCCCACGTAGGTGGCGCGATGGTTGTAGTCGATCATGCTCTCGCCGTAGCCGTCGAACACCTGCACATGGCCGCGCAGCAGGTTGCTGATCGGGAAACCCCAGTCCAGCTGCACCGCGCCGTGCGAGCGGTCGCCGCCGCGCAGCGAATGCCGCGCCATCAGCGAGATCTCGTGGCCGCCGCGGTTGTAGGTCAGGGTCGCGTCGCCGCGGCCCATGTAGTCCTCGATGTCCGGGTTGTTGTCCTGGCGGTCGTTCTCCGGGATCCGGTACCACGGGCGCAGCACCAGCGCCCAGTTCTCGCGGTCCAGGCCGATGTTGAGGATCGCCCGGTTCCAGCTGCGCGAGAGCGGATCGCTGCGGCCGTTGGACTGGTGGTTGAGCTGGATCCCGGTCATCCGCCCCTTCCAGCCGAACAGGCTGTAGTTGTTGCGGAACACCAGCGCCAGTTCCGGCTCGTAGTCGGTCTCGCGGAACGGCCGCGACTGCTCGCTGTTGTAGACCTGCCAGCGCGAACTCTGGGTATAGGCGCCCCACAGGTCGCCGTTGTCGCCGAAGATGTTCTCCACGATCTTGGTCTTGAAGCTGAGCTGGAACTTGGCCTCGATGCTGTCCAGCGGCTCGGCGCTGGTCACCGTGTTGTTCGGGTTCGGCGAGGACGGCATCTCGTTCTTCTTGCTGGTCCAGAACGCCGGCAGCAGGTATACCGGCTTGTAGGCGCGCAGCTGGAAGTTGCCGAGCTTGGAATCCTTGGCCAGCTCCCAGCGGCTGTCCAGCAGCGAGCCCTTGCCGGCGTTGGCGATGGTGGCGTCGTAGCGGTCGTCCTTGAACAGCGAGGCGGTGCGCTGGCGGGTGCGCTCGGCCAGGCCGGCGTCCTGCGGGATCGACGCGTCCAGCTGCTGCTTCTGGTTCTCGCTGGCGATCTTCGCCGCCGCGTCGGCGGCCTGCGGATCGGCAACACGGCGCGACAGCGCCTGGTCGTAGCAGGACAGGCGCGCGGCGTCGCTGGAAATGGCCACGCAGGCTTCCGGCGAGGCAGGAGTGGGCATCACTTCCTGGGCATGGGCCAGCGGCATCGCCGCGAAGGACAGCAGCAACAGGGGACGGGCCGGGCGGTGGGACATGCGGTTCTCTCGGAAACGGGCGGCGCGGGCGGGGAGTGCGCTGCCGAGGGGAATGGCCGGGTGCGAAAATACAGGAAGCCGCCGCAACGGCGTCGTCACGTGTTCATCGCAGGGCGCGAACGCCCGCGCTTCAGAACAGCCAGGCCGCGGCGAACAGGCCGACCATCGCCAGCGCCAGGCCCAGCTTGGCGGCGGTGCCCAGGACGATGCCCAGCCAGGTGCCGAGCCCGACCTTGGTCGCCTGCTGCAACTGCCGGCCATGCCAGTACTCGCCGGCCAGCGCGCCGACGAAGGGGCCGACGAACAGGCCGATCGGCATGAAGAACAGCCCCGCCACGCTGCCCAGCACCGAGCCCCACAGCGCCTTGCGGCTGGCGCCGACGCGCTTGGCGCCGAACACCGTGGCCAGGAAGTCGACCAGGAACGACAGCAGGGTAAGCGCGCCGAGCACGGTCAGCATCACCCAGCCCACGCGCTGGAAGCCGTCGGCCCATGCCGCCAGCAGCAGCCCGGCGAACAGCAGCGGCATGCCCGGCAGCGCCGGCAGCACCACCCCCGCCAGCCCCAGGAAGACCAACAGGCCGGCGACCATGTAATAGATGAACGTAGGGTCCACGCGGCTCACTCCGGGGGTGATTTGGGGGTTGACAGGCGGGGTGTTTTTGCTGATTGCATTTTCATTTTGGCCGGGGTAAGTTTTCAGCCGCTGCGTTTGCAAAGGTCACCGTGAATCGTGGCCCGATGCGGTAGATCCAACGATCCGCTACAGCGTTATACCTCGCTTCCTCCTTGCAACCAGCCGCCGACCCCCGGCGTACCCACCCCTGAGACGTGTTCCAAGGAGTAAGTCCATGACTGACGGCAATCGCGAAAACGGCACCGTGAAATGGTTCAACGATGCCAAGGGCTTCGGTTTCATCAGCCGCGAGAACGGCGAGGACGTGTTCGTGCACTTCCGCGCCATCCAGACCCAAGGCTTCAAGAGCCTGAAGGAAGGGCAGAAGGTCAGCTTCACCGTGGTCCAGGGCCAGAAGGGCCTGCAGGCCGACGCGGTGCAGCCGGTCTGAATCGGGCGCGCCGCTCCGGCGCGCTCCAGCGCCGCGATCGCGCCCAGCAAAAAGGCCCGCATTGCGGGCCTTTTTGCGTTGCGGCAAAGTGCGGCGGCGCGGCTTAGCGCGGCACCACGCGGCCGTTGACCACGCGCACGTAGGTGTTCTCGCGGACCCCGGCCAGGTCGCGCTGGTTGACCACGATCACCCGGCCGTCGTCCATCTGCACGTGCACGTCGTAGGTGTCGCTGGTGACGTTCTTCTGGATCTGGTTGCCGGCCAGGGCGCCGGCCGCGGCGCCGGCGACGGCCGACACGTTCTGGTTGCCCTTGCTGCCGCCGGTATGGTCGGAAATCTCATGGCCGGCGACCGCGCCGACGATGCCGCCGAGGATCGCGCCGGTGGCGGTGGGCGCGGTGCGGCCGGAGGCGACCGTGTCGATGCGGGTGACGATGCCGCAGTCGGCGCAGCGGTTGTCCGAATAGCCGCGCGAGGGCTGGCTGTAGCCACCGCCGCCGCCATAGCCACCGCTGGGGGACGTGGCGCAGCCGGCCAAAGCCAGGGCGGCGACGGCGCCGGTAGCCAACAGGTGAATCTTCATGGGTGCTCTCCTCGACAGACGGTGAATGGGCGGCAGGGCCGCGTTCGTTACGCATCCTGTCCGCCAGCGTGTGAATGCAACGCCAATCGAGGCGGTGCGCGCCCCGCCGCGCACGTGCAGGGTCAGGGGGAATTCATCGAAGCCCGACGGCAGGTCAGCGGAAATCGCGATGGCAGGCGTCGCAGCCCTCGTCGAGGCGCTGGGTGAGCCGCTCGAGCGCGGCGCAGCTATCGGGTGGCGCGGCCTGCGCCGCGTCGAGCGTGGCCCGCAGCGCGCTGGCGTGCTGCCGGAAGCGGCTGTCGTCGCCGAGCGCGGGAAATGCGGTATCCAGCTCGCCGCCGAGCAGGCGCAGCATGCGCACCCGCGGCTGCAGCTCGGCGGCGCTGCAGCGGTGTTGCGCCTGGCTGCGCTGCAGCAACGCCAGCTGCCTGTCCATCACCTGCATCAGCGCACGCGGAAACGGATCCTGTCGCGCCTGCACGGCGCGCATCGCCATCACCGTGGCGACCAGGCCGATCAGCACGCCGGCGAGCAGCACGAACAGATAACGGGATGCGGTGGAGGCGGGCGGGCTGGCCATCGGACAGGCAGGCGTGCGGGACGAAAGCGCGATAGTACGCCGCGCGCCGCCAGCGCGCGGCATCGCCGCTGCCGCCGTGTCGCCGCCGATGAAATAAACTGCGCGCATGAACGAACAATTGCGTGAGCGCTTCGCCGGCATCGACCGGCTGTACGGGCGCGGGACCATCGAGCGCCTGGCGCAGTGCCGGGTGGCGGTGGTGGGCATGGGCGGGGTCGGCTCGTGGGTGGTGGAAGCGCTGGCGCGCTCGGCGGTCGGGCAGCTGACCCTGATCGACGCCGACGACATCTGCGTGTCCAACACCAACCGCCAGCTGCCGGCGCTGGAAGGGCAGTACGGGCGCAACAAGGCGCGGGCGATGGCCGAGCGCTGCGCGGCGATCAATCCGGCGATCGAGGCCACGGCCGTGGAGGCGTTCCTGACCCCGTCCAACATCGCCGAACTGCTCGGCGGCGGCTTCGATCTGGTCATCGACGCCTGCGACAGCTTCCGGGTCAAGGTCGAGACCATCGCCTGGTGCCGCCGGCGCAAGCTGCCGCTGCTGACCGTGGGCTCGGCCGGCGGGCGCACCGACCCGACCCTGGTGCGCATCCGCGACGTGTCGCGCACCGAGCACGACGCGATGCTGGCGCTGATCCGCAAGAAGCTGCGCAGCGAGTTCAACTTCCCGAAGAACCCGCAGCGCTATTTCGGCGTGCCGGCGGTGTATTCGCTGGAGAACGTGCGCTACCCGCAGGCCGACGGCAGCGTCTGCGGGCTGCGCCCGCAGCTGGGCCCGGACGCGGCGCTGAACCTGGACTGCGGCGCCGGGCTCGGCGCGGCCACGCACATCACCGGCGCGTTCGCCTTCGCCGCCGCGGGCAAGGCGCTGGAGATGCTGCTCAAGCCCAAGCGGGAGCAGGCGGCGGTGGCGACGGCGGCGGCGCTGGAAGCGGAGTAGCGGTCGGAGGCCGTTGCTTGCCCCACGGCCGCGGCATATGGACGCGTTTCCATGTACGGCGCCTGCCGCGCGCCGTTCCCTCTGCGTGCCGTCACGCCGGCGCGGCGATCGCCTCCAGGCCGAACAGGCGCTGCGCATTGCGCGCGGTCTGTTCGGCGATCTCGGCGGCGGGCTGGCCGCGCAGCGCGGCGATCGTGTCCAGGACCGTGCGCAGCCGCGCCGGTTCGTTGCGTTCGCCGCGGATCGACGCATCGGGCTGGTCCGGGGCGTCGGTTTCCAGAAGCAATTGCTGCAGCGGCATCTCGGCGGCCAACCGGCGCAGGCGCTGCGCGCGTTCGTAGGTCACCGGGCCGCCGAGGCCGATCAGGAAGTCCAGCGACTGCAGCTGCCGCGCCTGTTCCGGGCTGCCGGCGAAGCTGTGCACCACGCCGCGCAGACGCCCGACCTTGCGGATCGCCAGGATCACTGCGTCCACCGCGCGCCGGGCGTGCACGATCACCGGCAGGTCGAAGTCGCGCGCCAGTTGCAGCTGGCCGACGAAGTAGCGCTGCTGCTGGTCTGGGTCCAGGCCGTCGACGAAGAAGTCCAGGCCGCATTCGCCGATCGCGCACGGGCGCTCGCGCGCGATCCAGTCGCCGAGCAGCGGCAGGTGCTCGGGCCGGTGCTGGTCCAGGAACAGCGGATGCAGGCCGTAGGCCGGATACAGGCCGTCGGCCGCCGCGCAGACGTCGCGCAGCTTCGGCCAGGAAGCCGCGGTCACCGCCGGCACCACCTGCGCGACGACGCCGGCCGCCTGCGCGCGCGCGACCACCGCGGTGCGGTCGCGGTCGAACTCGTCGGCGTCCAGGTGGCAGTGGCTGTCGACCAGGCGCATCGGCGGTCAGCGGCGCACGCGCCGCGCGCTGGAGGCGATCGGTGCCGGCTCGGCGGGCGTGCGGTTCTTCCAGTTGGCCAGCAGCAAGGCGCCCAGGCCGAACACGATCTCGTCGAGGAACGGAATCGGGTCGGGCAGCAGCACGCTCACGACGAACAGCCCGGCGGTCACCTTGAACAGGGTCGGGTAGCGCAATTTGCCGGCCCAGCGCAGCAGCGGCAGCATGATCGGGTTGGGCATGACGGTTCTCCGGCCGGTGGGTGAAAACGCTAACACGCCTGATATGGCGCCTTCCCCGGCGCCGCACCAGCCCGCGCCGCGGAGTTTGGCTGAATAGGGAGCGGATCGGTTCAGCTACGGCATGGTAATCACAGCACCGTAGACAACGCGGCCCCACCACCGCAGGAGAGCAACGATGAAGAGCAATACGACAACCATTCTGGTCGCGGCGGGCGCCTTGCTGGCCGGCGGCGTGGCCACCGCGGCGTTCATGAACAACCGCGACAAGCAGGAGTTCGTCGGCAGCGGCGACGTGCGCCCGGCAGCGGACAGCGCCGGCGACACGGTCGCCGGCAACGGCGTCGGCGGCAAGCTGGAATACGCCGACGTGGTCCGGGTCGACCCGATCACGCAGAAGGAGCAGCGCTACGCCGAGGTGATCGGCACCGAGCCGCTGCGCGAGACCTCCACCACCACCACGCCGCGCCAGGTGTGCAACGACGTGGTGGTGCAGGAGCGCCTGCCCGAGCGCGACGGCAACGTCGGCGGCACCGTGGTCGGCGCGGTGGTCGGCGGCCTGCTCGGCAACCAGGTCGGCGGCGGCAACGGGCGCAAGGCCGCGACCGCGGCCGGCGCGGTGGCCGGCGGCTTCATCGGCAACCGGGTCGACCGCAACCACGTCGGCGGCCGCGTGGTCGACCGCACCGAGCGCCAGTGCCATACCGAAAACAGCACCGCCGAGTCGTCGCGGATCACCGGCTACAACGTGACCTACCGCAACGACGACGGCACCACCGGCACCATGCGCATGGACAGCAAGCCGGGCAGCCGCATCGCCATGGGCAAGGACGACGTGGTCAAGGGCTACGAGGTCACCTACCGCTACGACGGCCAAGAGAAGACCGTGCGCATGGACGACAAGCCTAACAGCGATCGCCTGCCGGTGCTGGACGGGCGCCTGGTCACCCAGACCGCGGCGGCCAGCGACGTGATCAGCCAGCGCTGAGCGGCGCGCGCGGCAACCCGAGCGAAGGCCGGCCCTGTGCCGGCCTTCCGCTTTTTCCGGGCGGCGCCGGCACCGATACAATGCCGGTTCCGCCTGCCCGAGTCCCGCCATGCCGTTGCCTTGCGACGATCTGTTCAACGTGGCCGCGCTGCTGAGCGAAGAGGAGCGCGCGATCCAGCAGGCGGTGGCGCGCTTCGTCGATGCCAGGGTGCTGCCGATCATCGGCGATGCGTTCGACCAGGCGCGGTTCCCGGCCGAACTGGTGCCGGAACTGGCGCAGCTGGGCCTGCTCGGCGCAACGCTGCCGCCCGCCGACGGCGGCGCCGGGCTCAACGCGGTCTGCTACGGCCTGATCTGCCAGGAACTGGAACGCGGCGACAGCGGCCTGCGCAGCTTCGTCAGCGTGCAGTCCTCGCTGTGCATGTATCCGATCCACGCCTACGGCAGCGAGGCGCAGCGCCGGCGCTGGCTGCCGGCGATGGCCGCCGGCACCGCGATCGGCTGCTTCGGCCTGACCGAGGCGCAGGGCGGTTCGGATCCGGCGGCGATGCAGACCCGCGCGGTGCGCGATGGCGATGGCTGGCGCCTGAGCGGCAGCAAGATGTGGATCACCAACGGCAGCCTGGCCGACGTGGCGATCGTGTGGGCGCAGACCGAGGACGGCGTGCAGGGCTTCCTGGTCGAGGCCGGCACGCCCGGGTTCGGCGTGCAGGACATCGCGCACAAGATGAGCCTGCGCGCCTCGGTGACCTCGGCGCTGTTCCTGGACGCGGTGCGCCTGCCCGATACCCAGCGCCTGCCGGGCGTGCGCGGGCTCAAGGGACCGCTCGGTTGCCTGACCCAGGCCCGCTACGGCATCAGCTGGGGCGCGATCGGCGCGGCCATCGCCTGCCTGCGCGAGGCGCTGGCCTATGCCGGCGAGCGCATCCTGTTCGGGCGCCCGCTGGCGGCCACGCAGAGCGCGCAGATCAAGCTGGCCGACATGGCCCGGCGCATCGCCGCCGCGCAGCTGCTGGCGCTGCAACTGGGCCGGCTCAAGGACGCCGGCGCGCTGCAGCCGGCGCAGGTGTCGCTGGCGAAGTGGAACAACGTGCGCATGGCGCTGGACATCGCCCGCGAATGCCGCGACCTGCTCGGCGGCGCCGGCATCACCACCGAGTACGGCGCGATCCGGCATGCGCTGAACCTGGAATCGGTGATCACCTACGAAGGCACCGAGACCGTGCACCAACTGGTGGTCGGCCGCGAGCTGACCGGGATCAATGCGTTCTGAGCGGCCGCGCCGGCGCTGCGGCGCGGGCGCATCCACCATGCGAGAGGAGGCGAGGGCATGAGCATTTTCGATCTGCGACTGGACACCGGGCGTTTGCTGCTGCGGCCGCCGGGCGCGGAGGATTTCGAGGCGTTCGCACGGTTCACCGGCGATGCCGAGGCGATGCGCCACCTGGGCGGCGTGCAGTCGCCGCCGGTGGCCTGGCGCAGCCTGGCGGCCCTGGTCGGCAGCTGGCAGTTGCAGGGGTATTCGATGTTCTCGGTGATCGAGAAACGCAGCGGGCAGTGGATCGGCCGGGTCGGGCCGTGGCAGCCGCACGGCTGGCCGGGTCCGGAGGTGGGCTGGTCGATCGCGCGTTCGCACTGGGGCCAGGGCTATGCGCCGGAGGCGGCGCGCGCGGCGATCGACTGGGCGTTCGCGCAACTGGGCTGGACCGAGGTGATCCACACCATCGCCGCCGACAACGCCAATTCCAAGGCGGTGGCGGCCAAGCTCGGCTCGCGCTACCTGCGCCAGGACCGCCTGCCCGAGCCGCTGCAGGCGCACGAGGTGGAAGTGTGGGGGCAGTCGCGCGCGGACTGGCAGGCGCGGCGTTGAGCGGCATGCGCGACGTCGCGACCGGCGGCAGGAGCCGATGATGGCCTTCGAACGTGTTCCGCTGACCGTGTACGGCATGGCGCTGTCCGGCAACTGCTACAAGGTGCGGCTGCTGCTGGACCAGCTCGGCTGCAACTATCGCTGGGTCGAGGTCGACAGCGCCAATGGCCAGACGCGCACGCCGCAGTACCTGGCCAAGAACCCCAACGGCAAGGTGCCGCTGCTGGAACGCGAGGACGGCCGCGTGCTGGCCGAGTCCAACGCGATCCTGTGCTGGCTCGCCGACGGCACCGCCTACCTGCCCAGCGATGCCTGGCAGCGCGCGCAGGCGCTGAGCTGGCTGTTCTTCGAACAGTACAGCCATGAGCCGTACGTGGCGGTGGCGCGCTTCGTGCGCGGCTGGACCGCCGCCGATTCGCCGCGCCGCGCCGAACTGCCGCGGCTGCGCGCGGCGGCGGCGCAGGCGCTGGCGGTGATGGAGCAGCACCTGCAGGCGCAGGCCTGGTTCACCGGTCCCGACTACGGTGTCGCCGACATCGCGCTGTTCGCCTACACCCATTGCGCCGAGGACGGCGGCATCGCGCTGGACCGCTATCCGCGCCTGTGCGACTGGCTGCAGCGGGTACGCGCCACGCCCGGCTTCGTCGCCTTGCCGCCGCTGCCGGCCGAGGTGCTGGCGCGGCTGGCGCTCGCCGACGGGTGAGGCCGGGCGCGTTCACCTGGCCGCGCCGCGCCGGCGGCTAGGCTGCAAGCCCCGAATCGTCAGGAGCACGCCATGAGCCAGTACCGCATCGCCGTCTTCGTCGGCAGCCTGCGCAAGGAGTCGTTCAACCGGCGCCTGGCGCTGGCGCTGGAGAAGCTCGCCGGCGACCGCGCCCGTTTCGAGTACGTGGAGATCGGCGACCTGCCGCTGTACGACCAGGACCAGGATCAGGACTACCCGGAGCAGGGCCGGCGGCTGAAGACGCAGGTCAGCGACGCCGACGCGGTGCTGTTCGTCACTCCCGAGTACAACCGCTCGATCCCGGGCGTGCTCAAGAACGCGATCGACCTGGGCTCGCGGCCCTACGGCGAGAACGCCTTCGCCGGCAAGCCGGCGGCGGTGTGCGGTGCTTCGCCCGGCACGCTCGGCACCGCGCTGGCGCAGCAGCACCTGCGCAACGTGCTGGCCTACCTGGACATGCCGGTGCTGAGCCAGCCGGAGGTGTTCGTGCAGTTCCAGGAGGGGCTGATCGAGGCCGACGGCAGCATCGGCAGCGAGGACACGCGCAAGTTCCTGCAGGGCTTCGTCGACAAGTTCATCGCCTGGGTCGACGAACTGCAGGCCTGAGCGCCGGTGCCCGGTGCTCCCCCGCGCCGGGCACGGGGGCGTGGCGCGGGCCGCCGCCGCGGTCGCAGCCAGTGCGACGCGCCGCGGCGACACTGGCGCGCAGGCCGTCGGCGAAGCGTTGCGCGGCGGGCTCGGGCGCAGTTCTCAACGGGTTGTCCACAGACTTGTCCCTAGCCGCGCCGGGCCGCGCTGACTAAGATGCCCGACCGGGTCGCGCCGACCGCGCCGCCCGCCGACCGCGTCCCACACAGAGAAGACCCAGCCCATGTCCGCCCGTCCCGGCTACCGCGGCGACCGCAAAAGCGAGCGTGGCGAGCGCAGCGAATCGCGCATCGACCAACTGCGCGTGCCGCCGCACTCGATCGAGGCCGAACAGGCGGTGCTCGGCGGCCTGATGCTGGCGCCCGACGCCTACGACCGGGTCAACGACCAGCTCACCGACAACGACTTCTACCGCCGCGACCACCAGCTGATCTACCGCGCGATCCGCGAGCTGGCCGAGAAGGGCCGCCCGTTCGACGCGGTGACCCTGGGCGAGTGGTTCGAATCGCAGGGCAAGCTGGAGATGGTCGGCGACGGCGCCTACCTGATCGAACTGGCCAGCACCACGCCGTCGGCGGCCAACATCGCCGCCTACGCCGAGATCGTGCGCGACAAGGCGGTGCTGCGGCAGCTGATCGAGGTCGGCACCAACATCGTCAACGACGGCTTCCAGCCCGAGGGGCGCGAGAGCGCGGAACTGCTGGCCACCGCCGAGAAGGCGGTGTTCAAGATCGCCGAGGCCGGCGCGCGCGGGCGCAGCGACTTCGTGGCGATGCCGGGCGCGTTGAAGGACGCGTTCGAGGAATTGCGCAACCGCTTCGAGAACGGCGGCAACATCACCGGCCTGCCCACCGGCTATACCGACTTCGACGCGATGACCGCGGGCCTGCAGCCGACCGACCTGATCATCCTCGCCGCGCGTCCGGCGATGGGCAAGACCACGCTGGCGCTGAACATCGCCGAGTACGCGGCGATCAAGTCGAAGAAGGCGGTGGCGGTGTTCTCGATGGAAATGTCGGCCTCGCAGCTGGCGATGCGCCTGATCTCCTCCAACGGCCGCATCAACGCGCAGCGCCTGCGCACCGGCCAGCTCGAGGACGAGGACTGGGCGCGGGTCACCGGCGCGATCAAGATGCTCAAGGAGACCAAGATCTTCATCGACGACACGCCCGGCGTGTCGCCGGAGGTGCTGCGCTCCAAGGCGCGCCGGCTCAAGCGCGAGCACGACCTGGGGCTGATCGTGATCGACTACCTGCAGCTGATGTCGGTGCCCGGCAACAGCGAGAACCGCGCCACCGAGATCTCCGAGATCTCGCGCTCGCTCAAGGGCCTGGCCAAGGAACTGGGGGTGCCGGTGATCGCGCTGTCGCAGCTCAACCGCTCGCTGGAAACGCGCACCGACAAGCGCCCGGTGATGGCCGACCTGCGCGAATCCGGCGCCATCGAGCAGGACGCGGACATGATCGTGTTCATCTACCGCGACGACTACTACAACAAGGAGAATTCGCCGGACAAGGGCCTGGCCGAGATCATCATCGGCAAGCACCGCGGCGGCCCGACCGGGTCGTGCAAGCTCAAGTTCTTCGGCGAATACACCCGCTTCGACAATCTGGCCCACGATTCGGTGGGCGCGTTCGAGTAGCCGGACCTGCGGGCGACGTTCCGGCGCAGGCGCGACAGGCGACCGCGCGCGTCGCGGTGGCGCCCGGACGGCCCGGGCGCCAGGCCAGGCGCCGCCCCGCGATCAGTTTGGAATGGTGAACTGCGCGTTGCTGGTGGTGTCGTAGGTATTCACGCCGAACGTCGCATGGTGCGCGCACACCACGGTGATCGTGCGATAGATGCCGTAGACGAAGTTCGAGGCGAAGTGCACGTCGACGAGCGCGCCCCCGTTCTCCGAATCGTACTCGGTGGTGTAGCCGTTGCCGATCTGGTCGTAGGCGTTGCAGCGCACGTTGATGTAGTCGGCGTCGACGCGGTCGTTGCTGGCGTTGGCAAACCGGGAGTAGGCGCGGATCTTGACCCGCTTGCCGCCGCCGGGGCCATTGTCCGATTCGTAGCCCTGGTTCTCGATGACGCCTTGCAGCACATAGACCGGGGTGCTGCCGCCGCTCCCCGGCGGTGCCAGGCGTATCGCCCGTGCATCCCTGGTTCGAGGCGCTGACGCAGGCTGGGGGCGGTACGCCCGCGCCCGGCAGCGAGCGTTCGGCGACACGCGATTGCTGCATTGCAACGAACTGGGCAGTGCGCCTATTCATCCGAGTGGAGCGATATCTCCATCACAGACCATGCCGGTCGCGCTCAATGCGAATTGGCGACGGTCGATACCCAGCATGAGCCCGTTCCGGATTGCGCCCATGCCATTGACCGTCACCCAAGCGGAAACCTCCGAACGCGACGCCATCGCCGCGGTCGCGGCCTTGCGCGCGCAGCTCGGCGCCGCGCCGCTGGATGCCGTGCTGCTGTTCTGCGATGCGGAGTACGACCTGGACGCGCTGGGTCCGGCGCTCAAGGCCGGTTTCGACTGCCCGGTGATCGGCTGCACCGCCGCCGGCCAGGTCGGCGAGCGCGGCTTCCAGAGCGACGGCATCCTGGTCGCCGGCCTGCGCGGCGGCGTGCTGCAGGCGCAGCCGTTGCTGATCGCGCCGCTGAGCGACCTGCAGGCGCAGGTCGCGGTCGCCGCCGAGGCGGTGCAGGCGGCCACCGCGGACAAGGCCGGGCAGTGCTTCGCGCTGCTGCTGGTCGATGGCCTGTCGACCTGCGAGGAATACCTGGCCGCGGCGCTGTACCGGATGATCGGCGACGTGCCGCTGCTCGGCGGCTCGGCCGGCGACAACCTGCGGTTCGAGCGCACCCAGGTCTATTACGACGGCCGCTTCCTGGCCGATGCGGCGGTGCTGACCCTGTTCCGCTCGCGGCATCCGTTCGTGGTGTTCAAGCTGCAGCACTTCGTCGCCAGCGAGGTCGAGCTGGTGGTCACCGAGGCCGACCCGGAGCGGCGCCTGATCTGCGAGATCAACGGCGAGCCCGCGGCGCTGGCCTACGCCGAGGCGATCGGGGTGCCGCTGGAGGCGCTGAACCCGCACGTGTTCTCCACCTATCCGCTGCTGCTGACGCTCAGCGGCGAGCCTTACGTGCGCTCGATCCTGCGCGTCAACGAGGACCTGTCGCTGACCTGCTACTGCGCGGTGGAGGAGGGCATGGTGGTCGCGGTCGGCAAGGCGGTGGACGTGATGGAGACGCTGCAGCAGGCGTTCGCCGAGGTGCACGAGGCGGTGCCCGATCCGGCGCTGGTGATCGGCTGCGACTGCATCCTGCGCCGCCTGGAGTTCGGCCAGTCGCAGATGCAGCAGCAGGTCGGCGCGTACATGGCGCAGCAGCGCGTGTTCGGTTTTTCCACCTACGGCGAGCAGTTCAACGGCCTGCACGTCAACCAGACCTTCACCGGCGTGGCGATCGGGAGATGAGCATGCACGCAGATGCAGCGCCGGCCCCGGCGGGTGCCGCGGCCAGTGCCGTCCAGGGTGGCGACGCGGTGCTCATCGCCGAACTGCGCCGGCAACTGGCCGCGCGCGACAAGGTGATCGCGGTGCTGAAGAAGCGGGTCACCGCGCGCGACGACGCGGTCGCCTCGCCGCTGGCCACGCTGCAGCAGAACATCGCGCTGGGCAAGGTGGTGGCGCTGAAGACCCAGGAACTGAGCCGCGAGCGCCATGAGCTGGAACAGGCGCTGGCCGACCTGGGCAAGGCGCAGGTGGCGCTGCTGCAGGCGCAGAAGATGGAGTCGATCGGCCAGCTCGCCGCCGGCATCGCCCACGAGATCAATACGCCTGCGCAGTACGTGCGCGACAACCTGGCGTTCGTGTGCAAGGCCAAGCAGATCCTCGACCAGGTGTTCGACATGACCTTCGGCATCGTCGATGCGGCGCGCGCGCAGGGCGTGGCGCCGGAGCTGGTCGCCGCGCTCGATGCGCAGGTGAAATCCTCCAAGTTCCAGTACCTGCGCAAGCAGACCCCGGAGGCCCTGCAGCAATCGCTGGAGGGGCTGGACCGCATCACCAAGATCGTCGGCGCGATGAAGATGTTCTCGCACCCGTCGGCGGGCGAGAAGGAACCGGTGGACCTGCGCGAGCTGGTCGCCACCACCATCACCGTCGCCCGCAACGAATGGAAGTACGTGGCCGAGGTCGAGACGGAGTTCGCCGACGACGTGCCGCTGGTGCCGTGCCTGCGCGACGAGATCGGCCAGGTGCTGCTGAACCTGGTGGTCAACGCGGCGCATGCGATCGGCGACACGCTGGTGCCGGGCGAGCGCGAGCAGGGCCGGATCCGCATCATCCTGCGCCGTGCCGGCGACAGCCACGTGGACCTGTGCGTCAGCGACGACGGCCCGGGCATTCCCGAGGCGATCCGCACCAAGGTGTTCGACCCGTTCTTCACCACCAAGCCGGTCGGCAAGGGCACCGGCCAGGGCCTGGCCATCGCCTATTCGGCGGTGGTGGAGAAGCACCAGGGGCGGATCTTCTTCGAACCCTCGGCGGACCAGCGCGGCACCACCTTCGTGGTGCGGCTGCCGCTGAACGCCGGGGCGGGCTGAGCGATGCGCATCCTGTTCGTCGACGACGAAAAGCAGGTCCTGGCCGGGCTGGAACGCACCATGTTCATGGCCGACCGCGACTGGGACGTGGCCTTCGCCGGCAGCGGCGCCGACGCGCTGGCCACGCTGCAGGCGCAGCCGGCCGACGTGGTGGTCTCGGACATGCGCATGCCGATGATGGATGGCGCCGAACTGCTGCGGCGGGTGCGCGACAGCTGCCCGCGCACCATCCGTATCATCCTGTCCGGGCATACCGAGCAGGAAGCGGCGCTGCGCTCGCTGGACGTGGCCCACCAGTTCCTGGCCAAGCCGTGCGAGGGCGATGCGCTGATCGAGGCGATCGACCGCGCGGTGGCGCTGCAGCTGCTGCTGGACGATCCGGCGGTGCAGGCGGTGGCTGGCCGCATCGGCGGGCTGCCGTCGGCGCCGCGCATGTTCGCCCAGCTCAACCGCCTGCTCGGCGACCCCGCCGCCGGCGTGGCGCAGGTGGCGGCGGTGGTGGAAGGCGATCCGGCGCTGGCGGCCAAGGTGCTGCAGCTGGCCAATTGCGCGTTCTTCGGCAACGGCCATCACGTGGCCGAGATCAGGGACGCGGTCAATCGCATCGGCATCGGCCTGCTGCGCACGCTGGTGCTGGCCAGCGAGGTGTTCCACAGCGGCGCCGGCGATTCGGCCGACGCGCTGCGCGCCGATGCGGTGCGCGCCTCGCGGCTGGCGGCGGTGGTCGGCAAGGGCCATGCCGCCGAGGACGTGGTGACCACCGCGGCGCTGCTGGCCAACATCGGCGCGCTGTTGCCGGACATCGCGCAGCTGTGCCGCGACGCCGACCCGCACGGCCGCGGCTTCCCGTCGCATGCGGAGATCGGCGCCTACCTGCTCGGCGTGTGGGGCCTGCCCGGCGCGATCGTCGAGGCGGTCGCCCATCACCGCACGCCGGGCCGGGTCGAGCATCGCCAGTTCGACGCGGTCGGCGTGGTGCACGTGGCGGTGGCGCTGGCACACGGCGCGGAACCGGACCTGGGCTACCTGCAGGCGATGGGCGTGGCGGCGCGGCTGCCGCAATGGCAGGCGGACTGCGCGCAGATTCGCCAAGCGGAGTGCGTGTCATGAGCGAACCCGAACTGCCGCGCATCCTGTGCGTGGACGACGAACCCAACCTGCTGGCCGCGCTGGAGCGCAACCTGTTCGGCCAGTTCGACGTGGTCACCGCCAACGGCGGCGAGGCCGGGCTGGCCGCGATCGCCGAGGGCCCGCCGTTCGCGGCGATCGTGTCGGACATGCGCATGCCGGGCATGGACGGCGCCGCGTTCCTGGCCGCAGCGCGCGCCCGCGCGCCGGACAGCGTGCGCCTGCTGCTGACCGGGCAGGCCGATGCGACCTCGGCGATCGCCGCGATCAACCAGGGCGCGATCTTCCGCTTCCTGTGCAAGCCGTGCCCGACCGAGGAACTGGTCGCGGCGCTGGAGCAGGCGGTGGCTCTGCACCGGACCACGCTGCTGGAGCGCGAACTGCTGGAGACCACGCTGGCCGGCACCACGCGCATGCTCACCGAGGTGCTGTCGATGGTCGCGCCCTGGGCATTCCAGCGCTCGGCGCAGCTGCAGGCCTGCGTGCGCCACGTCACCGACAAGCTGCCGTGGCCGAACCGCTGGATGGTGGAAGTGGCCGCGGCGCTGAGCCACATCGGCTGCGTCAGCGTGCCCGGCGACATCGTGCAGCGCGAGATCGCCGGCGACGAACTGTCCGAGGAAGAACAGAAGCTGGTCGACGGCCATCCGCTGGTCGCGCACCGGCTGCTGACGGCGATCCCGCGCATGCAGGCGGTGGCCGAGATCGTGCGCTACCAGGCGCTGCCGCCGCCCGCCGACGCCGCGCCGGACGTGGTCCGCGGCGCGCACCTGCTGCGCGCCTCGCTGCTGCTGGTGCGCGGGCTGGCGCGCAAGCTGCCGCTGGCGCATGCGGTGCAGGAACTGCGCAAGGCCGAGCCGCCGCTGCCGCGCGGGCTGATCGACGCGTTCGCCGACCTGCAGCTCAACACCCGCAGCGGCATCCGCAAGGCCAAGGTCTGCGACCTGGTGCCGGGCTGGCGCCTGGAGCAGGACGTGGTGTCCAAGCGCGGCATGATGCTGCTGGCGCACGGTACGGAACTGAGCCTCACCTCGATCCTGGCCTTGCGCAACCTGCAGGCGGCCGGCGCCATCGTCGAGCCGCTGCTGATCAGCTACGGCGGCACGGAACAGAGCGGGGCGCCGGTCGCCGCCTAGCGGCGCGCCTGGCGGCCGGCCGTGCGCGCTCACATCGGCTGCGCGGCGGCCCTGCGTATCCTTGCGCGTCTTTTTCCGGCCCGTCCCCGCGCATGAGCTACGCCATCGTCTGGTTCCGCCGCGACCTGCGCCTGCAGGACCAGCCCGCGCTGCACGCGGCGCTGGCCGCCGGGCACACGCCGGTGCCGGTGTACCTGCACAGTCCCGGCGACGAGGGCGCCTGGGCCGCCGGCGCGGCCTCGCTGCGCTGGCTGCAGCGCTCGCTGGCCGCGCTCGACGCGCAGCTGCGCGCACTGGGATCGCGGCTGATCCTGCGCCAGGGCCCGGCCGAGACCGTGCTGCGCGAGCTGATCGCCGAATGCGGCGCGGTCGCGGTGTACTGGAACCGCCGCTACGAACCGGCCACGCAGCCGCGCGACGCCCGGCTCAAGCGCGAACTGCGCGAGCAGGGCGTGGAGGTGCACAGCCACAACGGCGCGCTGCTGTTCGAACCGTGGCAGTTGGCGACCCAGCAGGGCGGTCCGTACAAGGTGTTCACGCCGTTCTGGCGCAGCGCCTTGCGCCAGTGGCAGCTGCCGGCGCTGCAGCCTGCGCCGACGACGCTGCCGCCACCGCCGCAGGCGCTGCACAGCGAGCCGCTGCAGCGGCTCGGGCTGGCGTCGGCGCGCGACTGGGACCGCGGCTTCTGGGACGTGTGGCGACCGGGCGAGGCCGGCGCGCACGAGGCCCTGGAGGTGTTCGTCGACGGCGCCCTGCGCGGCTACGTCGCAGGCCGCGACCGTCCCGACCAGGTCGGCACCTCGCGCCTGTCGCCGCACCTGCACTTCGGCGAGATCGCGCCGTGGCGGGTGGTCGCCGAACTGGAACGGGAGCGGCGCGCCGCCAGCGGCGCAGCGATCGACGCCTACATCCGCCAGCTCGGCTGGCGCGACTTCGCCCACCACCTGCTGCACCATTTCCCGACCACGCCCGAGCACAACCTCAATCCGCGCTTCGCCCGCTTCCGCTGGGCCACGCCGGCGCCGGCGCAGCTGGACGCGTGGCGGCGTGGCCGCACCGGCGTGCCGATCGTCGACGCCGGGCTGCGCGAACTGTGGCACACCGGCTGGATGCACAACCGGGTGCGGATGATCGTCGCCAGTTACCTGTGCAAGCACCTGCGCGTGCACTGGATCGAAGGCGCGCGCTGGTTCTGGGACACGCTGGTCGACGCCGACCTGGCCAACAACACGCTCGGCTGGCAGTGGGTGGCCGGCACCGGCGCCGATGCCGCACCGTATTTCCGCGTGTTCAATCCGGTGACCCAGGCGCAGAAGTTCGATCCGCAGGGCCGCTACATTGCGCGCTGGGTGCCGGAACTGGCGGCGCTTCCGGTGGCCGAACGCTTCGCGCCGTGGCTGTCGCCGCAGCGCCTGGCGTCCTGCGCGCCGCGCTATCCGCGGCAGCCGATCGTGGACCTGGCCGCCGGCCGCGACGCCGCGCTGGCCGCCTACCGCGCGACCTGAGCGCCGCGCACGCGTCCGTGCGCGCGCACCGGCGCAGCGCCGATGCCGGTCGCGCGGCGGCGTGAACTGCGGTCGCGGCGCCCGCCGCGCCGCGATTGACGCCCTTCGCCGCGCCATGATTCACTCCGGCCACGCACAGGAGCATGCATGGCCACCAGCACAGCCCGCCGCAAGCCGCGGCGCGAACCGATGTCGCGTGTGGATACCGCCTGGCTGCGGATGGAGCGGCCGACCAATCCGATGATGATCACCGGCGTGCTGATGCTCGACGAGCCGCTGTCGCTGCCGCAGTTCAAGCAGCTGGTGCGCAAGCGCTTCCTGTCGTTCCCGCGCTTCCAGCAGAAGCCGGTGGAGACCGCGACCGGCGCCTACTGGCAGCACGACGACGATTTCGACCTGGACTGGCACGTGCGCCTGTCGGCCCTGCCCGGGCGCGGCGGCAAGAAGGCGCTGGAGCGCTTCGCCGGGCAGATGGCGTCCACGCCGCTGGACCAGAGCAAGCCGCTGTGGCAGTTCCACCTGATCGAACGCTACGAAGGCGGCTCGGCGCTGGTGGCGCGCATCCACCATAGCTACGCCGACGGCATCGCGCTGGTGCAGGTGCTGCTGTCGCTGACCGATACGCAGCGCATGCCGGAGCCGGCGGCGCAACTGGGCCGCGCCTGGCTGAAGGACGACGGCAAGGAGGTGGTGCGCCGGGTCGGCGCCATCGACCGCTACCTGAAACTGGGCGGGCGCATGCTCGACAAGGGCCGGGAGATGTACCAGGACCCGAACCTGGCGCAGATGCTGGCCAAGGAGGGCGGCCTGATCGGCCGCGAACTGGCCAATGCGCTGCTGCTGTCCGACGACCCGCCGACGCTGCTGCGCGGGCGCCTGGGCGTCAGCAAGCGGGTGGCCTGGGCCGAGCCGCTGGACCTGGACGAGGTGAAGGCGGTCGGCCGCGCCTGCGACTGCACGGTCAACGACGTGCTGATGGCGACGATGGCCGGCGCGCTGCGCGACTACATGCTCGAGCGCGGCGAACAGTTGGACGGGGTGACCCTGCGCGCCACGGTGCCGGTCAACCTGCGACCGCTGGAGCACGCGCGCAAGCTCGGCAACCATTTCGGGCTGGTGTTCCTGGACCTGCCGGTCGGCGAGGCCAACCCGGTGCGGCGCCTGCAACGCGTGGCCGAGGCGATGCAGCAGCTCAAGCAGTCGCGCCAGGCGATGGTGGTGTTCGGGCTGCTGGCCGCGGTGGGCATGGCGCCGGCGGCGCTGCAGTCGCTGGCGCTGGACCTGTTCAGCCGCAAGGCGACCACGGTGGCGACCAACGTGCCGGGGCCGCAGCAGCCGCTGTACCTGGCCGGCAGCGGCGTGCGCGAGATGATGTTCTGGGTGCCGCAGACCGGCTCGATCGGGGTCGGCGTGTCGATCATGAGCTACAACCACCGCGTCCACTTCGGCCTGATCGGCGATGCGCGGCTGATCCCCGATCCGGACGCGGTGATGCGCCGGATCGGCGCGGAATTCGAAAAGTTGCTGTACCTGGCGCTGATGGGCGACTGGGACCATCCGCTGGGCGCGGCGGACGCGGACGCGTTGCTGCCGCTTCCTGAACAGGGCGCATCCGTCCGCAGCGCGGGCTAGGCTTCGTTCATGCCGGTCTCGCGGCCCACTGTTTATGCTTGCGCCCACTTCACTTCAGATTCGGGAGAGAGCGCGATGAAACGCACCGCCATCCAAGGCATTTCCGTGGCGCTGGCCAGCGCGCTGGTGTTGTCCGCCTGCGCCACCGGCGGCTCCTACGTGCAGCGCGACCAGTACGGCAATCCGACCGAGCAGCAGAACCGCACCGGCCGCGGCGCGCTGATCGGCACCGCGGTCGGCGTCGCCGCCGGCCTGCTCAGCGGCAGCAGCGCCACCGAGCGCCGCCAGCACGCGATGATCGGCGCCGGCATCGGCGCGCTCAGCGGCGCGGCGATCGGCAACTACCAGGACCGCCAGGAGCGCGCGCTGCGCGAGCGCACCGCCAACACCGGCATCGACGTGCGCCGCGACGGCGACAACATCACCCTGAACCTGCCCGACGGCATCACCTTCGATTTCAACCAGTCCACGCTGAAGCCGCAGTTCTATTCGGCGCTCAACGGCGTGGCCAAGACCCTGGGCGAATACAACCAGACCATGATCGAAGTGGTCGGGCACACCGACAGCATCGGCAGCGACGCGGTCAACCAGCGCCTGTCCGAGCAGCGCGCCGCCTCGGTGGCCGCGTACCTGACCGCGCAGGGCGTGCAGCGCGAGCGCATCGAGACGCTGGGCGCGGGCAAGAAGTACCCGATCGCCGACAACAGCACCGAGGCCGGGCGCGCGCAGAACCGCCGCGTCGAGATCCGCGTGGTGCCGCTGCGCTCCTGAGCGGGGCCACCGCTGGGCGAAACGCGAACGGGCCGCTGCATGCGGCCCGTTCGCGTTCCCGAGGTCGGCCGCGCAACGCGCGGACGTGCCTGGCTCAAACCAGCGCTTCTTCTTCCTCCTCCGGTGCCGGTGCCGGTGCCGGTGCCGGCATCGGCGCGGTGCCAGGCAGCGTCGCATCGGCCAGTTGCGGCAGCGACAGCGACTGGGTGTTCATCGCCACGCCGCTGCACAGGGTGAACTCGGCGCCGCTGTCGGCCTGTTGCGTGGCCAGCTTGGCCGGGCACTGCGCCAGCATGTAGTTGACGTCGAAGTTGAGCTTGTCGACCAGGAAATCGACGAAGGCGCGCACCTTCGGCGACAGCATGCGCCCGCCCGGGAACACCGCGTTGAAGTCCAGGTCCGGGCCGACCCAGCCGCCGAGCACGCGCCGCGCCTTGCCGGCCTCGATCAGCGGCTTGATCGTCGCGTCGCTGGCCAGCACCAGGCCCTCGCCGCAGACCAGGCCGCCGATCAGCGCGGCCGAGTCGTTGGCCACCAGGATCGGCTGGATCGCGAACTCGCCGCTCTGCTTGCCGTTGCGCAGCGGCCAGCTGAGCCGGTTGTTGCCGTTGCGGCCGTTGCTCAGCGCCAGCGTGCGGTGGTGCTGCAGGTCGTCCGGGTGCAGCGGCTCGCCATGGCGCTCGATGTAGTACGGGCTGGCGAACACCTGGGTGCGGAAGGTGGCCAACTTGCGCGCGACCATGGTCGAATCCAGCAGCGCGCCCATGTGCAGGGCCACGTCCACGCCTTCGGCGATCGGATCGACCTTGTCGCTGGTCATGACCATTTCCAGGCGCACTTCCGGATGCTGCTTGTGGAATTCGCCCAGGATCGGCGCGACCCAGGAAATGCCGGCGGAGTAGGGCACGCTGAAACGCAGCCAGCCGCGCGGGCCGGCCTGCAGCTGCCCGACCGCGCTCTCGGCTTCCTCCAGTTCGCGGGCGATGCGCTGGCAGTGCTCGTGGTAGACCGCGCCGGCCTCGGTCAGGCCGAGGCGGCGCGTGGTCCGGTGCAGCAGGCGCGCGCCGAGCCGCGCCTCCAGGTCCTGCACCTTGCGGCTGACGGTGGTCTTGGGCAGGCCGAGCGCATTGGCCGCGGCGATGAAGCTGCCTTGTTCGACCACCTTGACGAAGATCAGGGTGTCGTTCAGATCGTGGGTCATGGCGGGTTCCTGGAGGGTTGAGGGCGATTGGACCGGTGACGGGACGATTATTCCCCTTAATTCGGACTAATCAAGTGCGGCTTTGACGCCTAATTTGTACGCATTCGCCGCCAGCCAGGCCATTTCCCCATGTCGTTGCGTACTCTGTTCCAGTTTCTCGTGGGCGCCCGCCGTCCCGTTCCGGTAGACGGGACGCCAATCGACGCGCTGGAAACCGGTTACCTGAAAGCCTTTCGCGAGTTTACGCCCCCTCCGCGCAGCCAGAGCGGCAGTACGCTGCAGCTCGGTCGCCGCGGCGGCGGGCGACTGGACCGCATCGCGATTGTCCCGTTTGCGGGAGTAAAAGTCCCGTGAGCGGGATGTTGGACCCGGAGGTTCTGGTGCTCGGCGGCACCGGCACCGTCGGCCACGGCGTGGTCGGCGCACTGCTGGAGGCCGGCAGCCCGGTGCTGGCGGTGGCGCGCGACCGCGGCCGCCTGCGCGCGCTGCGCGAACGCTACAGCGACGAACCGGCGCTGGACGTGCTGCAGGGCTCGGTCGCCAACGATGCCGGCGCCGCGGCGCTGGCCGCGCTCGTGGCGCAACGGCCGCGGCCGCTGGCCGGCGTGGTCGCCAGCCTCGGCAGCCCGCTGCGCAGCGGGCGCCTGCTGGACCAGCCGATCGCCGCGTTGCGCCGGCGCCTGGACGCCGACCTGCTGCCGCACCTGGCCGCGGCCCGGCACCTGCTGCCGCTGCTGGCGCAGGCCGAGCGCGGCGGGCGCTACATCCTGCTCGGCAGCCCGTGCGCGCTGCGCGCCTGGGCCGGGCACGGCGACAGTTCGGTGGCCACGGCGGCGATCCGCATGCTCGCCCAGGTCCTGCACGAAGAGGCCAAGCCGCTGGGCGTGCGCGTCCACCTGCTGTCGCTGACCCATCCGGTGTGCAGCGACACCGCCGCCGACGGCTGCCCGGAGTGGTTCACCACGCTCAGCGTGGGCCGCGCCGCGGTGTCGCTGCTCGCCGACCGCGACACGCCCGGCCAGGCCGTGGTCGATATCGACAAACAACAGTACGCGCGTCCACGCACCTCGCTGATGACCGCATCGCATTTTTCCCCTTCCACTCACGAGGTCTCCCGATGAACCCGATTCCGATGTCCCTCCACTCCCCACGCGTCTTGCGCCCGCTGGCGATCGCGCTGCTGGCCGTGGCCCTGGCCGCCTGCGGCAGCAAGGCCGACGGGCAGGGCGCGCCGCCGCCGCCGGCGGTCGGCGTCGCGCCGGTGCTGCAGAAGGAAATCAGCCAGTGGGACGAGTTCAGCGGCCGCGTCGAGGCGGTCGAGCACGTCGACCTGCGCCCGCGCGTGTCCGGCTACATCGACAAGGTCAACTACGTCGAAGGCCAGGAAGTGAAGAAGGGCGACGTGCTGTTCACCATCGACGCGCGCAGCTACCGCGCCGAACTGGCGCGCGCCAACGCCGAACTGGCGCGGGCGCGGACCCAGGCCAAGCTCAGCGGCAGCGAGGCGGCGCGCGCCAAGAAGCTGTCCGACCAGCAGGCGATCTCCACCGAGAGCTGGGAGCAGCGCCACGCCGCCGCCGAGCAGGCCGAGGCCGACGTGCTCGCCGCGCAGGCCGCGGTCGACACCGCGCGGCTGAACCTGGAATGGACCCAGGTGCGTGCGCCGATCGACGGCCACGCCGGCCGCGCCCAGGTCACCGCCGGCAACCTGGTCAGCGCCGGCGACAGCGCCAGCGTGCTGACCACGCTGGTGTCGCTGGACAAGGTCCACGTGTACTTCGACGCCGACGAGGGCACCTTCCTGCGCTATGCGCAGATGGCGCGCAAGGGCGAGCGGCCGAGCGAGCGCGACGGGCAGTTGCCGGTGCAGGTCGGCCTGGTCGGCGAGGACGGTTTCCCGCACGCCGGCAAGGTCGATTTCCTCGACAACCAGATCACCCGCACCACCGGCACCATCCGCGTCCGCGCCGTGCTGGACAACGCCGACCGCAGCTTCACCCCGGGCCTGTTCGCGCGCGTGCGCCTGCTCGGCAGCGGCCGCTTCAAGGCGATGCTGATCGACGACCGCTCGGTGCTGACCGACCAGGACCGCAAGTACGTCTACGTCGTCGACAAGGACGGCAAGGCGCAGCGCCGCGACGTGCAGCTGGGGCGTGACGCCGAGGGCCTGCGCATCGTGACCAGCGGGCTCAACCCCGGCGACCGCGTCATCGTCGACGGAGTGCAGAAAGTGTTCATGCCGGGCATGCCGGTGCAGGCCAAGCCCGTGGCGCTGGCCACGGCGACGCCGGCGGCCGCGCGCAAGGCCGTCGCTCTCGACTGACCCGCGGTCGCGCAGCGTCGCAGACCGGCCGCGCTGGCGGCCGGTCGCCGCAGGCCGGGCCACCGTCGTGGCCCGGCATCGCCACAGTTTTGCCCGTGCTCCGGTGCGGCCACCCGTTTCAACCCGTTTCCAGGACCACCACCCATGGACTTTTCCAGATTCTTCATCGACCGGCCGATCTTCGCGGCCGTGCTGTCGATCGTCATCTTCGCCGCGGGTCTGATCGCGATCCCGATGCTGCCCATCGGCGAATACCCCGAAGTGGTACCGCCTTCGGTGGTGGTGCGCACGGTGTATCCGGGCGCCAACCCCAAGGTCATCGCCGAGACCGTCGCCACGCCGTTGGAAGAGGCGATCAACGGCGTGGAAGGCATGATGTACCTCAAGTCGGTGGCCGGCTCCGACGGCGTGCTGCAGATGACCATCACCTTCCGCCCGGGCACCGATGCCGACGATGCCGCGGTGAAAGTGCAGAACCGCGTGGCGCAGGCGCAGGCGCGCCTGCCCGAGGACGTGCGCCGGCAGGGCGTGACCACGCAGAAGCAGTCGCCGACCTTCCTGATGGTCGTGCACCTGACCTCGCCGAAGGGCAAGTACGACACGCTGTACCTGCGCAACTACGCGCGCCTGCACGTCAAGGACGCGCTGGCGCGGATCCAGGGCGTGGGCGATGCGCAGGTGTTCGGCGGCGGCGACTACGCGATGCGCGCCTGGCTCGACCCGGAGCGCATCGCCGCGCGCGGGCTCACCGCCAGCGACGTGGTCAACGCCATGCGCGAGCAGAACGTGCAGGTCTCGGCCGGCCAGCTCGGCGCCGAGCCGATGCCTGAAAGCAAGTTCCTGACCCTGATCAACGCGCAGGGCCGCCTGCGCAGCGAGCAGGAGTTCGGCGACATCGTGCTCAAGACCGGGGCCGACGGCGAGAGCGTGCGCCTGGCCGACGTCGCGCGCCTGGAGCTGGGCGCCGGCGACTACACGCTGCGCTCGCAGCTGGACGGCAAGAACGCGGTCGGCATCGGCATCTTCCAGGCGCCGGGCGCCAATGCGCTGCAGATCCGCGACCAGGTGATCGCGACGATGGACGAGCTCACCAAGCAGTTCCCGGCCGACGTGAAGTACGAGGCGGTGTACGACACCACGATCTTCGTGCGCGACTCGATCACCGCCGTGGTGCACACCTTGCTGGAGGCGGTGCTGCTGGTGGTGCTGGTGGTGATCCTGTTCCTGCAGACCTGGCGCGCGTCGATCATCCCGCTGATCGCGGTGCCGGTGTCGGTGGTGGGCACCTTCGCGGCGCTGTACGTGCTGGGCTTCTCGATCAACACGCTGACCCTGTTCGGGCTGGTGCTGGCGATCGGCATCGTCGTGGACGATGCGATCGTGGTGGTGGAGAACGTCGAGCGCAACATCGAGGAAGGGCTGACCCCGCTGGCCGCGGCGCACCAGGCGATGCGCGAGGTGTCCGGCCCGATCGTGGCGATCGCGCTGGTGCTGTGCGCGGTGTTCGTGCCGATGGCGTTCCTGTCCGGCGTGACCGGCCAGTTCTACAAGCAGTTCGCGGTGACCATCGCCATCTCCACGGTGATCTCGGCGATCAACTCGCTGACCCTGTCGCCGGCGCTGGCCGCGCGCCTGCTGCGCGCCCACGACGCGCCCAAGGATGGCCCGTCGCGGCTGATGGACCGCATGTTCGGCGGCTGGCTGTTCCGCCCGTTCAACCGCTTCTTCAACCGCAACTCCGAGCGTTACCAGGGCAGCGTGTCGCGCATCCTCGGCAAGCGCGGTGTGGTGTTCGCGGTCTATCTGGTGCTGCTGGTGGCCACCGGCGTGATGTTCAAGGCGGTGCCGGCCGGCTTCATTCCGACCCAGGACAAGATGTACCTGATCGCCGGCGTGAAGCTGCCCGAGGGCGCCTCGCTCGAACGCACCGACGCGATGCTGCGCAAGGTCACCAACATCGCCATGCAGACCGACGGCGTGGAGCATGCGATCTCCTTCCCCGGCCTGAACGCGCTGCAGTTCACCAACACGCCCAATACCGGCGTGGTGTTCCTGACCCTCAAGCCGTTCGCCAAGCGCCACCGCAGCGCGCTGGAGATCAATGCCGAAATCAACCAGCGCATCTCCCAGCTGGGCGAGGGCATGGCGTTCGCGTTCATGCCGCCGCCGATCCTGGGCCTGGGCAACGGCAACGGCTACCAGCTGTTCATCGAGGACCGCGCCAACCTGGGCTACGGCGCACTGCAGAGCGCGGTCAACGCGATGCAGGGCGCGGTGGCGCAGACCCCGGGCATGAGCTATCCGATCGGCACCTACCAGGCCAACGTGCCGCAGCTGGACGCCGAGGTCGACCGGGTCAAGGCCAAGGCCCAGGGCGTGGCCCTGACCGATCTGTTCGACACCTTGCAGACCTACCTGGGCTCGACCTACGTCAACGACTTCAACCAGTTCGGCCGCACCTGGCAGGTGATCGCCCAGGCCGACGCGCCGTTCCGCGAGAGCGTGGAGGACATCGCCCGGCTGCGCACCCGCAATGCCGCCGGCGAGATGGTGCCGATCGGCTCGATGGTGACGGTCAAGCAGACCTTCGGTCCGGACCCGGTGCTGCGCTACAACGGCTACCCGGCGGCCGACCTGGCCGGCGAGGCGGATGCGCGCATGCTGTCCTCGGCCGAAGCGATGGCCAAGGTCACCCAGATCGCCAAGCAGGTCCTGCCCAACGGCATGGAGATCGAGTGGACCGACCTGAGCTACCAGCAGGCGACCCAGGGCAAGGCGGCGATGGTGGTGTTCCCGCTGGCGGTGCTGCTGGCGTTCCTGGTGCTGGCCGCGCTGTACGAAAGCTGGACGCTGCCGCTGGCGGTGATCCTGATCGTGCCGATGACGCTGCTGTCTGCGCTGTTCGGCGTGTGGCTGACCGGCGGCGACAACAACGTGTTCGTGCAGGTCGGCCTGGTGGTGCTGATGGGCCTGGCGTGCAAGAACGCGATCCTGATCGTCGAGTTCGCCCGCGAACTGGAGCTGCAGGGCAAGGGCATCGTGGAATCGGCGCTGCAGGCCTGCCGCCTGCGTCTGCGCCCGATCGTGATGACCTCGATCGCGTTCATCGCCGGCACCGTGCCGCTGGTGTTCTCGCACGGCGCCGGCGCCGAAGTGCGCTCGGCCACCGGCATCACGGTGTTCGCCGGCATGCTCGGCGTGACCCTGTTCGGCCTGTTCCTCACCCCGGTGTTCTACGTCGCCCTGCGCAAGCTGGCCGGTCGCCCGCTGGTATCGCACGGCCCGGCGCACGGCGCCGCACCGACCCACGCCTGATCCCCCAATTCCCCCTTCTCTGGACATTCGCATGAACGCTACTCAAAAAATCGCACTCGTCACCGGTGCCACCCGCGGCATCGGCCTGCACACCGTGCGCCAGCTGGCCGAGGCCGGCGTGCACACGCTGCTGGCCGGCCGCGATTCCACCCGCGCCAGCGCCGCCGCCCTGGAACTGCAGGGCGAAGGCTTGCCGGTGGAAGCGCTGACCCTGGACGTCACCGACGATGCCAGCATCGCCGCCGCGGTGGCGGCGGTGCAGGCGCGCCACGGCCGGCTCGACATCCTGGTCAACAACGCCGGCATCATCGTCGACGACATGAAGCTGGCGGTCTCGCAGCAGAGCCTGCAGACCTGGCGCAAGACCTTCGACACCAACGTGTTCGGCCTGATCGCGGTGACCCAGGCGTTCCTGCCGCTGCTGCGCGCCGCGCCGGCCGCGCGCATCGTCAACGTGTCCAGCCTGCTCGGCTCGGTGACGCTGCACAGCCAGCCCGGCTCGCCGATCTACGACTTCAAGGTGCCGGCCTACAACGTGTCCAAGAGCGCGGTGAACGCGTGGACCGTGCAGCTGGCCTACGAACTGCGCGACACCCCGATCAAGGTCAATACCATCCACCCCGGCTACGTGAAGACCGACATGAACGCGGGCGAGGGCGAACTGCAAGTGGCCGACGGCGCGCGCAGCAGCGTGATGATGGCGCTGCTCGACGCCGACGGCCCGACCGGCAGCTACACCCACGTCGGCCAGGTGCTGCCATGGTGATCCGTCCCGCGATCGGCGCGCTGGCGCTGGCGCTGCTCAGCGCCTGCGCCAGCGTCGGCCCCAACTACCGCGCGCCCGAACAGGCGCCGGTGACGCTGCAGGGCGCGGCGGCGCCGGTGTTCGCGACCACCTCGCCGGTGGCGTCGTGGTGGGCGCAGTTCGACGACCCGGTGCTGGAACAGCTGGTGCACGAGAGCCTGGTCGCCAACCTCGACCTGCGCATCGCCCTGTCGCGCGTGCACCAGGCGCGCGCCGCCTTCGCCGAACGGCGCCTGGACCAGGCGCCGCACGTCACCGCCGGCGGCGACTACACGCGCAGCAAGGCGCCGGACCCGAACGCCGGCGGCGCGCGCGTGCTGACCGAAAGCTACAGCCTGGGCTTCGATGCCGGTTGGGAGCTGGACCTGTTCGGTCGCCAGCGCCGCGCCAGCGAGGCCGCGCGGGCCGACCTGGAAGCCGAGCAGGCGGGCATGGCCGATGCCCAGGTGACCGTGGCCGCGGAAGTGGCGCGCAACTACTTCGAGCTGCGCGGCGCGCAGAAGCGCATCGCGGTGGCGCGCACCACGCTGGACAATCTGCGCGACACCCAGCGCCTGACCGAGACCCGCCTGCAACTGGGCGCCGGCAGCGAGCTGGACGTGCAGAGCAGCCAGGCGCGGCTGAAGGCGATCGAGGCCGACATCCCGTTGCTGGAAGTCAGCGAAGCGCAGGCCCGGCATCGCCTGGCGGTGCTGCTGGGGCGCACTCCCGGCGCGCTCGACGAGCTGCTGGCGCCGCGCCCGACGCCGGCCTACGCCCGCGCGTTGCCGCTGGGCGATACCACCCAGCTGCTGCGCCGGCGTCCCGACGTGCGCATCGCCGAGCGCCGGCTGGCGGCGGCGACGGCGCGGGTCGGCGTGGCCACCGCCGACCTGTTCCCGCGGATCAGCCTCAGCGGCTTCGTCGGCTTCCTGTCCGGCGATGCCGGCTCGCTGCTGCAGGGCAGCAGCAAGGCCTGGTCGCTGACGCCCTCGATCAGCTGGGCGGCGTTCGACTTCGGCACCGTGCGGGCGCGGCTGCGCGCCAGCGAAGCGCAGGCCGACGGCGCTGCCGCCGACTACGAGAAGGCGGTGCTCGGCGCGCTGGAAGACACCGAGAACGCCTTGACCGCCTACGCCAAGCAGCAGGCGCGGCTGGCGATCGTCGTCGAGCAGGCGCAGGCGGCGCGGCGCGCCGCCGCGCTGGCGGAGATCAGCTATCGCGAGGGCTCGGTGGATTTCCTGACCCTGCTCGACACCCAGCGCACCCAGCTGGCCGCCGACGATGCCCTGGCCGATGCCGAGGCGTCGGTGAACGTCGGCGTGGTGCGGGTGTACAAGGCGCTGGGCGGCTGGGGCCAGGACGCGGTGCTGCCGCAGGACGTGGCGTTGGCGACGCCGCCGGCGCCGGTGTCGCGCTAACCGGCGGAGCCGTGGGCGCTCGCCAGGCTGGTGGCAGCCTGCGCGAGCGGCCATGGTCGCGGCGGGAGTGGCGGGAAGACCTGACGCGCCTGGATGGCTGGCCAGGAGGCGTGGGCGCTGCGGTTGGTTACCGCAGAGTCTGCGCGCCGCGTTCCCGATCCTGGTGAATCCTGGCGCTGATGCTGGAGCGTCAGGCGACGATGCAGAACGAGTAGCGGCGGCCGTGCGCGAGGAAGGCGCACGCCACATCACCCATGCAAGCGGGCGCCAACGCGTCTCACGCGCGTAGCAGCGCGCAATGGCGCCGCTGGCGCGTACGTCTGCCTTGCGCGGCCGCTCACTCCTGGGCCAGATCGTCGGCGATCACGTAGGTGTCGCGGCCGCCGTTCTTGGCCTGGTACAGCGCCGCGTCGGCGCGCGAGAACCAGTCCTGCCAATGGACCTCGTCGCACAGCATGGCTGCGCCGAGGGAAACGGTGATGTCGCCGCCGGGGCCGCGCAGCGCCTCGCGCGTGACCTGGTGCAGGCGCTTGCTGAAGGCCGCAAGCTCGCTGCGCGACTGCAGCCGCGCCACCACCACGAATTCCTCGCCGCCGAAGCGGAACACCTCGTCCGGCGGACGCACCTCGAAGCGCAGCAGCGCGGCCAGTTCGGCCAGCGTGCGGTCGCCGGCCGCGTGCCCGTAGAGATCGTTGACCACCTTGAAATGGTCGATGTCGAGCACGACCAGCCCGTGCCGGCGCGCCCTGCGGCGCGGATCGGCCACGCGCTGCGTCAGGCTGCGTTCCAGCATGCGCCGGTTCGGCAGCCCGGTCAGCGCGTCGTGCGAGGCCATCTGCTCCAGTTGCTGGCGGTCGCCCTCCAGGTGCAGCGACAGCAGGTAGCCCAGGCCGGTGATCAACAGCGACACCGCCAGCAGCGAGAACGCGTGCTCGGCGCTGGGCAGCGTGCCCGGAGTGACCAGCATGATCACGATCAAGGTGGCGTTGCAGGCCAGCCCGATGCTGCGCGCGACCACGGCGAAGTTGCTCATCATCGCCAGGTACAGCCATGGCACCGCGGCGTTGTGCAGGACATGGCAGGCCAGCGCGCTGCCCAGCAGCCAGCTCAGGCTGAGCAGGGCGTCCATGCGGTCGTCGCCACGGCGCAGCGCCAGCCAGGTGGCCACCGCCGCCAGGCTGGCCAGCACGGCGCCGGCCGCCGCTGTCCATGGCTGGCCCTGCAGCCATTGATAGGCCCCGAACAGCAGCAGCAGCGCGGCGGTGGCCGGCCCGAGGATCTTGATGATGCCGAGCCGGAAGTGACGACGCATCGAGGTGCTCATGGCCCGGCGGCGCGTGCGGCAGCGCCCGGAAGCGGGCAGCGGCAGGCGGCTGCCACGGTCCGGCGGTCGTGGTTGAGCGTGGCCATTGGACGGCGGACGCGACGGACGCGGGCGCTATGGCGCTCCGGTGCCGACCAGTTGCAGGCCCTTGGGTTTGAGGGCGATGTCGCCGTCCTCGCCCTGCGCGGCATAGCCTTCCCGCACCGCCCAGTTCGCCTCTTCCTCGCTGACGGGCTTGGTGTCATGGATGTCCTGCAGGATGCGCAGTTGTTCGCTGGTCAGTTGCATGGCACACCATGGTCGGCAATCGAGGGCAATACCGTACAGGCAGTGCGTGATGGGCATGTCGGCGCTGCGGCCGGCGGACGTGCGCCGGTCCTGCGGCGCCCGTCGCCGTCCGCCGCGTGACGCCGTTCGGACACGCCGCGAGGACATGGTCGTAACGCCTCCCGACCCATCGTGCGTCACCAGCTGTGCGGCCGAGGATCACTCTCAGGGCTGCTTCAAGGGTGCAGGCATCCGCGGCTGGACCATCCCACTTCCTACGCATCCGCAGCCGCCCTTCGGGCTGGCGCAGACCGGTTGCCCGATCCGCTTGCATTTGCCTGTGCCGCTGCGCAGCCACGCGCGCACCGTCCCAACAGTGCGCCCGTATCGCGGGGCCGAACTTGCTTTCCGCATGGCGGGGCACAGACAACGCACAAACAAAAAGGGCCGGATTTTCCTGGATGTCCAGAACAATCCGACCCTTGGTGTACGTCCGCGAACCGCTGCGGACGTTCAGATGGTGGAGGTGGGCGGAATCGAACCGCCGTCCGAAGGCACTCCATCCCCGGCACTACATGCTTAGCTCATCGTTGGATCTCGCCCTGGGACAGCACGATGTGCGAAGCGCATCCCGGGACCAGCCTGCTTCATTTAGCCAATGGCTGACAGGCAGCCACCACCGGCGATTCCGTGATAATGACCCTACGTCGCGAGCACGGACACAAGCGATTTCGGGGCTAGGCCTTAAGCGGCCAGTGCGTAGTTGTCGTCGTTGGCAACTATAAGTTTGCGGCTGGATTTACGAGGAAAGCTGCCCCCTCGGCATGCGCCAAGCGATTTTGCAACCCCCGTCGAAACCAGTGCACCCCCGGGGAAAACGTAAAACGCTGACCAGCACAGTGTAGGGATCGGGGAGGGCAGTCACAAGCCTTGCGACAAAGGCGGCTTAAGCTGGCTTCACTCGGCGCAACGGCTACCGGCGCGCCGGCGGATCTCCCTCAGGCATGGAGCATCGCAATGGCGACCAGGCAACAGCGTGCGCGCGACGGCGGGCGCGACCGGAAGCGGACGGCGGCCGCACCGACCCCGGCCGCGAATCCCGCGAACGCGGTTCCGCCAGCCGACGGCGCGCCGCCGCCGCGCGGCGCTGCGGCAAAGAAGGCTGTGCCGCAAACCACGGCACCGAAGAAGGCCGTGGCGCCACGAGCTCGGGCCAAGGCCGCGGGGCAGGCCGCCGATGGACCTGGCGGACGGGTGCGGCCCGGGGCGGCGAACGCATCGGCCGCGCCAAAGTCCGCGGCAGGCAAGTCCAGGGTGGTCAAGACGGCCACGGCGGTCAAGGCGACCAAGGCGAAGGCGAGCAAGACGGCCAAGGCGGCAGCCGACGCCACCTCGAGCGCGCAGTCCGTTCCCCGAGGCGGAGCCGCCACGCCTGCTGCGGCACCCGCGCATACGCCCCGGCCCAAGGCCACCGGCGAAGGTTCGCTGGCGCAGGGGCGGGCGCGGACGGTCGTCTACATCCACGGCATCGGCAACAAGCCGCCGGCCGAGGTGCTGCGCTGCCAGTGGGATCGCGCCCTGTTCGGTCGCGAAATGGGCGAACGCACGCGCATGGCGTACTGGGTCAGCCGCGAGCGCTATCCGTCGCCGGAGCCGGGCAGCTGCCAGGACCAGGACCGCGGCCCGGCGCTGAACCAGGCCGAGCAGCGCGTGCTCGGTGCGCTGGGCGTGGTCCCGCAGCTGGCCGACCTGCGCCTGCTGGCCGAGACGCTGGCCGGCAGCGACGCCGAGCGCACCTTCCTGCAGCAGGTGCTGGACCAGGTGCAGGCGGGCGCGCCGGATGCCGCCGGCATGCACGCGCAAGGGCCGATCGACGTACTGAACCGGATGCTGCTGAAGCTGATCTCCGCGGCGCTGCTGCAGGACGTGCACGATTTCTTCTTCGTGCCGGCGCGGCGCGAGCAGATGCGCGAGAGCCTGCGCCAGCGCATGCGCGCCGGCGGCGGTCCGTTCGTGGTGGTCGCGCACAGCCAGGGCTCGCTGATCGCCTACGACGTGCTGCGCGAATTCCAGGCCGAGGGGTGCGAGGTGTCGTTGCTGCTGACGCTGGGCTCGCCGCTGGGCCTGCCGGTGGTGCGCAGCATGTTCAAGCAGTGGACCGGCACCGGGAAGCTGCCGTTCCCGGCCTGCGTGAAGCGCTGGGTCAACGTCGCCGAGCGCCGCGATCCGGTGGCGCTGGACGAGGACCTCAGCGACGACATCGCCGACGCGCAGGGGCGTTTCCACAACATCGCCGGCGCGCGGATCAATCCGGATTGGCAGCGCAACCCGCATTCCGGCTCCGGCTACCTGTCCATCGCCGAGGTCCGCGCCGAGGTGCGGCGCGCGGTCGGCGTGGGCTTCGACCAGCCGATCGCGCACCCGGTGCTGATCAAGGACCTGTCCGACCAGCTGGAGGCGCATGCGCCGGACTATCGCCACGAGGTGCTGATCGAACTGGACCGCCTGCCGGGCGCGCGCGAACCGGAGCAGCTGCGGCACGATCTGGTCGCCGCGTTGCGCGAGCTGACCCAGGCTTCCACCGGACTGGAGGGCGATGCGCTGGACGCGGCGATCGAACTGGAGGACACGCTGCAGCGCTACGTGTCGGCGCGGCTGACCCGCTACGAGATCGAGAGCCTGCGCGACCGCTACCGCAGCCTGAGCCTGAAACGGCTGTGGCGCGACGCCGGCAAGCGCGCGCTGATCTACCAGTCGCGCAGCACCGTGCAGGCCGATGCGGCGCAGGTGGCCTACCACGCGCTCGGCGCCGGCATCGGCTGGGCGGTGCTGGACAGCGGCATCGCCGCGGCGCACCCGCACTTCCGGCAGCCTGGCCTGGCCGAGACGGTGCTGGCGCAATGGGACTGCACCCAGCGCGGCCGCGCGCGCGCACTGCGCCCCGGCGACGGCGACGGCTTCACCGCCCTGGACCGCAACGGCCACGGCACCCACGTGGCCGGCATCATCGCCGGCCAATGCGAGGCGCCGCTGCCCGGCATGGCGCCGGCCACGCCGCTGCGCTTCGCCGGCATGGCGCCGCAGGCGCGGCTGTACGGACTGAAGGTGCTGGACGACGACGGCAACGGCCGCGACTCGTGGATCATCAAGGGCGTGCAGCAGGTCGCCGAGATCAACGAACGCGCCGGCGAGCTGGTCATCCACGGGGTCAACCTGAGCCTGGGCGGCTACTTCGATGCGGAAAGCTACGGCTGCGGCTTCACCCCGCTGTGCAACGAACTGCGCCGGCTGTGGCGGCAGGGCGTGGTGGTGGTGATCGCGGCCGGCAACGAGGGCCTGGCCTGGCTGATGCAGAACGACGGGGAGGCCTATCCGCTGAACCTGGACCTGAGCATCGGCGATCCGGCCAACCTGGAGGAGGCGCTGGCGGTAGGCTCGGTGCACAAGAGCAGCCCGCACAGCTACGGCGTGTCGTACTTCTCCTCGCGCGGCCCGACCGCCGATGGCCGGCACAAGCCGGACCTGGTGGCGCCGGGCGAGAAGATCGTCTCGGCCCACCATCGCTACGACGCCGACGATCCCAGCACCTGGATGGTGGAGATGAGCGGCACCAGCATGGCCGCCGCGCACGTGTCCGGGCTGATCGCCGCGTTCCTGTCGGTGCGCCGCGAGTTCATCGGCTTCCCGGATCGGGTCAAGCACCTGCTGCTGGCGCAGTGTCTGGACCTGCAGCGCGATCCCTACATGCAGGGCCGCGGTCTGCCGAGCCTGATGCGGATGCTGGGGGCGACGTGATGGAGCAGGGATTGGTGATTGGGGATCAGGGATTCGTAACGGCGGCGTCTGGCATGCCGCCTTTGCCAATCCCCAATCCCGCCATCCCCAATCACGCGTTCTTGTTGTGCCGCCGCATGATCCGCTGCTTGTCGCGGGCCCAGTCGCGGTCCTTGGCGGCGTCGCGCTTGTCGTGGTCCTGCTTGCCCTTGGCCAGCGCGATCTCGAGCTTGATCTTGTTCTTGCTCCAGTACATTGCGGTGGGCACCAGGGTGTAGCCGTCGCGCTCGACGCGGCCGATCAGCTTGTCGATCTCGCTCCGGTGCAGCAGCAGCTTGCGGGTGCGGCGGTCGTCGGCGACCACGTGGGTGGAGGCCTGGATCAGCGGGGTGAACTGCGCGCCGAACAGGAACAGCTCGCCCTGGCGCACGAACGCGTAGCTCTCGCCGATGTTGGCGCGGCCGGCGCGGATCGACTTGACCTCCCAGCCCTGCAGGGCCAGGCCGGCTTCGTAGCGGTCCTCCAGGTGGTATTCGTGGCGCGCACGCTTGTTCAACGCGATGGTCTTGTTGGCCGTCGCGCCGTTTGCTTTATCCTTGGCGGGTTTCTTGCTCATCTTGCTATTGTCTCCGATTCGGGGTCCTCCCGAACGTCTTGGTCTACTTCCCCGCACCGAATGCCTATCATCCGCCGCAGCGCCCTGGTCGAACACCCCGCAACGCGCATGTTCGACCTGGTCAATGATGTCGCCGCCTATCCGCGCCGCTTCGCCTGGTGCAATGCAGCGCATGTGCTCGAGCACAGCGACCAGGTCCTGGTGGCGCGGCTGGACCTGGGCCTGGGCTCGTTCCGCACCTGGTTCACCACCGAGAACCGGCTGCAGCGCCCCGACCGCATCGATATGCTGCTGCGCGACGGCCCGTTCAAGCGGCTGCAGGGCCAGTGGGAGTTCCAGGGCTTCAACGACCATGCCAGCAAGGTCAGCCTGATGCTGGACTTCGAACCGGCCTCGCGGCTGCTGGGGCCGGCGCTGGCGCTGGGCTTCCAGAGCCTGGCCGACCGCATGGTCAACGACTTCGTCCGCGTCGCCGACCGCGAAGACGCGTGAGCGGGGTGCGGGTCGAGGTGGTGCTGGCCTGGCCGGAGCGCTACCTCGCGCGCACCGTGCAGTTGCCCGAGGGTGCCACCGTCGCCGATGCCGTGGCCGCCGCCGGCCTGGCCGGGGCCACGCCGGACATGCCCTGCGCGGCGCACGGCAGCGTGGCCGCGCCGAGCCAGCCATTGCACGACGGCGACCGCGTGGAACTGCTCAGGCCGTTGCTGGCCGATCCGAAGGACGCCCGGCGGCGGCGCGCGAAACCGCGCTAGCGCCGTTGGGCGTATGCGCGCGCTTACTCGCCGCGGCGCTGCTTCTTCTTGTCCTTGGCCAGGTTGCGGCCGAACTGGCGCACGCTGTTCTTGGCCAGCTCCGAATCGCGGTCCGGGAAATAGTCGCCTTCCCAGCGGGTCACCGCGTCGTTCTCGAAGTAGACGACGAAATTCTTGATCTCGGTCTTGCCAAGGCGATCGACGCGCTCGGTGGATGTGTAGTCCCAGCGCTGGGCGTGGAACGGGTCCGGGATCGACGGCGTGCCGAGCAGTGCGCCGACCTGCTGCTTGCTTTGCCCGACCTTCAGCTGGTCGACGGCCCCCTGCTTGATCAGGTTGCCTTGATAAATGGGCTGCTTGTAGATGATGCCGCAGCCAGCGGTGGACAGGGCAACAACGGCGACCAGCAAGAGATTGCGCATCGGGGACAGTACTGAGGGAAATCGGGTCGATGATACACTTCCGACGACCGCCGCGACCCACCCCGAGGCAGCTGGCGCTAAACCAGCTATGAACGGAGACGCCATGGAATCCCACGATCTGCGCAAAGTCGGCCTGAAGGTCACGCATCCCCGGATGCGCATCCTGGAGCTGCTCGAGCAGAAGTCGGCGCGCCACCACATGACCGCCGAGGAGATCTACCGCCAGCTGCTCGACCATGGCGACGAGATCGGCCTGGCCACGGTGTACCGGGTCCTGACCCAGTTCGAGGCGGCCGGGCTGGTGCTCAAGCACAATTTCGAGGGCGGCCAGGCGGTGTACGAACTGGACCGCGGCGGCCACCACGACCACATGGTGGACGTGGACACCGGCAACGTCATCGAGTTCGAAAGCGCCGAGATCGAGGAACTGCAACGCAAGATCGCCGCCGATCACGGCTACGAGCTGGAGGAGCACTCGCTGGTGCTGTACGTGCGCAGCAAGCGCCCGGCGGGCAAGAAGGGCTGAGCGGTCGGCGCCCTTCGGGCGCGCATTGGCCTACTGGCACGGGGGCCGGGAGCGTCGCCGATCATGGCTCCGCGCGTCGCGACTGAAGTCGCTCCCACAGGGGGCGCTTGCGACGGGCAGGGCCGCTTCTCTGGGAGGGACTTCAGTCCCCACTGCTTCTGAAGCCAACTGGTTGGTGGCTCCGGGCGTGGCAGTTGAAACCGCTCCTACGGGCGCGCGCGGCGGGCCGACCGCGTGCATGTGGGAGGGGCTTCAGCCTCGATCCGACGCGATCCGAAGCCGGCTGGCTTCTCACATGTTGGCCCGAGGCCAACCAGAGTCGTTCCCCAAGGGCGCATGGCGGGCCGGCTGGAAGCGGGAACTGGGCCTGGGCCTGGGCCGGCGCCCGGCCGAATGGTCGGCCGAGGAGGTACCTGGCCCTGTGTTGTGGGAGGGACTTCAGTCCCGACTGTTTCCGAAGCCGGTCAGTTGCGTGGCTCCGTCGCGGTTGAAACCGCTCCTACGCGGGGCTTGCGGCCGGTTTGCTGGGTGCACTGTAGGAGGGGCTTCCGCCCCGACCCGCCCAGTTCAGAGCTGCCAGCCCCCACTGCTTCGCGCGGTCATCGCCCGGCCGACGAGGGCCTCACGGCGGCGTACCCAACTGCTGCCCGGCCCACGGGCAGGCGCCGCGGCACCTGGGAGCCCGGCGGCGGCGCACGGCCGAACCGAGCCCAGCCGCCGCCCCTCAGCTCACGCTCAGCAGCAGCCGCTTGGCCGCCGCGCGGGCTTCCTTGCTGACTTCGACTCCGCCCAGCATCCGCGCCAGTTCTTCCTCGCGCTGGCGCGGCGCCAGCAGTTCGACCGAACTCTGGGTCATGCCTTCGACCGGCGCCTTGCTGACCCGGTAGTGGGCATGGCCCTGCGCGGCGACCTGGGGCAGGTGGGTCACGCACAGCACCTGGCGCTGCTCGCCCAGGGCGCGCAGTTTCTTGCCGACGATGTCGGCGACCGCGCCGCCGATGCCCGAGTCCACCTCGTCGAACACCATGGTCGGCACCGCATCCAGGCCCAGCGCGGCGACCTCGATGGCCAGCGAGATGCGCGACAGCTCGCCGCCGGAGGCGACCTTGCGCAGCGCGCGCGGCGGCTGCCCGGCGTTGGCCGCGACCAGGAATTCGACGCGCTCGGCGCCAGCCGGGTCGGGGCGCTCGGCCTCGTGCGGCTCGAGCTGGATCAGGAAGCGCCCGCCGCCCATGCCCAGTTCGCCGATCAGCGCGGTGGTGTCGCGCGACAGCGCCTGCGCGCCACGCTGGCGGGTGCCGGTGAGCGCGGCCGCGGCGTCGCGCCAGGCCTGCGCGGCGCGGGCGATCTCCGCGTCCAGCACGTCCAGCCGTTCGCCGGCGCCGCGCAGGCCCTCGACCTCGGCCAGCAGCGCGTCGCGGTGTTCGCCCAGGGTGTCCGGGGTGACCCGGTGCTTGCGCGCCAGGTCGTGCAGCCGGCCCAGCTTGCGCTCCATGTCCTCGAACTGCGCCGGATCGGCGTCGAGGTCGTCGCGGACCCGGTCGACCAGCGCCAGCGCCTCTTCCAGCTGGATCGTGGCGCTGTCGATCAGCGCCTGGACCTCGCCCAGGCGCGGGTCGTATTCGCCGACCTTGCCCAGTTCGTGGCGGGTCTGCTGCAGCAGTTCCAGCACCGCCGGCGCGTCGTCGCCGTTGAGCCGCTGCGCCGCGCTTTCGCAGGCGCCGATCAGGGCCGCGGCATGCGCCTGGCGGCGATGGTTGGCGTCCAGCGCGGCGATCGCCGCCGGCTCCAGGTCCTCGCGCTGCAGTTCGGCCAGCTGGTGTTCGAGGAAGCCGATGCGGTCGGACACGTCGCCCTGCGCCATCAGCGCGTCGCGCTCGGCCAGCAGCGCCTGCCAGCGCGTGGCGGCGGCGCGCACCGCGGCGCGTTCGGCCTCGTTGCGGGCGTAGGCGTCGAGCAGGCCGAGCTGGCTGCCGCGCGACAGCAGCGCCTGGTGTTCGTGCTGGCCGTGGATCTCGACCAGGTGCCCGGCCAGCTCGGCCAGCTGCGACAGGGTCACCGGGCGCCCGTTGATCCAGGCGCGCGAGCCGCCATCGGCGCGGATCACCCGGCGCAGCTGGCATTGTTCGTCGTCGTCGAGCTCGTTCTCGCGCAGCCAGGCGCGCGCCGGGGCGGCCTCGGGCACGGCGAATTCGGCCGACAGCTCGGCGCGGTCGGCGCCGTGGCGGACCACGCCGCTGTCGGCGCGCAGCCCGGACAGGAAGCCGAGCGCATCCACCATCAGCGACTTGCCGGCGCCGGTTTCGCCGGAGACGACGGTCATGCCGGGGCCGAATTCCAGTTCGGTGCCGCGCACGACGGCGAAATCCTTGATCGAGAGATGTCTGAGCATGGGGGTCGCAAATCCAGGGCCGCGCAACGCTAGCATGCGCGGATAGGTGGGCCAATGACTTGCCAAGCCGGCATGCAGCCATTATCTAGTGTCCAGTCTCACGGATTGATTCCATGCGCGCCTCCCCGGTCCACTCCTCGCTCGACCCGCGTGCCCGGCAGCTGCTGCGCACGTTGATCTCGCGCTATATCCGCGACGGCGAACCGGTCGGCTCGCAGACCCTGGCCCGCCACGCCGGGCTGGACGTGAGCCCGGCGACGATCCGCAACATCCTCGCCGACCTGGAGGACGCCGGCCTGCTCAGCTCGCCGCATACCTCGGCCGGGCGCATTCCCACCGCCACCGGCTATCGGGTGTTCGTCGACAGCCTGGTGCAGATGCGTCCGCCGGGCGAGGGCGAGGTGGCGCGGCTGCGTGCGGAGATGAGCAGCGCCGCCGGCACCCAGGCGCTGCTCGGCAGCGCTTCGGAACTGCTGTCGGCGATGACCCATTTCGTCGGCGTGGTCAGCGCGCCCAAGCGCGAGCAGTTCGCGTTCCGGCACATCGACTTCGTGCCGCTGGACGCGCGCCGGGTGCTGGCGATCCTGGTGTTCGCCGACAACGAGGTGCAGAACCGGGTCATCGAGCCGCGCAAGGCCTACGAGCCGGCCGAGCTGGAGCGGGTGGCCAACTATCTGAACGCGCATTTCGCCGGGCGCGCGCTGGCCGACATCCGCGCCAGCCTGCTGCGCGAGCTGCGCCATGCCCGCGACGAGATGGAACTGCTGCTGGCGCACAGCGTGGAGCTGGCCGAGCAGGCGCTGGCCCCGGCCGGCGACGACATGGTGCTGGCCGGGCAGACCAAGCTGATGGGCGTGCAGGACCTGTCGGACCTGGAGCGGCTGCGCGAACTGTTCGAGATCTTCGCCAGCAAGCGCGAGATCCTGCAGCTGCTGGAGCGCACCATCCAGGCGCCGGGAGTCCGCATCTTCATCGGCGAGGAGACCGGGGTGGTGCCGCTGGAGAGCGTGTCGCTGGTCACCGCGCCGTACATGGCCGGCGGCCAGGTGCTGGGCGTGTTGGGGGTGATCGGCCCCAAGCGCATGGACTACGACCGGGTGATCCCGCTGGTGCAGACCGCCGCCGACGTGCTCGGTGCCGCGCTGGACCCCAATCCCCCGACAGAGCGCTAGCAGGCAAGGGCAGGGCGGCAAGCGGCCCCGCTCCGCGGGTTGACCGTTGCGTCGTCGCATCCGGCGCACATCTTTGATTGGACCAAACCCGGCTGCGGCCCCACCGCCTGCGCGCGCCCAGCCAAGCCCCAATCCCGATTCCCCGAGCCCGAACCCGCAACACAGCATCTTGAATCCGTCCCCGACGCCCACATAGGTGGTTCGGTAGGGCGGGTGCACCTCCCGCCAGGGAACCGGAAATGAACCAAGACCACCCCGAATTCGATTCTGAACGCCTGAGCGACGCGCAGCAGCCGGCGACCGATCCGCTGCAGGCGGAGCTGGAGACGCTGCGCAGCGAGCTGGCGCTGGTCAAGGCCGACGCGCTGCGCGAGCGCGCCGACCTGGAGAACCAGCGCAAGCGCATCGCCCGCGACGTCGAGCAGGCGCGCAAGTTCGCCAACGAGCGCCTGCTCGGCGACCTGCTGCCGGTGTTCGACAGCCTGGACGCCGGCCTGAGCGCCGCCGGCAGCGAGCCCAGCCCGCTGCGCGACGGTCTGGAACTGACCTACAAGCAACTGCTCAAGGTCGCCGCCGACAACGGCCTGACCCTGCTCGACCCGACCGGGCAGCCGTTCAACCCGGACCACCACCAGGCGATCAGCCAGGCCGAGGCCGACGGCGTCGCCCCGGGCCACGTGATCCAGGTGTTCCAGAAGGGCTACCTGCTCAACGACCGCCTGCTGCGCCCCGCGCTGGTGGTGGTCGCCAGGCACGAGTGAGGCGCGCCGCCGCGGCGCGCGCCTGAATCGGGCGCGATCCCGGCAGAACGCTAATTTGCGGTGATGGCTTGAATGACCTGCGGCCATCCCTATATCCGAACCAGACCCCGGCAGCGGCCGGACACCAGAATTTTTCAGGAGTCATTCCAATGGGCAAGATCATCGGCATCGACCTGGGCACGACCAACTCGTGCGTGGCGATCATGGACGGCGGCAAGGCCCGCGTCATCGAGAATTCCGAGGGCGACCGCACCACGCCTTCGATCGTCGCCTACACCAAGGACGGCGAAGTGCTGGTGGGCGCCTCGGCCAAGCGCCAGGCGGTCACCAACCCGAAGAACACCTTCTACGCGGTGAAGCGCCTGATCGGCCGCAAGTTCACCGACGCCGAAGTGCAGAAGGACATCGGCCTGGTGCCGTACGGCATCGTCCAGCACGACAACGGCGACGCCTGGGTGGCCACCGCCGACGGCCGCAAGCTGGCCTCGCAGGAGATCTCCGCGCAGGTGCTGGAGAAGATGAAGAAGACCGCCGAGGCGTTCCTGGGCGAGACCGTCACCGAGGCGGTCATCACCGTGCCGGCGTACTTCAACGACAGCCAGCGCCAGGCGACCAAGGACGCCGGCCGCATCGCCGGGCTGGACGTCAAGCGCATCATCAACGAGCCGACCGCCGCGGCGCTGGCCTACGGCCTGGACAAGGGCCAGGGCGGGGACCGCAAGATCGCGGTGTACGACCTGGGCGGCGGCACCTTCGACGTGTCGATCATCGAGATCGCCAACGTCGACGGCGAGAAGCAGTTCGAAGTGCTGGCCACCAACGGCGACACCTTCCTGGGCGGCGAAGACTTCGACAAGCGCGTCATCGACTACCTCGTGGACGAGTTCAACAAGGACCAGGGCATCGACCTGCGCAAGGATCCGCTGGCGCTGCAGCGCCTGAAGGACGCGGCCGAGCGCGCCAAGATCGAGCTGTCGTCCTCGCAGCAGACCGAGGTCAACCTGCCGTACGTCACCGCCGACGCGTCGGGCCCGAAGCACCTCAACATCAAGCTGACCCGGGCCAAGCTCGAGGCGCTGGTCGAGGACCTGGTCAAGCGCACCATCGAGCCGTGCCGCACCGCGCTCAACGACGCCGGCCTGCGCGCCAGCGACGTGACCGAGGTGATCCTGGTCGGCGGCCAGACCCGCATGCCGAAGGTGCAGCAGGCGGTGGCCGAGTTCTTCGGCAAGGAACCGCGCAAGGACGTCAACCCCGACGAGGCCGTGGCGCTGGGCGCCGCGATCCAGGGCGGCGTGCTGGCCGGCGACGTCAAGGACGTGCTGCTGCTCGACGTGACCCCGCTGAGCCTGGGCATCGAGACCCTGGGTGGCGTGTTCACCAAGATCATCGAGAAGAACACCACGATCCCGACCAAGGCCTCGCAGACTTTCTCCACCGCCGAGGACAACCAGTCCGCGGTGACCGTGCACGTGCTGCAGGGCGAGCGCGAGCAGGCCCGCTACAACAAGTCGCTGGCCAAGTTCGACCTGTCCGGCATCGAGCCGGCGCCGCGCGGCCTGCCGCAGGTGGAGGTGTCCTTCGACATCGACGCCAACGGCATCCTGCACGTGTCGGCCAAGGACAAGAAGACCAACAAGGAACAGAAGGTCGAGATCAAGGCCGGTTCCGGCCTGTCGGACGACGAGATCCAGCGGATGGTCGCCGACGCCGAAGCCAACCGCGAGGAGGACAAGAAGTTCCACGAGCTGGTGCAGGCGCGCAACCAGGCCGACGGCCTGATCCACGCCACCCGCAGCGCGATCACCGAGCACGGCAGCAAGGTCGGCGGCGACGTGATCGGCAAGGTCGAGTCGGCGCTGGCCGACCTGGAAACGGCGATGAAGGGCGACGACAAGGGCCAGATCGAGGCCAAGACCAAGGCGCTGGAAGAGGCCGGCCAGTCGCTGTACGCGGCGGCGGCCGCCGGCGAGCAGCAGCCGGGCGCCGCCCCGGGCGGCGCGCAGGCCGCCGGCGACGACGTGGTCGACGCCGAGTTCACCGAGGTCAAGGACGACAAGAAGTAACGCCGGGATTTGGGATTCGGGAATGGGGAGTCGGACGGCCTTGCCGGCCGGTTTTCCGCTCCCGATCCCTGTCCGTAGCGCTCGCAAAAGCGGACGAGTTAACGCTCTCCGCTTTTGCTTTGAACGAATCCCGCATCCCGAATCCCCAATCTCCGCCCTATGAGCAAACGCGACTACTACGAAGTGCTGGGCGTGGCCCGTACCGCCAGCGACGACGAGCTGAAGAAGGCCTATCGCCGCTGCGCGATGAAGTTCCACCCCGACCGCAATCCGGGCGACCACGCGGCCGAGGCGGCCTTCAAGGAGTGCAAGGAGGCCTACGAGGTCCTGTCCGACGGCAACAAGCGGCGCATGTACGACGCGCACGGGCACGCCGCGTTCGAGCACGGCATGGGCGGAATGGGCGGCGGCGGCCCCGGCGGCCCGGACATGGGCGACATCTTCGGCGACATCTTCGGCAACATCTTCGGCGGTGCCGGCGGCGGTGGCCGCGCGTCGCGTCGCGGTGCCGACATCGGCTACGTGCTGGAGCTGGACCTGGAAGAGGCGGTGGCCGGGATCGAACGGCGCATCGAGATCCCGACCCTGGGCGAATGCGAGCACTGCCACGGCAGCGGCTCGGAAGACGGCAAGGTCGAGACCTGCACGACGTGCCAGGGCCGCGGCCAGGTGCGCATCCAGCGCGGCATCTTCGCGATGCAGCAGAGCTGCCCGCACTGCGCCGGGCGCGGCCAGATCGTGCAGAACCCGTGCGGCACCTGCCACGGCGCCGGCCGCGTCGAGGAGACCAAGGTGCTGTCGGTGAAGATTCCGGCCGGCGTGGACAACGGCGACCGCATCCGCCTGTCCGGCGAGGGCGAGGCCGGTCCGGCCGGTACCCCGCCCGGCGACCTGTACGTGGAAGTGCGGGTGCGCGAGCATCCGATCTTCCAGCGCGACGGCGACGACCTGCACTGCGAGGTGCCGATCCGCATCTCCCAGGCCGCGCTCGGCGACACCGTGCGCGTGGCCACGCTCGGCGGCGAGGCGGAGATCCGCATCCCCGCCGAGACCCAGACCGGCAAGTTGTTCCGCCTGCGCGGCAAGGGCGTGCGTTCGGTGCGCAGCCGCAGCGAAGGCGACCTGTACTGCCGCGTGGTGGTGGAGACCCCGGTCAACCTCACCGCCGACCAGCGCAAGCTGCTGGAGCAGTTCGAGTCCACCTTCACCGGCGAGGACGCGCGCAAGCATTCGCCCAAGTCGGCGACCTTCATCGATGGGGTCAAGGGGTTCTGGGACCGGATGACGTCGTGAGGCCGGGATGCGGGATTGGGGATTGGGGATTCGTAACGGCGGATCCCTGGTGCCTGGTGGGGTCCGTGCTGGGCAAGGAGAGGCACGTGTGGGGCGCGATTCTGGCGCCGGGGCACGTGCCTTTTTAGTTGCTGGGATTTGGGATTGGGGATTGGGGATTCGTAATGGCGGATCCCTGGTGCCTGGTGGGTCTTTGTTGGCAGGGAGAGGCGCGTGTGGGGCGCGATTTGGCGCCGGGGCACGTGCCTTTTAGTTGCTGGGATTGGGGATTGGATTCGTAGCGGCGGATCCCTGGTGCCTGGTGGGTTCCGTGTTGGGAGGAGGAGGCACGTGCGGGACGCGATTCTGGCGTTGAGCACGTGCCTTTTTCAGTTGCGGGAATGTGGGATTGGGAGTTCGTTGGCGATCTTGCGTCCGCGAGTGCTCGTGTTGGCCAGGAAGGCAGGTGCGGGCGCGTCGGCATCTGCGGCTTCCCAGTGGCAGCTTGGACGTTCGCACCCTCGGTGGTTCGTTGCGCGGCGAAGCCCGACGGCATGTGCCGGTTGCCTGGGCCGTGGCGTGCCTGCGAGCCCGCGGTTCCGACGCCCAATCCCGAATCCCCAATCCCAGCCCTTAAACTACGGCGATGAATGCATCCGCCGAAAGCCACCTGATCCATGGCCGTCGCCAGCGCCCCGATGGGCCGGTGCCGGTCGATGTCATTTCCGTGCAGTCGCAACTGGTCTACGGCCATGCCGGCAACAGTGCGGCGATGCCGCCGATGCGCGCGTTGGGCCTGCGCGTGGCGGAGATCCCGACCACGCTGCTGAGCAATGCGCCGTTCTACGACACCTTGCGCGGCAAGGTGCTGCCGTCGGACTGGTTCGCCGACCTGCTGCTCGGCGCCAGCGAGCGCGGCCTGCCGCAGCGTGCGCGCATGCTGGTGTCCGGCTACTTCGGCAGCGTCGGCAACGGCGCCGCGTTCGCCGACTGGCTCGACGCCACGTTGCCGCAGTGCCCGACGCTGCGCTACTGCCTGGATCCGGTGATCGGCGATACGCACACCGGGCCGTACGTCGAACCTGGACTGGAAACGGTGTTCGCCGAACGCCTGCTGCCGCATGCGTGGCTGGTCACGCCGAACGCGTTCGAACTCGGGCGCCTGACCGGCATGCCGGCGCTGGCCCAGGACGACGCCATCGCCGCGGCGCAGGCCTTGCTGGCGCGCGGGCCGCAGTGGGTGCTGGCGCACAGCGTGAGCGGCGAGGCGGGGCAACTGGTGACGCTGGCGGTGAGCCGCGAGGCGACCTACCGCTGGCGCTCGCCGCTGTTGCCGGTGGACGTGGCCGGCACCGGCGACGTGCTGATGTCGCTGCTGGTCGCGTTCCTGCTGCGCGGCGATGCATTCGAACTGGCGATCGGCCGCGCCATCGCCGGCGTGCACGCGGCGCTGGAAGCGACCCTGGCCGCGGACTACGAGGAACTGGACGTGCTCGCCGCCGCACCCGCGGCGCTGGCCACGCCGCTGCGCTTCGCCGCCGAGCGCCTGGCGTGAGCCTGCATCCGGTCGTCGGCATCGTCGGCAGCGCCGGCGCCTACGGCCGCTGGCTGGGCCGGTTCTTCCGCGAGCGCATGCAGCTGGACGTGGTCGGCCACGACCCGGCCGATCCGCAGTCGCTGGATCCCGACGCGCTGCTGCAGCGCGCGCAGGTGCTGATCTTCTCCGCGCCGATCCGGCATACGCCGGCGCTGATCGGCGACTACGTGCGCCGCGCCGCCGGCCGCGAACGCGGGCAATTGTGGCTGGACGTGACCTCGGTCAAGCGCGAGCCGGTGGCGGCGATGCTGGCCTCGCAGGCGGAGGTGGCCGGGTTGCACCCGATGACCGCGCCGCCGAAATCGCCGACGTTGAAGGGCCGCGTGCTGGTGGTGTGCGAAGCGCGGCTGTCGCGCTGGCAGGCGTGGCTGCAGCAGCTGTGCGCGGCGCTGGAGGCCGAATGCGTGCGCACCACGCCCGACCACCACGACCGGGTGATGGCGCTGGTGCAGGCGATGGTGCATGCCAGCCACCTGGCCCAGGCCGGCGTGCTGCGCGAGCACGCGCCGACGCTGGGCCCGCTGGACGCGCTGCTGCCGTACCGCTCGGCCTCGTTCGAGCTGGATACCGCGATCATCGCGCGCATCCTGGCGCTGAATCCGGCCATCTACGAGGACATCCAGTTCGGCAATCCGCATGTCGGCGGCGTGCTCGACGGCCTGATCGCGCAGCTGTCGCGGCTGCGCGACCAGGTCGGCCGCGGCGACGACGCGGCGCGCGCGCAGTTCCGCGCCGATTTCCTCGACGCCAACCGCCACGCGCTGGGCGAGGCGACGATCGCGCACGGCAACTACAGCTACGAACGGGTCGGCTACCTGCTCGCCGACCTCACCGAGCAACTGACCCTCAGCGTCTACCTGCCGGAGGATCGCGCCGGCTCGCTGCGCGCCTTGCTGTACGTGTTCGAACGCCACGGCATCAGCCTGACCTCGATCCATTCCTCGCGCACGCCGGCGGGCGAACTGCATTTCCGCATCGGCTTCGATCCGACGACCGTGGCGCCCGCGCTGGACGCGGCGGCGGCGGAGATCGACGCCAGCGGCATCGGCCGGGTGTTGCCGCGCTAGTCAGCGGCTTGCGCGTGGACACGGCTTCAGCGAAGCCGGGCGTGGCGGCTGCTTCGACGATGTCGCTTCTGTAGGAGCGGCTTCAGCCGCGACCGGGCGTCACCGGTGACGCCCGGTCGCGGCTGAAGCCGCTCCTACAGGGAAGCGATCTGCCGCGATCAAACCACCACGGCACTTCATCCACAGGCGGTGTGGATGAAAGGCGCGCAAACATGTGGATAAGTGCCTGCGCGCCTTGCGAGGCGGGCGTGTCAAGAGGCGTGGTCAATAATTGACCATGTGCGCGGCGGGTGTGCTGAGCGGCAGAGCGACGCAAGGCGTCGCTGTCCTTCTGCGCGGCATCGCGCGTGCGATCTCAGACCGCGGTCAGCGTCAGCTCGCCGCCGGTGGTGGTGAACTGCTGTCCGCGGCGGATCAGCTTGCGTCCGTCGGCCAGTTCGTAGCGCAGCGCCGGCGTGGCGTGCGCGTCCTGCTGGGCCTGCTGCTGGTGCTGCGCTTCGTCCTGGAACTCGGTGATCAGATAGGCCTCGCCGTCGGGGCCGAGGGCGGGCAGTTGGCGAAAGGACATGGCGTGTCTCCTGTCGAATGCGTTTCATCGCGCTGGCGCCGCTGCGCGCGAGCGCGGCAGGGGCGTCAGCGCGGACCGTAGTCCCGCCCGCGTTAGCGCGGCGTGGTCAGTCGATGAATTGCAGCCGCGCCAGTTCCGCATACAGGCCGCCCTGGGCCAGCAGTTCGGCATGGGTGCCCTGGGCGACGATGCGGCCGTGGTCCATCACCACGATGCGGTCGGCCTTGAGCACGGTCGCCAGGCGGTGCGCGATCACCAGCGTGGTGCGCCCGGCCATCAGCCGTTCCAGCGCCTGCTGCACGGCGTGCTCGCTCTGCGCGTCGAGCGCGCTGGTGGCCTCGTCCAGCAGCAGGATGGGCGCGTCCTTGAGCAGGGCGCGGGCGATGGCGATGCGCTGCTGCTGGCCGCCGGACAGGCGCGCGCCGCGCTCGCCCAGTTCGCTGGCGTAGCCGCCCGGCAACTGGCGGATGAACGTATCGGCCTCGGCCGCGCGCGCCGCGGCCTCGACCTCGGCCTCGCTGGCATCGAGCCGGCCGTAGCGGATGTTGTCGGCCGCGCTGGCCGCGAACAGGGTCGGATGTTGCGGCACCAGGCCGATGCCCTCGCGCAGCTGGGCCGGGTCCAGGTCGCGCAGGTCGGCGCCGTCCACCCGCACCGCGCCGGATTGCGGATCGTGGAAGCGCAGCAGCAGCGACAGCACGGTGCTCTTGCCGGCGCCGGAGGGGCCGACCAGGGCCACGCTCTCGCCCGGCCGCACGTGCAGGTCGAAGCCGTCCAGCGCCGGATGGTCGGGGCGCTGCGGATAGCGGAACACCACGTTGTCGAAACGCACCTCGCCGCGCAGCGGCCGCGGCAGCGCGCGCGGCTGCGCCGGGGCCACCACCTCGGGGCGTTCGGCGAACAGCTCGGCGATGCGGCCCATGCCGCCGGCCGCGCGCTGCAGGTCGTTCCAGACTTCGGCCAGCGAGGCCACCGAGCCGCCGCCGAACATCGCATACAGCACAAACTGGCCGAGCGCGCCGGCGCTCAGTTCGCCGGCCGCCACCTCGTGCGCGCCGGACCACAGCACTAGCACGATCGCGCCGAACACCAGCACGATCGCGGTGGCGGTGATCAGCGCCTGCGCGCGCACCCGGCGCCGCGCCACCTCCACCGACAGCGCCAGCGCCTGGCCGAAGCGGCCGCGCTCGTAGGGTTCGCGCGCATGCGCCTGCACCGTGCGCACCGCGCCCAGGGTCTCGGCGGCCAGGGTGTTGGCGTCGGCGACGCGGTCCTGGCTGGCGCGCGAGATCTTCTGCAGGCGGCGCGCGCCGAGCACGATCGGCAACACCGCCAGCGGGATGCCGAGCAGCGCGTAGGCGGCCAGGTGCGGGCTGGTCACGAACAGCATCACGATGCTGCCGACCACCGTCACCGTGCTGCGCAGCGCCACCGACATGGTGCTGCCGATCACCCCGCGCAGCAGCTCGCTGTCGGCCGACAGCCGCGACACCAGTTCGCCGCTGCGGTTGCGGTCGTGGAAGCCGGCGTGCAGGCCGATCAGGTGCGCGTACAGGCGCCCGCGCAGGTCGGCGACGACCTTCTCGCCCAGCAGCGACACGAAGTAGAAGCGCATCGCGGTGGCGATCGCCAGCACCACCGCCACCGCGAACAGCAGCGCGAAGGACTGGTTGATCCGGCCGCCGTCGCTGAAGCCGTGGTCGATCATCTGCCGCACCGCCACCGGCAGGCTCAGCGTCGCGCTGGAGGACACCGCCAGCGCCAGCAGCCAGGCGCAGAACAGGCCGCGCTGGCGCTGCACGAACGGCCACAAAGTGCGCAGGCTGCCGAGCTTGCGCAGCGACTTGGCCTGGTCGGCCGACGGATCGTTCATGCGGGGGAGGATTCCGAGCAGCGGACCCTGTTCCGAGTGGCGTCGCGCAGCCGGGTTTTCAAGGCGTCGAGGCGATCGCTGGGCAGGCGCAGGCGCAGTTCGGCGCCATCGGCGTCGAAGCGTTCATCGAGTTTCTCGGCGGCGCAGGCGCCCAGCGCCGCGTGCACGATGCCCAGATCGTCGAACTCGCAGTGCAGGGTCAGCAGGCTCAGCGCCAGCAGCGGCTGCCGCGGCGCCAGCCGCAGGCACTCGGCGGCGCTGCCACCGTAGGCGCGGACCAGGCCGCCGGCGCCGAGCTTGATGCCGCCGTACCAGCGCGTGACCACCACCGCCACGCGGTCGAAGCCCTGGCCATCGATCGCCGCCAGGATCGGCCTGCCGGCGGTGCCGGCCGGTTCGCCGTCGTCGCTGGAGCGGTACTCGTCGCCGAACCGGTAGGCCCAGCAGTTGTGGGTGGCGTCGGCCACCGCGACCTGCTGCACGAACGCCATTGCCGCATTGGCGTCGGCGATCGGCGCCGCCTGGGCCAGGAAGCGGCTGTGCTTGATGTCCACGCTGTGGCTGACGGGATGGGGGAGCGTATCGGGCATCGGCGCCATTCTAGACGAGGCGCCGCGGCGGGCCACCGATGCCGCCGGTCGGTCGATGCCGTCGCGGTTCGGGTGTGGGATCGATGCCGGCAATGCGCGCTACTCCGGCGCGCGGCTATTCCGGCATCGCGCTCAACGGCGCTCGTCCACCGCTGCGGGCGCAGCGGATCCGGGCGCGGGCGCGGGAAACGCGGGCGCGGCGAACGCCACCGGGTCCAGCGCCGCTTCCGCCGGCAGGGTGCGGGTGTCGCCGTCGCGCAGGAACGCGTAGACCTTGGCGGCGAGCTCGGGCCGGCTGCGCAGCAGGGCGAAGGTGCCGTTGTGTTGCGCGCGATGCAGCACCACGGTGCGGCTGTTGGGGAAGTAGGGCAGCAGCGCCAGGGTGTTCTCCAGCGGCGTGGAGGTGTCCCAGTCGCCCTGCACGAACAGCACCGGGGTCGGGTCCAGCACCGGTGCGCGCAGCGCGTCGCCGGCGTCGGCGGTGGCCCATTCGCCCTTGGTCGCCAGATACGCGGCGAAGTTCCAGCGCCCGAGCAGCGGCAGCGCCGGGTCGCTCCACAGCAGGCGCTTGCGCGGCGCGCTCATGTCCAGGCCGATGTTGATCAGCGGATTGATCAGCGCGCGCGTCTCCGGCGCGCGCCAGGCGATGGCGTCGCGCGCCCAGTCGTCGTAGTGGCCGTGGTAGGCCGAGAGCACGAAGCGCGGGAAGGTCGCGGCGTTCGCGGAGTAGGTGATCAGCGCGAGCTGGTAGTCCTCCAGCCCCAGCGCCACCTGCTGCCGGGTGCCGTCGTGCTCGACCTCCACGCGGACCGACGCGGCGGCCAGGCGCTCCCGCGTCGCCTGCATCGCCGCGATCATGCCGCCGGGGGGCAGGTAAGGCGCCAGCGCGGGCGCCTGGTCGGCTTCGGCGGCGATGCGCTGGAACGCGGCGAACACCTGCGAGGGTTGGTCGTAGCCGGCGTCCAGCGGTTCGGTGGCGGAGATCACCGCGCGCGCCACGCGCCCGGGATGGCGCTTGAGCACCGCGAACGCCCACTGCGAACCGAAGCTGGCGGCGACCAGGCTGATCCTGTCGTAGCCCAGCGCCCTGCGCAGGTCGTCGACGTCGTCGGCGATCTGCGCGATCGAATAGCCGGACAGATCGGCCTGCGGATAGGCGGCCTGCGCGCGCCGCGCCAGGTCGCGGGTGATCGCGATGTCCTGCGCGGTGGTCATCGGCTGGTCCAGCGGCAAGGCCGGCGTGTCCAGTTCCATCCGTTCGCCGCGCAGGGTGTAGCCGCGCTGCTCGACCACCACCAGGTCGGCCACCTCCGCATAGGCCTGCCACGCCTTGACGCGGCGCCTGGCGGTGTCGTCGCGATCGAGCACGATGTCGAGCATCGTCGTGCCCGGCCCGCCCGCCAGCAGGAAGATCGGCGGCGCGCCGCTCGGGCGGCTGGCCTTGACCCGGGCGAAGCCGACCTGGATCGGGCGGCTATCCGGTTTGTCGCGGTTCTCCGGCACCGACAGCGTGCCGATCTCGTAGGGCATCGGCGTGCCGTCGATCGCAGTGGCGAGCGCGTGTTCCATGCTGATGCGCGCAGGCGGCGCGATCGTCTGCGCGTGGCAGGCCAGCGCCCAGCCGAGCAGGACCGCAGGCAGTGCGAGACGGGCAATCGGGCTGCGCATGGCGGGCGTCGCTCGGGACAGAGCGGCAACATCCATCCGCGCCCGGCGACTGTCAAGCGGATCGCCGGGACTGCTGCCGTCGCGGGATGCGGTGGCCGTTTGCCGGGGGCAGGTTGTTCGGCACCTGCGGGCGGATGGGGCCGCGGCTCATCCGGGGGTCTTGCGGTTGCGGGGGCTTACGGGTCCCGGCGGGTTGGCGGTCAGGCCGGGCCCGCTCGGCCTCACACGCGCAGCCGGCGGCGTCCAGCGCGCGGCTCAGTCGAGCAGGGCGCGAAGGTCGTCGGGGATATGCGCGCGCGGATGCGCGTGCTGGAACCGCTGCAGGCTGGCGCGCGCAGCCGCGTGTTCGCCTGCGTCGCGGCGTTCGCGGATGCGTTGCAGCCATTGCCGCCGCGACAGCCGCGCGTCCGCATCCGCGACGGTCTCGAATGCCGCGTCGGCGGGGGACGCGGTCGCGGCGAACGGAATCCTGTCTTCGGCGATCGGCGGCGCGGCGGGCGCCGCAGGCGCTGGCGCTGGCGCGGCCATGAGACCGCCTTCCACGCGTGCGTCGGATGCAGCGGTCTTTGCCTGCGTGCGGGCCGGCGCTTCCCGGCGCGCGCCCAGGGTCTGGTCGCGCTCCTGGACGGTGGAGCGCTGTTCCCACTGTGCGGCCGACTCCTGCTGGGTGCGCGCCGTCGCAGCGTTCGCACGTGCATCCTGCGCGTCCTCCGCGAGCGCGGGCGCGGGCATCGGTGCGGGCGGCGCAGGCGGTGCCGGAGGCGCGATCATCCGCGGTGCCGGCTTCGCTGCGACGACCGGCGCCGGTTCGGCGACGACCTGTGCCGGTGCGGACGCCGCTGTCGGCAGGATTTCCTGCATGGCCTGGGCGCTCGCCGATGGCGGCGGTGGTGCGGGCCGTGCCTGCGCCGCGTCCTTCTGCGCAGCGGCGTCGGTCGGCGGGGCGGGGGTGGCAGGCGCCGGCGCTGGCGCTGCGGATTCTGCCGTCTCCGGGGCCGCAGGCGCCGGCGCTGCGGCCGGCATCGGTACGGGCGCGGGCGGGGTCCGCAGTTGCCAGGCGATGCCGACCGCCAGGGTCAGCGACGCCGCCAGTCCGGTCCAGGCCGGCCAACGCGTGCGACGCCTGGCAACGGTCGACGGTGTCGCGCGCGCCGGCTGCGGCGCCGCGGCGATCGGCGCCGGCCGCACGGCATCGGCACCGGCACCGGCATCGGGTTCGGAGCGCGCATCCCCTTGCGGCACGGCCGCCGGGGCAGGCGCCACCGCAGCACGCGCCGCGGCCAGGATCGCCGCGTCCAGCGCCGCCGACGGCAGCGCCGGCCGGCCCAGGCGCAGGCGTTCGGCGAGGGCGCGTTCTTCCGGGGTCAGCGGCTCGTCGGCGTTCATTCGCCCAGCCTCGCGCGCAGTTTGTCCATCGCATAGCGCAGCCGCGACTTGACCGTCTCGCGGCCGACTCCGGTGATCTGTCCGATCTCCTCCAGGCTCAGTTCCTGTTCCAGGCGCAGCAGCAGCACTTCGCGTTGGTCCTCCGGCAGGTCGTCGAGCGCCAGTTGCAGCTGGCGCCGCTGTTCGAACGCGGACAGCTGCCGCTCCGGGGTATCCGGATCCGGCACGCTGGCGGTGCGCAGGTCGGCGTCGGCCGGCGCGGCCGGGCGGTGCTTGGCCGCGCGCCAGTGGTCGCCGAGCCGATTGTGGGCGATGCGCAGCAGCCAGGTACTGAATGCGGCCTGCGGCTGCCAGCCCTGGCGTGCGGCGATGACCCGCTGCCACACGTCCTGGAACATCTCCTCGGCCAGCGCCACGTCGCGCAGCTGGCGCAGCAGGTAGTGGTAGAGGCGGCCGCGGTGACGCGCGTACAGGGCCTCGAACGCGCCGGCGTCGCCGGCCGCATAGGCCAGCATCAGGGCTTCATCGCTCGTTTCGACCAGGGCGTCCACGGCGGCAAGCCTAAGCGTTCGCCGGCCCGCCGCATAGCGCGGCGTGGGCGAGGTGGCGACGGCCGGGGACGGGAGGGCAGGAGGCATCGTAGACAGTGAACGTACCGGCGGCACGGACGGGGTCATTCGCGCGTGCGCCCGTTCACGCAGAAGGTATGCTGGCGGCAGGGGGAGACGTGGGGCAGGTCCGACGTCATGTAGGAGTTGTTGTCGATGTTCAAGCCGTCCGCGATCGCCCGCCAGGATCAACCCGACGGCCACGCTTCCATACAGACCGCAGCCGCGCTGTGCGGCTTGCTGCCGCCGGGCAGCGATGTGGCCATCGCCTGCGGCGACGGCGCGGTCGGGCGCCTGTTCGGCGCCACGCCGCATGCGCCGGCATGGCTGCCGGCGCTGGTGCTGCGCAGCCTCACCGAAAGCGTGACCGCGCCCGCGCAGGCGCTGCTGCACGTGCTGCGCACGCCGGACGGCGCCTGCGTGGCCGTGGCCGCACGGCTGGAACAGCCGCTGGCCGCGCCGCAGCGCGCGGCCTGGTGCGAGATGGCGGCCGCGTTCGGCCTGGCGCTGCTGGAAACGGAGCGGATGCGCGCGCGCATCGAGGGCCTGGAGAAATCCAAGCAGCTGCAGCAGGCGCTGTACGAGATCGCCGACCTGGCCGGCGCGGACCTGGAAATGGGGCAGATGCTGCAGCACGTGCATTCGGTGCTGGCCTCGCTGATGTACGCGGAGAACTGCTACATCGTCGAGTACGACGAAGAGCAGCAAAGCATGCGTTTCCTGTATTTCTGCGACAAGCACGACGACTTCGTCGCCGACCCGGAGCAGCTGTACTTCCAGCGCGACATGCCCAGCAGCCTCACCTTCGCCCTGCTGCGCCACGGCCAGGCGGTGCGCGGGCCGTCCGAGCAGGTGCGCGAACGCCTGCGGGTGCGCTACGACCGCCGCCATGGGCCGGACAGCAAGGATTGGCTGGGCGTGCCGATGCTGCGCGAGGGCCGCGTCTGCGGCGCGATCGTGGTGCAGAACTACGACCGTGCGATGCACTACACCGACGCCGACCGCGCGCTGCTGGCCTACGTCGCCCAGCACGTGCTGACCGCGATGGACCGGCGCCACGCGCAGGTGCAGCTGGAGCGGCGCGTGCAGCTGCGCACCCAGGAGCTGCAGCGCGCCAACCACGACCTGCAGGACGAGATCCTGGAGCGCAAGCGCGCCGAAACCCTGCAGCTGGCGCTGTTCCGCATCGCCGAGCTGGCGATCCGCTCGGAGAGCCTGCAGCAGTTCTACGCCGAGGTGCATGCCATCGTCGGCGGGCTGATCGATGCGCGCAACCTGTACATCGCCCTGCTGTCCGACGACGGCAAGATGCTGGAATTCGTCTACTCGGTGGACGAGTACAGCCCGCGGCGGCCGCTGCGCCGGCGCGGCAAGGGCCTGACCGAATACGTGATGCGCAAGCGCCAGCCGTCGTTGCTGGGACTGGCGGACATCGAGGCGCTGGTGGCGCAGGGCGAGGTGCAGGAGTACGGCACGCGCTCGCACAGCTGGCTCGGCGTGCCGCTGTTCGACGAGGGCGAGGTGGTCGGCGCGATCGTGGTGCAGAGCTACACCACACAGGTGCGCTTCACCGAATACGACCAGCGCCTGCTGACCTTCGTCGCCCACAACGTCGGCGGCGGCCTGGCGCGGCAACGCGCGCAGGAGCGGCTGCAGCTGGCGCATGCCGAACTGGAGCAGCGCGTGGCCGAGCGCACCCGCGAGCTGGCCGAGGTCAACCAGCAACTGTTGGCGCAGATCGCCGAGCGCTGGCGCGCCGAGCAGCGCCTGACCCACCAGGCGCTGCACGACGCGCTGACCGGGCTGCCGAACCGCTCGCACCTGCTGGACCGGCTCGGCGAAGCGATCAGCCGCGCGCGCAACGGCGACGGCATGTCCTTCGCGGTGCTGTTCCTGGACCTGGACCGCTTCAAGCTGGTCAACGACAGCATCGGCCATGCCGCCGGCGACGAGATGCTGGTGGAGGTGGCCAAGCGCATCGTGTCCACCATCCGCAGCGACGACGTAGTCGCGCGCCTGGGCGGCGACGAGTTCGCGATCCTGGTGCAGTGCGCGGACGGCCTGGAGGGCGCGCGCGAACTGGCGCAGCGCCTGCTCGGCGTGCTCGGCCAGCCGATGTGGGTGGCCGGCCGCGAGCTGTTCCCGTCCGGCAGCCTGGGCATCGCGGCCTGGCATCCGCGCTACAGCAGCGGCGAGGAACTGCTGCGCGACGCGGACGCGGCGATGTACCGGGCCAAGGCGCAGACCCAGGACCGCTGCGCGGTGTTCGACGAGGCGATGCGCGAGGCGGCGCTGCGCAGCCTGGACCTGGAGGCGGACCTGCGGCGGGCGATCAAGAACGGCGACTTCGAGCCGTTCTATCAGCCGATCGTGCGCCTGGGCGACGGCCAGGTGACCGGCCACGAGGCGCTGCTGCGCTGGCGTCACGAGAGCCGCGGACTATTGGTGCCCAGCCAGTTCATCGATCTGGGCGAGGACAGCGGGCTGATCGAGCAGGTGGACTGGCTGCTGTACGAGCAGGTGATCCAGCGCCTGGCCCGGGGCGGCGACGGCTACGTCTCGGTCAACGTGTCGCCGCGGCATTTCCGTTCACCGGACTTCACCGATCGGCTGTTCGGCCTGATCGATACCGCCGGTGCCGATCCGCGGCGCTTGCGGGTGGAGATCACGGAGGTGGCGCTGCTCGACGATGCGCCGCGGACGTTGACGATCCTGCAGGCGCTGCGCGAGCGGGGGGTGTTGGCGCAGTTGGACGATTTCGGCACGGGATTCTCGGCCTTGTCGTATCTGCATCGGTTTCCGATCTCGGCGCTGAAGATCGACCAGAGTTTCGTGGCCGGGCTGCATGGGGACAGCGGGACCGGCAGTTACGCGCTGGTGCGCAGCATCCTGGCGTTGGCCGGTACGCTGGGGATCGAGACGATCGGGGAAGGGATCGAGACGGAGCAGCAGTTGGCGACGTTGCGCGAGTTGGGGTGCGATTATGGGCAGGGGTATCTGTTGGGGCGGCCTGCGCAGCACGATTGATGGTGGCGCCTGTTGGTCCTGAAGGCGGCGCGCTTCGCTGGCCGGCGGACGAAGCATGCGGCGCCGCAGGTTCCGCGCGCCTGGCCGCGCGACCGGGTGGCCGCGGGCATGGGAGCGCCGCCAGGCGGTTTCAACGCAATGCGGTGCGGCGCTTTTCGTCGATCCACTTCGAGGCTTGCGCCGGGGTGTAGTCGTGCATCCACGCCAGCATCGCGTCGAGGTCGTTGCCGTACCACAGGTCGGCGCGCTGGTCCGGGTGCAGGAAGCGTTCGGCGACCATGCGGTCGATCATGCCGATCAGCGGGGCGTAGAAGTCTTCCACGTCCAGGAACGCGCAGGGCTTGTTGCCGATGCCGAGCTGGCGCCAGGTCAGCATCTCGAAGATCTCTTCCATGGTGCCGAAGCCGCCGGGCAGGGCGACGAAGCCGTCGGACAGGTCGAACATGCGCGACTTGCGCTCGTGCATCGAACCGACGATTTCCAGTTCGGTCAGCCCGCGGTGCGCCACTTCCCAGTCGGCCAGTTGCTTGGGGATCACCCCGGTGACCTGGCCGCCGGCGGCGAGCACCGCATTGGCCACGGTGCCCATCAGCCCGACGTTGCCGCCGCCGTAGACCAGGCGCAGGCCCTGCTCGGCGATGCGCGTGCCCAGCGCAGTGGCGCGCTCGGCGTAGGCGGGCTTGTTGCCGGCGTTGGAACCGCAGTAGACGCAGATGCTCTTCATTGGGCTGGGATTCGGGAGTGGGGAATGGGGAGTCGTAGAAGCGGGGTGCTGCCTGTGCGAGCGTTGCGAGGCAGGGCGTTATCAATCACTTGATGCCATATCGGCGATCCGCAAAGCACAACGCCGGGCTCTCGCCCGGCGCCGCGCCGTTGCCGGGACTGGAAAGGGGAAAGGAGCCGCCTTTGCGAATCCCCACTCCCCACTCCCGAATCCCGGCCTCAATTGGCCTTGTGGATCGCCCGCTTGCTCACCGCCATCGCCGCGTCGTGGATCGCTTCGGACAGGGTCGGGTGGGCGTGGCAGATGCGCGCCAGGTCGTCGGCCGAGCCGTTGAACTCCATCGCCAGCACGCCTTCGTGGACCAGCTCGGAAACGCCGACGCCGACCAGGTGCAGGCCCAGCACGCGGTCGGTCTCGGCATGCGCGATGACCTTGGCGAAGCCGGCCGGCTCGCCCATCGCCACCGCGCGGCCGATCGCCGCGAACGGGAAGCTGCCGGTCTTGTAGGGCACGCCCTCGGCCTTGAGCTGCTGCTCGGTCTTGCCGACCCAGGCGATTTCCGGCTCGGTGTAGATGACCCACGGGATCGTGTCGAAGTTGACGTGGCCGGGCAGGCCGGCGATCAGTTCGGCGACCGCGATGCCTTCCTCGAAGCCCTTGTGCGCCAGCATCGGCCCGCGCACGCAGTCGCCGATCGCCCACACGCCGTCGACGCCGGTGTGGCAGTGTTCGTCGACCTCGATCTGGCCGCGCTCGTTGACCTTGACGCCGGTGCCCTCGGCCAGCAGGCCGCGGGTCGCGGCGCGGCGGCCGACGGCCACCAGCAGCTTGTCCACGGTCAGGCTCTTCTCGCCTTCGCCGTCGGCGTAGCTGACCACCACTTCCTTCTTCTTGCCCTTGCCGACGATCTCGGTCTTGGAGACCTTGGCGCCGAGATGGATGTCCAGGCCCTGCTTCTTGAATTCCTTCAGCGCGGCCTTGGCCACTTCGGCGTCGGCGGCGGCCAGGAAGTCGGGCAGCGCTTCGAGGATGGTGACCTCGGCGCCCAGGCGCTTCCACACGCTGCCCAGCTCCAGGCCGATCACGCCGGCGCCGATCACCGCCAGGCGCTTGGGCACTTCGGTGAAGTCGAGCGCGCCGACGTTGTCGACGATGGCGTCGCCGTCGAACTTGGCGAACGGCAGTTCGATCGAATCCGAACCGGCGGCGATGATCACGTTGGTGCCCTTGAGCGCGACCTCGCTGCCGTCGTGCTGCTTGACCTTGACCACGTTGCCCGGCTGCAGTTCGCCGAAGCCGTAGTACGGGGTGATCTTGTTCGCCTTGAACAGCATCGCGATGCCGCCGGTGAACTGTTTGACGATCTTGTCCTTGCGCCCGACCATCGCCTCGACGTCGATCTTGGCGTCCTTGAAGCTGATGCCGTGCTCGCCGAACAGGTGGCCCATGTTCCAGAACTGGCGCGAGGAATCCAGCAGCGCCTTGGACGGGATGCAGCCCACGCGCAGGCAGGTGCCGCCCAGCGCCGGCTTGCCGTCCTTGCCCAGCGCCGCGTCGATGCACGCGGTCTTCAGGCCCAGCTGGGCGGCGCGGATGGCGGCGTGGTAGCCGGCCGGGCCGGCTCCGATGACGACGACGTCGAATTGTTCTTGTTCGCTCATTCTTCGCTCACGAGATTAGGGATTCGGGATTGGGGATTCGCAAGAAGCAGGATGCTCGGGACCGGGACGCTCTCGCTAATCCCGAATCCCGAATCACCAATCCCGGCTTTCATCACAGGCCAAACAGCATCCGGCCCGGGTTTTCCAGCTGGTTCTTGATGTCGACCAGGAACTGCACCGAGTCCTTGCCGTCGATGATGCGGTGGTCGTAGGACAGCGCCAGGTACATCATCGGCGCGATCACGACCTGGCCGTTCTCGGCGATCGGACGCTCCTTGATCGCGTGCATGCCCAGGATCGCGCTCTGCGGCGGGTTGATGATCGGCGTGGACAGCAGCGAGCCGAAGGTGCCGCCGTTGGTCACGGTGAAGGTGCCGCCCTGCAGTTCTTCCAGGCTCAGCTTGCCGTCGCGCGCCTTCTTGGCGTAGTCGGCGATGCCCTTCTCGATGTCGGCGAACGACTGCCGCTCGACGTTGCGCAGCACCGGCGTGACCAGGCCCTTCTCGGTCGAGACCGCGATCGAGATGTCGCTGTAGCCGTGATAGATGATGTCCTCGCCGTCGATCGAGGCGTTGACCAGCGGGAAGCGCTGCAGCGCGTTGGCGGCGGCCTTGACGAAGAAGCTCATGAAGCCGAGCTTGATGCCGTGCGCCTTCTGGAACTCGTCCTGCAGCTCCTTGCGCGCGGCCGAGACCTTGGCCAGGTTGACCTCGTTGAAGGTGGTCAGCATCGCGGTCGAGTTCTTCGACTGCATCAGGCGCTCGGCGATGCGCTTGCGCACGCGGGTCATCGCCACGCGCTCTTCCGGACGCGCGCCGGCGGCCTTGCCGGCGCCGCCGTTCTTGGCGTAGTTGAGGATGTCTTCCTTGGTCACCGCGCCGCGGCGGCCGGTGCCGTCGACCTGGGCCGGATCCACGCCTTCGGTGATGGCCGAGAAGCGCGCGCCCGGGGGCAGGCTGGAGACGTCGCCGGCGGCCTTGGCCGACTCGACCTTGGCGGCCTTCGGCGCTTCGGCCGCGGCGGCGGCTTTCGGGGCCTCCGGCGTCGGCGCGTCGGCGACCTTGGCCTCGGCCGCGGCCGGAGCCGCGGCGGCGCTGGCGCCTTCCTCGATGATCGCCAGGATCTGCGAGCTGGTCACGGTGGCGCCGGCCTCGAACTTGATCTCCTTCAGCACGCCGTCGACCGGGGAGGGCACTTCCAGCACGACCTTGTCGGTCTCCAGGTCCACCAGGTTCTCGTCGCGCTTGACCGCGTCGCCGGCTTTCTTGTGCCAGCTGGCGATGGTGGCATCGGATACGGATTCGGGCAGTACCGGAACTTTGACTTCGGTGGCCATTGCAGAGGGCGTCCTAGTGGTGTCTTTTGGAAGGTGAAGGAGGTTTATTCAGCGACTTGGTCGTTGAACGGATTCAATAGCGCATCGGCGACCAGCTTCAGCTGCTCCTCCAGATGCTCGGCGAAATGGCCGGCAGCGGGAGACGGCGAGCGCGGGCGGCCGGCGTAGTGCAGGCTCTGCCCGTCGGCCAGGCAGGCCTGCAGGTGGTGCTTGATCTGGTACCAGGCGCCCTGGTTCTGCGGTTCTTCCTGGCACCAGACCAGGTCGGTGGCGTTGCCGTAGCGCTTGAGTTCGGCTGACAGCAGCTCGCGCGGGAACGGGTACAGCTGTTCCACGCGCAGGATCGCCACGTCGTCCTGGCCGCGCTTGGTCTGGTCCTCGAGCAGGTCGTAGTAGACCTTGCCCGAGCAGGCCACGACGCGCTTGACCAGCTTCGGATCGGCCTTGGCATCCGGGATCAGGTGCTGGAACTCGCCATCGGCCAGTTCTTCCAGGGTCGACACCGCCAGCTTGTGGCGCAGCAGCGACTTGGGCGTCATCACCACCAGCGGCTTGCGCGTGGACATGCGCATCTGCCGGCGGATCATGTGGAACGCTTGCGCCGGGGTGGTCGGCACGCACACCAGCATGTTCTCCAGCGCGCACAGCTGCAGGAAGCGCTCCAGGCGCGCGGAGCTGTGCTCCGGGCCTTGCCCCTCGTAGCCGTGCGGCAGGAACAGCGACAGGCCGCTGATGCGTCCCCACTTGGCCTCGCCGGCGGCGATGAACTGGTCGATCACCACCTGCGCGCCGTTGGCGAAGTCGCCGAACTGCGCTTCCCAGATGCACAGCGCGTTGGGATCGGTGGTCGAATAGCCGTACTCGAAGCCCATCACCGCTTCCTCGCTGAGCAGCGAGTCGATCACGGTGGCGTCTTCCGGGTTCTCGACCAGCTGGCGCAGCGGCAGGTAGTAGCTGTCGGTCTTCTGGTCGTGCAGGATCGCGTGGCGGTGGAAGAAGGTGCCGCGGCCGGCGTCCTGGCCGACCAGGCGCAGCTTGTGGCCCTCGCCGAGCAGGGTGGCGTAGGCCAGGTTCTCGGCGAAGCCCCAGTCGCCCGGCAGGTCGCCGGCGGCCATCTTGACCCGGTCCTCGTAGATCTTGGCCACGCGCGGGTGCAGTTCCACGCCGGCCGGGATCGTGGTGATGATCTTGGCCAGCTGGTCCAGGGTCTTGCGCTTGACCGTGGTGTCGACCTTGTCGGCGAGCTTGCCGGACAGGTAGTTGCTCCAGTCGATGGCGAAGTCGTCCGGCTTGCGGGTCGCCAGCTCGGTGGTGTACTCGCCCGAATCGAGCTTGTTGCGGTAGCTGTCGACCAGCGCCTGCGCCTCACCCGGCTGGATCACGCCCTCGCTTTCCAGCTGCGCGGCGTACAGCTCGCGGGTGGTCTTGTGCTTGCGGATGGTCTGGTACATCACCGGCTGCGTCGCCGCCGGCTCGTCGGCCTCGTTGTGGCCCCAGCGGCGGTAGCAGACCAGGTCGATGACCACGTCCTTCTTGAACTGCTGGCGGAAGTCGTAGGCCAGGTTGGCCACGAACGCCACCGCGTCCGGATCGTCGCCGTTCACGTGGAACACCGGCGCGCCGATCATCTTCGCCACGTCGGTGCAGTACAGCGTGGAGCGGGCGTCGTCGCGGGCGCTGGTGGTGAAGCCGATCTGGTTGTTGACCACGATGTGCACGGTGCCGCCGACCGCGAAGCCGCGCGCCTGCGACATCTGGAACAGCTCCATCACCACGCCCTGGCCGGCGAACGCGGCGTCGCCGTGGATCACCACCGGCAGCACCGTCTTGCGCGCGGCGTCGCCGTAGCGTTCCTGGCGCGAGCGCACGCTGCCGACCACGACCGGGTCGACGATCTCCAGGTGCGAGGGGTTGAACGCCAGCGCCAGGTGCACCGACTTGCCGTCGGCCACCGCCACGTCGGCGGAGAAGCCCATGTGGTACTTGACGTCGCCGGTGTGGGCGCGGTCGTCGTGGGCGTGCTCGAACTTGCCCTCGAACTCGTCGAACAGCTTGCGCGGGTTCTTGCCCAGGGTGTTGACCAGCACGTTGAGGCGGCCGCGGTGGGCCATGCCGACCACGATGTCCTTGACCGCATCGGCGCCGGCGCGGCGCACCACCACGTCCATCATCGGGATCAGCGCATCGCCGCCTTCCAGCGAGAAGCGCTTCTGGCCGACGTACTTGGTGTGCAGGTAGCGCTCCAGGCCCTCGGCGGCGGTGATCCGCTCCAGCGTGCGGCGGCGGCTGTCGGCGTCGGCGGCGATGTTGCCGCCGGCGTTCTCCAGGCGCTGGTAGATCCACTGGCGCTGCTCGAATTCGGAGATGTGCATGAACTCGGCGCCGATCGACCCGGTGTAGGTCGCCTTCAGCCGCGCCAGCAGGTCGCGCAGCTTCATCCGCGGCTGGCCGCCGAGGCCGCCGGTGCTGAACTCGCTGCCCAGGTCGCTTTCCGACAGGCTGTGGAACGGCAGGCCCAGGTCCGGCGGGTTCACCGGCGGGGTCAGGCCCAGCGGGTCCAGGCGCGCGCCGAGGTGGCCGCGCGAGCGGTAGGCGGTGATCAGGCGGCCGACATGGCGCTCGCGCTCGTCGCCGCCCGGGCTGGTGCCGCTGTTGGCGGCCTGGCGCGCGGCGCTGGCGATGTGGGCGATGACCGCCGAGTGGGGCACGTCACCGGCATCGCGGCCCTGGAAGCCGTCGAAGTAGGTTTTCCACTTGGGGTCGATGCTGTCGGGAGAGACCAGGTACTGCTCGTACAGGTCTTCGATATAGGCGGCATTGCCGCCGGCGAGTTGCGATGACTGCGCAAACTGCTTTAGGAGATTGTCCACGATGGTGGGGTCGGGTCGCTTTGTGGGTTGGCTTGCGATAGGAACCGGCGGGCGCGTGGCCTGCGCGGGCGTAATCAAGCGAAAAAATTATACCCCCATGAGCCAGCCGGGGTGTGCATTTCGGATACACAGGGGCTACGCAGGGTTCATCCATCGCGCCATGGCGGCGACGGCGCGCCGCTACCAGCCCAGCGCGCGCAGCTCCGTGCAGTCGCGCGAGCGCTCCCAGACCCGCGCGAAGGCCTCGCGCAGCTGGCGCGCGCGGCCGCCGCCGAGCAGGTCGGTCTCGCCGTCGTAACGGTGACCCAGCGCACGGAAGTAGTAGCCGCCGCCGTCGTTGACTAGGTAGGCCGCGGCGTAGCCCTGGTCGACCGGATCGACCACTTCGCGAAACGCGAACACGCTGGGCAGGCGTTGCGCCAGGGCCAGCAGCGGCGCGCCGGCGCGCTGCGGGGCGGCCGCGTCGTGCAGCAGCACGCGCACCTGCTTGTCGTGCGCGGCCACCGCGAAGCGGCGCAGCTGGTCGAGCAGCGGCGGGCTGTCCAGCAGACCCGGGTCCAGCGCGCGGCTGTAGATCAGCAACTGGCGCCGCGCCTGCGCGACCAGCGCGGCGCTGGCGGCGATCGCCGCGGCCGCATCCTCCACCGCGGCGGCGCCATCGAGCACGCGCCGCATCGGTTGCCGTTCGCTGCCGTCGGCGCCGGCGCTGCGCGCGCCGACCGGCAGGAAGCCGTGCCGCGCGTAGAAGGGGAGCGTGGCCGGCGGCGCCTGCAGGTCCAGCCGCGGCCAGCGCCGGCGCCGCGCTTCCTCGATCAGTGCGGCCAGCAGCGCGCCGCCGATGCCGCGGCCGCGCCAGGCCGGCAACACCGCCATGCAGCCGATGCGCTGGTCGGGACTCAGCCGCGCGCTGCCGAGCGGCTGGCCGTCGTCGGCGCTGGCCAGCACGTGGTGGCTCAGCGCATCCAGCGCCGCCTCGGCAGGCGCCTGCGCCAGCGGCAGGCCGGCCTGCGCGCGCAGCGCCTGCAGTTCGCCCGCCTGGCGGGCCGGGTCCAGCGTATCGATGCGCAAGCCGGGGACGGTGGGCATGGCGGCGGTTCAATCCTGGGCGTTGGCGTCCTCGCCGTGATCGTCGCCGTCGTCGCCGGTCTCGTCCAGCGGTTGGTAGAAGCCGGCCTCGACCAGCTGCAGCAACGTCTCGCGGCCGGCGGCGGACAGCGCCGCGTAGTCGGCGCCGTCGAGGTGGTCGGCCGCGGCCAGGCGCCGCGCGTCCTTGAGCGGCAGCGCGAATTCCAGGCCGCTGCAGAACAGGGTGGCGCCGCGCGTGGCCCGGCGCCAGGCCGGACGCGCCCAGGGATGGCGCTGCAGGACCAGGCCCTGTTCCAGCGCCGCGGCCACTTCCTGGGCGGCCGGCGGGTTGGCCGGCGGCAGGATCTCGCCGGCGGCGCGGTAGGTGGTGATGAAGCGGCCGAACCAGGCGCCGAGCCGGTCGGGGTCGTTCATGCGCAGCGCGTTCAGCGCCTCGACCACGCGGCCCATTGCCGCCGCGTCGATCTCGTACGGGTCGGCCGGCACCTGCAGGTCCTCGTCGTGGTAGCGCAGCGCCTCGTCGGCGCCGTCGATCAAGGTGTCCAGGTAGTCGCCGATCAGCTCGGCCGAGGACGGGGCGCGCATGCCCACCGAGAAGGTCAGGCAGGCGTCCTCGGCGACGCCGTGGTGCGGCACCAGCGGCGGCAGGTACAGCATGTCGCCGGGGCCGAGCACCCAGTCGTGGGTCGGGGTGAATTCGCGCAGCAGCTTCAGCTCCACGTCCTCGCGGAACCCGGTCGGCGGCGCCTTGCGGCCCATGGAGGCGCTGGCGTCGATCTGCCAGCGGCGGTGGCCGTGCGCCTGCAGCAGGAACACGTCGTAGTGGTCCACGTGCGCGCCGACCGAGCCGCCCGGCGCGGCGAAGCTGACCATCACGTCGTCCACGCGCCAGCGCGGCAGGAAGCGGAACTGCTCGAGCAGCGCGCGCACGTCCGGGTCCCACTTGTCGACGTCCTGCACCAGCAGGGTCCAATCGTGGTCGGGCATGCCGGGGAATTCGCTTTCCTCGAACGGGCCGCTGCGCACGCTCCAGCGGTCGGCGGCGCGGTCGTGCACGATCAGCCGCGACAGCGCGGCCTCCTCGCAGGCCAGCCCGGCCAGGTCGCCCGGCTCCAGCGGCGAGACGAAGCCGGGAAAGGCGTCGCGAATCAGCAGCGGGCGCTTGTGCCAGTAGTCGCGCAGGAAGGTCGCCGCCGGCATGCCCAGCGGGTGCTGCCGGGTGGCGTCGACGTCGATCGGGAAGGTGGCGGGTTTCTTCATGGGCATGCGGTCCGGCAGGGGAGACCGGCAACGGCGCCGGCGATGCCCGCCATTGTCGCCCAGCCGGCCGCGCGCCGGGTTGTGCGTGCGCATTGCGCTCGGCGCGGCGATATGTCTGCGCAGGACCGGCGCCGCACGGCCGCCGGGATTCCGCGCGGGCGCGTTCGCCGGCCCGGGCGGCCTGCCGCCGCTGCCTGCGCCGCGGATGCGGCGGCGCAGGATCCGCAACGTGGGTGGCGATGCCGCGGCGTCGCCGCGGCCTGGGTCAGATCGCGCGCGCCAGGCGCTCGGCCAGGCCGGTGTAGCCGCCCGGGGTCAGCGCACGCAGGCGCTGCTTGGCGTCCTCGGGCAGGTCCAGGCTCTCGACGAAGGCCTGCATCGAGGCGGCGGTGATGCCCTGGCCGCGGGTCAGCGCCTTGAGCTGTTCGTAGGGGTTGGGCAGGCCGTGGCGGCGCATCACCGTCTGCACGGCCTCGGCCAGCACTTCCCAGGCCGCGTCCAGGTCGGCGTCCAGGCGCTCCGGGTTCACCGTCAGCTTGCCCAGGCCCTTGGCCAGCGAATCCAGCGCCACCTGGGTGTGGCCGAACGCGGTGCCGAGCGCGCGCAGCACGGTGGAATCGGTCAGGTCGCGCTGCCAGCGGCTGATCGGCAGCTTGGCGCTGAAATGCTCGAACAGCGCGTTGGCGATGCCGAAGTTGCCTTCGGCGTTCTCGAAGTCGATCGGGTTGACCTTGTGCGGCATGGTCGAGGAGCCGACTTCGCCGTCCTTGAGCTTCTGCTTGAAGTAGCCCAGCGAGATGTAGCCCCAGATGTCGCGGGCCAGGTCGACCAGGATGGTGTTGGCGCGGCGGGTGGCGTCGCCGAGTTCGGCGACGTTGTCGTGCGGCTCGATCTGGGTGGTGTAGGGGTTGAACACCAGGCCCAGGCCCTCCACGAAGCGCTGCGCGAACGCCGGCCAGTCCACGTCCGGGTAGCTGGCCACGTGCGCGTTGTAGTTGCCGACCGCGCCGTTGATCTTGCCGGTCAGCTCGACCGCGGCGATCTGCCGGCGCTGCCGTTCCAGGCGCGCGACGACGTTGGCGATCTCCTTGCCCAGCGTGGTCGGCGAGGCGGTCTGGCCGTGGGTGCGCGACAGCATCGGCTGCGCGGCCTGGGCGTGGGCCAGCGTACGCAGGGTGGCGACCACGCCGTCCAGCGTCGGCAGCAGCACCTCGCGCCGGGCCTGCTCCAGCATCAGCCCGTAGCTGAGGTTGTTGATGTCCTCGCTGGTGCAGGCGAAATGCACGAATTCCAGCGCCGGGCCGAGTTCGGCATCGTCCTTGAGCTGCTCCTTGATGAAGTACTCCACCGCCTTGACGTCGTGGTTGGTGGTGCGCTCGATCTGCTTGACCCGGGCCGCGTGCTCGACGCCGAAGCCGTCGGCCAGCGCGCGCAGCCGCTGCGTGGCGGTCGGCGAGAACGCGGCCAGCTCGGCGATGCCCGGCTCGGCGCCCAGCGCCAGCAGCCATTCGATCTCCACCTTCACCCGCGCCCTGATCAGGCCGTATTCGGAGAAGATCGGCCGCAGGGCATCGACCTTGCCGGCGTAGCGGCCATCGAGCGGGGACAGGGCGAGCAGGGCGGAATCCGACATGGGCAGGGGCAGGGCGGCAGCGGTGGGGCCGACATTCTACGCCGGCCGCGCGCCGGCCACGCCTGGAATGGGGGCCGCCGGGTGTCGGCGCGCACGGGTAACCGTTGCGGCGGGGCCGAACCTCCGTCCCCGACTGCGTGCGTCGGGACATGTGCAGCGCGCGTTGCTAGAATGCACGGCTGTAACCGTTTTCAACAGGGACGTGCGCCTATGAATTCCTCCTTCCGCCTGGCAGCGCTGGCCGCTGCCGTCTCCGTGTTCCTGGTCGCCTGCGGCGGCAAGCCGCCGGCCACCGCCGCCGCCCCAGATGGCGCCAAGGCGCCCGCCGACCACGCGGCGAGCGATGCGCACGACGCGCTGACCCGCAAGCTCAACGCGTACATCGAGTGCTTCAACAAGGTCGATGCGGACATCCACCGCGGCGCGCAGTCCTACGTCGGCTGGATGGAGGATCCCGAGGCCGGCCCGACCGGCAAGGAAACCAGCGTGTACGGGCCTGCCAAGATCGACGAGTACGACATGAAGGTCTGCGACGCGCCGATCGCGCAGGCGGCCGCGGCCACGCCCGCGCTGCCGGCGCTGGATACGGCCGCCAAGCGCTATGCGGCCGCGCTGAAGACGCTGCAGCCGCTCGGCAACCAGGTGCGCGACTACTACGAGCGCGAGGACTACCAGGACGACCACTTCGCCAAGGGCAAGCAGCTGCATGCGCCGCTGATGGCCGCCCTGTCCCAGTTCGCCGACGCCAGCCAGGCCTTCAGCGACGAACTGGACGCGCAGAACGACGCCGCGCAGCGTGAGCAGCTCAAGGCGATGGAGCAGGCCGAAGGCCGCACCCGGGAGTTCTACCGGCTGTCGATGATGCTCGAGGCCAAGGACATCGTCGCCCTGCTGCAGGAGGACGAGTTCGATGTCGCCAAGGCCAACGCATTGCTCGACGGCTTCAACATGCTCTCCGACGAGGCGCACGCCAAGGTCGCCGAGCAGGAGCCGGGCAAGCTCGACTGGAACAGTTTCGAAACGGCCGCGGAGAACTTCCGCAAGGAAGGCAAGGCGCGGATCAAGCGGGTCGTCGAGAAGACCCCGTACAGCCGCATGGAACAGGGCTGGCTGGACAACCCGACGCTGGCGCCGGAAGGCTCGCCGGGACGGCTGTTGAAGGCGTACAACAACCTGGTCTTCCAGAGCAACCGGCAGTAGTCGCCGCGTCCGGCGGTGCGGCGATGCCGCCGTCGCTGCGTTGGAACGAAAGCCCGGCGCAGCGATCTCGCGCCGAGCGGTGCCGCGGTCGCCGCGGCACTGACGCACTGCCGATCGGTCGCGGCGATCCGGCCGCAGATGTGCCAAGCGCTTGCACCTGCTCGACCGGCATCACCACGGCCCAACTGCCATCACGGCGCGGCGTGGTCCACGCCGCTGCGCAGTGCGCAGCCGGCAGCGGCATGGCTGGCGCGGACGAGGTGCGCCGCGCCGCGTGGCCGCATGGCGCGCCAGGGCCGCGCAGGTAGCGGAGCGCGTCGGCGTCGCCGGCCAGCGCCGCGGCGCCCAGCGCTGCCTCCAGGCCTTGCTAACATCCGCTGGCGCACACTGCTGACGCCGGGCGCTGCGCCGCGGATAATGCGCGCGCCAGCCGCAGCTCCGCCAGCCTGCCTCCCCGGACGTCCCTCGCGACAGCGCCGGGTGGATTCCTCTTTTGCAGATGCGGAGATTGCGCAATGAGTGACAACTTCAGGGTCGAGCACGACAGCATGGGCGAGTTGCAGGTGCCCGCCGAGGCGCTGTGGGGCGCCCAGACCCAGCGTGCGGTGCAGAACTTTCCGATCTCCGGGCAGCCGATGCCGCGCGGCTTCATCCGCGCGCTGGGCCTGATCAAGGCCGCCGCGGCCGGGGTCAACGCCGAGCTGGAACTGCTGCCCAAGGCCGTCGCCAAGGCGGTGCAGGCGGCGGCGCTGGAGGTGGCCGACGGCCGGCACGACGCGCATTTCCCGATCGACATCTACCAGACCGGGTCGGGCACCTCGTCCAACATGAACGCCAACGAGGTCATCGCCACGCTGGCCACGCGCGCGGCCAAGCCGGGCGCGCCGGCGGTGCATCCGAACGACCACGTCAACCTCGGCCAGAGCTCCAACGACGTGGTGCCGACCGCGATCCGCGTCTCCGCCCAGCTGGCCACGCAGGAACAGCTGCTGCCGGCGCTCAAGCACCTGCGCAAGGTCATCGACCGGCGCGCCAGGGACCTGGACAAGGTGGTCAAGACCGGACGCACGCACCTGATGGACGCGATGCCGCTGACCTTCGGCCAGGAGTTCGGGGCGTGGTCGGCGCAGCTGTCCTCGGCGCAGGAGCGGCTGCAGGACAGCCTCAAGCGCCTGCGCCGGCTGCCGCTGGGCGGCACCGCGATCGGCACCGGGATCAACGCCGACCCGCGCTTTGGCAGCAAGGTGGCCAAGGCCCTGTCCGCGCTGACCGGCTGCAAGTTCGACAGCGCCGAGAACAAGTTCGAAGGCCTGGCCGCGCAGGACGATGCGGTGGAACTGTCCGGCCAGCTCAATGCGCTGGCGGTGGCGCTGATCAAGATCGCCAACGACCTGCGCTGGATGAACGCCGGGCCGCTGGCCGGGCTGGGCGAGATCGAGTTGCCGGCGCTGCAGCCGGGCAGCTCGATCATGCCGGGCAAGGTCAACCCGGTGATTCCCGAGGCCACGGTGATGGTCTGCGCGCAGGTCATCGGCCACCACACCGCGATCACCGTGGCCGGGCAGACCGGCAACTTCCAGTTGAACGTGGCGCTGCCGCTGATCGCGGCCAACCTGCTGGACTCGATCGGCCTGCTGGCCAACGTGTCGCGACTGCTGGCCGATTCGGCGATCGCCGGGCTGAAGGTGCGCAAGGAGCGGGTGCGCGAGGCGCTGGACCGCAATCCGATCCTGGTCACCGCGCTGAACCCGATCATCGGCTATGAGAAGGCGGCGGCGATCGCCAAGCGCGCCTACAAGGAGAACCGCCCGGTGCTGGAGATCGCGATCGAGGACAGCGGCCTGGGCGAGGCCGAGCTGCGCAAGCTGCTCGATCCGGCGGCACTGACCAGGGGCGGCATCCACGCCGGCGCGGGCGGCGGGGGCTGAGGCTGGCGTTGACGCATGGCGCGGCGGGTGCCGTGCCACGCGCGGTCGGCGTGCCGGGGTTGAAAGCGACCGGGCAACCGAGATGCCGGCTCGCTGCTGGCTTTGATGCCATCTGCGGAGGATGCGGCAGGGGGCGTGGCCCGTACGCTCCGGGTCTGGCGCTGTGATTTTGATAGTGGCGTCAGTCGCGATGATCCGGTGTCACCCGGAGCCGCTGGACGAATTTCCGGTGGACCGGGCATCGGCGCCGGTACTGGCAGGTTCCGAAGCCTGCGGCTTTCAGGGTTTCGCGCGTCGCGACTGAAGTCGCTCCCACAATGGGCTATGCGGTCGTCCGGCTGGATGCGCCTGTGGAGGGGTTTCAGCTCCGACAGGAACCGTAGCCGGAACCGTTGCCGCTGCGCTCGTCGCGGCTGAAGCCGCTCCTACAGGGGCCGTCCGTCGTAGCTGGAGGATGTGCTGTGGGAGGGCTTCGGGCCCGACAGGATACGTAGCCGGAACCGCCGCCGCTGCGCTCGTCGCGGCTGAAGCCGCTCCTGCAGGGGCGTCCGTCGTAGTTGGAGAATTGAGGGCCTTCAGCTACGACGGAATCCGGGCGTCGTATCTTCCTTGTCGCAGGGGTCGCGGTCGATGCGGCTTCCACGGCATGGGCCGACGGCCGCCTCAGCGCCGTTCCGCCTGCAGGTTGCCGAAGCTTTCCCGGTACGGATGCAGCGACGGGATGTCGCGCAGCACCGCGTCCTGCAGGGCGCTGATCTCCGGGGTGGTGGCAAAGCCGACCGAGCGCATGTTCGGGTCCGGCGGCGCGGTTTCCAGGGTGCGCTGGCGCTGCATCTGCAGTTGCATGAACAGCTGTTGCAGCTGGGTGCGCTGCGCCTGCGGCAGCGGCAGTTCGATGTCGTCGATGCGCAGGCTGCCGTCGGGGCCGATCGAGGCGTTGGCGGCCGGCGCGCGGCGCAGCATCACGGTCATGCTGTCCACCGCCACGCGCGGCTTGCCGCGCTCGGCGCGCGAGGACGTCGCCGCGCCGTCGCGCGTGCCGCATGCCGCCAGCAGCAGGCACAGCGAAATCAGGGAAAACCAGGCAGCGAGCTTCTTCATCGGTCGGTCGGGCGGGGGAGTCCCGGCCATTTTAGGCCGGGTGCGGCGCGATTACTTGACCGAATCGTCGCAGTCGCTGACGTCGCTGGCGTCGAGGCTGGCGTACGGGCGGAAGGCCGGCAGCTTCTGCGCCAGCGCGTCCTGCACCTGGCGCAGCGTCATCACCTGCTGGCAGATCTTCAGCGCTTCCTGCTTGAGCTTGTCGGCCTGGGCCTCGATGTTCTCGCCCACATGCTCGGTGTTGCCGCTGATGACCCCGGCCAGCGCGTCGCCGGCCGCCTTCACTCCTAGCGCGGCGCCTTGCTTGCCGACCTCCAGGCCCTGCGTGCCGACCGCGCTGATCTGCTCGCGGTACTTCACCAGCAAGGCGTGCTGCTCGGCGTTGACCGCCACCTGCTTGCCGTCGATCAGCAGATCGCCGGACCGGGTGATGGTCGCCGGCGGCTGGCCGGACACTTTCAGGGTGATGTCGCCGTTGTCGAAGCTCAGGCTGTGCTGGCCGCCGCTGCCTGCGTCGGTCTTGTCGGCCTGCGGGGTGGACGGTTGGCAGGCCGCCAGGCTCAACAGCGCGGTCAGTGCGATACCGGTGAACGGCAGGGAACGCTGCATGGGGATGTCCTCGATCGGAACGAAGGGAGCCGCGCCTCAGCGCGGCTTGGGCACGTTGACGCTGCCGCGCACGCCGCTGTGGCGGACGTCGCCGCTGCCGACCCGCTGCACGCTGAGGTTGCCGCCGACGCCGCTGACCTCCAGGTCGCCGGAACCGATCGACTGCAGCGCCACGTTGCCGCTCACGTCGCGCAGCTGCGCATCGCCCGAACCGATGCTGCCGATCTGCACGGCGCCGCGCACGCCGTGTACGGTCAGGTCGCCGGAGCCCACGGTGCCGATCTTGACGTCGCCGCCGATCTGGCTGGCCTTGGCGTCGCCCGAGCCCAGCGTCGGCAGGCTGAGGCTGCCGATCTCGCGCAGGTCGATGTCGCCCGAGCCCACCGTGGCGCTGACCGCGCCGCGCACGCCGTGCACGTGCAGGTCGCCGGAGCCGACCGTGGCGTCGAGCGCGGCCACGCCGCCGATGTCGGCGTCGCCCGAACCCAGCCGCAGCTGCACCGGCAGGCTGCTCGGCACGCTGCCGGCGATGTCCAGGTAGGCGTAGCGGTTGCCCAGGCTGATACCGCGCAGCGTGCCTTCGTGCTGCAGGGTCACGACCAGGGTGTCGCCGTCGCGGCGCTGGCGCAGGGTCAGCTGCTTGAGCATGTCCGCATCGGAGGCGCAGGCGCGGCCGCGCAGTTCGAACGCGGTGCCGCCGGCGCCGGCGAGCTTGAGATTGTTCTGCTGCGCGTCGAACACCACGTTCCTGACGCCGGCCAGGTCCAGTTTCAGGTTGCGCGGCTCGGAATACTTGCAGTCGTCGGCCAGGGCCAGGCCCGGCACCAGCAGCAGCGCGCACAGCGCGAAGGTCTTGCGCATATCGGGAACTCCTTGCGGGAAGAGGAAGAACGAGGAGGGCGGTGGATCAGGCTTCGTCGCGCCAGCGCCGCAGGTAGATCGCCGCGACGATGAAGGCCACGCCGATCGCCGCGCCGATCCAGATGTCGGCGCTTTGGAAGATGCGCCAGGCATCGCTGAGCTGGATCGCATTGGCCAGGTCCTGCGGGCCGTCGATCTGGGCCGGCGGCGCGCTTTCGCTCAGCACCGGCAGCCAGGTGCCCGGCAGCACGCTCAGCAGGCCGCGGTAGACCACCGTGTACCAGATCAGTTTGTGGTTGATGTGCAGCATCGGCAGGATGCCCATCATGCTGGCCATCACGCAGCCCAGGATCGGGATCAGCACCGCCCACAGGAACGGCTTGCTGCGCGCCCAGGCCGAGCAGAACATCAGCCAGCCGATGGTCGGCAGCGCCCACATCACGTAGATCGGCAGGTTCGACAGCACCCCGCCGATGATGCGCAGCGGATGCGAATGGGTGAACACGGCGCTGCTCTGCGGGATGCCGTTGACCGAGATGGTCAGCGCGGTGACCACCCACAGGGCCAGCCCGATCAGCAGGCCAACGCCGATCGCCACGATCGGTGCCAGCAGCAGCGCCCAGGCGGCCTTGGACAGCACCGTGCTCAGGTCCGACACCGGCAACGACTTCCAGAACAGCACGCTGCGGTCGCGGCGGTCGTCGTACAGCGAGCCCAGCGCGTAGAAGAACACCACGAAGCCGAGCACGATGCAGGCCAGCAGCACCCCGGCCAGCATGGTGCCGTCGCCGACCGCGCCGATCATCTCGTGCAGCTTGTCGGGGCCGCCGTCGATATTGAAGCTGTCGCCGTGGCCGTTGTTGCGCCCGGCGATGGTGCCGATCACGGCGAGCACGGCGTACAGCACGGTGATGATGGAGCCGGCGATGACCGGTGCCCACAGGAAGCCGCCGCGGTGCTCCCAGAATTCGCGCTTGAGCAGCCACTTGAAGGTGGACAGGGGCGAGATGGACTTGGCGGGTGCGTTCATGCGTAGGTCCCCTTCATGATGGCGACAAACAGGTCGGCCAGGCCGGGAGTGCGGGTTTCGCCCAGTACCGCCAGTTGCGCCTGCGGCACGCCGTCGTACAGGAACACGGTCTTGCCGAACGGCAGGCCGCGCTCGTCGATCGGCTGCAGCGCGCGCGCCGCGTCGACGCGCTCGGCCGGCACCAGCAGTTCGGTGTAGCGGGTGGCCATGTGCTCCATGTCGGCGCTGAGCACGATGCGGCCATCGCGGATGAACAGCACGTCGGTGAGGATGTGCTCGATCTCCTCGACCTGGTGGGTGGTGATGACGATGGTCTTCTGCTCGTCGAAGTAGTCTTCCAGCAGGCGCTGGTAGAACTCCTTGCGGTACAGGATGTCCAGGCCCAGGGTGGGTTCGTCCAGCACCAGCAGGCGCGCGTCGATGGCCATCACCAGCGCCAGGTGCAGCTGCACGATCATGCCCTTGGACATCTCGCGCACGCGCAGCTTGGGGGTGAGCTTCGTGTTGGCCAGGAAGCGCTCGCACTTGGCGCGGTCGAAGCGCGGGTGCACCCCGGCGACGAAGTCGATCGCCTCGCGCACCCGCATCCAGCGCGGCAGCACCGCCACGTCGGCGATGAAGCACACGTCGTTCATCAGCTCGTTGCGCTGCTTGCGCGGGTCCATGCCCAGCACGCGCAGTTCGCCCTCGACCGCGGTCAGCCCGAGCAACGCCTTCAGCGCGGTGGTCTTGCCGGCGCCGTTGGGGCCGATCAGGCCGACGATGCGGCCCGGGGCGATCGCGAAGGAGGCATCGGCCAGCGCCGGCTTGTGGTTGTAGGTCTTGCGCAGCGAGCGCGCGGAGACGACGGATTCGGATGCGGCGACAGCGGCAGTCATGGTGTTTTCCCCGGTGGCAACAAGTCTTCCAGTGTCAGGCCCAGGCGCTGGATCCGTTCCAGTACCAGCGGCCACTCTTCGTTGAGGAAGCGGTCGCGCTCGCTGCCGCGCAGCTTCCGGGCCGCTTCCTCGGTCATGAACATGCCCAGCCCGCGGCGCTTCTCGACCAGGGCCTCGTCGGCCAGTTCCTGGTAGGCGCGCGAGACGGTGATCGGGTTGAGCTGGTATTCGGCGGCGACCTGGCGCACCGAGGGCAGCGCGTCGCCGGGCTTGATGATGCCGTCCAGCATCATCGCGATCACGCGATCCTTCAGCTGGCGGTAGATCGGAGCGCCATCGCTCCATTGGATATCGCTCATGGTCAGCTCCGTGGGCGCAGCGTGTGCGCGAAGGAGAAATAGGGCATCGACAGCGACGCGCGCATCCGCCGCACCGGCGCGGGCGCGGCGGACGGGGCGCGGCTGTCTTCCTGCGGCTCGCTGGCGCCATAATCGGACGACCGTCCCTGGCCGTGCCAGGCGCCGATCCAGCTCGCCGAGAGCAGGGCGCCGACGATGACCAGGGCCGGAAGGCTGCGCTGCATGCGTTGGAGGTTCATCGTGTCCCCTGCTCTGGGTGAGTGGTGTTGTATTTAACTATAACACCGTCACACGTCATGTCAACACGATGACCGCCCCAACTCATGGCCTAGCGCCTACGTGTTCTTCTATCTTCTCCCGGTGCCCCGATGAAACTCTCCAAGCGTTTGTTTTTCCTCGCGATCCTGGCCGCTGCCGGCACTGTCGGCAGCGCCTGGGCGGCCTCGCTGCTGGACCTGGACTACCGTCCGCTGGCCGGCAAGGACAAGGTCAACCTGAACACGACCTACGGCGGCAAGGTGCTGCTGGTGGTCAATACCGCCAGCAAGTGCGGCTTCACCCCGCAGTACGACGGCCTGGAGCAGCTGCAGCAGCGCTACGCCGCGCAGGGCTTTAGCGTGCTCGGTTTCCCGTCCAACGACTTCAAGGGCCAGGAGCCGGGATCGGAGAAGCAGATCCAGGAATTCTGCACGCTGACCTACGGGGTCAAGTTCCCGATGTTCGAGAAGGTGCACGTGCTCGGCGCCGAGGCCACGCCGCTGTACAAGCAGCTGACCAAGGCCACCGGCGTGGCGCCGGGCTGGAACTTCCACAAGTATCTGATCGCGCGCGACGGACGCGTGGTCGCGCAATTCCCGAGCAAGGTCGCGCCGGACGATCCGGCCTTGCGCGCGGCTATCGAACGCGAACTGAAAGCGCAGCCGACATCACATTGAATCCGGGCCGATATCCTTGCCGCGCATGCGACAATGCGGCCTCTGCGCCATCGCGGCGCCTCTAGTTCACTTCCAGGAAAGTAGCGAATGAAGATGGGAATGCGCGGCGCCGCGGCGTCGCTGTTGATGGGGATGGCGGTGGTGGCTGGTGGTGCGTTCGCGCAGGCGCCGGCGGCGCCGGCTGCGGCCAAGCCGGCGGCACTGGCCAGCGAGAAGCAGAAGATCAGCTACGCGATCGGTATGGATGTGGCGCGCTCGTTCGAGCCCATCGCCCAGGACATCGACCTGGACGCGATGCAGCGCGCCATCGAGAACGCGTTCAAGGGCGGCAAGCCGCTGCTGTCCGACGAGCAGACCCAGGCCACCGACACCGCGTTGCGCACCCAGCTGGCCGCGCGCAGCGGCCAGCCGCTGCCGGGCATGGCGCCGGGCAGCCAGCCGCCGCCGGTGTCCAAGCAGAACGTGGGGCTGATGCTCGGCGATCGCGCGGTCGGCCCGTCGCTGGCGCGGATCCAGGGCGACATCGATCTGCCCACGCTGCTGGGCGCGGTGCGCACCGTGTTCGCCAAGGGCGAGACGGCGATGACGCAGGAGCAGGCGGCCGCCATGCTGCAGGCCTTCGGCGCCTCCAAGCAGGCCGCGGCGGCCACCGAGAACCGCGAGAAGGGCAACGCCTTCCTGGCCCAGAACAAGACCCAGAAGGGCGTGGTCACCACTCCGTCAGGTTTGCAGTACATGGTGTTGCGCCAGGGCAGCGGCGAGCGGCCGATGCCGACCAGCAAGGTGCGGGTGAACTACGAGGGCAAGCTGCTCAACGGCGAAGTGTTCGACAGCTCCTACAAGACCGGCCAGCCGGCCGAATTCTCGCTCAGCCAGGTGGTCCCGGGCTGGAGCGAGGGCGTGGCGCTGATGCCGGTCGGTTCCAAGTACCGTTTCTGGATTCCGTCGAACCTGGGCTACGGCCCGCAGGGCACGCCGGGCGGCCCGATCGGCCCGGATTCCATGCTGACCTTCGATGTGGAACTGTTGGGCATTCTTCAATAACCGATAGGAGATTACATGCGCGTAGCGATATTCGGCACCGGCTATGTCGGGCTTGTCACCGGAACCTGTCTGGCCGAGGTGGGCCATCACGTGGTATGCGTGGACATCGACCAAGCCAAAGTGGATGGGCTCAACAAGGGCGTGGTCCCGATCTACGAGCCTGGCCTCTCGCCGATGGTCAAGGCCAATCACGCCGCACGGAGGCTGTTCTTCACCACCGATGCGGCCAGCGCCATCGCGCATGGAGATATCGTGTTCATCGCCGTCGGCACGCCGCCGGACGAAGACGGTAGCGCCGATCTGCAGTACGTGCTGGCGGTGGCCCGCACCATCGGCCAGCACATCCAGGGACCGACCGTGGTGGTCAACAAGTCGACGGTGCCGGTCGGCACCGCCGACAAGGTGCGCGCGGCGATCGCCGCCGAGCTGGACAAGCGCGGCGAGACGATCGAGTTCGACGTGGTGTCCAATCCGGAATTCCTGAAGGAAGGCGACGCGGTCGCCGACTGCATGCGTCCGGACCGCATCGTGATCGGCAGCAGCAAGCCGGGCACCGCCGCGCGCCTGCGCCGCCTGTACGCGCCGTTCAACCGCAACCACGACCGCATCGTGGAGATGGACGTGCGCTCGGCCGAACTGACCAAGTACGCGGCCAACGCGATGCTGGCGACCAAGATCAGTTTCATGAACGAGATCGCCAACATCGCCGAGCGCGTCGGCGCCGACGTGGAGAAGGTGCGCCAGGGCATCGGCTCGGATCCGCGCATCGGCTGGCACTTCATCTATCCCGGCGCCGGCTACGGCGGCTCGTGCTTCCCCAAGGACGTGCAGGCGCTGGCGCGCACCGCGCAGCAGTACGGCCACCAGGCCAAGCTGCTGGACGCGGTGGAAGCGGTCAACGAGGCGCAGAAGGGCCACCTGTACGAGCTGATCCAGCGCCACTACGGCGGCGCCAGCGTGGCCGGCAAGACCTTCGCGGTGTGGGGCCTGGCGTTCAAGCCCAACACCGACGACATGCGCGCCGCGTCCAGCCGCCGCCTGCTGGCGCAGCTGTGGGAGGCCGGGGCGACGGTGCGCGCCTACGATCCGGAGGCGACCGAGGAAGCCAAGCGCATCTTCGGGCAGCGCGACGACCTGCACTTCTGCGAGGACGCCTTCGCCGCGCTGGAAGGCGCCGATGCCCTGGTCGTGGTCACCGAGTGGAAGCAGTTCCGCAGCCCGGATTTCACCCGGATGAAGGAACTGCTCGGCGACGCGGTGGTGTTCGACGGGCGCAATCTCTACGATCCGCAGGAAATCGAGACCTTCGGTCTGGCTTACTACGGCATCGGCCGCGGACGTTCGATCAGTGAAGCATGACTTCTCCACCCAGGATCGATTGCTGGAGAACCGGTTGATCGAGCTGGAGACGCGCCTGTCCTTCCAGGAACAGGCGCTGTCCGAGCTGAGCGATGCGTTGGCCGAGGCGCGTGCCGAAAGCCAGCGCAACGCCGTGCTGCTGCGCCACCTGCTGGAAGACCTGGGCAAGGTGCGCAGCACGCTGTATGCCGATCCCGCCGACGAACCGCCACCTCCGCACTACTGATACACGACCGATCCTGACCGATGAGCGATACCCTCCGCGACCAGCTGCTCGGCCTGGGCTTCAAGCCCGTGCCGAAACCAGAACGTAAAGCCCCGCCCACGCCGCCGTCCGCGCGGGGGCGGCCCGGCCAGCCCCCGGCGCACGGCCACAAGCCCGCGGGCGCGCGTGGCGAACGCCCGTCGGCCGGCGGCAAGCCGGGCGGCGGCCGCGCGCCCGACGGCGCCGGCCGTGCGCATGGCGCAGGCGACGGCCGCGGTCGCCCGCAAGGCGCGAGCCGGCCGCAGGGCGCACCTGGCCAGCCGTCGCGGCCGCATGCCGCGCGGCCGCCGCGCACGCGCGAGGACATCGACCTGGCCAAGGCCTATGCGATCCGCGCGCAGCGCGAGAAGGACGAGCGCATCGAGGCCGAGCGGCTCAAGCAGGAAGAAGCGCGGCTGCGCCGCGAGGCGCGGGCCAGGCTCGACGAATTGCTCAAGGGCCAGGCGCTGAACCATGCCGACGCCGACATCGCCCGCCATTTTCCCTATGGCGGCAAGATCAAGCGCATCTACGTCACCGCCGAACAGCTCAAGGCGCTCAATGCCGGCGAGCTGGGCGTGCTGCAGCAGAACGGCCGCTACCTGCTGGTGACGGCGGCGCTGCTGGACCAGGCCGAGGCGATCTTCCCGGCGGCGGTGGCGCTGCGGGTCGATCCGAACGCCACGGCCGAAGAGGATCCCTACGCCGATCCCAAGTACCAGATCCCCGACGACCTGATCTGGTAAGCGCCATGGCGCCAGGGACGGATACGGCAGGCCCCGGACACCTGCGCGGCGCGCCGTCCGCGCACGCGGGCGGCTATCTGCCTTATGTCGACGGGCTGCGCGCGATCGCGGTGCTGGCGGTGATCGCCTACCACCTCGATCCGGCCTGGCTGCCGGGCGGGTTCACCGGCGTCGACGTGTTCTTCGTGATCTCCGGCTTCGTGGTCAGCGCGTCGCTGCAGCGCTTGCCGGCGGCCGGCAGCTGGGGCGTGTTCGCGCAGTTCTACGCGCGGCGCATGCGCCGCATCGCGCCGGCGCTGGTGGCCTGCCTGCTGGCCACCGGCGTGGCCAGCGGGCTGTTCATTCCGGACTCGTGGCTGAGCGAGACCAGCGCCAAGACCGGGCGCATGGCCTTCGTGGGCTTGAGCAACTGGGTGCTGGCGGCCACCGGCAACGATTATTTCTCGCCGAAGGCCGAGTTCAATCCGTATACGCACACCTGGTCGCTGGGCGTGGAGGAGCAGTTCTACCTGCTGTTCCCGTTGCTGTTCCTGGCCTGGAACCGCGGCGGCCGCGGCCGCGCGTGGTCGACGCTGCTGGTGGCGCTGGCCTCGGCCGCCTCGCTGGCCTACGCGTTCGTGCGCAGCCGCGGCGGCGGCGAGGCCGGCGATGCGTTCTACCTGACCACCGCACGCTTCTGGCAGTTGGGCAGCGGCGTGCTGCTGTACCAGGCGCTGGCGCTGCGCGGGCGTTTCGATGCAGGTACGGCACCGCCGCCGCGGGCGGCCTGGAGCTGGCGTTCGCCGCTGCTGGCCCTGGCCCTGGCCGCGGTCGGCTACGGGCTGTGGCGCGCCCGCCCGGGGCATTCGCCGTGGCCCGACGGGCTGTGGCCGGTGGTCGGGACCTTGGGCCTTCTGGCGCTGCTGCACGGCGGCGCGGCCGGCTGGACCAGGCGCGCGCTGTCGCAGCCCGCGGTGGTGGCGATCGGCCGCGTCTCCTATTCGCTGTACCTGTGGCATTGGCCGGTGTTCGTGCTGTTCCGCTGGACCGTGGGCCTGGACGCGGCGCCGGCCAAGGCGCTGGCGCTGCTGCTGGTGGCGGCGCTGGCGCTGGCCTCCTACCGCTGGGTGGAACTGCCGTGGCGCAGCGGCCGTATCGGCAAGACGCGCACGCCGGCGCGGACCATCGCCGCCGGGCTGGGGCTGATCGTGCTGGCGGCCGGCGTGCATGCGCTGCTGCTGGACACGCAGCGCTACTACTCGCTGAGCACGGTGAGCCGGCACCCGCTGGACTGGTATGCCTATGCCAAGGGCATGCGCAAGGAGTTCCCGCGCTGCACGCTCAAGACCGGGCGGGCCGACCTGCAGGTCGGCAGCGCCAAGCTGTTCGCGCGCGGCGATTGCGACCTGCGCGACCGCGGCCTGGAGACGCCGCGCAAGCCGACCCAACTGTTCGTCGCCGGCGATTCGCACGCGCTGGCCTACAACGAGTTGCTGCGCCGCTTCGCGCTGCAGAGCGGCGTGGCGGTGCGGCTGTACGGCGTCGGCGGCTGCCCGATCGTCGGCCTGCAGGCCTGGCAGGCGACGCACGCCGGGTGCCAGGCCTACGAGCGCAGCACCCTGGACGACGTCGCCGCGCATGCGCGCGACGGCGACGTGCTGTTCCTGCCGGCGCTGCGCTTGCTGCGCCTGGCCGAGCAGACGCAGCTGTTCGACGAGGCGGCGGTGATGGCCGAGCAGGGCGGTGCGCCGGCGCAGGCGGTCCGCGCCGCCGGCGAAGACGCGGCGGTGGCGCTGCTGCAGCCGCTCGCGCAGCGCGGCGTGCGCATCGTGTTCGAGGCGCCGAAGCCGCTGCTGCGCGCGCCGCCGTACCGCTGCTCGGACTGGTTCAACCGCGGTAACCCGATCTGCGCGCGCGGCACGCAGATCCCGCGCGAGACGATGCAACGCTACCGTGCGCCGGTGCTGCAGAGCCTGCAGCGGATCGCCGCGCGGCTGCCGCATGCCTCGGTCTGGGATCCGCTGCCGGCGCTGTGCGACGCCGACCGCTGCGCCGGCATGCGCGATGGCCGCCCGCTGTTCTTCGATGCCGACCACCTCAGCGGCCACGGCAACCGGGTGCTGCTGCCGAGCTTCACTGCGCACTTCAAGGCGGTGCAGGCAGAATCGGGGGCGGCGCCGTAACGGCGGCGTCGCGCAATGGACCGGGAGCGGGGCATGATGACCATGGACAATTCCGCGATGCCGCCACGTGCGAGCGATCGCGCCCATGGTGGCGGCGCGACGCGCGGCCCGGATGTCCTCAGCGGGCGCAGCGCCGGCCTCGTCGCAGGACGCACCGGCTTTACGTTGATGCGCTACGTGCTGGTCCTGGGCGCGCTGGGCGCATCGGGCGCCGCCTGCGCCGACGATGCGCCGGCCTTCGACCGGCCGGGCATCGGCTTCGCCACGCAGACCCTGCCGGCCGGCGGCGTCGCCTGGGAACAGGCCGTGCCGGACGTGACCTACGACCGCAGCGACGGCGTGCACCGCACCGAGTACGTGGCCGACAGCCGCCTGCGGATCGGCCTGGGCGCCCAGGCGGAACTGCAGTTGGCGCTGGACAGCCAGGTCTGGCAGCGCGTGCGCGGCGCCGGCCAGGACGTGCGCGGCCATGGCGGCGGCGATGGCAGCGTCGGCCTGAAATGGGCATTGCCGAGCGCGCGCGAAGCGTTCTCCTGGGCCGTCCTCGGCAGCGCGGCGGTGCCGACGGGGCGTGCGCCGTACGGCGACGACGGGCATCGCTACGACCTCGGCGTCAGCGCCGGCTGGGACCTGGACGGCGGGCGCAGCGTCGCGCTGTACGCCAACCTCAGCGAGGGCGACGACGGCCACGGCTGGACCGTCTCGCCGAGCTATACCTTCTATGCGCGCGGCAACCTCAGCGCCTATGCCGAAGCCGGCCTCGGCGGCGGCGAGGACGAGATGCGCGCGCTCGGCACCGGACTGAGCTGGTTGCTCGCCGGACGCGTGCAACTGGACCTGTCGGTCCTGCGCGGCCTGTCCGCGGCGTCCTCGGACTGGCAGGGCGGCCTGGGCGTGTCGGTGTTGCTGCGCTGAGCGTTGGTTTTTAATCCCTCTCCCACCGGAGAGGGGCTGGGGTAAGGGTGCGGCCGTCCATGAGCGCAGGGGCGTTCGGCGGCAGGCGTACCCTCATCCGCCCCTTCAGGACACCTTCTTCCGAGGAGGGAAGGGATGCCCCGGGTGGCTTGGAGCTGGAGCCGGTCGGTGCCCGGTCGATGTTGCGGCTGCCTGCCGCTGCGCGATCACTCGCGCGCGGGCGTGCCGTCGCCGGGCGGCAGGATCTCCGGGACGTGCTGGTCGTACTGCGCCAGCACCTCCTCGAATCCGTGGCGCGGTCGCCAGTCCAGCGCCTGCATCGCCCGCTCCGGCGAATAGACGCGGTCGATCCGTGTCGGCAGCTGCCAGTGCCGCCGACGGAACGCCTCGACCAGCAGCGGCGCGCGTTGCGCCAGCAGCACTTGCGGCGCGAGATGCAATGCCGGGCAGTCCTCGCGCAGGAACGGCGTGGCACCGGAGACGACGAAGGTGGCCTCGGCCGGACCGGCATGGACCAGCGCCGCGGCGTGCGCGTCGGCCACGTCGCGCGCGTCGATGCCGCGGTGCAGGCGGAACACCGCCATCAGGTTGGCCGGTTCGGGGAAGCAGCGCGACATGCGCAGGATGCGCACGCTCGGCCCGCCCTGGGCGGCGGCCTCGCGCAGCAGCGCTTCGGCCTCCAGCTTGGTGTGGTGGTAGATGGTCTGCGGCTGCGGCGGCAGCGTTTCGTCGACCCAGGCGGCGCCGTCGCTGGGGCTGGCCGCGCTGCCGTACAGCGCGGTGGTGCTGGTGAAGACGATGCGGCGCACGCCGGCCGCGCTCGCCGCATCGAGCACGCGGCGGGTGCCGTCGACGTTGACCTGACGGAAGCGCGCGGCCGCGACGTGCGGCACGTGCGGCGCATGCAGCGCGGCGGTGTGCACCACCGCGTCCGCGCCCTGCATGGCGCGCGCCAGCAGCGCAGCATCGGCCAGGTCGCCGACCCAGGCGCTGGTGGAGGAGGGCGCGCTGTCGAAGCCCGCGACGCGGTACTGCCGCGACAGGCGGATATGGATCGCGCGGCCGATGCGGCCGCTGCTGCCGGTGACCACGATGTTCATGCGTGCCGTTCCGATGTCATGCGGCGAACCGCGCAGGCGCCGGGCGGACGAGGCCGCTGCGCGAACCCGGCGCGGTTCATTCCGGATCGTAGTCCAGGTTCGAGGCCAGCCAGCGTTCGGCCTGCAACAGCGGCACGCCCTTGCGCCGCGCGTAGTCGGCGACCTGCTCCTTGGTCAGGCGCCCGACCACGAAGTACTGGCTCTGCGGATGGCTGAAGTAGTAGCCGGACACCGCCGCGGTCGGCAGCATCGCGAAGCTCTCGGTCAGCGACATGCCGGCGTTGCGTTCGGCGTCGAGCAGCGCGAACAGGGTCTTCTTCTCGCTGTGTTCGGGGCAGGCCGGATAGCCGGGGGCGGGGCGGATGCCGCGGTACTTCTCGGCGATCAGCGCCTCGTTGTCCAGCGCCTCGTCCTCGGCGTAGCCCCAGAATTCGCGGCGCACGCGCTGGTGCAGGCGCTCGGCCAGCGCCTCGGCCAGGCGGTCGGCCAGCGCCTTGAGCAGGATCGCGTTGTAGTCGTCGTGCGTGGCCTCGAACCGCGCCACGTGCGGCTCGATGCCGAGGCCGGCGGTGACCGCGAACGCGCCGATCCAGTCCTGCTTGCCGCTGTCCCTGGGCGCGATGAAGTCGGCCAGGCAGAAGTCGGGGCGCTCGACGGGTTTGTCGACTTGTTGGCGCAGGAAGTGCAGGAGGAGCCGGGATTGGGAATTGGGGATTGGGGATTGGGCGGGCGGTTGCGCATCTCCAATCCCGATTCCCGAATCCCGGTGGTCCGCCAGGACCACCTCCACATCATCGCCCACGCTGTTCGCCGGCCACAGCCCGAATACCGCCTTGGCGGTCAGCCACTTCTCGCCGACGATGCGCTTGAGCATCGCGCGAGCGTCGCGGTACAGGTCGCTGGCCTGCTGGCCGACGACCGCGTCGCTGAGGATCGCCGGGAACTTGCCGGCCAGTTCCCAGGCCTGGAAGAACGGGGTCCAGTCGATCAGCGGCAGCAGTTCCTCCAGCGGGTAGTCGTCGAACACGTGCAGGCCCGGCTGGCGCGGCGCCGGCGGGGTGTAGGCGTCCCAGCCGCCGTCGAAGCGCTGCGCGCGCGCCTTCTCCAGCGACACCAGGCGCTTGGCGTCGCCGCGGTTGCGGTGGCGCTGGCGGATCTCGGCGTAGTCGGCGTCGTTGGCGGCGACGAAGGCCGCGCGCAGGTCCTTGGAGATCAGCGACTGGGCCACGCCGACCGCGCGCGAGGCGTCCTTGACCCATACCGTCGGCGCCGCGTAGTGCGGGTCGATCTTCAGCGCGGTGTGCGCGCGCGAAGTGGTGGCGCCGCCGATCAGCAGCGGCATCGAGAAGCCCTGCCGCTGCATCTCGCGCGCGACGTGGCTCATCTCCTCCAGCGACGGGGTGATCAGCCCGGACAGGCCGATGATGTCGGCGTTCTCGGCGCGGGCGCGGTCGAGGATGGTCTGGGTCGGCACCATCACCCCCAGGTCGATCACGTCGAAGTTGTTGCAGGCCAGGACCACGCCGACGATGTTCTTGCCGATGTCGTGCACGTCGCCCTTGACCGTGGCCATGACGATCTTGCCGTTGGACTTGCCGGTGTCGCCGGTGCGCAGCTTTTCCGCCTCGATGTACGGCAGCAGATAGGCCACCGCCTTCTTCATCACCCGCGCCGACTTCACCACCTGCGGCAGGAACATCTTGCCGGCGCCGAACAGGTCGCCGACCACGTTCATGCCGTCCATCAGCGGGCCTTCGATCACGTCCAGCGGGCGGGCGGACTGCTGCCGCGCTTCCTCGGTGTCCAGTTCCACGTAGGCGTCCACGCCGTGCACCAGCGCATGCGCCAGCCGCGCGCGCACCGGCTTGTCGCGCCAGCTCAGGTCCTCGACGCTGCTCTGGCCCTTCTTGCCCTTGTAGCGCTCGGCGATCTCCAGCAGGCGCTCGGTGCCGTCGCGGCGGCGGTTGAGGATCACGTCCTCCACGCGCTCGCGCAGGTCCGGGTCCAGGTCGTCGTAGATCGGCATGCCGCCGGCGTTGACGATGCCCATGTCCATGCCCGCGGCGATGGCGTGGTACAGGAACACCGAGTGGATCGCCTGGCGCACGGTCTCGTTGCCGCGGAACGAGAACGACACGTTGGACACGCCGCCGGACACGTGGCAGTGCGGCAGCGTCCGGCGGATGATGCGGGTGGCCTCGATGAAGTCCACAGCGTAGTTGTCGTGCTCCTCGATGCCGGTGGCCACGGCGAAGATGTTCGGGTCGAAGATGATGTCTTCCGGCGGGAAGCCGACCTGCTCGGTCAGGATCCGGTAGGCGCGGGTGCAGATCTCCACCTTGCGCGCGCAGGTGTCGGCCTGGCCCTGCTCGTCGAAGGCCATCACCACCGCGGCGGCGCCGTAGCGCAGCACCTTGCGCGCGTGCTCGACGAACACCGCCTCGCCTTCCTTCAGCGAGATCGAGTTGACCACGCTCTTGCCCTGCAGGCACTTGAGCCCGGCCTCGATCACGCTCCACTTGGAGGAGTCGACCATGATCGGGATGCGCGCGATGTCCGGCTCGGACATGATCAGGTTGAGGAAGCGGGTCATCGCCTTCTCCGAATCGATCAGGCCCTCGTCCATGTTGACGTCGAGGATCTGCGCGCCGCTGGCCACCTGCTGCCGCGCCACCTCCACGGCCTCCTCGTAGCGCTCTTCCTTGACCAGCTTGCGGAACTGCGCGCTGCCGGTGACGTTGGTGCGTTCGCCGACGTTGACGAACAGCAGGTCCGGGGTCAGCAGCAGCGGCTCCAGGCCGGACAGGCGGGTAATGCGGACGGACATGGGCTCAGCCTTGCGGGATCGTTGCGGTGGGCGCGCATGCGCCAGCGGCGGGTGCGGCGCTGGCAGCGCCGCGGGCGAATGCATGCAGCGGCAGCGGATGCGGCCTCATCTCAGGCCGCCTGCGCCTGCGCCGCCAGCGGCACGCGCGGCCGCAACCCGCGCACCGCCTCGGCGATCGCCTGGATGTGCGCCGGGGTGGTGCCGCAGCAGCCGCCGACCAGGTTCAGCAGGCCGGACTCGGCGAACTCGCGCAGCGTCGCCGCCATTTCCTCCGGCGTCTCGTCGTATTCGCCGAAGGCGTTGGGCAGGCCGGCGTTGGGATGCGCGCTGACGTAGCCGTCGGCGATCCGCGCCAGCGTCTCCACGTGCGGGCGCAGGTCGCTGGCGCCGAGCGCGCAGTTCAGCCCCACCGACAGCGGCCGGCCGTGCGCGACCGAGGCGTAGAACGCTTCGGCGGTCTGCCCGGACAGGGTGCGCCCGGAGGCGTCGGTGATGGTGCCGGAGATCATCACCGGCAGGCGCCCGCCGCGCGCGTCGAACACTTCCTCGATCGCGTACAGCGCCGCCTTGGCGTTGAGCGTGTCGAAGATGGTCTCCACCATCAGCGTGTCGGCGCCGCCGTCGATCAGGCCCTCGACCGCCTCGCGATAGGTGCCGCGCAGTTCGTCGAAGCTGGTGTTGCGGAAGCCCGGATCGTTCACGTCGGGGCTGATCGAGGCGGTGCGGCTGGTCGGGCCGAGCACGCCGATGACGAAGCGCGGCTTGTCGGGGGTCAGCGTCTCGACCGCATCGCAGCATTCGCGCGCGACGCGCGCGCCGGCCTTGTTCAGTTCGTAGACCAGGTGCTCCAGGTGGTAATCGGCCTGGCTGATGGAGGTGGCATTGAAGGTGTTGGTCTCCAGCAGGTCGGCGCCGGCGTCGAGATAGGCGCGGTGGATGCCGGCGATCACCTCCGGCCGCGACAGCAGCAGCAGGTCGTTGTTGCCCTTCAGGTCGTGGCCCTGCGGCGCGTGGTCGCAGCCGGGGCCGTGCACGTGCGCGCTGTCGTAGCCGGCGGCGAAGCGCTCGCCGCGGTAGTCGGCCTCCTGCAGGTCGTGGCGCTGGATCATCGTGCCCATCGCCCCGTCGATGATCAGGATGCGCTCGGACAGCGCCCGCAGCAGCTTCTCGGCGCGCTGCGGGCGCAGCCAGGGGAGTTGAGACTGGGGAGGTACGGTGGCGGTCATGCAGTCGCTCCTGCTTTCTCTTTTGCTTTTGCCATTCCCGAAGCCCCATTCCCCAATCCCGGCTTCACCGCGATCAACGAGATCACCTCGAAATGCGGCGGCCGCTTCTCGCGGGTCACGGTCTCCAGGCTGGACACGTCCAGCCCGGCCTTGTCCACGAACTTGCGCAGTTCCTTGGAGGAGAAGCCCAGGTTGACGTGGCCGTAGGCCTGCACCGCCGCCTTGTGCTCGTGGCGGGCCAGGCTGCACAGCAGCAGGCGCCCGCCGGGGCGCAGCACCCGCGCCGACTCGGCCACCGCCTGCGCCGGCCTGGCCGCGTAGGTCAGCGCATGCATCATCACCACCAGGTCGAAGCTGGCGTCGGCGAACGGCAGCGCGTGCATGTCGCCTTCGCGCACTTCCACGTTGCCCAGCCGGCGCAGGCGTTCGCTGGCCGCGGCCACCACCCGCGCGCTGGTGTCGATGCACACGTAGCGGCGCGCGTGCGGGGCGACCAGCTCGGCCAGCACGCCGTCGCCGGAGGCGATGTCGAGCACGTCGCCGGTCTCCAGCAGCGGCAGCGCGGTGCGCGCCAGCGCTTCCCAGGTGCGCCCGGGCGAATAGTGGCGTTCCATGTCGCCGGCCACCGAGTCGGCCCAGTTCTGGTCGGCGGCGCGGTTGGCTAGCACCGCGGCCACGCGTTCGGCGTCCTGGCGCAGCAGCGGGTCGTCGCTGCCGGTGCTCAGCGCCAGCCACAGCGCGCGCTGCGCCGGGTCCAGCAGGGTCTCGTCGAAGCGGTAGTAGGCCGACACCCCGGCGCGGCGGTCGCGCACCAGCCCGGCTTCCTTCAGCTTGGCCAGGTGGGTGGAAACGCGCGGCTGCGCCAGGCGGGTGATCGCCGACAGTTCGGCCACGGTCAACTCTTCCTGCTCCAGCAGCGCCAGCAGGCGCACGCGGGTGGCATCGGCGAACACCTTGAGCCGGGTCGACCAGTCCTCCAGGTCCATAATATCTTCCTATCGCGATATAGAGATATTCTGGTCCCGCAGGCGCGGCGGGTCAAGTCGTGCACACGCCGGCGTATGGTCCGGGTCGCTACAATGGCCTTACCAATATGCCCGGGAGGGGTTCTACGTGGATTTCAGCTTTACCGAAGAGCAATTGATGATCCAGGACGTGGCGCGACGCATCGCCCAGGAACGGATCGCCCCCAGCGCCGAGCACCACGACCGCACCGGCGAGTTCCCGTTGGAGAACATCCGCCTGCTCGGCGAGAACGGGCTGATGGGCATCGAGGTGCCCGAGGAATACGGCGGCGCGGGGATGGACCCGATCTCCTACGTGCTGGCGATGGTCGAGATCGCCGCCGGCGACGCGGCCCATTCCACCATCATGTCGGTCAACAACTCGCTGTTCTGCGCCGGCATCCTGAAGAACGGCAACGAGGCGCAGAAGCAGACGTACGTGCGCGCGATCGCCGACGGCAGCCAGATCGGCGCGTTCGCGCTGACCGAGCCGCAGTCCGGCTCCGACGCCACCGCGATGCGCTGCCGCGCCGTCCGCCAGGACGACGGCAGCTTCGTGATCAACGGCAAGAAGAGCTGGATCACCTCCGGCCCGGTCGCCAAGTACATCGTGCTGTTCGCGGTCACCGACCCGGAGCAGGGCTCGCGCGGCATCACCGCGTTCGTCGTGGACACCGACAAGCCCGGCTTCCACCGCGGCAAGACCGAGCCCAAGCTCGGCATCCGCGCCTCGGCCACCTGCGAGATCGAATTCCAGGACTACGTGGCGACCCCGGACGAGATCCTGGGCGCGCCGGGCGAGGGCTTCAAGATCGCGATGAGCGTGCTCGACGCCGGCCGCATCGGCATCGCCTCGCAGGCCATCGGCATCGCCCGCGCCGCCTACCAGGCCACGCTGGACTACGTGAAGGAGCGCAAGGCGTTCGGCTCGCCGATCGGCGCGTTCCAGATGACCCAGGCCAAGATCGCCGACATGAAGTGCAAGCTCGACGCGGCACTGCTGCTGACGCTGCGCGCGGCGTGGGTGAAGGGGCAGGGCCAGCGCTTCACCACCGAGGCCTCGGTAGCCAAGCTGACCGCCTCCGAGGCGGCGATGTGGATCACCCACCAGGCGGTGCAGATCCACGGCGGCATGGGCTATTCGAAGGAAATGCCGCTGGAGCGCTACTTCCGCGACGCCAAGATCACCGAGATCTACGAAGGCACGTCTGAGATCCAGCGCCTGGTGATCGCCCGCAACGAGACCGGGCTGCGCTGAAGAGCTGGGAGTAGGGAATCGGGAATCGGGAATCGGACCCGCACTGCGGCAGGCATTGCTGACCGATAAAACAAAAAAGCGGCCGTCAAGGCCGCTTTTTTGTTTGCATCAGGAATTGCGCGGCGCTCAAGGACCGGGGATTCCTGACGAATCCCCAATCCCGGCCCTCACCGATCCGGCTGGTTCCGCGACTGCCCTTCCTGCTGCAGCGCCGCGTATTCCTTCGACGGCTCGTCCAGCTTGTCGCCGAGCATGCGCCGCACCACCACGAAGAACAGCGGGATGAACAGCACGCCGAGCACGGTGGCGAACACCATGCCGCCGATCACGCCGGTGCCGATCGAGTGGCGCGCGTTGGCGCCGGCGCCGGTGGAGATCGCCATCGGCAGCACGCCGAGGATGAACGCGAACGAGGTCATCAGGATCGGGCGGAAGCGCAGGTGCGCCGCCTCGGTGGCCGCCTCGCGCAGGGTCTTGCCGGCCGCGCGCTGCTCCACCGCGAATTCCACGATCAGGATCGCGTTCTTCGCCGCCAGGCCGATCACCGTGATCAGGCCGATCTTGAAGTAGATGTCGTTCGGCAGGCCGCGCAGCAGCGAGAAGGTGATCGCGCCGAGCACGCCGATCGGCACCACCAGCAGCACCGACACCGGGATCGACCAGCTCTCGTACAGCGCCGCCAGGCACAGGAACACCACCACGATCGACAGCACCAGCAGCAGCGTGGCGGTGTTGCCGGCGATGATCTCCTGGTAAGACATGCCGCTCCAGTCGAAGCCGAAGCCCGGCGGCAGGTCGTTGTTGACGATCTCCTCCATCGCGCTCATCGCCTGGCCGGAACTGCCGCCCGGGGCCGGGTTGCCGACCACGTTGACCGCCGAATAGCCGTTGTAGCGGCTCAGCGACGGCGAGCTGTAGATCCAGTCCGACTTCACCACCGTGCTCAGCGGGATCATCTGCGGCAGGCCGTTGCTGTCGGTGGCGCTGCTGCTGGGCACGTAGAAGTTGCGCAGCGACTCCGGGCCGGTGCGGTACGGCGCGTCGGCCTGCAGGTTGACGCGCTTGATGCGGCCCTCGTAGAAGAAGTCGTTGACGTACACCGGCGCCAGCATCATCTGGATCGACTGGTAGATGTCGCTGACCGACAGGCCCATCGACTGCGCCTGCACGCGGTCCACGCTCAGCTGCAGCTGCGGGGCGTTCTCCAGGCCGTTGGGGCGCACGCCGGCCAGGGCATCCTGGCGCGCGGCGGCCTTGCCGAGCAGGATGTTGCGCGCCTGCAACAACGCTTCTTCGCCGGCGCCGGTGCGGTCCTGCAGCCACATGTCGAAGCCGCCGAACTGGCCCAGGCCCTGCACCGTGGGCAGGTTGACCACGAAGATCTGCGCGCCCTTGATGCCGTAGAAGGCGCCGTTGAGCTGCCCGATCAGGTCCGCGGCGGTGACGTCGCGGTCGGCCCATGGCTTGAGCCGGATGAAGCCCATGCCGACGTTCTCGCCGCGGCCCAGGAAGCTGAAGCCGGCGATCTGCAGCATGCCTTCCACCGCGTCCTGCTTGCCGAGGATGCCGCGCATCTGCGTGAACACCTCGTTGGTGCGCGCCTTGGTCGCGCCCGGCGGCAGCTGCACGATCGCCAGCGCGAAGCCCTGGTCTTCCTCGGGCAGGAAGCTGCCCGGCATGCGCGTGAACAGGAAGCCGCACAGCACCACCAGCAACGCGAACACCGCCATCCAGCGCGGCGCGCGGCGGATGGTGCCGCCGACCGCGCCGACATAGCGGGTGGCGAGCTTGTCGTAGTACTTGTTGAAGTTGCGGTAGACCCAGTTCGGGTTGTCGTTGTGGGTCGGCTTCAGGAACGCCGCGCACAACGCCGGGGTGAAGCTCAGCGCCAGGAACGCCGAGAAGCCCATCGACATGGCGATGGTGATCGCGAACTGCTTGTAGATCGCGCCGGCTGCGCCGGGCTGCATCGCCGAGGGGATGAACACCGCCGCCAGCACCACGGTGATCGCCACCACCGCGCCGGTGATCTGGGTCATCGCCTTCTGCGTGGCCGCCTTCGGCGCCAGGTGCTCGTCGGACATGATGCGTTCGACGTTCTCGATCACCACGATCGCGTCGTCGACCACGATGCCGATCGCCAGCACCATCGCGAACAGGGTCAGCTGGTTGATGGTGAAGCCGATCAGCCACATGCCCAGGAAGGTGCCCAGCAGCGCGACCGGGATCACCAGGGTGGGGATGATGGTGGCGCGGAAGTTCTGCAGGAACACCAGCATCACCAGGAACACCAGCACGATCGCCTCGATCAGCGTCTTGACCACTTCCTCGATCGAGATGCGCACGAAGGTGGTGCTCTCGTACGGGGTGAACCAGCTCACGCCCTGCGGGAAGCTGGGCTGCAGTTCGTCCATCTTGGCCTTGACCGCCTCGGACACGCTCAGCGCGTTGGCGCCGGGCAGCAGCTGGATCGCGAACGCGCCGGTGGGCTTGCCGTTGTACTGGGTGTCGAAGCCGAAGCTGGTCGGGCCGAACGCCACCCGCGCCACGTCCTTCAGCCGCACCACGGTGCCGTTGCCGTCCGCGCGCAGGATGATGTTCTCGAACTGCTCGGGCGAGCTGAAGCGGCCCTCGGCCGAGACCGTGGCGGTGAACGACTGCCCGGTCGGGGCCGGATCCGAGCCGATCGAGCCGGCCGCGAACTGCACGTTCTGCGCGCTGATGGCGTTGTACACGTCCGTCGCGGACATGTGGTAACCCTGCAGCTTCTCCGGGTTGAGCCAGATGTCCATCGCGTATTCGGCGCCGAACTGCTGGGTGCTGCCGACGCCGGGCACGCGCGAGATCTGCTCCAGCACGCGCGAGCCGACGATGTCGTTGAGCGCGTCGCGGTCGACCGACGGGTTCTCCGAGCGCAGCGCGAACACGGCGAGGAAGCCGGCGTTGGCCTTGGCCACCACCACGCCCTGCGCGGTCACTTCCGAGGGCAGGCGCGGCGTCGCCAGCGACACCTTGTTCTGCACCTGCACCTGCGCGATGTCGGCGTTGGTGCCGGTCTCGAAGGTCAGGGTGATGGTGGCGGTGCCGCTGGAGGACGACGAGGAGTTGAAGTACAGCAGGTGGTCGATACCGGTGAGCTGCTGCTCGATGACCTGGGTGACCGCGCGCTCGGTGGTGCTGGCGCTGGCGCCGGGGTAGGTCGCGGTGACCGTGACCTGCGGCGGGGCGATCGAAGGATAGGACTCGACGCCCAGGTTGAGGATGGCGATCACGCCGCTGAGCGAGATCAGGATCGCCACCACCCAGGCGAAGACCGGGTGTTCGATGAAGAACTTAGGCATGGCGGGGGTCCGTTACTGCTGCTCGGGCTTGGAATCGGCCGCGGCGGCCGGCGTGTCGCCGGTCGCTGCGCCCTGCGGTTGGGCGGCGGCCTGGCCCTGCGGCGCTGCGGCCTGGCCTTGCTGGCCTTGCGGCGCGCCAGCGCCCTGGCCCGGCGCGCCGCCCGGCGTCCACGGCGTGGCCTTGGCCGGGGTTCCTTCCTTGGCCTTCTGCAGGCCGCTGACGATCACCTGGTCGCCGGCCTGCAGGCCGGAGGTGATGATCCACTTGCCCTCCTGCTGGCCGACCGTGACCACGTCCTTGCGCCCCACCTTGCCGTCCTTGCCGACCACCAGCGCATAGGCGCCCTTGGCGTCGCGCAGGATCGCTTCCTGCGGGATCAGGAAGGCGTTGTTGCGCTGGCCCAGGTTGGCGGCGAAGGTCACGAACGCGCCGGGCAGCAGCACGCGGTCCGGGTTCGGCAACAGCGCGCGCAGGGTCACCGAGCCGGTGCTCGGGTCGACCGCGGTGTCGGAGAAGTCCAGGGTGCCGGACTGGGCGTAGGTGCTGCCGTCGCCGAGCTTGACCTGCACGGTCGACTTGCCTTCCGCGTTCAGCGCCACGTTGCCCTGCGCCTGCGCCTGGCGCAGCTGCGCCATTTCGTCCGAGCTCATCGAGAAGTTCACGTACAGCGGGTCGAGCTGGTCGATCGTGGTCAGCAGCGTGGTGTCGCCCTGGCCGACCAGCGCGCCTTCGGTGACCTGCTGCTTGCCGGCGCGGCCGGAGATCGGCGCGGTGACGGTGGCGTAGCCCAGGTTGATGCGCGCCGATTCCACCGCCGCGCGCGCCTGCTGCACCGACGCGGCCGAGGTGCGCTCGGTGGCTTCGGCGGCGTCCAGGTCGGACTTGGACACGTAGGACTGCGGGGCCAGGCTGCGCGCGCGGGAGGCGGCGACCTTGGCGTTGGCGTAGGTCGCCTCGGCCGCGGCCAGCTGGCCCTGCGCCGAGGCCAGCGAGGCGCGCAGCGGCGCCGGATCGATCTGGAACAGCGGCTGGCCCTCCTTCACGTCGGTGCCTTCGGTGTACAGGCGCTTCTCCAGCACCCCGGCCACGCGCGCGCGCACGTCGGCGCTGCGGTATGCGGACAGGCGCCCGACCAGTTCGCGCTGCAGCGGCAGCGACTGCGGCTTGGCTTCCAGCACGCCGACTTCCGGCGGCGGCATGGCCTGCTGTTCCTCTTTCTTCTTGCAGGACGCCAACACCACCACGACGGCGCAGGCCAGGGCGAGGGAACGCAACGGGGAGGTCATCGGGTGGTACTCCGGTCTGGTGTTGAAAACGAAAGGGAAGGGCGTGCGGCGAACGCGCGCAGAAAACTGTCGACGGCGAATTCGGCCCAGGCGCGCTGCGCGGCGGCATCGCTGCGATGGGCGGTGTGGAAGCGCTGCCGCTCGAAATCCATGCCGACGATCATGCTCAACAGCAGTTCGGCCATGAAGTGCGGATCGTCATGCCGCAACTGGCCGGCGGCGATCGCCAGCTGCAGGCGCTCGCTCAGGCTGTGCATCAGCGCCTGCGCGCTGTCGCGGAACAGGGCGCGGGCTTCGTCGGGGAAATGCCGCGATTCGGCGGCGATCAGCTGGGAGCTCTGCAGCACGCGCGGCTCGGACAGCTGCTCCAGGTGCTCGCAGGCGAAGCGCAGCAGGCTGCCGCGCAGGTCGCCCTGCGCCGGGCCCAGGTGGGTGATGCTCAGTTCCATGTGGTTCTGCAACACCCGCTGCAGCAGGTCCTGCTTGCTGCCGTAGCGGCTGTACAGGGTCTGCTTGGAACAGCCAGCGCGGGCCGCCACCGCGTCCATGCTCAGGCGCATGCCTTCCTCTGCCAGCAGTTCGCGCACGGCGTCGTACACGCGCTGATCGCGCGCCTGACGCAGGGAGGCGGGGGCGGGGGAGGTGCTCATCGAATGTGGACTATACCGTCCAGTTTAGAATTGGAACAGCCTTGACAGGAGCGCGCCGATCGCGACAAGGCGCGACAGCGGCGACGCTCCGCGGGCCCAGGTTATGGCGGCGTGAGGAGGGCGCGCCGCGACTTTGCGCGATATGGCGCGTCGGCGCGCGCCGGGCTCCGGTTTGCGCCATGCAGCAAGGTAGTTGAACGCGCCCCCGGTACAATTCCGGCTTTCCCATCGAGCATCGTTGTTGCTCCCGTCATGAAACCCAAACAAGCCGCTTCCCGTTCCCGCACGTCCTCGGCCGGATCCTCCAGCAAGTCCGCGTCCAAGCCCGCTTCCAAGTCCGCTCTGCCCACGCCCAAGACGCCCTCCCGGCCTGCGCTCAAGAAGGCCCCGGCCGCGCCGGCCGCCGGCAAGCGCGGCGCTGCGCGCGCGGACGCCAATGCGCGCGTGATCGACGCGGCGCCGGCTGCCGCCGCTGCCGGTTTCAGTCTGGAGCCGGTGTACGCGGCGCTGCGCAAGCGCTACCCGAGCGCGCGCCAGGCCGAGGCGCAGGCGTTCGCCGAGGAGTTCTACCGGCGCATGGAGGAGGACGAGTTCCCCCACCACAGCGCGCAGGAATGGGCGGCGCTGGCGGCCTCGACGCTGGAGTTCGCGCGCAGGCGCAAGCCGGGCACGGTCAACGTGCGGGTGTTCAACCCGAGCCTGAAGGAAGACGGCTGGGAGTCCTCGCACACGGTGCTGCAGATCGTCAACGACGACATGCCGTTCCTGGTGGACTCGGTGAGCATGGCGCTGTCGGAACTGGGCATCGGCGTGCACGTGCTCGGCCACCCGGTGCTGCGCATGAGCCGCGACAAGGGCGGCAAGCTGGAGGCGGTGGGCGAGGGCAAGCCGGAATCGCTGATGCTGCTGGAGATCGACCGCCAGCCGCCGGAGGACATGCCGCGGGTGGACGCGGCGATCCAGCGCATCCTCGGCGAGGTGCGCAACATCGTCCGCGACTGGAGCGGCATGCGCGAGAAGATGCTGGCGCTGGCCGACGACCTGACCACGCGGCGCCTGCCGGTGGACGACAAGGGCCGGCGCGAGGCGCAGGAATTCCTGCGCTGGGCCGCAGCCGACCATTTCACCTTCTTCGGCTACCGCGAGTACCGGGTCGAGAAGCAGGGCGGCGAAGACGTGCTGGCGCCGCTGGAGGACAGCGGCCTGGGCCTGCTGCGCGGCCACGACAAGTCGCCGGCGCGGCCGGTGCGCACGCTGGCCGCGCACGGCCTGAGCGAGTCCGGGATCAAGGACGCGCTGATCCTGACCAAGACCAATGCGCGCTCGCGGGTGCACCGCAGCGGCTACATGGACTACATCGGCGTGCTGGAGTTCGACGCCAAGGGCCGCATCGTCGCCGAGCAGCGTTTCCTCGGCCTGTTCACCTCCAGCGCCTACAACCGCCGGCCGTGGGAGATCCCGCTGGTGCGCGAGCGCTACGACTACGTGATGCGCAAGTCCGGGCTGACCCCCAGCAGCCACAGCGGCAAGGCGCTGCGCCACATCCTGGAGACGCTGCCGCGCGAGGAGCTGTTCCAATCCAACGAGGAAGAGCTGTACCGCACCGCGATGGGCATCCTCGGCCTGCAGGAACGGGTGCGCAGCCGCCTGTTCCTGCGCCGCGACAAGTACGGCCGTTTCATCTCCGCGCTGGTCTACATCCCGCGCGAACGCTTCAACACCGACGTGCGCCTGCGCATCGAGGCGCTGCTGAAGGACGCGCTGCACGGCGAGTACATCGACTCCAGCGTGGTGCTGGGCGAATCGCCGCTGGCGCAGCTGCACCTGATCGTGCGGCCCAAGCCTGGCGAGGCGCTGGAATTCGATACCACCGAGCTGGAATCGCGCCTGGCGCACCTGCTGCGCAACTGGCAGGACGACCTGCGCGAGGCGCTGGTCGCCAGCCGCGGCGAGCGCGACGGGCTGCGCCTGTCGGCCAGCTACGGCCGCGCGCTGCCGGCCGGCTACATCGAGGAATCCACCGCGCAGATCGCCGCGCGCGACGTCGAGCGCCTGGCCGCGCTGCGCGGCCCCGACGACCTGCACCTGAGCCTGCAGGCGCTGCGCCGCGACGGCGCCGACAGCCTGCGGCTGAAGCTGTACCGCCAGCGCGACGACCTGCCGCTGTCGGACGTGCTGCCGATGATGGAGAACCTGGGCCTGCGGGTGATCTCCGAGCGCCCATACCGGCTCACCGTGGACGGCACCGTGCTGTACATCCAGGACTTCGAGGTGGAGCCGCTGGCCGGCAGCATCGACGTGGAGCGCGCCGATGCGCCGCTGTGCGAGGCGTTCGTGCGCATCTGGCGCGGCGACGCCGAGAACGACGGCTTCAACCGGCTGATCGTCGGCGCCGGCCTGGGCTGGCGCCAGGTGGCGATCCTGCGTGGCTACTGCAAGTACCTGCTGCAGACCGGCGTGCCGTTCTCGCAGGCCTACGTGGAAGAGACCTGCAGCCGCTATCCGCTGCTGGCGCGGCTGCTGGTGGAACTGTTCGAAGCGCGCTTCGACCCGGCCACCGGCAACGAGAGCAAGGCGCAGATCGCCGACGGCCAGGCCGCGCTGGCGGCGCAGCTGACCCTGCTGGCCGGCGGCGACGAGGCCGCGCTGAAGGCGCTGCAACCGGTGATCGACGCGCGCCGCGGCAACCGCGACGCGCAGCTGGAGGCGGCCAACGCGGCGCTGCTGAAGCTGTTCGACCAGGTCGCCAGCCTCGACGAGGACCGCATCCTGCGCAGCTTCAAGGGCGTGATCGAGGCGACCCTGCGCACCAGCTACTACCAGACCGGCAAGGACGGCGGCCCGGGCCACTGCATCAGCTTCAAGCTCGATTCGGCCAAGGTGCCGGAGCTGCCCAAGCCGCGCCCGTACCGCGAGATCTTCGTGTACGGCCCGCGCGTGGAAGGCGTGCACCTGCGCTTCGGCGCGGTGGCGCGCGGCGGCCTGCGCTGGTCGGACCGGCGCGAGGATTTCCGCACCGAGGTGCTGGGCCTGGTCAAGGCGCAGATGGTCAAGAACACGGTGATCGTGCCGGTCGGCGCCAAGGGCGGCTTCTTCTGCAAGCGCCCGCCCGCCGGCGGCGACCGCGACGCGGTGCTGGCCGAGGGCATCGCCTGCTACAAGCTGTTCATCCAGGGCCTGCTCGACATCACCGACAACATCGTCGGCGGCAAGATCGTGCCGCCGCCGCAGGTGGTGCGCCACGACCAGGACGATCCGTACCTGGTGGTCGCCGCCGACAAGGGCACCGCCACGTTCTCCGACATCGCCAACGGGCTGGCGCTGGACCACGGCTTCTGGCTGGGCGACGCGTTCGCCTCCGGCGGCTCGGTCGGCTACGACCACAAGGGCATGGGCATCACCGCGCGCGGCGCCTGGGAATCGGTCAAGCGCCACTTCCGCGCGCTGGGCCGCGACTGCCAGAGCGAGGACTTCAGCGTGGTCGGCATCGGCGACATGTCCGGCGACGTGTTCGGCAACGGCATGCTGCTGTCGCGGCACATCCGCCTGCTGGCCGCGTTCGACCACCGCCACATCTTCCTGGACCCGAACCCGGACGCGGCCGCCTCGTTCGCCGAGCGCGAGCGCCTGTTCAAGCTGCCGCGCTCCAGCTGGGCCGACTACGACGCCAAGCTGATCAGCGCCGGCGGCGGCATCTATCCGCGCACGCTCAAGTCGATCGAGATCAGCGCGCCGGTGCGCGAGGCGCTGGGCCTGGAAGCGAGCGTCAAGCAGCTCTCGCCGAACGAGCTGATGAACGCGATCCTCAAGGCGCCGGTGGACCTGTTCTGGAACGGTGGCATCGGTACCTACGTCAAGGCCGCCAGCGAGACCCATGCCGATGTCGGCGACCGCGCCAACAACGGCCTGCGCGTCAACGGCGGCGAGTTGCGCTGCAAGATCGTCGGCGAGGGCGGCAACCTGGGCCTGACCCAGCTCGGCCGCATCGAGGCCGCGCAGGTCGGGGTGCTGCTCAACACCGACTTCATCGACAACTCCGCCGGCGTGGACACCTCCGACCACGAGGTCAACATCAAGATCCTGCTCAACGACGTGGTGCAGGCGAAGAAGCTGAGCGTGGAGGCGCGCAACACGCTGCTGGCGTCGATGACCGACGAGGTCGCCGAGCTGGTGCTGTGGGACAACATCCGACAGAACCAGGCGCTGAGCCTGATGGAGCGGATGAGCGCCAAGCGCCTGGGCTCCAAGCAGCACTTCATCCGCACCCTGGAAGCGCAGGGCCTGCTCGACCGGCAGATCGAATACCTGCCCTCGGACGCGGAGATCTCCGCGCGCAAGGCGCGCGGCCAGGGCCTGACCCGGCCGGAGCTTGCTGTGCTGCTGTCCTACTCCAAGCTGGTAGCGTTCCAGCAGCTGCTGGAATCGGACATCCCCGAGGACCCGTACCTGTCCAAGGAGCTGCAGCGCTACTTCCCGCAGCCGCTGCAGAAGAAGTACGCCGATGCGATGGAGCGGCACCGCCTCAAGCGCGAGATCATCGCCACCGCGGTCACCAACACCACCATCAACCGCATGGGCGCGACCTTCCTGATGCGCATGCAGGAAGACACCGGGCGCAGCATCGGCGAGGTGGCCAAGGCGTACACGATCAGCCGCGAGACGCTGGACGCGCGCGCGCTGTGGACGCAAATCGACGCGCTGGACGGGCAGGTGCCCGAGTCGGTGCAGATCGATGCGCTGGAAGTGATCTGGAAGCTGCAGCGCGCGTTCGTGCGCTGGCTGCTGTTCCGTCCCGGCCCGATGCCGGGCATCACCGCGGCGGTGGACCGCTACCACGAGCCGTTCAACGACATCCGCGTGGCCTCCGGCGTGCTGCCGGACGCGCAGCGCCCGCTGTACGAGGCGCTGGTGCAGGAATGGCAGGACAAGGGCCTGCCGCCGGCGCTGGCGCAGCAGCTGTCGGAACTGCGCTTCCTGGAGCCGGCGTTCGACATCATCGAGATGGCGCGCACCCGCAAGCTCAAGCCGGTGGAGGTGTCGAAGGTGCACTTCCGCCTCGGCGAGGCCCTGCAGCTGCCGTGGCTGTTCGAGCAGATCGACGCGCTGGAGGTCAACGGCCGCTGGCACGCGGTGGCCCGTGGCGTGCTGCGCGACGAACTGGCCAAGCACCACAGCGCGCTGGCCGGCCAGGCGCTGGCGTTGCCGGGCGCCAATGCCGAGGCCAAGGTGCAGCACTGGCTGCAGCGCGACGACAGCAGCCTGCGCTTCACCTTGAACATGCTGCAGGAACTGGCGGCGCAGAAGACGCTGGACTACCCGACCGTGTCGGTCGCGGTGCAGCGGCTCGGGCAGCTTGCGGCGCACGGGGTCTGACCCCGCGGTCAGGTCCGCGCCGCGGGCCTGACCGAACGTTGCAGGCGTCGGCTACGGCGCCCAGTCCCTGCAGCCGACGCCGCGCCCCCTTCGCCAAGGGGACTTTGCCTCAGAGGCCGCTGGTCGCAAGCCAGCGGCGCTCTTCGGTGCCGACGCCACGCTCCCGATGTGGGGCATGCGCCGTCGCGCCGGTCCATCCGGTTCGGCGCATGGCCGTTCGCCGCGCTTGCAGCGGCTCTGCCGGAAAAAGACCGTGATCTATCTTGCCATCCTCGCCATCGCCCTGCTGCTGATCGTGATCCAGGCCCGGCGGCCCTCGCTGGGCGTGCGGCTGGAGCGCGCGCTGCACGAAGCACGGCAAGGCAAGCTGGCGCCGTTGCGGGCGCTGTCAAAAAAATCCTTCGGCGATGCCGCGTATGCGCTGTTTCTGCATCTGGACGGCAACGGCGAGCAGGCAGCGGCCCTGGCCGCGTTGAAGCGCGCGGTCTATGCCCGTACCTGGCTGGACAACCGCTACAGCCTCGCGCAACGGGAATACGGCCGGCGTCGTTTTCTGGGGGTGGGCACCGAACCGGATCACGCCGCGCTGCTGGCGCAATGGGGCAGCCCTGGCTGGCGCGAGGGGGCTGGCTGGGAGCCCGAGCTGGCCTGGATACAGGCCTGCGGCCCGGAGGCGTGCAGGGACCTGCCGCGCGCGTGGTACTGGTTGTGCCTGGCCGATGCGCGCCAGCGCGAAAGCGTGGGCGACATCCAGTCCGTGGAGCTGGCCGACCGGCTCCGGGCAAGCCTGAGCGGCGTTCTGCCGGCGCCGGTACGGCAGGAAATGCAGGAACAGGCCGCGCGCACCGTCCACAACGATTACATGTCCGGGCGATAGCGCTGGCGGTATCGATGGAGCGCAGACTGCCCGGCCGAACACGCGGCGCAGGCCATCGGACCGTTGTCGGCCGGTACGCCGCGCAGACGCGCAATGGCGCACGAGCGCGGCCCGGTGTGCGGGGCCGCGCGCGCCGGTAACGGCGCGCCGGGTATGATCGGGGCCATGAATGCTTCCGTGCTGCCTTCCGCTCCCCGTATCTGTTTTCTTGCCAGCAGCGCGCCGCCTGCGCTGCAGGCGCGCGATCAGCTGATCGCGCGTTACGGCGACCACGCGCCGGCCGACGCCGACGTGCTGTGCGCGCTCGGCGGCGACGGTTTCATGCTGCAGACGCTGCATCGCCACGGCGGCCTGGGCAAGCCGGTGTTCGGCATGAAGCTGGGCACGGTCGGGTTCCTGATGAACCAGTTCCGCGACGACGACCTCGCCGTGCGCCTGGCGCAGGCCGAGCCGGCCAAGCTGCGGCCGCTGGAGATGCTGGCGCAGACCGAGTCCGGCACCACCACCGGCTCGCTGGCCTACAACGAAGTATCGCTGCTGCGGCAGACGCGCCAGGCTGCGCACGTCAGCATCGACCTCAACGGCCAGACCCGGGTCGACGAACTGATCTGCGACGGGGTGATGGTGGCCACGCCGGCCGGCAGCACCGCGTACAACTCCTCGGCGCACGGCCCGATCCTGCCGCTGGGCTCGCACACCCTGGCGCTGACCCCGATCGCCCCGTACCGCCCGCGGCGCTGGCGCGGCGCGATCCTCAAGGCCGATACCGAAGTGCGCCTGCGCGTGCTCGACCACTACAAGCGCCCGGTCAGCGTCACCGCCGACTCGCACGAGACCCGCGACGTGGTCGAAGTCACCATCCGCGAATCGCGCGACCGCCTGGTCACGTTGCTGTTCGATCCGGAGCACAATCTGGAGGAGCGGATCTTGAGCGAGCAATTCATGGTGTGAGGCGGGGATTGGTGCGTCGGGATTGGGGATTCGCAACAGCGGGTCTGCTGCTCCGATGCGCTCTCTCTTGCGTCCCGCCAGCAAGCCGCTTTTCCAATCCCCGATCTCCGATCCCAACAAGTCCGATCCAGCAAGCCGCTGTTGCCAATCCCGAATCCCCAATCCCGAATCCCCGCCCAAATGTCCGACAACGCCCCCCGCCTGCTGACCGTCGCGATCACCTCGCGCGCCCTGTTCGATCTGGAGGAGGGCCACGCGCTGTTCGAGCAGCAGGGCGTGGACGCGTACAGCGCGTATCAGCGCGAGCGCGAGGACGACGTGCTCGCGCCGGGCGTGGCGTTCCCGGTGGTGCGCAAGCTGCTGGCGTTGAACCAGGGCACGCCGCCGGAGACGCCGCCGGTGGAGGTGATCCTGCTGTCGCGCAATTCCGCCGACACCGGGCTGCGCATCTTCAATTCGATCCAGCACTACGGGCTGGGCATCGTCCGCGCCACCTTCACCTCGGGCGAACCGACCTGGCCCTACGTCAAGCCGTTCGGCACCGACCTGTTCCTGTCGGCCAATCCGGACTCGGTGCGGCGCGCGCTCAGCCACGGCATCGCCGCGGCGACGATCCTGCCCAAGCCGCCGGGCGAGCGCGCGCAGGAGGCGGCCGCGGCGGCCGGGGCGATCGATTCCGAACGCCTGTCCACCCAGCTGCGCATCGCCTTCGACGGCGACGCGGTGATCTTCGGCGACGAGGGCGAGCGTTTCTCGCGCGAGCAGGGGGTGGAGGCGTTCGGCCGCTACGAGCGCGAGAACGCGCGCGAGCCGCTGACCGGCGGGCCGTTCCGCAACTTCCTGTCCGCGCTGCATGCCCTGCAGTCCGCGTTCCCCGCCGGCGAGGCCTCGCCGATCCGCACCGCGCTGGTCACCGCGCGCTCGGCGCCGGCGCACGAGCGGGTGATCCGCACGCTGCGCGAGTGGGGCGTGCGCCTGGACGAGGCGCTGTTCCTCGGCGGCCGCCACAAGGGGCCGTTCCTGCAGGCGTTCGGCGCCGACATCTTCTTCGACGATTCGCAGCACAACATCGACAGCGCCGCGCGCGAGCGCGTGGCCGCCGGGCACGTGCCGCACGGCGTGGCCAACCTCATCGCCAAGCCGTGAGCGCGGCGTCCGGCAGCGGCGGCGGCCGCTGGGCCACGTTGCGCCGGCTGCTGCGGCCGGACCGCTCCGAGGCGGGCGCCGTGCGTCCGGGGCGGCCCTACGTGGAGCGCGGCTGGCGCTACACCAGCCTGCAGTTCAAGGGCGAAGTGACGCAGAGCCGGATGCACACCTGGTGGCCGCACGTGCTGCACGTGGGTTATACCCGCAGCATGCTCGGCGCGCTGCTGCTGCGCCCGGATCCGCGGTGCGTCGGCATCGTCGGCCTGGGCGGCGGCTCGCAGGCCAAGTTCTGTTATCGGCACCTGCCGCAGGCGCGGATCGAGGCGATCGAGGCCGATGCCGACGTGCTGGCGCTGCGCGCGGCCTTCCACATCCCGGCCGACGACGCGCGCTTCCAGGCGCTGCACGGCGACGGCGCGCAGCTGTTGCCGCAGCGCCGCGGCCGCTACGACCTGCTGCTGCTCGACGCCTACGACGCCGACGGCATCCCCGCGGCGCTGCGCACCCGCGGCTTCTACGACGACTGCCACGCCGCGCTGGCGCCCGGCGGCGTGCTGGCGGTGAACCTGTACGACACCGACACCCGCCAGCACCTGGCGCACCTGCGCAAGAGCTTCGGCGGCCGCGTGCTGCGCCTGGACGAGCCGGAGATGGACAACCATGTGGTATTCGCCTGGACCGGCGACGTGCAGGCGCTGGATGCGCGCGCTGCGCTGGCGCGCCTGCCGTGGTCCGCGCGCTGGCAGCTGCGCCCTGCGTTCCAGCGCCTGCAGCAGGCGTTCGAGGCGACCGCCTGGCGCCGCTGAGCGGTGCGCCCCCTGCGCCCTGCCGCAAGCCCCTGTGGAGCGACTTCACTCGCGACGCGCGGAGCCGGACACTGCCATGGCGTCAGTGCCTTGTCGGGCGGACACATTGAGCAGTCGGGACTGAAGTCCCTCCCACAGTGCACCCAGCCGGCTTGACGCAAGCCCCTGTAGGAGCGACTTCAGTCGCGACGAGCGGAGCCGGATATCGGCATGGCGTCGGAACCTTGTCGGAGCCGATGCATTGAGCAGTCGGGACTGAAGTCCCTCCCACAGTGCGCCCAGCCCGCGTGCCGCAAGCCCCTGTAGGAGCGACTTCAGTCGCGACCCGCGGAGCCGGACCGACACGCCGATGTCGCGGCTGGGCTAGGCCACGCCGCGCGGCTCTACAACGGCAGCAGGATGTTGCTGAGCTTCCAGCGCAGCCCGTCGCGGGTGAACACGCACGGCACGGCGGTGCCGTCGTCGGTGTGGAGGGTGGCGACGAAGCGCGAGGTCGATTCGAAGCGGTGCTCGGCCTGCCGCAGCGGCTGGACCGGGCGCGGCGCGGCGTAGGTGTCGCCGCCGACGGTGTCGCCGCGGGCGCGCTTCCACAGCGCATCGCCCTGCAGCAGCGCGCCGATCCCGGCCGGGGTGACCATCGCGTCCACGCCCATGCCGCCGACGCTGCCGGCCAGCGACAGCAGCGCGCCTCCGAACAGGCCGGCCTGCAGGTCCGGTCCCGCGCGGCGCAGCAGCGCATCGTCGACCTGCGCCTTCAGGTTGACCCGCAGGGTAGGGAAGTCGACGTAGCGCTCCAGCGCCGCCGCGTCGCGCTGTTCCAGCGCCTGGCTGATGCCGCGGATCGCCAGGTACGGCCCGGCGACGACGTAGCCGCCGAGCGCGAGCAGGGCGAGGAACAGCAAGGCCAGCCATTTCTTCATCGCGTGTCTCCCGGGTGGCAAGCTTTTGTAGGAGCGGCTTCAGCCGCGACAGGCATACCGACAACGCCCGTCGCGGCTGAAGCCGCTCCTGCAGGAAACGGTGCCGTCACTAGAATTCCAGATCCAGCGCCGCGCACAAGTAATCCACGAACGGCCCCAGCGTCTGCAGGTCGGCGGCGATCAGCGCACGCAGCTTCGGCCCGGTCATCGTGGCGTCGTCGAGCTGGCGCCAGAACACCCAGTTCTTGTGCTTGAGGTCGTCGATGAACTCGAACTCGGCCGGGAAACCGCGCGGCGGCCGCACCAGCACCTCGGTCTGCTCCAGTTCGAAGCGGCGGCGCAGCTTGGGTGCGTGCGCGGCCGCCTTCCAGCTGCCGGGATTGTCGAAGATGAACTGGCGCACCTTGCGCTGCGTGTCCGGTTCCGGATGCCACAGGCCGGCGCCGACGAAGCTCTCGCCCGGCTGCAGGTGGATGTAGAACGACGGCGCCGGCACCTGCTTGCGCCGCTCGTGGAACAGGCGCGCGCCCTGCCAGGTCTTGTACGGCGACTTGTCGTGGGAGAAGCGCGCGTCGCGATGGATGCGGAACAACGAGCCGCCGACGCCGCGCGGGTCGGAACGGAAGTGTTCGCTGACCTGGGCCAGGTCCGGCTGCAGGTCGGTGATCAGGCGCAGGAACGGCTGGCGCACGTGGTCTTCGTACTTGTGCCGGTTGTCGTTGAACCAGGTCTTGTCGTTGTGCCGCGCCAGGGCACGCAGGAACTTGAAGCTGGCGTCGCTGAAGTAGGTGGTCATAGGGTGCGTTGCAGGTCTTTGCCCCAGGCGGCCAGCTGGTCGAGCAGGGCCTGCTTAGTAGCATCGGTGGAATGAGCCAGACGTAAATCGGCGAGCTGCGCGTAGTAGGCGTCGAAATTCAGCTCGGACAGGCCGCTGTCGTCGACCAGACGCCGCCGCCGGTAGTCGTCCCAGCGGCTTTGTTCGACGATCGACAGGGTCTGCGGCCAGTTGCGCGCGCGGTAGCGGAACAGCAGCTCGGGCAGGCGCGGATCGCGGAAGGCGCCTTCCAGCGGCGCCAGCTGCGCCGGCGGGGTCGCGCGCACCTGCGCCATCGCGCGCTTGTCGGCGTCGGCCAGGAAACCGTCGTACAGCGAGGCATCCACGTCGGCCGGGGCCGAGGCGCGCTCGTTGCCGAACACGCGGCGGACCTTCTCGGCCAGCTCCGGCCCGGCCTCGCGCAGGCGCGCGGCCTTGGCCAGGACCTGCGCCGGATCGATCTGCAGGCGGGCGAAATCGGGCTCGCGCAGGTGCGACCAGGCGACCAGCGCCGGCGCCTTGTTCAGGTGCACTTCCTTCAGCGGGATGCGCTGCTCGCCCTCGGGCAGGTCGGCCTGCGGCGTGTACAGGCGGTCGGCGATCTGCTCGGGCGTGTAGCGCAGCAGCGGTTCGACGTCGCCTTCCAGGTCGAACACCAGCACCCGGCTGTCGATGCGCGGGTGCCGCGCCAGCGGCAGCACCGGCGCCGCGCACAGGCGCGTGGCCGGGTAGCGCATCGACACGTGCAGCACCGGCTGCATCGCCACCACGTCGAGCAGGCCGCCGCAGAAGCGTTTGTCGCGCAGCTTCAGCGCGTAATCCCACAGCCGCGGCTGGCGCTCGCGGAAATGCCGGGCCATGCCGATGGTGGCGTACACGTCCGACAGCGCCTCGTGCGCGTCGCCGTCGCGCACGCCGTTGGCCAGCGCCAGCTGTTCCAGCTTGAACGAGGTGGCGCCGTCCTCGCGCTGCGGCCAGACGATGCCGTCCGGACGCAGCGCGTGCATCAGCCGCAGCATGTCCAGCAGGTCCCAGCGCGAATTGCCGCCGCGCCACTCGCGCTCGTACGGGTCGTGGAAATTGCGGAACAGCCCGTGGCGCACGAACTCGTCGTCGAAGCGCAGCGAGTTGTAGCCCAGCGTGCAGGTCTGCGGACGCGCCATCTGCTCGGCGATGCGCGCGAACGCGTCGGCCTCGTTGACTCCGTCGCGCCGCGCCTGCTGCGGGGCGATGCCGGTGATCAGGGTGGCGATCGGCGAGGGCAGCAGGTCGTCGGCCGGTTGCACGAAGAAGCTGATCGGCTCCTCGACCACGTTCAGCTGCGCATCGGTGCGCACCGCCGCGAACTGGGCGATGCGCGTGCGCCGCGGATCGGCGCCGAAGGTTTCCAGGTCGTAGAAGAGGAAGCTGTCGGGCATCGGGAGGTGGGCGGTGGGTGGTGGCGGACCTGGGTGACGCATGGCCCGCCTGCATGGGAGCGGCTTCAGCCGCGACAGGCGTTACCGGGAATGCCTGTGGCGGCTGGAACCGCGCCTACAGGGTAAGGCAGATCGGCTCAATGCGCGCCGTCCAGCGGCGCCAGGCGCTCGTGCACGATCCGCTGCAGCCAGGCCCAGTCGATCCGCGACAGGTCGCGGTGGCCCTGCGTGGCCTGCACCAGGATGTCGCGCTGGATCTCGCTGCGCTGCAACGCCAGGGCGTACGGCGTACGCAGGAAGGTGACCATGGTGTAGTGCGGCACGAAGCGGGTCGGGTGGCGCGCCTGCAGCGCCTGCTCCAGCTCGCGCTGCAGCAGGAAGCCGGCGTCGCCGACGCGGTCGCGCATCTCGATGTAGTTCTCCAGCGCCATCTGCTGGATCGCGCTGGCGTTGGGCTTGCGCTCGGCCTCGAACGCGGCGTAGGCGCGGCCCAGGTCCGGTTCGCGCTGCAGGTGCGCGGCCAGCGCCACGCAGTCCTCGAACGCGCAGTTCATGCCCTGGCCGTGGAAGGGCACCATCGCGTGCGCGGCGTCGCCGAGCAGCACCGCGCGCCCGTCCAGGTGCCAGCGCTGCAACCGCAGCGTGCCGAGCAGGCCCGGCGGATGCTGCTCCCAGTGCTCGGCCAGTTGCGGCATCAGCGGCAGCGCGTCGGCGAAGTCGCGCCCGAACAGCGCCAGCGCCTCCTCGCCGTTGCGGGTGGTGGCGAAGCTGGGCTCGCCGGTGTTGGGCAGGAACAGGGTGACGGTGAAGGTGCCCTCGTCGTTGGGCAGGGCGATGCACATGTAGTGCCCGCGCGGCCAGATGTGCAGCGCGTTGGCCTCGATGCGGAAGCTGCCGTCGGCGTTGGGCGGGATCTCCAGTTCCTTGTACGAATGGTCCAGGAACTCGGTGTGCTCGGCCATCGGCGCCTTGCGCTGCATCGCCGCGCGCAGCGCCGAGCCGGCGCCGTCGGCGCCGATCATGCTGTGGAAGCGGATGTCGTGCGGCTGGTCGTCGCGGTCGTCGATGAAGCGCGCGTAGCCGGCGTCGAAGTCCACCGTGTGCAGGCGGCGGTAGAAGTGGATGCGCGCGCCGGCCTGCTCGGCCAGTTGCAGCAGGGTGATGTTGAGGTCGTTGCGGTGCACCGACCAGATCACCTCGCTGTCGTCGCGGCCGTAGCGCTGCAGCTGCTGGCGGCCGTCGGCGAAATGCACCATGCGCCCGCGCATCATCACCGCCTTGGCCATCACCGCGGCGTCGGCGCCGGCCTGGCGCAGCGCGTGCAGGCCGCGTTCGGCCAGGGCCAGGTTGATCGAGCGGCCGCGCTCGTAGTCCTGGATGCGCGGATCGCCGCGGCGTTCGTAGACGGTGACGCGCCAGCCCTGGCGCGAGAGCAGGATGGCGAGCAAGGAGCCGGCCAGGCCGGCGCCGATCAGGGTGATGCTGCGGGGGGAGTCGCTCAAGGAGAAATCCGGCAAGACGCGCGGCCGCGGCCGCGCAGGAGAGGGCGGCTCAGACGCCGGCCCAGGTTTCCACTTCCTCGACGAAGCGGTAGACGTCGCGATAGCGGGTGTACAGCGGCACCGGGCTGATCCGGATCACGTCCGGTTCGCGCCAGTCGCCGAGCACGCCGACCGATTGCAGGTATTCGAACAACGCACGGCCGTGCTCGCGCCCGCCGGCCACGCGCAGCGACAGCTGGCAGCCGCGCTGCGCCGGGTCGGCGGGGGTGAGGATCTGCAAGGTCTCGCCCAGGCGTGCGCGGATCAGCGTTTCCAGGTAGCCGGTGAGCTGCAGGGACTTGCACCGCAACGCCGGCAGGCCGGCACGCTCGAACAGCTCCAGCGAGGCGCGCAGCGGCGCCATGCTCAGGACCGGCGGATTGCTCAGCTGCCAGCCGTCGGCGCCGGGCGCGGCGACGAAGTCCGGCCCCATCTGGAAGCGCGTGCGCTTGTCGTGGCCCCACCAGCCGGCGAAACGCGGCGTGTCGCCGTGGCCGTGGCGCTCGTGGACGAAGGCGCCGGCGACCGCGCCGGGGCCGGCGTTGAGGTACTTGTAGTGGCACCACACCGCGAAGTCGGGCGCGGTGTCGTGCAGATGCAGCGGGACGTTGCCGACCGCATGCGCCAGATCGAAGCCGACCGCCGCGCCGGCCGCGCGCGCCAGCCGCGTGATCGCGTCCAGGTCGAAGGCCTGGCCGGTGCGGTACTGCACGCCCGGCCACAGCACCAGCGCCAGGCGCGGGCCGTGTTCGGCGATGGCGCGTTCGATCGCGGCCATCGACACGATGCCGTCGTCGCCGTCGGGCCGCACTTCGATCAGCTCGGTGGCCGGATCGAAGCCGTGGAAGCGCAGTTGCGAGGCCACCGCGTGCTGGTCGGACGGGAACGCGCCGGCCTCGATCAGGATCGCCGGGCGTTCGCGGGTGGGGCGGTAGAAACTGACCATCAGCAGGTGCAGGTTCACCGTCAGCGTGTTCATCGCCACCACTTCGTGCGGCAACGCGCCGACCAGCCGCGCCAGCGGCGCGGCGAGCAGCTCGTGGTAGGTCATCCACTGCGTCTCGCCGGTGAAGTGGCCCTCCACCGCCAGCGTCGACCACTTGTCCAGCACCTCCTGCACCGCGGCGCGAGCGCCGCGCGGCTGCAGGCCCAGCGAGTTGCCGACGAAGTAGGCCTGGTCGGCGCCCTGGTGCTGCGGGAACAGGAATTCGCGGCGCAGCTCGCGCAGCGGGTCGGCGGCGTCGAGCGCGGTGGCGTGGGTGCGGGTCAGGATGTCGTTCATCGGCGGCGGGTGACGGGACGAGGGCACAGTCTACCGGTCGCGGCGCGGCGCTTCGTCGGCGCCCGCGGCGGCCGGCAGCATCGCACCGCGCAGCAGGTGGGTGAGGGTGCCGACGCTGTCGGCGACGCGGTCGCTGGTATCGGCCAGCGCGGACAGGGCCGCGGCATCGGCGGCGTCGGCCTGGCGCGCGGCCAGCGCCTCGGCCAGGCGCCGTTCGTCGGTGCGCAGGCTGGCCTGGGCCGGGGCGTTGCCGCTGCGCAGGCTGTCGGCCAGCTGGGTCAGCGCCGCATGCGCCTGGCGCTGGAACTGCTGCAGTTCCGGCAGCGGCGGCAGCGCCGGGCTGTCGCGCAGCACCGCCTCCAGCGCCAGCGAGGCGCGGATCAGGCGGTTGCCGTTGGCCAGCACCGATTCGGCCAGCGTCAGTTCGCGCAGGTTGCGCTTGCGCCGCGGTTCGCCGCGCAGGCGCTCGATCGAGGCCTGCACGTTGGTGCGCGCGGTGCGCGCCGCCGCGCGGGTTTCCGACAGCGCCTGCAGGCGGCCCTCCAGCAGCGCGGCGAGGTGGTCGCGGTAGGCCAGCAGCAGTTGCGCCAGGGTGGCGCGGATGTGCCGCCGCTCCCAGGTCGGCCACAGCGCATAGGCGACCAGCGCCAGCGCGCTGCCGAGCACGGTGGCCTCGATGCGCGCGCCGATCGCCTCGCCCGGCGCCACGCCTTCGAACGACAGCAGCAGCACCAGCATGCCGGTAAGCGAGGCCACGCCCAGGCCGTAGTTGACCTGGGTCAGCAGGCGGAAGCCGAGGCAGAACACGGTCAGCAACAGCAGCCGCACCACCGTGCCGTCCATCGTGAAGTGGGCCAGCACGGTGGCCAGCAGCAGCCCGGCGAAGGTGCCGGCCACGCGCAGCGCGCCGAAGCTCAGGGTGCCGCCGAAATCCGGCTTGAGCACGATCGCGGTGGTCATCGGGATCCAGTAGCCGTGCGGGATCGCCTGCCAGCGCTCGAACAGCACCGCCAGGCTCAGGCACACGCCGCAACGCAGCGCATGCCGGAACGCGACCGAGGAGAAGCCCAGGTTGGCGCGCAGGGTCTGCAGCGGCGCCAGCGGGCGCAGCGCCGCCGGCAGCCGCGCCTCGGCCAGCTCGGCCTGGATCTCGCCGCGGCTGCTGGCCCAGTGGCCGTTGCGCACCAGCGCGCGCAGCTGCCCGCCCAGGCCCTGCGCGCGGGCCACGGCGATGCGCAGCAGGCGCCGCTCGCGGGTGTCCTGCGCCTGCGCCTGGACCTGCGCGGCGGCCTCGACCAGGTCGTCGAAGCCGGTCATCGAGGCCTCGGCCGCGGCCGGATCCTCGGCGTTGTCCAGCGCGTGGGCGAGCTGGTCCAGCACCACCGCGCTGCGCTCCAGCACGCGCTCGATCGGCAGCCGCGCCGGCGACGCCGCGTCCAGGCGCCCGTGCAGGTCGGCCAGGGTCAGCAGTTCCAGCCGCGCGCGTTCGCACAGCTCGGCGATGATCCGGAACGACTGCACCGCCAGCCCGCGCGAACGGTGCTCGCCGTGCAGCATCACCATCGCCTCGAGTACCGCCTCGGTGGCCGGCGGCGCCAGCGTCGCGCTCGGCCGCTGGCGGGCGATGCCGGCCAGCTGGCGCATCAGTTCGGCCAGCGCGAAACGCTCCGGGCGGTAGCGCTGCAGCGGCCAGGCGGCCAGCGCCATCAGCATCTGCAGCACGCCGCCGGCGAAGATCAGCGCGGCCACGCCCGCGCTCTGCGCCGCCGGCAGGCGCACGTCGGCGCTGACCACCAGCAGGATCATGCTGGTCAGCCCGACCCGCGCGGCGACCGGGCCCAGCGCCACCAGCAGGCCGCCGCCCAGGCCCAGCAGCAGCGCCGCCAGCGCCAGCGCCGGAGTGTGCGCGCCGATCAGCATGCCCAGCAGCGCCGCGCCGCCGGCGGCCAGCGCCGCCATCAGCATGCGCTGCATGCGCGCCCGGTAGGGCCCGGGCTGGTCGGAGAACATCGTGTTCAGCGCGCCGGTGGCCATCGCCAGGCCGAGCGCGGCGTGGCCGCTGGCCACGCCCAGCGCGAGCGGGGCGACCACCGCGAAGGTGTTGCGCAGCGCGACGCGCAGCGGGACGTCGCGCGGTTTCAGCGCGATCAGGCTGTGCAGCATCGCGGCCTGGGATGGTCGGCGAGGGCGCTCACGGCGCGGCGGCGGGCGCCGGCGCCGGGTGCACCTGCCCGCAGCGGCCGCAGGTGCGCAGCGCCTCGGAGGCGTAGAAGCGCGCGAACACCGGCGGGAAATCGGTCTCGATGTCGCGCAGCGGGAAGTATTCTTCGTACAGCAGGTGGTTGCAGTGCTCGCAGTACCACTGCAGGCCGTCGTTCTCGTGCGGCAGGCGGCGCCGCTCGATCACCAGGCCCACCGAATCGGGCAGCCGCTGCGGCGAATGCGGCACCTTCGGCGGCAGCAGGAAGGTCTCGCCGGCGCGGATCGGGATCTCGCGCACCGCGCCGTCCTCCTGGATCTTCAGCACCATCTCGCCTTCGAGCTGGTAGAACCACTCCGGGCCTTCGTCGTAGTGGAAGTCCGAGCGCGCGTTCGGCCCGCCGACCGCCATCACGATGAAGTCGCCGGCGTAGATGCACTTGTTGCCCACCGGCGGCTTGAGCAGGTGCCGGTGCTGTTCGATCCAGGCGTGCAGGTTCAGCGGGGCAGGAAGCATGGCGTGTCCTTCGAAGGAGGCGTCGGCGCGGGCGCCGGGTCAGCGGTCCTCGCGATCCTGGCTGATCCGCGCCAGCGCCGCATCGTAGCGCGGCGCCAGGTCCTCGATGCGTTCCAGTTCCATGCCCAGGTCGTGCACGCGGCCGTCGCGCAGGCTGTAGACCCAGCCGTGCACGGTCAGTTCCTGGCCGGCGCTCCAGGCGTCGCGCACGATCGAGGTGCGGCTGACGTTGACCACCTGCTCGAGCACGTTGAGCTCGCACAGCCGCGCGTGCTGCAGGCTCAGGTCGCCGGCCTGCTGCAGGCAGGCCTCGTGCTTTTCCGCCACGTCGGTGACGTGGCGGATCCAGTTGTCGACCAGGCCCAGGCGCGCGCGGGTCAGTCCCGCGTGCACGCCGCCGCAGCCGTAGTGACCGACCACCAGGATGTGCCGCACCTTCAGCACCTCCACCGCGAACTGGATCACCGACAGGCAGTTGAGGTCGGTATGCACGACCACGTTGGCGATGTTGCGGTGGACGAACACCTCGCCCGGCGCCATGTCGATGATCTGGTTGGCCGGCACCCGCGAGTCCGAGCAGCCGATCCACAGGTATTCGGGGGTCTGCTGCTTGGACAGGCGGCTGAAGAACTCCGGGTCCTCGCGATTGATGCGCTCGGACCAGGCGCGGTTGTTGTGCAGCAGCTGATCGATTTTGCTCATAGCTGCGCATTATTCCAGAAGCCGGCGCGGGCATGGGCGTGGCGCGCCGGCCGCGGGCGTGGCGCGGTTCATCGGCGCGGCGGCGGGCCGCTTGCGCACGCCGGCGTATGGTGGATCGGGACGGCAGGCGCCTGCGCGATCGGGCGACGCCGCCGCCGCAGGCGCGCGGCGCCGCGTCGGTGGTCGATGGCGCCGCGGCAGGCGCCGCTCAGCGCTGCGGCAGGCGTTCGCGCATCAGTGCGGCCACGGCCTGCGCGCCGGGATCGGCCTGCGCCTGCAAGGCCGCGCTCACCGCCGCCACGTTCGCGGCCGGGTGGTTCTGGCTGAGCTTGAATTTCAGCTCCACCCGCTCGGGTTCGAAGCGGAAGCCGACGATGCCGCGCAACTGGCGGCGATGCGTCTGGCGCTGCGGCTCGTAGCGCCAGTCGCTGCCGATCGCGGTTTCGTGGCGCTCGCTGAGCCGCGCCACGATGTCGGCCAGCAGCGCTTCGTCGTCGCTGATCTGCAGCCGGCCGTGCAGGTGCGCGGTGGCGTAGTTCCAGGTCGGCACGCGCGCCATCGGCTCCTTGTCCGGATACCAGCCCGGCGACACGTAGGCGTGCGGGCCGTGCACGATCAGCAGCGCCGGGCCGGCATGCCGCGACTGCGGGTTGGCGCGCGCCCAGTGGCCCTCGATCACGATGCGCGTGCCGTCGCGCCGGTACAGCACCGGCAGCGGCGTGGCGCAGGGCAGGCCGTCGGCGACGGTGACCAGGGTGACGAACGGATCGCGCGCGATCAGCGCGTCGAGCGCGCCCAGGTCGGTCTCGGCGAACGCCGGCGGCACGTGCATCGGCGGCTCAGACGCGCGTGCCGAGGGTCTGGGTCATGCGCCCGCGCAGCGCCGCGTCGTCGTCGGCCTGCGGCGGCGCCACTTCGCTGAGCGAGAAGCCGCGCGCCAGCGCGTCGTCCTCGTCCAGGCCGTCGTAGGCGACGAACTCGGCGTCGAACAGCGCGGCCTGCGCGGTGTCCTCGCTGTCGTAGCTGAGCGTGTTGCCGTCGCTGTCCAGCACCTCGGCGGTGCCGGCCTCGCGCACGCGCAGGCGTGCCCACACCAGGATGCGGCCGAGGCTGGCCAGGTACCAGCGATCGGCGGCGGAAGCGTCTGAAGTCATGAAGTCACCACAGAAAGCAGCCAGAGCAGGGCGGCCATGCCCAGGCCGAAGAAGATGGTCAGCAGCGACAGCCAGGCCGGCGTGGCCAGCCCGGACAGCGAGCGGTCGCGCAGCGGGCGGTAGCGCCGCGCCAGCAGCCAGCCCAGCGCCGCCGGCTTGAGGAAGGCGCCGGGACCGAACGCGGCCACCAGCGGCGGATGCCGGTCGCGGATGTGCACCAGGGTCAGCGGCCAGAAGATCACGAACGCGCTGAAGCCGGCGATCGCCACGCCGACGAAGCACAGCGCGAAGAACAGGATCATGGCGTGGCCCCGGGCCGCATCAGAACTCGGCGCTGCCCGGCGCGCGCGGGTAGGGGATCGCGTCGCGGATGTTGCTCAGCCCGCAGACGTAGACCACCAGGCGCTCGAAGCCCAGGCCGAAGCCGGCGTGCGGCACCGTGCCGTAGCGGCGGAAGTCGCGGTACCAGCCGTAGTGCTGCGGGTCCAGGCCGAACTGCACCATGCGCGTGTCCAGCACGTCCAGGCGCTCCTCGCGCTGGCTGCCGCCGATGATCTCGCCGATGCCCGGCGCCAGCACGTCCATCGCCGCCACGGTCTTGCCGTCGTCGTTCAGGCGCATGTAGAAGGCCTTGATGTGCTCGGGGTAGTTGGTCACCACCACCGGGCGGCCGACGTGCTGCTCGGTCAGCCAGCGCTCGTGCTCGGTCTGCAGGTCCAGGCCCCATTCCACCGGGAACTCGAACTTGTGCCCGGACTTCTGCAGCAGCGCGATCGCATCGCTGTATTCGATGCGCTCGAACGGCGAGTTGATGAACGCCTCCAGCTTGCTGATCGCGGTCTTGTCCACGCGCTCGGCGATGAACGCCAGGTCGTCGCCGCGCTCCTCCAGCACCGCGCGGAACAGGTACTTGAGGAAGTCCTCGGCCACCCGCGCGTCCTCGGCCAGGTCGGCGAAGGCGATCTCCGGCTCGATCATCCAGAACTCGGCCAGGTGCCGGGTGGTGTGGCTGTTCTCGGCGCGGAAGGTCGGGCCGAAGGTGTAGACCTTGCTCAGCGCCAGGCAGTAGGCCTCCACGTTGAGCTGGCCGGACACGGTCAGGAAGGTCTCCTTGCCGAAGAAGTCGCGGCCGAAATCGACCTGGCCCTTGCCGTCGCGCGGCAGGTTGGCCAGGTCCAGGGTCGACACGCGGAACATCTGCCCGGCGCCTTCGGCGTCGGAGGTGGTGATGATCGGGGTGCTGATCCAGTTGTAGCCATTGAGGTGGAAGTAGCGGTGCACCGCCTGCGCCAGGCAGTTGCGGATGCGGGTCACCGCGCCGAACAGGTTGGTGCGCGGGCGCAGGTGCGCGACCTCGCGCAGGAACTCCAGCGAATGCGCCTTGGGCTGGATCGGGTAGGTCTCCGGGTCCTCGACCCAGCCCACCACCTCGATGCCCTCGGCCTGGATCTCGAAGCTCTGGCCCTGGCCCTGCGAGGCGACCAGGCGCCCGCGCGCGACCACCGCGCAGCCGGCGGTCAGTCGCTTCACTTCCGACTCGTAGTTGGGCAGTTCGGCCGGCGCCACCACCTGGATCGGGGCGAAGCAGGAGCCGTCGCTGACGTTGACGAAGGACAGCCCCGCCTTGGAATCGCGCCGGGTGCGGACCCAGCCGCGTACCGTCACCTCGCCGCCCGCCGGGATCTTCCCGGCCAGCGCATGCTCAACGCTCACCACCGTCATGACTTGAATCCTCGCCGTAGCGACTCGATATGGAACGGGCAAGTGTACTGGCTGAACCGCAGCGCTTGCGAGGCGCGGCGCGCAGCCGCCGTCCCGGTTCCTCCCTATAATGACCGTTCGCTGTTCCCGGAGTCGTTCTCGCCATGGCCATCCACCTCACTCCCGCCGCCTTCGAGCGCGTGCAGCGCTTCCTCGCTCAGACCCCCGGCGCGCTGGGCCTGCGCTTCGGCGTCGCGCGGACCGGCTGCTCCGGCTGGGGCCACGTCACCGACCTGGCGCGCGAGGCGCATTCGGACGACGCGGTGTTCGAGCAGGACGGGGTGCGCATCTACGTCGATGCCGCCAGCCTGCCGCTGGTCGACGGCACCGAGATCGACTTCGCCAAGCAGGGCCTGGGCGAGACCTTCATCTTCCGCAATCCCAACGCCACCGCCGAATGCGGCTGCGGCGAGAGCTTCACCACCGACGCCGAGCATGCGGCTGCCGACCAGCACTGAGCGCTGAATGCCGAAGCCAGCGCCGCGCACAGCGGATCGCTGCCAGGTCCCCAGGCAGGGACACGTCCAGGCGCGGAGCTGAGCGCGCCACGGCCAGCATGGCGCCCGGCGCGCCCGGCGCGCGGGCGTCCGGCCGTGGCCTTGCGGCCCGGCGCCCACGCTGCCATACTTTCCGGCTTCCTGCGCCTGTCGTGGCGGGAACCCTTGCCCCACCGCAGCCCGCGGGGGGCTGTCCGGCCCTCGGGCCACATCCGAAAGGTACAACCACATGAGTCGTCATTACGAAATCGTGTTCCTGGTCCATCCGGACCAGAGCGAGCAGGTCCCGGCCATGATCGAGCGCTACAAGTCGCTGGTCGAGAACGGCAGCGGCACCATCCACCGCCTGGAAGACTGGGGCCGCCGCCAGCTGGCGTACCCGATCCAGAACCTGGTGAAGGCGCACTACGTCATGCTCAACATCGAAGTGGACCAGGCCATCCTCAGCGAGCTGGTCGAGAGCTTCCGCTTCAACGACGCCGTGCTGCGCCACCTGGTGATCAAGCGCGACGGCCCGGATACCGAGCAGTCGCTGATCATGAAGAGCAAGGACGAGAAGGGCGACAAGCCCGAGCGCAGTGAGCGCCGTCGCCGCGACGACGAGGAAGGCGATGCGCCTGCCGCCGCCACCGATACCGACGGCGACGCCGCCGAAGCCGCCTAAGGAGCACTGCCATGTCCAAGTTCTTCCGTCGCCGCAAGTTCTGCAAGTTCACCGCCGAGGGCGTCAAAGAGATCGACTACAAGGATCTCAACACCCTGCGCCAGTACCTCACCGAGAACGGCAAGATCGTGCCGAGCCGCGTGACCGGCACCAAGTCCAAGTACCAGCGCCAGCTGGCCACGGCGGTCAAGCGCGCGCGTTTCCTGGCGCTGATCCCGTACACGGACAACCACGACGTTTGATGCGATCGCTTCGGAAGAACCCGCACACCCGCGGGTCCTTCCGTAAAGCCCGCACCTCCACGTGCGGGTTACTCAACAGAAGTCTGGCGATTGAAGAGTGCGGTGGTGGTCGGGGATCCTGCGATTCCCGATTCCCGATTCCCGATTCCCGATTCCCGATTCCCGATTCCCGGCTTCTCCTATTCGGACAGCAAGCGTTGCGTCGGCCGAGCCGGCGCTAACGAATAACGGAGCAACACCATGCAACTGATCCTCCTGCAGAAAGTGACCAACCTGGGCGGCCTCGGCGACAAGGTCGACGTCAAGCCGGGCTACGGCCGCAACTACCTGGTGCCGCAGGGCAAGGCCGTGCCGGCCACCGCCGCCAACATCGCCGAGTTCGAGGCCAAGCGCGCCGAGTACGAAGCCAAGGCCAAGTCGATCCACGACGACGCCGAGGCCCGCGCCGCCAAGCTGGAAGGCGCCAGCGTGACCGTCAAGGCCAACGCCTCGACCGAAGGCAAGCTGTACGGCTCGGTCGGCCCGCGCGACATCGCCGAGGCGTTCACCGCCGCCGGCCTGCCGCTGGAAAAGGGCGAAGTGGTGCTGGGCGAAGGCGCGTTCCGCAACATCGGCGAGTACGAGGTGCTGGTGCGCCTGCACGCCGACGTCGAGACCACGGTCAAAGTCGTGGTCGAAGCCGAAGCCTGATCCCTGGCTTCCACGCTGTACCTGAAACGGGCGCCGCAAGGTGCCCGTTTCGTTTGCGGCCTCCGGCCCCGGCGCCCGCCAGGGCCGTTATACTCACCGGTTCGTGCCTGTTTCCTGTCCGGCGATCATAGTCGTATCAAGGGCTTGGAAGCAGGACTTCACCTGGATATTCATTAGCGGCAGCGCGTGCCGGCCTGCCGGCCGCGCCTGCCATGGAATGCCTGCCCCATGCGCCTGTCGACCATCAAGCTGTCCGGCTTCAAGTCCTTCGTCGATCCGACCACGCTGCACCTGCCGACCAACATGACCGGCATCGTCGGTCCGAACGGCTGCGGCAAGTCGAACATCATCGACGCGGTGCGCTGGGTGATGGGCGAAAGCTCGGCCAGCCGGCTGCGCGGCGATTCGCTGACCGACGTGATCTTCTCCGGCTCCTCGGCGCGCAAGCCGGTGTCGCAGGCCACGGTGGAACTGATCTTCGACAACACCGACCACACCATCTCCGGCGAGTACGCCTCGTTCAACGAGATCTCGGTCAAGCGCCAAGTCAGCCGCGACGGCAGCAGCAGCTATTACCTCAACGGCACCAAGTGCCGCCGCCGCGACATCACCGACCTGTTCCTGGGCACCGGTCTGGGCCCGCGCAGCTACTCGATCATCGAGCAGGGCATGATCAGCCAGATCATCGAGGCGCGCCCGGAAGACCTGCGCGTGTACCTGGAGGAGGCGGCCGGCATCTCCAAGTACAAGGAGCGGCGCAAGGAGACCGAGACCCGCATCCGCCACACCCGCGAGAACCTGGAGCGGCTGGGCGACCTGCGCGAGGAGATCGGCAAGCAGCTCGAGCACCTCAAGCGCCAGGCGCGCCAGGCCGAGCAGTACCAGGCGCTGCAGGAAGAGCGCCGGGTCAAGGATGCGCAGTGGAAGGCGCTGGAATACCGCGGCCTGGACGGCAAGCTGCAGGGCCTGCGCGAGGCGCTGGGCCAGGAAGAGACGCGCCTGCAGCAGTTCATCGCCGAACAGCGCGACGCCGAGGCGCGGATCGAGACCGGCCGCGTGCGCCGCGAGGAAGCCGCCGACGCCCTGAGCAAGGCCCAGGCCGAGGTCTACCAGGTCGGCAGCACGCTGGCGCGCATCGAGCAGCAGATCCAGCACCAGCGCGACCTGTCGCAGCGTCTGCACAAGGCGCGCGACGAAGCGCAACTGGCGCTGGCCGAGCTCGGCCAGCACATCAGCGGCGACGAGGCCAAGCTGGCGCTGCTGCGTGAGTCGGTGGACGTGGCCGGGCCGCAGCTGGAACAGCTGCAGGAAGACAACGAATACAAGCAGGAAGCGCTGCGCGAGGCCGAGGCCAGGCTGGCCGACTGGCAGCAGCGCTGGGAGGCGCACCAGCGCTACACCGCCGAGGCCTCGCGCGCCGGCGAAGTGGAGCGCACCCGCGTCGACTACCTGGACCGGCAGTCGCTGGAAGCCGAGCGCCGCCGCGAGGCGCTGGCCGCCGAGCGCGCCGGGCTGGACCTGGACGCGCTGGCCGCCGCGTTCGAGCAGGTGGAACTGCAGCACGAGACCCAGCGCGCCGCGCTGGACGGGCTCAACGAACAGGTCGAGACCCGCAAGCAGGCGGTGGCGGCGCTGCAGGAACAGCAGCGCGGCGCGCAGGCCGAACTGGCCGAGGTGCGCAAGCAGGCGCAGGCCGCGCGCGGCCGGCTGTCGTCGCTGGAGACCCTGCAGCAGGCCGCGCTCGGCCAGGAGCAGGGCGCCGCGGTGGCCTGGCTGCAGGCGCGCGGGCTGGATTCGGCGGCGCGCGTGGGCGAGCGCATCAGCGTGGAGCGCGGCTGGGAGAACGCGGTCGAAGGCGCGCTCGGGCAATTGATCGAAGGCGTGCTGGTCGAGGCGCCGGAGACCCTGGTCGAGGCGCTGGGCGAACTCGGCGAGGGCCGCATCGCCCTGGTCAGCAGCGACGAGGACGCCGGCAGCTTCGCGCCGACCTCGCTGGCGGCCAAGGTGCAGGGGCCGATCGCGATCCGCCGGCTGCTGTCGCGGCTGCACGCCGCCGAGGACCTCGCCGCCGCGCGCGCGTTGCTGCCGCAGCTGGGCGAGGGCGATTCGGTCATCACCCGCGACGGCGCGCGCCTGGGCGAGGGCTGGCTGCGCGTGTCGCGCTCCGGCGCGGCCAAGCAGGGCGCGCTGCTGCGCGAGCGCGAGATCCAGGACCTGCGCGGCCAGATCGACGCGCTGCAGGACCGCGAAGCGGAGCTGGACCAGCGCCTGGCCGGCCTGCGCGAACAGTCGCTGGCCGCCGAACAGCAGCGCGAGGAAGCGCAGCGCCAGCTGTACCAGGCGCACCGCAGCGTCTCCGAGCTGGCCGGCCAGTTGCAGAGCCAGCAGGGCAAGGTCGACGCCGCGCGCACCCGCATCGAGCGCATCGAGGCGGAGATCGCGCAGCTGCTGGAAACCCTGGACAGCAGCCGCGAGCAGGCGCGCGAGGCGCGTTCCAAGCTGGAGGACGCGGTCACCAGCATGGGCGACCTGGAGACCACCCGGCACGCATTGGAGAGCGAGCGCCGCCAGCTCACCGAAGCGCGCGACCTGGCCCGCGATGCCGCGCGGCGGGTGCGCGAGGCGGCGCACGCGCTGGCCCTGACCCTGGAATCGCAACGCGCCCAGATCGCCTCGCTGAGCCAGGCGCTGGAGCGCATGGGCAACCAGCGCGGGCAGCTGGATTCGCGCCTGGGCGAACTCAGCGCGCAGCTGAGCGAAGGCGATTCGCCGGTGCACGCGCTGGAGGCCGAACACCAGGCCGCACTGAGCGAGCGCGTGCGCACCGACCGCGTGCTCGGCGAGGCGCGCGCGCTGCTGGACGGCATCGACAACGAATTGCGCGGCCTGGAGCAGACCCGCCAGCAGCGCGACGAGCAGGCCCTGGCGCAGCGCGAGCGCATCGCCCAGCGCCGCCTCGACCAGCAGGCGCTGGTGCTCAGCGCCGAGCAGCTGTCGGCCGCGGTGGTCAAGGCCGGCTTCGTGCTCGAAGACGTGATCAACGGCTTGCCCGAGCACGCCGATCCGGCCGAATGGGAGCAGGCGGTGCAGCAGATCGACGGGCGCATGCGCCGGCTGGAGCCGGTCAACCTGGCCGCGATCAGCGAATACGGCGAGGCCGCGCAGCGCGCCGAATACCTGGAAGCGCAGGACGTGGACCTGAACACCGCGCTGGAAACCCTGGAAGACGCGATCCGCAAGATCGACCGCGAGACCCGCGGCCGCTTCAAGGACACCTTCGATCGGGTCAATTCCGGCGTGCAGGCGCTGTATCCGCGCCTGTTCGGCGGCGGCCACGCCTACCTGGAGCTGACCGGCGAGGACCTGCTCGACACCGGCGTGGCGATCATGGCGCGGCCGCCGGGCAAGCGCGTGTCCAGCATCTCGCTGCTGTCCGGCGGCGAGAAGGCGATGACCGCGGTGGCGCTGGTGTTCGCGATCTTCCAGCTCAACCCGGCGCCGTTCTGCCTGCTCGACGAGGTCGATGCGCCGCTGGACGAAGCCAACGTCGGCCGCCTGGCGGCGATGGTCAAGGAGATGAGCGAGAAGGTGCAGTTCCTGTTCGTCAGCCACAACAAGGCGACGATGGAGGCGGCGCACCAGCTCAGCGGCGTCACCATGCGCGAACCGGGCGTCAGCCGCCTGGTCAGCGTGGATCTCGAGGAAGCCGCGCGTTTGGCGGGCGCGGCCTGACGTGACATGCTAAATACGTTCTCTTCCCCCTGCGCACCCCTGCCGGAGTAACCCCGCAATGTCCGACATGGCAATGCTACGCATCGGCATCCTCGCCGCCGGTCTGCTGCTGATCGCGGCGATCTTCCTGTTCGGCCGCCCGAAGAAACCGACCCAGGGCCGGCGCGTGGAAGCCGCCGATCCGGTCGCGCCACCGCGGCGCGAGCCCTCGCTCGGCGACGCCGCGCTCTCCGCCGACGGCGAGGCCGTCGCCGCACCCGACCAGGACGGCGCCCTCGGCCAGCCCGAACTGGGCCTGGCCGACACCGAATCGGCCACGGCCGAACTCGGCAAGCGGCCGAGCCAGGATTTCGACAAGATCGTCTCGCTGTACGTCGCCGCGCGCGCCGGCCAGGTGCTGCGCGGCGAGGACATCGTCGTCGCCGCCGAGAAGACCGGACTGGTGTTCGGCCACATGAACGTGTTCCACCGCCTGGTCGAAGGCCACCCCGAGCGCGGCCCGATCTTCAGCATGGCCAGCATCATGAAGCCGGGCAGCTTCGACATGGCCCACATCCGCGAGATGGAGACCCCGGCGATCGCGTTCTTCCTGACCCTGCCGGCGCCGCTGACCGCGCTCGACGCCTGGGAAAAGATGCTGCCGACCGTGCAGCGCATGGGCGAACTGCTCGACGGCGTGGTCCTGGACGACAGCCGCAACGCCCTCGGCCGCCAGCGCATCGCCCACATCCGCGACGAACTGCGCGCCTACGACCGGCAGCACCAGGCGCCGCCGCTGACGAAGGCGCCGCGCTGGTAGGGTGGGGCCGGGAGTGGGGATTGGGGATTGGGGATTCGTGAAAGCGAATCCACTGACGCCTCCCTTCTTCCATCGGGAGAAGGTGCCCCGAAGGGACGGATGAGGGTACGGAATGGGCTAGGTAGGCGGCGAAGCCCGCTTTTACGAATCCCCAATCCCCAATCTCGAATCCCGAGGCGCGCTACTTGCGCGCCTTCAGGAACGCCTCGCGGAACCGCATCATCTCCGCCTCGGTGCCGACGGTGACGCGCACCAGCTTCGGCCAGATCGGCCAGCTGCGGCCGACCATCACGCCTTGCTTGGCCATCGCCGCGGCGAACGCCTTGCCGTCGCGCTTGACGTCGACCATGAAGCAGTTGGACTGCGAGGGCAGGCACTTGTAGCCCTTGCCCTGCAGCCAGGCGACGGTGTCGTTGCGGATGCGCGCGTTCTCGGCGCGCCGCGCCGGCACCAGCTGCACGTCGCGCAGGCTGGCGATGCCGGCCGCGACCGCGGTCACCGCCACTGGGTTCTCGCCGAACGCGGCGAGCTTGGTCAGCAGTCCGGGCGAGGCCACCGCCAGGCCCAGGCGCAACCCGGCCATGCCGTACAGCTTGGAGAAGGTGCGCAGCACCAGCAGGTCCTGGCGCTGGCCGATCAGGTCGATCACCGACGGCTGATCGCTGTAGTGGATGTAGGCCTCGTCGACCAGCAGCACGCTGGAGGCGGGCTTGTTGGCCAGCAGCCATTCGATGTCGGCACGCGCGGTGATCGAGCCGGTCGGGTTGTTCGGGTTGCACAGATAGATCAGCCCGGCGTTCGGATCGGCGCTGGCCATCGCCTTGACGTCGTGTCCGCCGTCGGCGCGCAGCGGCACCCGCCGCACCGGCGCGCCGTTCGCGGCGGCGACGTCGGCCACCGCCTCGAAGGTCGGGTCGGCCACCACCACGCCGGCGCGGGCCGAGGTGAACGCACGCGCGGCGCGGTTGAGCGGGTCGCTGGAGCCGGGGTAGACCGCGATGTGGTTGCTGGGCAACTGGTGCTCGCCGGCGAACAGGGCGATCAGGTCGTTGGGCAGCTCGAACAGGTAGCGGCCGGCGCGCGGCAGGATCGCCTGGGCGGCCTCCAGCGCGGCCGGGGAGGGGCCCAGCGGGCACTCGTTGAAGTTCAGGTAGACCGGCCCGACGGCCGGCGCCACGCCAGGCGCCGCGGCCGCCGCCTTGCGCCTTGCCGCCTCCGCACCGGGCGCCAGGCCCAGTGCACCGACCGCCAGGCCCGAGGTGGCGAGGGAAAGGAAGGAACGGCGCGAAACGGGTAGCGACACGGGACTCTCCAGGCGAAGCGTCGAAACAAGAAACGCAAAGCTAACGTTCCCTTAACGTTGGGGCAAGGCTTTGGGGCCGGGATTCGGGATTCGGGATTGGGGATTGGGGATTGGGTGGGGCTCTGGACCCGGGACTCGGGACTCTCGGGGCTTGGGAAAGCGTGGGCGGCGCGTGGAGCATCCGTTTAGCCCCTCTCCCGCCGGGAGAGGGGTTGGGGTGAGGGTACGGCCGCCCATGAACCCAGGACGTTCGGCGGCAGGCGTACTCAGCCACCCCTTCGGGGGCACCTTCTCCCGAGGAGAGAAGGGAATGATCTCGGCCTCATTCAGGAGCGTGCAATCCCGAATCCCCAATCCCCAATCCCGGCCCCACCCGCATTTCCCCTTGCCGGGCACGCAGTTACTATCGCCCCCCTCTCCGCCACCACGCCCGGCCGCGCATGACCGCTCCATCCGATCCCCAGCAGCGCGCCGCCGAGCTGCGCCAGCGCATCGAAGACGCCAACGATCGCTACTACGTGCACGACGATCCGTCGATCACCGATGCCGAGTACGACGCGCTGATGCGCGAGCTGGAGGCGCTGGAAGCCGAGCACCCGCACCTGGCGCGCGAGGACTCGCCGACCCGCACCGTCGGCGCGCGCCCCGACGGCGGCTTCCCGGAAGTGCGCCATGCGATCCCGATGCTGTCGCTGGCCAATGCGTTCGAGACGCCGGGCGTGGCCGACGACGCCGACGATCGTACCCGCTTCGCCGAGGTCGCCGATTTCGAGCGGCGCATCGAACGCGAACTGGAACTGGCCGCGCCGGTGTTCTCGGTCGAGCCGAAGCTGGACGGCCTGGCGATCAGCCTGCGCTACGAGCACGGCGTGTTCGTGCAGGGCGCCACCCGCGGCGACGGCGCCACCGGCGAGGACGTCACCGCCAACCTGCGCCAGGTGCGCTCGGTGCCGCTGAAGCTGCGCGACGTCGGCACGCCGTTCCCGGCGGTGCTGGAGGTGCGCGGCGAGGTCTACATGCCGCGCGCGGCCTTCGCCGAGTGGAACGCGAAGGCGCTGGAGCGCAACGAGAAACTGCTCGCCAACCCGCGCAACGGCGCGGCCGGTTCGCTGCGCCAGCTGGATCCGGCGGTCACCCGGCGCCGGCCGCTGGCGTTCTTCGCCTACTCGGTCGGCGAGGTGCGCGGCCTGGAACTGCCCGAGACCCACTCGCAGACGCTGGAGCTGCTGCGCCGCTTCGGCTTCCCGGTGGCGCCGGAAGTCGCCACCGCCACCGGCTTCGACGGGCTGATCGCATATTTCCGCCGCATCGGCGCCAGGCGCGACGCGCTGCCGTACGACATCGACGGGGTGGTCTACAAGCTGGACGACTACGACCAGCAGGCGGCGATGGGCTTCGTCTCGCGCGCGCCGCGCTGGGCCCTGGCGCACAAGTTCCCGGCGCAGGAACAGTCCACCGTGCTGCGCGCGATCGAAGTGCAGATCGGCCGCACCGGCGCGGTCACGCCAGTGGCGCGGCTGGAGCCGGTACAGGTCGCCGGCGTCACCGTCACCAATGCGACGCTGCACAACGCCGACCAGATCGCGCGGCTGGACGCGCGCGAAGGCGACACGGTGATCGTGCGCCGCGCCGGCGACGTGATCCCGGAAGTGGTGCGGGTCATCGCCGAGCGCCGCCCGGCCGGCACGGTGCCGTGGACGATGCCGGCCACCTGCCCGGTGTGCGGCTCGGAGCTGGTCAAGGAAGAGGACGCGGTGGCCTGGCGCTGCAGCGGCGGGCTGGCCTGCGCGGCGCAGCGCAAGGAAGCGGTGCGCCATTTCGCCTCGCGCCGGGCCATGGACATCGAAGGGCTGGGCGACCGCCAGGCCGATGCGCTGGTCGAGTTCGGCTTCGTGCGTTCGCTGGCCGACCTGTACGCGCTCAGCGTCGAAGATCTCGTGCGGATGAAGACCGCGTTGGATGCGCCGACCGCGGCCGACCTGGCGCAGGCGGTGGCCGACAGCAAGGGCGCGCTGGCGCTGGACGCGCGGGGGCAGAAGGTGCTCGCGCAGGACACGCCGGACTGGAAACGCGCCGAGTTCCTGCGCGCGTATCTGGCGGTGGACCTGGGCGGCAAGCTCGCGACGAAATGGGCGGAGAACCTGGTCGCCGGCATCGACGCCAGCCGCAATACCACCTTGCCGCGCTTCCTGTTCGCGCTCGGCATCCCGCACCTGGGCGAGACCACCGCCAAGGCGCTGGCCCACTGGCTCGGCTCGCTGGCATTCGTGCGCACCACGCCGGCGGTGCTGCTGCAGGCGCTGCCGGACATCGGCGGCGAGGTCGCGCGCTCGATCGCCACGTTCTTCGAGCAACCCGGCAACGCCGCGGTGGTCGATGCGCTGGTCCAGGCCGGCATCCGCTTCTCCGACGAGGGCGCGCCGCCGGCGGAACTGCGCGCGCGCCTGGACCTGGCGCACCTGCTGACCACGCTGCCGGTGGACAAGCTCGGCGGCAAAAGCGCGCAGCGCCTGGCCGCGACCTACGGCACGCTCGATGCGTTGCTGCGCGCCAACGAAAGCGGCTGGACCGGCGCGGGGCTGTCGGCAGCGGGCGCGGCCAATCTCGCCGCCTATCTCGCCGACGCAGCGAGGCTGCAGGCGCTGCGCGACGCCGAAGCGGCGATGCGGCGCCTGCTCGATGCGGCGCCGGCGCAGGCCGAGCGCCGCGCCGCGCCGCTGGACGGGCAGACCGTGGTGCTGACCGGCACGCTGCAGCAGCTCAGCCGCGACGCGGCCAAGGCGCGGCTGGAGGCGCTGGGCGCCAAGGTCGCCGGCAGCGTGTCGAAGAAGACCAGCTTCGTCGTCGCCGGCGCCGAGGCCGGTTCCAAGCTGGACAAGGCGCAGGAACTGGGCATCGCGGTGTGGGACGAGGCGCAGTTGCTGGCCTTGCTCGGCGAGCACGAGGGGCAGGGATGAGCCGTCCGCACGCGCCACGCCGGGCGTTCGGAGCGCCGCGATGAGCGAGGCCGTGGACCTGGACGCGCTGCGCCTGCGCGCCGCGCTCAACGCACGCATCCGCGCCTTCTTCGCCGCGCGCGACGTGCTCGAGGTGGAGACGCCGATGCTGTCGGCGGCCGGCAACACCGAGCCCAACATCGACAGTTTCCAGACCCGCTTCAGCGGCCACGTCGACGCCGGCCCGGCGCTGCGCTGGCTGCGCACCTCGCCCGAATATCCGCTGAAGCGCCTGCTCGCCGCCGGCGTCGGCGACTGCTACGAACTGGGCCGGGTGTTCCGCAACGGCGAGGCCGGCGGCCGCCACAATCCCGAGTTCACCATGCTCGAGTGGTACCGGGTCGGCTGGAACCACCTGCAGCTGGTGGACGAGACCGTGGCGCTGGTGCGCGAGGCGCTGACGCTGGTCGCGCGCACGGCGACGCTGCAGGTGGTCACCTACCGGCAACTGTTCCTGGATACGCTGGGCCTGGATCCGTTCCTGGCCCCGCTGGAGGCGCTGCAGCAGCCGTTGCGCGACGTGCGCATCGACGCGGCGGGGCTGACCCGCGACGACTGGCTCGACCTGCTGATGACCCATCGCCTGCAATCGGCCTTCCCGGCCCAGCGCATCACCGTGGTCCACGACTGGCCGGCCACGCAGTGCGCGCTGGCGCGCATCCGCGACGCGCAACCGCCGGTGGCCGAGCGCTTCGAGCTGTACCTGGGCGGCTACGAACTGGCCAACGGCTACCACGAACTCAACGATGCCGCCGAGCAGCGCCGCCGCTTCCTGCGCGACCACGCGCTGCGCGAGGTGCGCGGCGCGGTGCTGCCGCCGCTGGACGAGCGCTTGCTGCAGGCCTTGCCGGCGCTGCCGGACTGCGCCGGCGTCGCCGTCGGCGTGGATCGCCTGCTGATGGCGATGCGCGGCACCGCGCGCATCGGCGACGTGCTCGCCTACGATTTCGCGCAAGCCTGAACCGCGCGGCGTTCAGCAAGCGTCTTCTTGCTTTGTCGACACCGATGATGGTTTGATCCAGCCAAGCATGCGGTCGATGCGCGATGGAGTGGTCTTCGTTGTTCAGGTTCTACGCATGGGGGCAGCGCCAAGCATGAAGTGGTCGTACGGGCTCGGCAGCTGGTGTTGGCTGGGATTGGCGGTCTGGGCATGGCCGGCGGCGGCGCCCGCGCAGGTGTCCGACGGCTATGCGGCCGCGGTGGTGCGCTGCGAGTCGCGCGACATGGGCTGGGTGCATTGCCCGATGCAGACCGAGCAGGGCGTGGAACTGGTCCGGCAGCTGTCCGACAACGACTGCATCCGCGGCAGCGAGTGGGGCTCGGACAGCACCGGCGTGTGGGTGACGCTGGGCTGCCGCGCCGAATTCCGCTCCAATCCGCCCGAACCTACGCGCAGCGCGATGCGCCGCGTGCTGCGCTGCGAATCCGATGGCCGGGTCGAGAGTTGCCCGGTGATGCTGCGCGGCGCGCCGGTGCGGCTGATGCGCCAGTTGTCCTCGGTGCCGTGCCGCGAGGAGCGCAGCTGGGGCGTGCGCCGCAACGAGATCTGGGTGTCGCGCGGCTGCCGCGGCGAATTCGAGATCGGCGCCAGCGACGGCTCCGGCTTCCCGGTCGGCGCGCGTCCGGTGCTGTGCGAATCCAAGGGCCGCTCGCGGCGCCGCTGCGGGGTCAGCATCCACGGCGGCGTGCAGCTGCGCCGGCAGCTGTCCGGCACCGCCTGCGTGCAGGACGACAGCTGGGGCTGGGACCGCGACGGCATCTGGGTCGACAAGGGCTGCCGCGCCGAATTCAGCGTCAACTGAGCGCGCCGCCCGGGGCCGGAGTCCGCCCGTGGCGGCGACGCCACCGCCTTTGCGAATCCCCAACCCCCGATCCCGCGCCGTTCTACAATATGCCGATGAACGCCGCCCAAGACATCGACTACGCCCGCTACGACCATATCCGCCCGATCCTGTGGACCGGCGACGCGCTGGAGCTGCTGGACCAGCGCAAGCTGCCGTTCGTGGTCGAGCACGTGCAGTGCACCGACAGCGACCAGGTCGCCGCGGCGATCCACACCCTGGCCGTGCGCGGCGCGCCGGCGATCGGCATCGCCGCCGGCTGGGGCGTGGTGCTGGCCGCGCGCGAGATCCAGGCCGACGACGGCGCGCAGGCGCTGGCCAAGCTGGAACCGGCGCTGCAGCGGCTCAATGCCGCGCGCCCGACCGCGGTGAACCTGGCCTGGGCGCTGATGCGCATGCGCAAGGCGCTGGCCGCGGCCGGCGCCGACTGGCGCGAGGCGATCGCCCGCGAGGCGCAGGCCATCGCCGAAGAGGACCTGGCCGCCAACCGGCACATGGGCGCGCTCGGCGCCGGCCTGATCGCGCCCGGCAGCGGCGTGCTGACCCACTGCAACACCGGCTCGCTGGCCACCGCCGGCTTCGGCACCGCGCTGGGCGTGATCCGCGCCGGCATGGCGCAGGGCCGCATCGGCAAGGTGTTCGCCGGCGAGACCCGGCCGTGGCTGCAGGGCGCGCGGCTGACCGTGTGGGAACTGCAGCAGGACGGCATCGACGCGACCCTGATCGCCGATTCGGCCGCGGCGCACCTGATGAAGACCGGCGCGGTGCAGTGGGTGATCGTCGGCGCCGACCGGATCTGCGCCAACGGCGACACCGCCAACAAGATCGGCACCTACCAGCTGGCGATCGCCGCGCGCCACCACGGCGTCAAGTTCATGGTGGTGGCGCCGTCGTCGACCGTGGACATGGACACGGCCGACGGCGCGCAGATCGAGATCGAGCAGCGCGACCCGGGCGAGCTGTTCGGGGTGGGCGGGGTGCGCACCGTGGCCGACGGCATCGCCGCCTGGAACCCGGTGTTCGACGTGACCCCGGCCGAGCTGATCGACGCCATCGTCACCGAGCGCGGGGTGATCGAGCGCCCGGACGCCGAGCGCATGCGCGCCGCCTTCGCCGGCTGAGCCGCAGCACGGCCGCGCGGCGCCCCGCAGCGGCCCGCCAGCGCACGCAAGTGCTTGTTCGGGCCGGCAAAAACCGGGCATTCGCGCGCCCTTCATGCTAGAATCCGGCGGTTCGATCGACCGCTGCGCGCCGTAGGTTTTCGGCGCCGGCAGGCCCGCTTGCCGCGGGCCGGCGTCCTGGTCGATTAGCCACCAGACTTACGGAACCCGAATGGCAGAATCCGCCAAGGAAATCATCCAGGTCAACCTGGAAGACGAGATGCGCAAGAGCTACCTCGATTACGCGATGAGCGTGATCGTGGGGCGTGCCCTCCCGGATGCGCGCGACGGCCTCAAGCCGGTGCATCGCCGCGTGTTGTTCGCGATGAACGAGCTGGGCGCGCACAGCAACAAGCCCTACTACAAGTCGGCGCGTATCGTCGGCGACGTCATCGGCAAGTACCACCCGCACGGCGACCAGTCGGTGTACGACACGCTGGTGCGCATGGCGCAGCCGTTCTCGCTGCGCTACCTGATGGTGGACGGGCAGGGCAACTTCGGCTCGGTCGACGGCGATTCCGCGGCGGCGATGCGTTACACCGAGGCGCGTATGTCGCGCCTGGCGCACGAGATGATGGCCGACATCGACAAGGAAACCGTCGATTTCCAGCCCAACTACGACGAGAAGGAACTGGAGCCGACGGTCATGCCGACCCGGTTCCCGAGCCTGCTGGTCAACGGCTCGGCCGGCATCGCGGTGGGCATGGCGACCAACATCCCGCCGCACAACCTGACCGAGTCGATCAACGCCTGCCTGGCGCTGATCGACAATCCGCAGATCGACGTCGACGGGCTGATGGAATACATCCCCGGCCCGGATTTCCCCACCGCCGGCATCGTCAACGGCACCAGCGGCATCGTCGCCGGCTACCGCACCGGCCGCGGCCGCGTGCGCATGCGCGCCAAGGCCGAGATCGAGATCCAGGACAACGGCCGCGAAGCGATCGTGGTCACCGAGATCCCGTACCAGGTCAACAAGGCGCGGCTGATCGAGAAGATCGCCGAGCTGGTCAAGGAAAAGAAGCTCGAAGGCATCAGCGAACTGCGCGACGAGTCCGACAAGGACGGCATGCGCATCTACATCGAGATCAAGCGCGGCGAAGCCGCCGATGTGGTGCTGAACAACCTGTACCAGCAGACCCAGATGGAGTCGGTGTTCGGCATCAACATGGTGGCGCTGGTCGACGGCCGCCCGCAGCTGCTGAACCTCAAGCAGATGCTGGAGGCGTTCGTCCGCCACCGCCGCGAAGTAGTCACCCGCCGCACCATCTTCGAACTGCGCAAGGCGCGCGCGCGCGCACACATCCTCGAAGGCCTGACCGTCGCGCTGGCCAACATCGACGAGATGATCGAGCTGATCAAGACCTCGGCCAACCCGACCGAGGCGCGCGAACGCATGCTGGCCCGGCGCTGGGAAGCCGGCCTGGTCGGCGCGCTGCTCGGCGCCGCCGGCGCCGAGGCCTCGCAGCCGGAAGACCTGCCGGCGGGCGCCGGCCTGGTCGCCGACGGCTACCAGCTGACCGAGGTGCAGGCCACGCAGATCCTGGAGATGCGCCTGCACCGCCTGACCGGGCTGGAGCAGGAGCGCCTGACCGAGGAATACAAGCAGCTGCTGGACACGATCGCCGGGCTGATCCGGATCCTGGAAAATCCCGACGTGCTGTTGCAGGTGATCCGCGAGGAACTGGTCAACATCCGCGAGGAGTACGGCGACGCGCGCCGCACCGAGATCCGCCACAGCGAGGAAGACCTCGACATCCTGGACCTGATCGCGCCGGAAGACGTGGTGGTCACGCTGTCGCATGCCGGCTACGCCAAGCGCCAGCCGGTCAGCGCCTACCGTGCGCAGCGCCGCGGCGGCCGCGGCCGCAGCGCGGCGGCGACCAAGGAAGAGGATTTCATCGACCAGCTGTGGCTGGTCAACACCCACGACACGCTGCTGACCTTCACCAGCAGCGGCAAGGTGTTCTGGTTGCCGGTGTACCAGCTGCCGGAGGCCGGGCCGAACGCGCGCGGCCGCCCGATCATCAACTGGATCCCGCTGGAGAACGGCGAGCGCGTGCAGGCGGTGCTGCCGGTGCGCGAATACGCCGACGGCCGCTACGTGTTCTTCGCCACCCGCAACGGCATGGTCAAGAAGACCCCGCTCAGCGAGTTCGCCTACCAGCTGCGGCGCGGCAAGGTCGCGATCAACCTCGACGAGGGCGACGCCCTGGTCGGCGTGGCGCTGACCGACGGCGAACGCGACGTGCTGCTGTTCGCGTCCAACGGCAAGACCGTGCGCTTCTCCGAGCGTCCCAAGGACGATGAGGCCGAGGACGGCGCCGTCGAGGAGGGAGCGGGCGAGGACAGCGCCGGCGACGACGAGGACGTGGCGTTGGCCGAGGACGGCGACGACGCGCGCAGCCCGCGCCGCAAGAGCCGCGGCGGGGTCAAGCCGACCGGCCGCAGCAGCCGCGGCGTGCGCGGCATCAAGCTGGCCAGGAGCGAATACGTGGTCAGCCTGATCGTGGCCGAGCCGGCCGTGGGCCAGGACGAGGACGCCGAGGACATCGAACCGGCCGCCGAGGCGGACGCCGACGCCGATGCCGAGAGCGTGGTGCGCAACGGCGACGAGGCCGATGCCTACATCCTCACCGCCACCGAGAACGGCTACGGCAAGCGCACCCCGCTGGCCGAGTACCCGCGCAAGGGCCGCGGCACGCAGGGCGTGATCGGCATCCAGACCAGCGGCCGCAACGGCAAGCTGGTCGGCGCGGTGCTGCTCAGCGCCCGGGACGAAGTGCTGCTGATTTCCGATGGCGGCACCCTGGTGCGCACCCGCGCCTCGGAGATCTCCCGCGTCGGCCGCAACACCCAGGGCGTGACCCTGATCCGGCTGTCCAAGGGCGAGAAGCTGCAGGCGGTGGAACGCCTGGACGGATCGCTGGCCGAGGAAGAGCCGATCGAGCCGATCGCCGGCGAGGAAGGCAACATCGAAGTCGCCAGCGAGTTGCCGCCGGAAAGCTGATCGCGCATGCGGGCAGCACAGGACGACGCCGGCGCAATGCCGGCGTCGTCGTTTGCGGCGCGCATCGCCGACGCCATCCCGCTCGCATGCGCTGCTGCGGGTCGCGCCGGCGGCGTCCGCAATGGGGAACGCCGCGAAATAAGCCCGTTTTCGCTCCGGAGCGGGGCGTGAGGGTATGAGGCGAAGCCCTCGAAATCTCCGGCGGCACGCGGCTTCGCCAAGCCATCGTCCGCCCCCGCGCGGCGCCTTCAAGGAAACGGACAAAGTCCCGACGGAGAGGACGTTGCGGTCAGTAACAACGCAAGCTGTCTGGAACAAAGCATTGCCACTGTCTGCCGTGATAGAACGCACGCCGTTCACCGCCGGCTTGGGATAACGGTGCGCGGCGCGATCGCGCCCCGGTCGCAGCGGATGCTCCGCGCGGCGGTTTTTCCTGTGAGGAACGGCAATGAACAATCTTGATCGAACGGGGCGTCGCGGCGGTTGGCCGCTGCTGCTCCTGGGCGGCGCGTGCGCGCTGATCGGCCTGGTGCTGGCCGTCGGCGGCGCGTGGCTGCTGGCGCTGGGCGGCGCCTGGTACTACCTGGTCGGCGGGCTCGGCCTGCTGCTGTCGGGCGTGCTGCTGGCGCGCGGCCGGCGCAGCGGCGCACTGTGGTTCGCGGCGACCTTCGTGCTGACGCTGCTGTGGGCGGCGTGGGAGTCCGGCGCCGATTACTGGCGCTGGGTGCCGCGCATGGGCCTGATGGTGTTCCTCGGCCTGCTGCTGGCGCTGGCGCTGCCGCGGCTGGATCGCCCGGTCTCGCGCGGCGTATCGCGCGGCCTGGCCGGCGCGCTGGCGCTGGTGTTCGTGGTCGCCTTCGCGCTGGCCTTCGTGCCGTACGGCGTGACCGAGGCCGACGGCCTGCTCGCGCACGCCGCGGGCATCGCGGCGGCGGTCACCACGCCGCGTGCCGGTGCGCAGCCGGCCGAGGCGCCTGCCGACGCCGACTGGGCCGCCTACGGCCGCGACAACGCCGGCAGCCGCTACAGCCCGCTGCGGCAGATCGCGCCCGGCAACGTGGCGCAGCTGCAGACCGCGTGGACCTTCCGCACCGGCGACCTGCCGGCCAAGCGCTGGGGCGCGGAGACCACGCCGCTGAAGATCGGCGACAGCCTATACCTGTGCACCGCGCGCAACCAGCTGATCGCGCTGGACGCGCGCAATGGCCGACAGCGCTGGCGCTACGATCCGAAGGTGGCGGACAAGTCCATTCCGTACACCGCCGCCTGCCGCGGGGTCAGCTATTACCAGGTGCCGGACGCGGCGAATGCGCCGCCGGCGCCCGGACAGGACGGCGCGTCGGCGCCGGACGCGCTGGCCGGCGCGCAGCGCGCCTGCCGCAGCCGCATCATCGAGGGCACCCTGGACGGCCGCCTGATCGCGGTCGACGCCGCCAGCGGCACGCCGTGCGAGGACTTCGGCACGCACGGCCAAGTCGACATCACCGCCGGCATGGGCGACACGCCGCCAGGCTACGTGTCGATCAACTCGCCGCCGACCATCGTCCGCGGCGTGGTCGTCACCGGCCACCAGGTGCTGGACGGGCAGCAGCGCTACGAGCCGTCCGGCGTGATCCAGGGCTTCGACGCGGTGACCGGCAAGCTGCGCTGGGCCTGGGACATGACCCATCCGGAATGGAACGGCGCACCGCCGCCGGGCCAGAGCTGGACCCGCGGCACGCCGAACATGTGGACCTCGGCGGCCGGCGACGAACAGCTCGGCTACGTCTACCTGCCGATGGGCAACTCCACGGCCGATTACTGGAGCAGTTCGCGCACCGCGCCCGAGGACAAGTACGCGACCTCGCTGGTGGCGCTGGACGTCACCACCGGCAAGCCGGTGTGGAACTTCCAGACCACGCACATCGACGTGTGGGACTACGACCTGGGCTCGCAACCGACGCTGGTGGATTTCCCGCGCGACGGCGGCAAGGTGCCGGCGGTGGTCCTGCCGAGCAAGCAGGGCGAGATCTACGTGCTCGACCGGCGCAACGGCCAGCCGCTGGTCGGGGTCCAGGAGCGCGCGGTGCCCGGCGGCGGCGTCGAACCGCAGCGCCGCGCCAAAACCCAGCCGTTCTCGCTGTACCACTCGTTGCGCAAGCCGGACCTGACCGAGCGCGACATGTGGGGCATCACCCCGATCGACCAGCTGGTGTGCCGCATCCAGTTCCGCAGCGCCAGCTACAAGGGCATCTACACGCCGCCGGAGGCCGATCGCCATTCGATCGAGTATCCCGGCTACAACGGCGGCTCGGACTGGGGCAGCGTGGCGGTGGACCCGCAGCGCGGGGTGATCGTGGCCAACTACAACGACATGCCCAACTACAACCTGCTGGTGCCGCGGGCCAAGGCCGACAAGCTCGGCTGGGCGCCGCGCGACCAGGTGCGCGGCGACGATGGCGGCGCGGAAGGCGCGGGCGACCCGCAGGCCGGCACGCCGTACGCGATCAACGTCAACGCCGGCTGGCGCCTGCCGTTCACCGGCCTGCTGTGCAAGCAACCGCCGTACGGCGGCATCCGCGCGATCGACCTGGCCAGCGGCAAGACCCTGTGGGACCGCCCGCTGGGCAGCGCCCGCGGCAACGGCCCGTTCGGCATCCACTCCGGCCTGCCGATCGAGATCGGCACGCCGAACAATGGCGGCGCGGTGGTCAGCGCCAGCGGCCTGGTGTTCATCGCCGCGACCACCGACGACATGATCCGCGCAATTGAGCTGTCCACCGGCAAGACCGTATGGCAGGCCAAGCTGCCGGCCGGCGGCCAGGCCACGCCGATGCTCTATGCGGTCGACGGCCGCGAATACCTGGTGATCGTGGCTGCCGGCCACCACTTCATGGAGACCAAGAAAGGCGACTACGTGATCGCCTATGCCTTGCCGACGTCGAAGCCGTAATCGCGGCGAAGGGCGGTGTGCGCGGCGTGCGGGAGCGTTCCCGCCGCCGCGCATCCGCGGGCGCAGGCCGAAGACCTGCGCTGGCGACGCCGGCGGCACGGTTACGCAGGGCAGCAGCGGTTACGCCAAGCAGGAGCGGATGCGCGCGCCTAGGCCGGCCGCCCTGACGCAAGCGATGCCACCTGTAGGAGCGACTTCAGTCGCGACGGGGCTTTACCGGCAAGGTCCATCGCGATCGACGGCCACGCCTCTCGAAGCTCCCACAACCTTCGCCAGCCATAGGTATCCGAGCCAAATGATTGATCGTCGTTGCGCGTCGCAGGCCCCGTTCGTACGACGCACGCGGAGCGTGGATGCGTGGACTAGCTGATACGCCAATGCGGCGAGAGCGACGCTGGCTGCCTGCGCGGCCCGTTGCAGGAAGCGCGCCTGCAAACAGGCGCTCGATGCCGGAACCCCTGCAAAAAGCCCACTGCGGCGTGCCCTCGGCCCGCTACTCCAACTGATCGCGCGCGAACGCCGCGTCCAGCGCTTCCATCGCATCGCGCGGCTTGAGCTTGGCCGCCTTCTCGAATTCGGCGGCAGCCGCATCCTCGCGCTTGTCGCCATGCAGCAGCAACAGCACGTTGGCGTGTTCGACGTGCGCGATCGGCGCGTCCGGGGTCAGCTTCAGCGCCTGCTGGATGTGCTGCTCGGCGGTTGCGGCCTTGGCGCCGTAGGTCAGCCCGCCGATCATCGCGCCGACCTTGCCGATGATCTCGGCGTGGTACAGCGCTAGTGCCATGTGCGCCTCGGCATGCTTGGGTTCCAGGTCCAGCGCGGTCTCCAGCGATTGCCGCACCTTGCCGGCGATGCCTTGCTTGAGCGCCTTGACGATGCTCAGCCCCTGGCTGTAGCGGCCCAGCGCGAAGGCGTGCCGGTAATGGCTGTTGGCCTCGTCCGGCAGCGCGGCGATCGCCGCTTCGGCCAGCGCCGCAGCCTGCTGCAGGCGTTGCAGTTTGTCCTTGTCGTCCTCGACCAGGTAGCTGGCGTGGATGCCCAGCGCCTTGACCGCCACCGAGGCGCCGAACACGCCCAGCGCCTGTCCGGCGCTGTAGGCCTGCTGGAACTGGCCCTGGTGGAAGGCGCGCCAGGCCTCGATCAATGCCGCCGACAGCGACGCCGGGTCGTGGCCTTTCGCGGCCTTGCCGGCGGCGGCGAGCAGCGCCTGCGCGCGCGCCGGGTCCGGGTACGGCTCGCGGTCGCCGGCATGCAGCTTCGGCCAGGCCTTCTTCAACGCCTCGCCCGGATAGGCGTAGGCGGTGGCGTCGTGCGGGAACGGCGCCCATGCGGTCGGTTTCGCTGCCATGCCTGGCCTCCCTGTGGTTCGCGCCGAGCATGGCGCCGCCGTCGCCGCCTGGCAAGCTGCAGTGCGGATAGTGTGTTTGCTCAAGCCGCTGCCGCCAGCATGCGTCGCATCGGTGCCGCTGCCGGCACCCGGGAGACCTGCGATGGCGACGAAGAAACGTTCCACCTCCGCACAGCGTGCCGACACGCTGGCGCCGCGGCATCTGTGGCTGGCCGGCCTGGGCCTGGTGTCGCTGACCCGCAAGCGCGCGCTGGCCGTCGTGGCCGACGCCACGGTCGGCGCGAATACCGTGAAGGCGCTGGTGGCGCAGCTGGCCGACGGTGCCGAAGCCAGCGTGCGCGAGGGCGCCGCGGCGCTGCGCGGCCAGGTGCAGCCGTTGAGCGCCGAGGTCGAGGCGCGGCTGCAGCCGGTGCTGGTCAAGCTCGGCCTGCAGCCCACGCCGCGGGCCGCGCCGCGCAAGCGCACGGCGGCGACCAAGACCGCCAAGCGGGCGGCGAAGAAGACCGCCGCGCCGTCGCGCCGGCGTAGCGCGCGCGCTCAGTAGCTCGGAGCGGAGCAGGGCGCGCGGCGGACGGCGGCAGCGTTCGGCATCAGCAACAACAGCACCATGCCGACCGCGTGGACAGCAGCACGCGCTGGAGATGCGCAAGCGCCTCCAGCGGGCCGCCAGCGCCACCGGCGAGGCCGTGCATGGCGCCGTACTGCGCGTGGGGCGGACGCGGTGGCAAACGCCGTGCTGTGCAGCCCGGTGGATGCCGCGGTTGAACTCCTGCAGGAGTGCGCGCGTGTTTGATGCGCTGGAGGAGGGGTCGGCCTCCACGGTAATCCGGCGCCGGAAACCTTGCCGCTTCGCCGGTCGCGGCTGAAGCCGCTCCTACAGGTGTTGCGACGGGCGTTCTGGGCTGCGGGAGAAGTTCTTGGCTCGGCGCTGCCGCCGACCGGCCGAGTTGCGGCAACGGATGGATGCAGCGGCGCACTCGGCGCAGCCGGCTAGCGCGGTGGCCGCACCATGCGCTCGAGCAGGTGCTCGAGCACGCGCTCGGGCTGGGTGGTGCGGCCGACGTGCGCCGAGGACATCTGGATGACCGAGCTGCGCCGCGCGGTCAGCCAGTGGAAGCGTGCGCGCGGAGGCAGCAGCGCGATCGGGCCGGCGTCGGCGTCGCCGCGGCAGATCGCCGGGATCGCGTCGAGGTAGGGCCGCAGGCGTTCGATGTCCAGGGTCGGGTCCAGCGCGTGCAGCCGTGCCGGCTGCAGTTCGATCGCCGCCTGCAGCAGCTTGGAAGTGGGGCACGACACGATCACCCCGACGTTGACGAACTCCTCGCGCTCCACCCGCGGCACCACGCGGATGATCGCGTAGTCATACGTGTGCGGCGTGGGCACGGAGCGCCTCCTCGACGAAGCCGGCGCGCAGCGCGAGCCGCCGTTTCAGGTAGTCGGCATACGCCTGGCGATGCGCGTCCAGGTTGTCGAAGCAGGCCTCCGCCTGCAGCCATGCGTCCGGGATCCGCGCCACGATCGCGTCGATGACCGCATCGCTCAGCCGCGGTGCCAGCGCCGCGTCGGCCTCGGCGATGGCGCTGGCGTAGGGCAGCAGCACGTGGTCGCGGATGCGCGCGAACGCCGAGGCGCAGGCGTTGCCGGCATTTTCCCAGTCGTGGTGGAAGTACAGCGCCGCGCCGTGGTCGATCAGCATCAGCTTGCCGTGCCAGACCATCAGGTTGGTGTTGCGCGCGGTGCGGTCGACGTTGGTCACGTACGCATCGAACCAGACGATCGCCGAGGCCAGCGCCGGATCCGGGCGCAACGCGGCCGGGTCGTAGTTGATCGCGCCGGGCAGGTAGTCCAGCGCCAGGTTCAGGCCTTCGCTGGCGCGGATCAGGTCCTGGATTTCCGGATCCGGTTCGGTGCGCGCGAACTCGCGGTCGAGCAGCGCGAACACCAGTTCCGGCATCGGCAGGCCGAGCGCGCGCGCCAGTTCGCCGCCGAGCAGTTCGGCGATCAGCGCCTTCGGGCCTTGCCCGGCGCCGCGGAACTTCAGCACGTACAGGCCGTCGTCGTCGGCCTCGACCACGGCCGGCAGCGAGCCGCCTTCGCGCAGCGGGGTCACGTAGCGGGTGGCGACGACGGTTCTCACGCGGATTCCGGGCGGAGGCGAGGGCAGGGCGGCAAGCCTAGCCGATGCCGGCGGCGCTTGGCGAATCGGTGGGCACCGTGCGTGGGGCTCCAGCGCTGCGGCGGTGCCTTGCGGTGCCGCGCAGACGCATTGGCCAGTTCGTCAGAGCGCATCGATGTCGCGTGCCGCCCGCGGCCCGGCGCCGAAGCCGCGTGGTTCGCGCGCGATAGCCAAGCCGATATCAGCGCTGGGGCCAGTGATCAGTGCGGACCATCCATCCAGCCGCCAATGTCGCCGCATCGGCTTGCCTGTGCGTCCGGGCCGCTGTATGCGCGCAGCGAAAGAAGCGATGCCCCGATCAGTGCTTCGTCGCGCCGTGCCCCGCGGCGCCGATGGCGGCCGCGATCGGCGGTGCGTCCCGCGCTCAGTCCAGATAGGCCTGCATCAGCGTGGCCAGGTGCGCGCGCTCGGCCTCGCGCAGGAACGGGCTGATCAGCAGCATCACCTGCACGATGCCGTGGCGGATCGCCAGTTGCTCGTCCTTCTCGCCGCGCGCGGCGGCGTAGTTGAGCCAGAACGTGGCCACCACCAGCACGTTGGTGGCGATGCCGCCCAGTTCCTGCGCGGTGGCACGCATCGCCCCGGCCTGCGCCAGGCCCTGGAACACCGCCTGGGCGCTGTCGTCGGCGCGGCGCAGGATGCGCGCGAAGCGCAGGCGCAGGCGCCGGCTGCGGCTGAGGATCTCGATCAGGTCGCGGTACAGGAAGCGGTAGTCCCAGATGCACTCGAACACCAGGTGCAGCTGCAACCAGATGTCCTCCAGTCCGGGCAGGCGCGCGCTCGGCAGCTCCAGCGCCGCGTCCATGCGCTCCTCGTAGCGCGCGAACAGGTGCTCGATGATGTCGTCCTTGTTGCGGAAGTGGTAGTACAGGTTGCCGGGGCTGATCTCCAGCTCGTCGGCGATGTGGTTGGTGGTGACGTGCGGCTCGCCCTGCGCGTTGAACATCGCCAGGGCCGTGTCGAGGATGCGCCGGCGGGTGTCGCGTGCCATCAGGCCAGCAGCTTCTTCACCAGGTCCACGTACTTCTTCTGCGCCTCGGCCTGCGGCATGCCCTTGAGCTTGGCCCAGGCCTCGTACTTTGCGGTGCCGACGAAATCGAAGAAGCCGGGCTTGGCGCCGGCGACGTCGCCTTCCGCGCCCTGTTTGTACAGCGCGTACAGGCGCAGCAGGGTGTCGTTGTCGGGACGCTCCTCGCGTTGCTTGATGTCCTTGGCCGCTTTCTCGAAGGCCGCCTTGATGTCTGCCATGTCGCTGCTCCCGCCCGGATCGGGACGCATCACAGCACGGGCGACTGGCCCGGTCAACGCGGGTGGGCCCGGCGCGGTGGCCCGGCGCGCCGGGCGGCCTGCAGGCCCGCGTTCGCGGCGGGCGGGCACACCCAGCGCCGCCGGCACCAGTGGTTGCCTGTCGGCACCGGCGGACCTCGCGTATGCCCGCAGGCGCGCGTGCCCTTGCGCGCGGGTCAGGCGAGGGACGTCGCCTGCGCCTGCGCGCTGGCCTGCGTCTGCGCCTGCCGGGCCAGCGATGCCTTGGCCGCGATCGAGCGGATGGCGTCGGTCACGTCGGCGAGCGGGACGTGGCTGCTCAGGCGCTGGAAGGTGTCGCGGCTGTTGTAGCCGGAGCCGTCCTTGAGGTACTGCTCGTACATCGACAGCAGTTCGGTGCAGGCCGCGGTCAGGGTGTCGACGTTGCCCCTGGCCAGGGCGTGGCCGATCTGGTCGAGACTGTGCAGGCAGTCGGACAGCCAATGCAGGTCGTAGCGCGCGCTGCTCAGCTCCGGCGCGTTGTGGCCGCGGCTGTAGGCGCTGTAGCGGCGGATGCTGCGGGCCACCCGCGCCACGTGCGCGAGCAGCGTGCCGATCTCCGCGGCGATGTCCAGGTGTTCCATCACCAGGATCGGCATCGGCAGCCGCTCCACGGCCTCCTGCGCGGGCGCAGTTTCCTGCGCCTGCAGTTCCAGCGTCTGCCGCAGGCTGGCGTAAGCCTGCTGCAGCGCCTCGAACTCCCGCGCGCTGACCGCCGCGCGCGCCTTGAGCTGCGACAGCGCCGCCTGGTGGCGCGCCAGGCTGTCCTGCGCGCTGGCCTGCTGCTGTTGCTCGCGGCGCAGGCGCCCGAAGAAGATCCAGGCCAACACGGTGGCGGTGAGGGCCCAGAGCGCGACGGCGGGAGTCAGATAGATCAGGATGCCCATGAAGGCTCCTCGAAACGTTGCATCTCTTGTCGGCGTGCAGCCGGCGATCTTGAGCCCCAGTGTCGCAAGGCGTGACCGCGATCGCGCTGCGCGATCCGGAGCGTTCGCCGATGCATCGGTCCATGCGAAGCGCCAGCGCGCTCCCGCTCACGCGCCGCATCCGTCGCCGGGCGCGGCGTCCTGGGCCGCGCAGCGGCGGTTGCCGAGCTTGCGCAGCTCCAGCCCGTCTTGCCAGCGGCTGCCGGGGCGCCGTCGCCGCGGCGGTTGCCGGTTGTCGTGTGGCAGCGGGCGGCGGCGTCCGCCACCGTCTTCGAGGCGCACTCGCGCTCGAGCGCGGCGTGTGCGTCGGCGCCATGCGCGTGCCAGCGGCCTCCATCGCCCCTGGGCACGACCGCGTTTGCGCTGGTGGACCGCGGTGCGCCGCCGCGCCTGCTGCGTGTTCGCAGGCCTTGGCCTCAGCCCAGAATTCCCGGCAGATCCAGGCCCTTGTCCTTCGCGCAATCGAGCGCGATGGCGTACCCCGCGTCGGCGTGCCGCATCACGCCGCTGGCCGGGTCGTTCCACAGCACGCGCGCGATGCGCTTGGCCGCCGCCTCTGTGCCGTCGCAGACGATGACCATGCCGGCGTGCTGGGAGAAGCCCATGCCGACGCCGCCGCCGTGGTGCAGCGAGACCCAGGTGGCGCCGCTGGCGGTGTTGAGCAGGGCATTGAGCAGCGGCCAGTCGGACACGGCGTCGGAGCCGTCGGCCATCGCCTCGGTCTCGCGGTTGGGCGAGGCGACGCTGCCCGAATCCAGATGGTCGCGGCCGATCACCACCGGCGCCTTCAGTTCGCCACTGGCGACCATCTCGTTGAACGCCAGGCCGAGCCGGTCGCGATCGCCCAGGCCGACCCAGCAGATGCGCGCGGGCAGGCCCTGGAACTTGATCTTCTCGGCGGCCATGTCCAGCCAGCGGTGCAGGTGCGGGTTGTCCGGGATCAGTTCCTTGACCTTGGCATCGGTCTTGGCGATGTCCTCCGGATCGCCGCTCAGCGCGGCCCAGCGGAACGGGCCGATGCCGCGGCAGAACAGCGGGCGGATGTAGGCGGGCACGAAGCCGGGGAAGTCGAAGGCATTCTCGACGCCTTCCTCCAGCGCCATCTGCCGCAGGTTGTTGCCGTAGTCCACGGTGGGCACGCCCAGCGCGTGGAAGGCGAGCATGGCGCGGACGTGGTTGGCCATCGAGTCGCGCGCGGCGGCCTCGACGTCCTTCGGCGCGCTCGCACGTTTTTCGTCCCACGCTTCGACGCTCCAGCCCTGCGGCAGGTAGCCGTTGACCGGGTCGTGCGCGGAGGTCTGGTCGGTCAGCAGGTCCGGCTTGACCCCGCGCACCAGCAGTTCGTCCAGCACGTCGGCGACATTGCCGAGCAGGCCGACCGACAGCGGCTTCTTCGCCGTGCACGATTCCTCGATCAGGCGCAGCGCTTCGTCCAGGTCGTCGGTCCAGGTGTCGAGATAGCCGGTGCGCAGGCGCATGTCGATGCTGGACTTGCGGCATTCCACCGCCAGGCACGAGGCGCCGGCCATCACCGCGGCCAGCGGCTGCGCGCCGCCCATGCCGCCGAGGCCGCCGGTGAACAGCCACTTGCCGGCCAGGCTGCCGCCGTAGTGCTGGCGGCCCATTTCCACGAAGGTCTCGTAGGTGCCCTGCACGATGCCCTGCGCGCCGATGTAGATCCAGCTGCCGGCGGTCATCTGGCCGTACATGGCCAGGCCTTTTTTATCCAACTCGTTGAAGTGGTCCCAGGTGGCCCAGCGCGGCACCAGGTTGGAGTTGGCGATCAGCACGCGCGGCGCGTCGGCGTGGGTGCGGAACACGCCGACCGGCTTGCCGGACTGCACCAGCAGGGTCTGGTCGTCGTCCAGGCGCTTGAGCGCGGCGACGATCGCGTCGAAGGACTCCCAGTCGCGCGCGGCGCGGCCGATGCCGCCGTACACCACCAGTTCCTGCGGGCGCTCGGCCACGTCCGGATGCAGGTTGTTCATCAGCATGCGCAGCGGCGCTTCGGTCAGCCAGCTCTTGCAGGTCAGGGTGCTGCCGGTGGGCGCGTGGATCGTGCGGGCGGTGTCGAGACGGGTCATGCGGCGCTCCGGGAGTGGGCGAATTCGAGGCAGGTCGCGAGCACCTGCTGCAGCGTGCGGCGCAGCGGCGCGGCGCGGTCGGGGTCCAGCGGCGTGGGCCAGGTGTGTTCGTCCACGCGTTCGGGTTCGTGCATGTAGCCGCGGCAGGCCAGTTCCATCTGCAGCGCGTGCACGCCGCCGGGGACGTTGCTGTAGTGGCGGGTGATGTAGCCGCCCTTGAAGCGTCCGTTGCGCACATGGCGCATGCCGCTCGCCGCGCACAACTGTTCGACCGCGTCGGCGAGCGCGGGGTCGCAGCTGGTATCGGGCGCACCGGCGGGGCCGGCGGTGCCGATGTTGAACTGCGGCAACTCGCCGTCGAACAGGTGCGGGATGTGCGAGCGGATCGAGTGCGCGTCGTACACCACCACGGTGCCGTGGAGCGCGCGCAGGCGGGCGATCTCCGCGGCCAGCGCGGCGTGGTAGGGCGCGAACCAGGTGGCGCGGCGGTGGGCGATCTGCGCCGCGTCCGGGCCGTGGCCGTCGCGGTACAGCGGCTGGTTGTCGAAGGTGGTCAGCGGGCACAGGCCGGTGGTGTTCTGGCCCGGGTACAGCGAGACGCCGCTCGGGTCGCGATTGAGATCGATCACCGAGCGCGACACCGTGGAGCGCAGCGTGGTCGCGCCCATGTCGCGGGCGAACGCGTACAGCTCGTGCACCCACCAGTCCGCGTCGCGGCGCGCCAGCCACGGCGAGACGAAATCCGCGGCCAGGGCGTCCGGCAGCTCAGTGCCGGTGTGCGGAAAGCTGACGATCAGTGGCGCGTCGCCGCGGTGGATGTCGAGCCAGTCGGGCAGGGATGTCATGCAAGGCCTCGCGTTCTTGCGTTCTTTCTGTAGGAGCGGCTTCCACCGCGACCGAGTGTCATCGGGAAAGCGCGGTCGCGGCTGAAGCCGCTCCTACAGGGAGCATGGTCAGGAAACGGCATCGGGCAGCGGCAGGCCGATCGTCTCGGCCAGCGCGCCATCGCGCACCAGCGCGGTGGCGGCCAGCATGTCCGGATGGAAATAGCGGTCGTCCTGCAGCGCCGGCACCTGCGCGCGCAGCAGCGCGCGCGCCGCCTCCAGCGCGGCGCTGGAGGTCAGCGGCGCATGGAAGTCGCAGCCCTGCGCGGCGGCGAGCAGCTCGATGCCGACCACGTTGGCCGCGTTCTCGGCCATCGCCAGCAGGCGCCGTGCGCCGTGCGCGGCCATCGACACGTGGTCTTCCTGGTTGGCCGAGGTCGGGATCGAATCGACGCTGGCCGGGTAGGCGCGCTGCTTGTTCTCCGACACCAGCGCCGCGGCGGTGACCTGCGGGATCATGAAGCCGGAATTGAGCCCCGGCTTCGGGGTCAGGAACGCCGGCAGCCCGGACAGCGCCGGGTCCACCAGCATCGCCACGCGGCGCTCGCTGATCGAACCGATCTCGCACACCGCCAGCGCCAGCATGTCGGCGGCGAAGGCCACCGGTTCGGCGTGGAAGTTGCCGCCGGACAGCGCCTCGCCGGTGTCGCTGAACACCAGCGGGTTGTCGGACACGCCGTTGGCCTCGATCGCCAGCGTGGTCGCGGCCTGGCGCATCACGTCCAGCGCCGCGCCCATCACCTGCGGCTGGCAGCGCAGGCAGTACGGATCCTGCACGCGCACGTCGTTGTCGCGGTGCGAATCGCGGATCGCCGAGCCGCGCATCAGTTCGCGCAGCGCGGCGGCGGTAGCGATCTGCCCGGGCTGGCCGCGCAGGGCGTGGATGCGCGGATCGAACGGGGTGTCCGAGCCTTTCGCCGCTTCGGTGGACAGCGCGCCGGCGACCAGCGCGGCATGGAACACGCGCTCGATCTCGAACAGCCCGGCCAGTGCGTAGGCGGTGGAATATTGGGTGCCGTTGAGCAGCGCCAGGCCTTCCTTCGCGCCCAGCGCCAGCGGCTGCAGTCCGGCCTGCGCCAGCGCCTCGTGCGCCGGCAGGCGCCGGCCGCCGACGAAGGCCTCGCCGACGCCGATCATCACCGTCGCCAGGTGCGCCAGCGGCGCCAGGTCGCCGGACGCGCCGACCGAGCCCTGGCACGGCACCACCGGCACCACGTCGTGGCGCAGCAGCGCTTCCAGCAACGCCAGCGTGGCCGGGCGCACGCCGGAGGCGCCCTGCGCCAGGCTGGCCAGCTTCAGCGCCATCATCAGCCGCACCACCGGCGCCGGCATCGGCTCGCCGACCCCGGCCGCATGCGACAGCACGATATTGCGCTGCAAGGTGTCCAGGTCCTCGCGCTCGATGCGCACGCTGGCCAGCTTGCCGAAGCCGGTGTTGATGCCGTACACGGGATCGCCCTTGGCGACGATCGCCTCCACCGTCCGCGCGCTGCGCAGCACCGTGTCGGCGCAGGCCGGGTCCAGGCGCACGCCGGCGCCGCGGTACACGTCGCGCCAGTGCGCCAGGCTCACCGCGCCGGGGCGCAGCAGGATCTCGTGGTCGTTCATTGTCCCCTCCAGATGCGCGCATGCAGCGGATTGAAGCCCATGCGGTAGACCAGTTCGGCCGGTTCCTCGATGTCCCAGATCGCCAGGTCGCAGTGCAGCCCGGCGCGCAGCCGGCCGACCTGCTCCTGGCGTCCCAGCGCGCGCGCCGCCTCGCGGGTGAAGCCGGCGATGCATTCGGCCACGGTCATGCGGAACAGCGTCGCCGCCAGGTTCATCGCCAGCAGCGGGCTGGTCAGCGGCGAGGTGCCGGGATTGCAGTCGGTGGCCAGCGCGCGCGGCACGCCGGCGGCGCGCAGCGCGGCGATCGGCGGCAGCTGCGTATCGCGGGTGAAGTAGAACGCGCCGGCCAGCAGCACCGCCACGGTGCCGGCGGCGGCCATCGCGGCGACGCCGGCGGCGTCCAGATACTCGACGTGGTCGGCCGAGCGCGCGCCGTAGCGCGCCGCCAGCGCCGCGCCGCCCTGGTTGGACAGCTGCTCGGCATGGATCTTCAGCGCCAGGCCGTGGCGCTGCGCGGCCTGGAACACCTGCTCGGTCTGCGCCGGGGTGAAGGCCAGGTGCTCGCAGAACACGTCCACCGCTTCGGCCAGGCCCTGCGCGGCGACCGCGGGGATCATCCGTTCGCAGACCTCGTCGATGTAGGCCTGCGCATCGATGCCGGGCGGCACCGCATGCGCGCCGAGGAAGGTCGGCGATACCGCGACCGGGCGCAGTTCGCCCAGGCGCCGCGCCACGCGCAGCAGGCGCAGTTCGTCGTCCAGGCTCAGCCCGTAGCCGGACTTGATCTCCACCGTGGTCACGCCCTCGGCCAGCAGCGCGTCCAGCCGCGGCAGGCTGGCGGCGAGCAGCGCATCCTCGTCGGCGGCGCGGGTCGCGCGCACGGTGGAGAGGATGCCGCCGCCGGCGCGGGCGATGTCGGCGTAGCTGGCGCCGAGCAGGCGTTGCTCGAACTCGCCGGCGCGGTTGCCGGCGTAGACCAGGTGAGTGTGGCAGTCGATCAGGCCGGGACCGATCCAGCGCCCGCCGCAGTCGACGCTGTTCAGCGCGGCCAACGGTTCGGGCAGCGCCGCGGCGGCGCCGGCATAGACGATGCGGCCGTCGCGGCAGGCGACCACGCCGTCGCGGACCAGGCCCAGGCCACCGTCCTCGGCATCCAGCGTCATCAGGTGGGTGTTGTGCCAGAGCGTGTCGCAGGGCATGGTCACGGGCAGGCTCGTCGGTTATTTTGTATATACAATATTGCGGGCGATGGAGGGTGTCCAGTGCAGACCCTGGTGCAGCAGCAGGCGGGCGGGAACGAGGCGACGACCGGTTTCTGGTGCGCGCAGGCGCTGCTGCCGGATGGCTGGGCGCGCGACGTGCGGATCGCGCTGCGGGGTGGCCGCATCGCCGCGGTGCAGTCCGGCGTGGCCGCAGTGCCCGGCGACCACGCACTGGCGATCGCCGTGCCCGGCCTGGGCAACCTGCACAGCCACGCGTTCCAGCGCGGCATGGCCGGGCTGACCGAACTCGGCGGGCGCAGCGGCGACAGCTTCTGGAGCTGGCGCGAGCTGATGTACCGCTTCCTGCAGCGGCTGGACCCGGACAGCATGCAGGCCATCGCCGAGCAGGCCTACGTGGAAATGCTCGAGGCCGGCTTCACCCGCGTCGGCGAATTCCATTACCTGCACCACGCCGCCGATGGCCGGCCGTACGCCGACCGCGCGGAAATGGCGCAGCGCCTGGCCGCCGCCGCGCACACCAGCGGCATCGGCCTGAGCCTGTTGCCGGTGTTCTACGCGCATGCCGACTTCGGCGGCGCCGCGCCGAACCCCGCGCAGCGGCGGCTGATCCACGACGTGGACGGCTACGCCGAGCTGCTCGACGGCAGCCGTCGCGCCCTGCGCGGCCTCGACGACGCGGTGCTCGGCATCGCGCCGCACAGCCTGCGCGCGGTCACCCCGGACGAGCTGGCCGCGCTGCTGCCGCTGTGCGACGGCCCGGTGCACATCCACATCGCCGAGCAGACCCGCGAGGTCGAGGCCTGCCTGGCCTGGAGCGGGCAGCGGCCGGTGCAGTGGCTGCTGGCGCATGCGCCGGTGGACGCGCGCTGGTGCCTGGTCCATGCCACCCACGTCGATGCCGACGAAGTGCGGGCCATCGCCGCCAGTGGCGCGGTGGTCGGCCTGTGCCCGATCACCGAGGCCAATCTCGGCGACGGGCTGTTCCCGATGCGCGCGTTCGTCGACGCCGGCGGCCGCTTTGGCGTCGGCTCCGATTCCAACGTGCTGATCGATGCGGCCGAGGAACTGCGCCTGCTCGAATACGGCCAGCGCCTGCAGCTGCGCGGGCGCAACGTGCTCGCCGGCGACGCCGCGGTCTCCAGCGGCCGCTTCCTGTTGCAGTCCGCCGCGCAGGGCGCGGCGCAGGCGCTGGGCGTGGCGCAGGGTCTGTGCGCGGGCGCGCCGGCCGATCTGGTCGAACTGGATCCGGCGCATCCGGCGCTGTGCGCGCGCAACGGCGACGCCTTGCTCGACAGCTGGATCTTCGCCGCGCGGCGCGGTGCGGTGCGCTCGGTCTGGCGCAACGGCCGCGCGCTGGTGCGCGACGGCCGCCACCATCGCCGCGACGCGGTCGCCGCAGCCTATGCGCGGGCGCTGACCGCGCTGCTGGACGCATGATGCCGCGCCGCCTGCTGCGCGCCGCCGTGCAGGAGCGCCGATGAGCCAGCCCCGGCGCGCGGCCACGCTCAACCAGCGCATCCGCAGCGACATCGAAGGCCGCATCCGCAGCGGCGAATGGCCGCCGGGCCATCGCATCCCGTTCGAGCACGAGCTGATGGCGCAGTACGCCTGCTCGCGGATGACGGTCAACAAGGTGCTGGCGCTGCTGGCCGACGCCGGCATGATCGAACGCCGCCGCCGCGCCGGTTCGTTCGTGGCGCGGCCGCATCCGCACATGGAGCAGGTGGCGCTGGAGATCCCCGACATTCCGGTCGAGGTCGCCGCGCGCGGCCACGCCTACCGTTTCGAACTGCTCGAGCGGCGCCAGCGCGCGCCGCGCGCCGCGTTGCCGCAGGAGGCCGCCGTCGCCGCCGCCGGCACGCTGCTGTCGCTGCATTGCCTGCACTACGCAGACGGGCGCCCGTTCGCGCTGGAGGAGCGGGTGATCAATCCGGTGGCGGTGCCCGAGGCCTTGCAGATGGATTTCGCGGTCACCGTGCCCGGCAGCTGGCTGCTGCAGCACGTGCCGTGGACCCGCGCCGAACACCGCATCAGCGCAGTCGGCGCCAGCCCCGCGCAGGCGGCGCGCCTGCAGGTGGCGGCCGGCACCGCCTGCCTGCTGATCGACCGGCAGACCTGGCGCGGCGAACAGGCTGTGACCTTCGTGCGCCAGGTATTCCTCGGCGACACCTACGACCTGGTGGCGCGGTTCTCGCCGGGCGCGCGCTGAGTTCGGCGCGGTCGCGGAAACCCTCGTGCCGGCGGCGCCCGATGCTGCGCCGCCGCACGGCGGCATGCCCGCGCCATACCCCGGCGTGCGTTTGTCCTGCCTGCCGCACTCTGGCAAGTTAGCGCCCAGGACGGGGCGAGGGGCCGCGGCCGCACAACGAGGGATGGTTGGGCATGACGTATTTCGTGACGGGCGCCACCGGTTTCATCGGCCGTTATCTGATGGCCAACCTGATGCGGCGCAAAGGCCTCATCCACGTCCTGGTCCGCAAGGAGTCGCAACGCAAGTTCGACGCGCTGGTGCGCGAGCAGGGCTGGGACGCCAAGCGCCTGGTGGTGCTGCACGGCGACGTCGGCGCCGACTGCTGCGGCCTGGACAACGCGCAACGCAAGGCGCTGCACGGCAAGGTCCGGCACTTCTTCCACCTGGCCGCGCTGTACGACCTCACCGCCAAGGCCGAGGCGCAGCGCGTGGCCAATCTCGACGGCACCCGCAACGCGCTGGAGCTGGCCGCGCAGATCGGCGCCGGCATCTTCCACCACACCAGCTCGATCGCGGTGGCCGGGCTGTATCCGGGCATCTTCCGCGAGGACATGTTCGAAGAGGCCGAAGGCCTGGACGATCCCTACCTGCGCACCAAGCACGACGCCGAGGCGCTGGTGCGCGCGGAAACCCGGATCAAGTGGCGCATCTACCGCCCCGGCATGGTGGTCGGCGATTCGCGCACGGGCGCGATCGACAAGATCGACGGGCCGTACTATTTCTTCCCGCTGATCAAGAAACTGCGCCAGCTGCTGCCGCCGTGGGCGCCGATGCTCGGCATCGAGGGCGGGCGCATCAACCTGGTGCCGGTGGATTTCGTCGCCGACGCGATGGACCACATCGCGCACAAGCCCAAGCTCGACGGCCACACCTTCCACCTCACCGATCCGGAACCATTGCGCGTGGGCGAGGTGCTCAACGTGTTCTGCCGCGCCGGCCACGCGCCGGAGATGACCCTGCGGGTGGACGCGCGGATGTTCGCGTTCGTGCCCTCGGGGATCCGCGCCGCGCTCGGCGGCCTGCCGCCGATCCGCCGCTTCACCGGCATGCTGCTGCGCGACTTCCGCATCCCGCGCGAGGTGCTGAAGTTCATCACCTATCCCACGCGCTTCGACAGCCGCGAGACCGAGCGCGCGCTCAAGGGCAGCGGCATCGCCGTGCCGCGGCTGGAGGACTACGCCTGGCGCCTGTGGGACCACTGGGAACGGCACCTGGACCCGGACCTGTTCGTCGACCGCACGCTCAAGGGCAAGGTGCGCGGCAAGGTGGTGCTGATCACCGGCGGTTCCTCCGGCATCGGCCTGGCCACCGCGCAGCGCGTGGCCGAGGCCGGCGCCACCACCATCATCGTCGCGCGCGGCGAGCAGGAGCTGCACGCCGCGCGCGATGCGATGAACGCCAAGGGCGGCAAGGTGTTCGCCTACACCGCCGACCTGTCCGACCTGGCCGGCTGCGATGCGCTGCTCAAGACCGTGCTGGAGGCGCACGGCCACGTCGACGTGCTGATCAACAACGCCGGCCGCTCGATCCGCCGCTCGATCGAGCTCAGCTACGACCGCTTCCACGACTTCGAACGCACCATGCAGCTGAACTACTTCGGCAGCCTGCGCCTGATCATGGGCGTGCTGCCGGGCATGACCGCGCGGCGCAAGGGCCACATCATCAACGTCAGCTCGATCGGCGTGCTGGCCAACTCGCCGCGCTTTTCCGCCTACGTGGCCTCGAAGGCGGCGCTGGACGCGTGGAGCCGCTGCGCGCAGGGCGAACTGTCGGGCAAGGGCATCAGCTTCACCACGGTCAACATGCCGCTGGTGAAGACGCCGATGATCGCGCCGACCAAGATGTACGACAGCGTGCCGACGCTGAGCGTGGACGAGGCCGCCGACCTGATGGTCAAGGCGATCATCGAGCGCCCGAGCCGGGTGGCCACGCGGCTGGGCATCTTCGCCGCGCTGGTCAACGCGGTCGCGCCGAAGGCCTACGAAGTGGTGATGAACACCGCCTTCGAACTGTTCCCGGACTCGGCCGCGGCCAAGGGCGACCGCAAGGCGATGCGCGAAGCCAAGCCGAGCCAGGAGCAGATCGCGTTCGCGGCGCTGATGCGCGGGGTCCATTGGTGAGGGGCCGGGATTCGGGATTGGGGATTGGGGATTCGTAAGAGCGGCTTTGCCGTGCCGGATGCAACACCGGCACGATGGACTCGCATTAGCCAACACGCTTGCGAATCCCTGTTCCCGGATCCCGAATCCCGCTCAGAGCCAATCCCGAATCCCCGATCCCGAATCCCGGCTCACATCGTCCTGCACTGTCGCCAGCGCACCGGCTCGTCGTGGCCGGGGCGCGGATTAAGCTGGATGCGCACGGTGCGCAGCGAGGGGTAGCGCTCCACTTCCCTGCAGATCCGCGGCAGCACCTGCGCGTCGTCGCCGCTGCGGTCGATCACCAGCGTCATCTGGGTCTGCCAGATGCCGCGGATCACGCCCGGCGTCCTGGCCAGGGCCTTGGAGAGCGCCTGGCGATAGCCGGCTTCGGTGGCGGGGTCGGGCTCCGTGGTCGACGGCGTGGCCCCGGCCACGGGCGCTGCGCTGGGGCGCGCTGCGGCGCGTGTTGCAGCGGTGGCGGCCGGGCGCGTGTCGGGCGCGACGGCCGGTGCTGGTGCGGACGCGGCAGGGGCGGACGCGGCAGGAGCGGGTGCGGGAGGTGCAGGCGTGCCGGGGGCGGGCAGCGCGGCGCTGGACGCGGCATCGGCGCTGCGCTGCTGCAGCGCCAATCCGCCCAGCCCCACCAGCAGGCCCAGGGTCAGCGCGGCCAGCGCGGCGATCGCGGTGTGCCGCTGCGCACGCCGGCGGCTGGCGCCGATCACGCCGTCCTCCAGTTCGCTGGGCAGGTAGGGCTTGAGCATCGGCCAGATGCGGCGGCCGTCGAGGATCTCCACCGACTGCTTGTCGGCAGCGGCGATGCCGTCGCGCTGCACCTTGCCCTCGGTGATCAGGATGCCGCCCTGCGCGCCCATCAGCCGCGCCGCGGCGCCCAGTTCGTTGACCGCGGCCGAGCCGATCCGGTAGGCGCGGCCGTGCTTGCACGACAGCAGCCAGCGCGCATCGCCGCGGGTCATCACGAAATCGCTTTGCGGCTCCAGCGCCGCGTCCGCATCGGCCGCGTCGTGCAGGTCGCGTTGCTCGCGCATCGCGCGCCGCACCATGCGCGAGAAGTCGCGCCAGTGCAGTCCGGCCAGGGCGTGCAGTCCGGCAGTGGTCTCGTTCTCGCGGCGGCGCACCAGCCACAGGTAGAGCGTGGCAGCGAGCCAGGCCGCGACTGCCAGAACCATTGCCACTATCCAGTGAAACATGCACGCACCCGCATCACGCTGATCGATGACGCCAGTTTATCGCCAGCGTGTCACGGCGCCGGGAAGGCGACAGCGGGGAACGGCGGACAGAAGAAGACCCGCCAGTCCGAAGCCGAGAGGGGAGGGGAGCAAACGGTCTTCAGATGGACTGGCGGGTCCGTCCCGATTGTCCGAAAAAATCTGCTGCTTTGCAACAAATCGTCATTCGGACGTGGCGGGCGGCGCGGCGCGCTTGCGGCTGGCGCGCTTGGGCGCGGGCGCGGCGCTGGCCACGACCGGGCCGGCGCGGCGGCGCGCCGGCGCCTGCTTGGCCGGGGCGGACTTGGGCGCGGCGGGCTTCTTCGCCGCTTTCCTGGCGGCCGGCGCCTTGGCCGGGGCCTTGCGCGCGCTGCGTCCGCCGCCGAGATTGCGCAGCTCGGCGTTCAAGGCGTCCACCCGCTCGACCAGGGTGCCGAGGTCTTCGCGGCTGGGCACTTCCAGCCTGCGCAACGCGCGCTGCACCCGGTCCTCGAACACCTTCTCCAGCCGGTCCCAGGTATCGACGGCGCGTTCGCGCGCCTGGCCGACCCGGTTCTCGACCGCATCGCGGACCGCATCGACGCCGCCGCCGGCCAGCTTGCGCGTGCTCTGTTCCAGGGTCAGTCCTTCCTTCACCAGGGTCTCGAACAGCTTGCCGCCTTCGGCCTGGGCGCGGCCGAACGCGCCGACCCCGGCCAGCCACACCTGCTGCGCCGATTCGCCCAGGCGCTTGGACAGCTTTTCCGCCTGCGCCTGCAGGCCCTCGTCGCTGGCGGCGGCAGTCTTCTTCTTGCGTGCGGACTTCTTCAACGTGGCCATGGCGATGTGGTTCCTTCGGGCGGTTGGGTGGCGGGTTCGAGACTCACGGCGTTGGTTAGAGTAATCACACCAGCGCCACGGCGCCTCAGTCGGCGGGAGCCGGCGGCGGACGCCGCGTGCGGCGGGCGGCGCGGCGCCTGGCGATGACCTGGTCGACGTCGTCGAGCGCGCGGCGCAGGCGTGCGGTGGTCTCGGTCATGCGCCGCGGCTGCACGTCCACGCCATCGGTGAAGGTGCGATGGCGATCGTTGAGGATCTGGTGGCGCAGGGCGATGCCGTGCGCGGCCAGCATCGGCTCCAGCACTTCGGCATTGCGGCGCAGGTCGGCCAGGGTGTTGCGGTAGGCCAGCTGGCAGACGCGGTGGCGCGCGGCGTAGCTGAACAGATTGGTGAAGAACAGTTCGCTGTTGTCGGCGTTGGGCTCGAACACCAACTGGTCCACGCGCGGATATTGCCGCGCGTACTTTTCCAGCCCGACCTGCATGCGCGATTGCAGCAGGGTGCGGAAGGTCTGCGACAGCACCGCCGGCAGGCCGCCGCTGAGCAGCCGCGCGCGGTCGACCTGGCCATTGCGGCGCGGCGCGTGGGTGGCGTCGTAAGGCACCAGCGGGTTGATCCCGATCATCAGGTCGATGCCGCGCTCCAGCAGGGTGGAGGCGTGCATCGTGCGCCGCAGCGCGCCATCGACGTAGTGGCGGCCGTCGATCTCCACCGGCGGGTACAGCCCCGGCAGCGCGGCGCTGGCCTGCACCGCCAGCGAGATCGGCACCTGGTCCAGGCCCGGCTCGCCGAAGCGCACGGTGCGGCCGCTGTCCAGGTCCACCGCGACCACGAACAGGTCCGCCTCCAGCGTGCGGAAATCGTTGCTGCGGCCGCGCCGGCTGAACACGTCCTGCATGAAGCGCTCGACCCCGGCGTTGTCGAACAGGCCGCTCGGCACCAGCCCGCCGAAGCGGGTGATCAGGTCCGACCAGCGGGTCTTGCGCGGTTCGGTCAGCAGGTCGTACCACCAGCCGTAGGCGAGCTTGGGCAGGGTCGCGGCGCGGCGCAGGTACTCGTAGACGTTGGGGCGCAGGAAATCCTCGGGCCGGAAGTGCGCATCGTCGCTGTTGCCGGTGACGAAGATCCGGCAGATCTCGGCGCTGCTGATGCGATTGGCCAGCCCGGCGGTCAGGAACGCGCCGGAACTGACCCCGACGTAGCAGTCCAGCCGGGTCAGGTCGAGCCCGTCCAGGGCATCGTCCAGCGCACGCAGCGCACCGAGTCCGTACATGCCGCCGATCGGGCCGCCGCCGGCGATGGCCAGGCCGATGCGGCCATGGGAACGGGGGCGTGGCGAGGCGCTGTGGAGGGAAAGCATGCGCGGTCCGCAAGAGGCGTTGGCCCGAGTGTAGCCGAGCGGCATGATGCTTGCGGTCGTGCTCGGCTGCGACCATCATCGGCGCCCATGGCGCGCAGCTCTCCCGTCCTGGAACGACTCGGCCGCCGTCTGGCGTGGCACCAGGCCGTGCACGATCCGGCGCACGAACCGCGCAACGCGCTGCGCTGGCTGCAGGAACTGCGGCGCTGGCAGTCGCAGCGGCTGGAGCGCAGCTTCGAGCATTTCCTGGAAGACCCGCAACGGCGCCCGGCGGCGATGTTCTTCCTCACCGACGTCTATGGCGACCGCGATTTCAGTCGCCGCGACGCCGACATCGTCAAGGTGCTGCCGATGATGCAGCGGCTGATGCCGGCCACGCTGCTGGACACGGTCGCCGACGGCATCGAATTGGGCGCGCTGACCCACGCCCTGGACCTGCGCATGGCCGAGGCGCTGCAGGCGCTGGCGCCGCGCCGCAAGCGGCTGGACGACGACCTGTACGCCGAGGCCTATCGGCAGACCGGCCTGCGTCGCCTGCGCCTGCACCAGATCGACCTGATCGCCAGCGTCGGCCTGGGCCTGGCCACCGCGGTGCACACTCCGGGCGTGCGCATGCTGCTGCGCTTCGCGCGCGGCCCGGCCAAGGCGGCGGGCCTGTCGGAGTTGCAGGGGTTTCTGGAGCGCGGCTTCGACGCGTTCTCCAAGCTCGGCGACGCCGAGGGCTTCATCGGCGACATCGAGAGCACCGAGCGCGAGGTGTCGCGGCGCCTGTTCGCCGGGCACCCGCAGCCGTTCGCGTTCGATTGAGCCGGCGCGGCGCAGCGAGTCGCGTTCGCGCCGTACCCTCACCGTCACCCCCTCTCCCGAGGGGAGAAGGGCTCGCCGCTCAGCCCAGCTTTTCGGCCAGCACGCGGCGGATCTCGCTTTCCACCGTGCCCTTCAGCGCCGACAGCAGGAAGCCCAGCTCGGCGGTGACGTGCACCTGCTTGGGCAGCAGTTCGATGCGCCCGTCCACGCCGGAGCGCGAGAACAGCAGCGCGTCGCCGTCCCAGCGCGATTCCAGGTCGAAACGTTCGGACAGCTTCTTGGCGGCGGTTTCGATCGCCTTGCGCGCCTGCGCGGGGGTCTTGTCGTGGTCGTGGCGGATGTCGATGCTGGACATGCTGGCTCCTGTGCGGGCATGCGGCCCGCGTAAACGATCAGGCATTGTGCGTATGCGCGAAGTGTTGTCCAGCCGCGGCGCGCTTCTTCCGGCGCGGGCAACCTGCTAGGCTCCCCGCCGTGCCCGACCTGCAAGTCCATTTCAGCAACCGCCAGCAACCCGACCGGCCCCTGCGCGCGGGCGTGCACCGCATCGTGCGGCAGGCCTCCGGGCACGTGGGCGTGGTCGACGACACCCAGGGCGCGCTGCTGCTGGCGCAGTTCTGCCTGGACCGGCGCGGGCTGTGGCTGCAGGTGGCCAACGGCGCCCGCGGCATCCACGTGAACGGGCGTCCGGTGCGGCGCATGGCGCTGCTGCGCGCCGGCGACGCGGTCTATGCCGATGGCGTGGAAATGGTGGTGCAGGGCGTGTGCGCGCCGCTGCAGCGCCTGCCCGACGTGGCCGACGGCGAGGTCGACGATCCGCGGCTGGTGCTGCGCGGCGTCGGCGGCCAGCACCATGGCCGCAGCTACACCCTGGACCGCGTGCGCTGCATCGGCCGTCTGCGCGACTGCGACATCTGCATCGACGATCCGGCCTTCGCCGAGCGCCACGCGCGCCTGGAACGGCATGGCGAGCGCGTGCTGCTGCGCGGGCTCGGCGATGCGCAGACCCAGGTCAACGGCAACGCAGTGCACGATTGCTGGCTGCAGCCGGGCGACCAGTTGGTGTTCGACGCGCAACACCGCTTCGTGCTGGAAGTGCCGCAGGCCGCGGCCGGCGAGCCGCTGAAGCACGATCCAGCCAGCGCCGCGCCGGCGGCGGACACAGCGGACGCCGTCCCACGCACCGCCACCGCCTTGCGTTGGCCGTGGCTGCTGCTCAGCGCGCTGCTGCTGGCGGCCGCGCTCAGCGGGCTGCTGTGGTTCGGCGCGCGCTGAGCGCCCGCCAGCCGCGCCAGCCCAGCAGCAGCGCCAGGATCGCCGCGTACAGCAGCGGTTCGCGGATGTCCGACTTCACCAGCCACCAGAAATGCAGCACCGCCAGCACGCCGATCGCGTAGATCGCCTTGTGCAGCTTGCCCCAGTTGCGCTTGAGCCGGCGCATCCAGCCCTGGGTGGACGTGACCGCCAACGGGATCAGCAGCAGCCAGGCGGTGAAGCCGACGGTGATGTAGGGGCGCTTGACGATCTCCTCGAAGATCTGCGCCCAGTAGCCGCGCAGGTCCAGGCCCAGGTATACGCCCAGGTGCACGCAGGCATAGAAGAACGCGTACAGCCCGAGCATGCGCCGGAAGCGCAGCAGCGCCGGTTGCCCGGTCAGCTGCCGCAACGGCGTGATCGCCAGGGTCAGCAGCAACAGGCGCAGCGCCCACAGCCCGGTGCGGTGCTCGATCTCGGCCACCGGGTCGGCGCCGAGCGCATCGCTGCCGGCCTGCCAGACCTGCCAGAACTGCCAGCCCAGGTAGGCCAGCGGCGCCAGCGCCAGCGCGTGCACCAGCGCCTTGGCCACGATCAGAGAAGCGGACGTCTTGGCCATGCGATCTCAGTGCGTCCCCGGACGCGAGTCATCCATCCCATCGCGCGCGCGCGTGCAGGCCGGCCGCGCGCCGGCCCAATCCCGAATCCCCATTCCCCGATCCTGGCTCAATACCATTTCTTCAGGTCCATCCCCGCATACATCCCCGCCACCTGCTCGGCATAGCCGTTGAACGGGCGGGTCGGGATGCGTTCGGCGAACAGCTTGCTGGCCTTGCCGGCGATGCGGCGCTCGGTCTTCTGGCTCCAGCGCGGATGGTCCACCGCCGGATTGACGTTGGAGAAGAAGCCGTACTCGGACGGCTGCAGCTCGTGCCAGGCGGTTTCCGGCATGCGCTCGACGAAGCGGATCTCGACGATCGACTTGATGCTCTTGAAGCCGTATTTCCACGGCACCACCAGCCGCAGCGGCGCGCCGTTCTGCTGCGGCAGCGGCTTGCCGTACAGGCCGGTGGCGAGCAGGGTGAGCGGGTTCATCGCCTCGTCGATGCGCAGTCCCTCCTTGTACGGCCAGTCGATCGAGCGGTAGCGGATGCCGGGCATCTGCTGCGGGTCGGCCAGGGTGGTGAAGGCGACGTACTTGGCCTTGGCGGTCGGGGCGAAGCGCTTGAGCACCGCGGCCAGCGGCACGCCCAGCCACGGGATCACCATCGACCAGCCCTCCACGCAGCGCAACCGGTAGATGCGCTCCTCGGGCGTGTTGCCCTTGAGCAGGTCGTCCAGCGCCAGGGTGCCGGGCTTTTCGCATTCGCCGGACACCTTCACCGACCACGGCACGGTGCGCAGGGTCTTGGCCGCCTTGGACGGATCGGTCTTGTCGGTGCCGAACTCGTAGAAGTTGTTGTAGCTGGTGACATCCTCGTAGCGGGTCAGCTCCTCGCTGGTGCGGAAGCCGCTGCGCGCCTGTTCCGGCGTCACCACGGTCTTCGGCGGGGCCGGCGGTTCGGCCTCGGCGCAGCCGGCCAGGCCGATCGCCGGGGTCAGCGCCAGCGCCTGCAGCAGGCGCCGCCGGTCGCGGTAGACCGCCTCGTCGGTGATCTCGCGGCTGGGAATGTTGAGCACATCGCGCAATGACATGACTGACTCCTGGAGGACGGGCGACCGCGGACGACTTCGCTACAGACTACGCCTGCGCCGGCGAATGGATGCAAATGCAACCTAAATTGCCCGGGCCGCAAGCTGGTGCGCTGCGGCATACTACGGGTCTTGTCCGATAGGTGCCCCATGACGCGCGCGTTCAATTTCAGTGCCGGCCCCGCTGCATTGCCGGAATCGGTCCTGCGCCAGGCGCAGGCGGAGATGTTGGAGTGGAACGGCGTGGGCGCCTCGATCGTGGAGCTGAGCCACCGCGGCGCCGAGTTCATGGCGGTGGCCGCCGAAGCCGAGGCCGACCTGCGCCGCCTGATCGGCATCTCTGACGACTACGCGGTGCTGTTCCTGTCCGGCGGCGCCACCACCCAGCAGGCGCTGCTGGCGCTGAATTTCGCCGCACCCGGGCAGACCGTGGACTACGTGGTGACCGGGCACTGGGGCAAGACCGCGATCAAGCAGGTCACCCCGTACGCCAACGTGCACGTGGCCGCCAGCAGCGAGGCCGGCGGCTTCCACGACCTCCCGCCGCGCGACAGCTGGCGGCTCAGTGCCGACGCCGCCTACGTGCACATCACCGCCAACGAGACCATCCACGGCGTGGAGTTCCGCGATGCGCCGGACGTGGGCCAGGTGCCGCTGTTCGCCGACTTCAGCTCCAGCATCGCCGCCGAGCCGATCGACGTGTCCAAGTACGCGGTGATCTACGCCGGCGCGCAGAAGAACCTGGGCCCGGTCGGGGTGGCGGTGGTGATCGTCCGCAAGGACCTGTTGCAGCGCAGCGGCCAGCCGCGCGCCGACATCTTCGACTACCGCTCGCACGCCGCGCGCGATTCGATGCTCAACACGCCGCCGACCTGGAACTGGTACCTGGCCGGGCTGGTGTTCAAGTGGATGCTGGCCGAGGGCGGGGTGGAGGAATTCGCGCGCCGCAACCAGGCCAAGTCGGCGCTGGTGTACGCGGCGATCGACGGCTCCGGCGGCTTCTACCGCAACGACGTGGTGGCCGGGGCGCGCTCGCGGATGAACATCCCGTTCTTCCTGCCGGACGAGACCCTCACCGCGCGCTTCGTCGCCGAGTCCAAGGCGGCCGGGTTGCTGGCGCTGAAGGGCCACAAGGCGGTCGGCGGCATCCGCGCCTCGCTGTACAACGCGATGCCGGTGGCCGGCGCGCAGGCGCTGGTCGCGTTCATGCGCGACTTCCAGCAACGCAACGGCTGAGCCGTCCCCTGTAGGAGCGGCTTCAGCCGCGACCGGATCGCCCACAGGCGATCCGGAACATCGAGGAACACGATCCATGGCTTCAAAGCCGAAGAAATCCCCAGCCGCAGACGCCAAGCCGAGCAAGGCGAAATCGAGCGGCACCGCCAAGGCCGCGGCCGCGGCGCCGGCCCTGGCCGACGTGCGCGCCAAGATCGACGAGATCGACCGCAGCATCCAGGCGCTGATCGCCGAGCGCGCGCAGTTCGCGCACCAGGTCGGCAAGGCCAAGGGCAAGCTCGCCGCGGCGGTGGACTACTACCGACCCGAGCGCGAGGCGCAGGTGCTGCGCATGGTGGTGGACCGCAACCAGGGCCCGCTCAGCGACGAAGTGCTGGTGCACGTGTTCCGCGAGATCATGTCGGCGTGCCTGGCGCAGCAGGAGCCGCTAAAGATCGGCTACCTCGGCCCGGAAGGCACCTTCAGCCAGCAGGCGGTGCTCAAGCACTTCGGCCGCTCGGCGGTGGGCCTGCCGATGGCGACGATCGAGGAGGTGTTCCAGGAAGTGGAGAGCGGCAACGCCGATTTCGGCGTGGTGCCGGTGGAGAACTCCGGGCAGGGCACGATCCAGGTCACCCTGGACATGTTCCTGACCTCGAACCTCAAGATCTGCGGCGAGACCGAACTGCGCGTGCACCAGTATCTGCTGTCGCGCAGCGGCCGGCTGGATGCGATCGAGCGGATCTATGCGCATCCGCAGTCGTTCGCGCAGACCGCCGGCTGGCTGCGCGCGCACCTGCCGAAGGTGGAGAAGATCCCGGTGTCGAGCAATGCCGAGGGCGCGCGGCGCGCGCGCAATGCGGAGGATGCGGCGGCGATCGGCGGGGAGAGCGCGGCGCATGTGTATGCGCTGAAGAAGGTGATCATGAAGTCGATCGAGGACGACGACGACAACACCACGCGCTTCCTGGTGATCGGGCGGCAGATCTTCCCGCCGTCCGGGCACGACCGCACCTCGGTGCTGGTGTTCATCCACGACAAGCCGGGCGCGCTGTTCGACGTGCTCAGTCCGTTCGCGCGGCATGGGATCAGCATGAACCGGATCGAGTCGCGGCCGTCACACCAGGCGAAGTGGGAGTACGGATTCTTCATCGATCTGGCCGGGCATGTGGAGGACGAGGCGATGAAGCAGGCGCTGGCGGAGTTGAAGGCGCATTCGGCGCAGATCAAGGTGCTGGGGTCCTATCCGGTGGCGGTGCCTTGATCTTGCTGGTGTAGCTGCTGGAGCTGGCGCGGCGGCAACGGCACTGCAAAATCGGCATCGAGGTCGGCAGCAACAGCACAACCACAAAGCCATAGCGGCAGCACCGCAGATCAACAGCGCGTCCGATCGGGGTCGCGACGGCAATTTCAGGAACGATGATGAGCAACCAGCAGTACTGGATCGCGACGAAGGGCTCCGCTTTGCAGGGGGCGTTGAATGTGCCGGGCGACAAGTCGGTGTCGCATCGGGCGGTGATGTTCGCGGCGCTGGCCGATGGGGTGTCGCGCATCGACGGGTTCCTGGAGGGCGAGGACACGCGGTCGACCGCCGCGATCTTCGCCAGGCTCGGGGTCAGGATCGAAACGCCGTCGCCGTCGCAGCGGATCGTGCACGGGGTCGGGGTCGATGGCCTGCAGGCGCCGCAGGGCGAGCTGGACTGCGGCAATGCCGGTACCGGCATGCGTTTGCTGGCCGGGTTGCTGGCGGCGCAGCCGTTCGACAGCGTGCTGGTCGGCGACGCCTCGCTGTCCAAGCGGCCGATGCGCCGGGTGACCGAGCCGCTGGCGCTGATGGGCGCGCGGATCGACACCGACGCCAATGGCGTGCCGCCGCTGCGCATCCATGGCGGGCAGCCGCTGCACGGCATCGATTTCGTCTCGCCGGTGGCCAGCGCCCAGGTCAAGTCCGCGGTGTTGCTGGCCGGGCTCTATGCCGACGGCGTCACCTCGGTGCAGGAGCCGCATCCGACCCGCGACTACACCGAGCGCATGCTGTCCGCGTTCGGCGTGGAGATCGCGTTCGCGCCCGGCCATGCGCGCCTGCGCGGCGGCCAGCGCCTGCGCGCCACCGACATCGCGGTGCCGGCCGATTTCTCCTCGGCGGCATTCTTCATCGTCGCCGCCAGCATCGTTCCCGGCTCGGACATCACCCTGAAGGCGGTCGGCCTCAATCCGCGCCGCACCGGCCTGCTCGCCGCGCTGCGGCTGATGGGCGCGGACATCGTCGAGCACAACCACAGCGAACACGGCGGCGAGCCGGTGGCCGACCTGCGGGTGCGCCATGCGCAGCTGCGCGGGGCGCAGATCCCGGAAGCGGTGGTGCCGGACATGATCGACGAATTCCCGGCGCTGTTCGTCGCCGCCGCCGCGGCGCAGGGCCGCACCGTGGTCAGCGGCGCGGCCGAACTGCGGGTCAAGGAATCCGACCGCCTGGCGGCGATGGCCACCGGCCTGCGCAGCCTGGGCATCGTCGTCGACGAGACGCCCGATGGCGCCACGATCCACGGCGGCGCGCTGGGCAGCGGCGTGATCGAAAGCCACGGCGACCATCGCATCGCGATGGCGTTCGCGATCGCCGGGCAGCTGGCCGAGGGCGAGGTGCGGATCAACGACGTCGCCAACGTGGCCACCTCGTTCCCGGGCTTCGATACGCTGGCGCGCGGCGCCGGCTTCGGTCTGGCCGCCGCCGACTGAACCCGGCCGCGGCCATCCCGGTACGATCGAGATACCGGCATGAATCGCCGCGCGAGTGGCGATGCAGCCAGGAATGCGTTTACGGCGCGTGTGGCGGGTCGTTGGCCGGCGTCGCCGGCGCCGGCGCGGTGGAGGAGGGCGCTTGGAGCCCGCGATCGCGGCCCAGCCACCAGCCGCTGGCCGCCAGCACCAGCGCGAGCACGACCACCCATGCCCAGGGCGAACCGCGATGGGCGCGGGAACGCGCGGCCTTGTCATTGCGGTTGCGCGGATACAGGTCCTGCGTATCGTGCGGTCTGGACATGGCCATGCTCCTTGGGTCGTGGGACCCAACCAGTCTTGCCCCGATGCGGCGACAGGTGTGTCAGCCGCTCGTGAACGCGGCGCGCGCGCCGCAAGCACGGTTCAGCTTACGGACCCGGCTTGAAATCGAACGGGATCTCGAGGCTGCCGGCCACCGCCTGGCCCTTCTGCTGGGCCGGACGGAAGCGCCAGCGGCGCACGGTTTCCATTGCGGCGCGATCCAGGTCGCGCGAGCCGCTGCGCCTGACCAGCGCCACGCCGGCGGGAGCGCCGCTGGCATCCACGTCGACCCGCACCACGACCGTGCCGCTGTCGCCGCGGCGCAGGGCCGCCGGCGGATAGCGCGGCGGCGGCATCTGTCCTTCCAGCGGCACCGGACGATCGCCCGGCGCCAGCGCCGCGTTCGGCGCGCTGCCGCCGCCATCGGTGGCCGCGGCCGCCGGCGCCATGGCGTCGGGCGGCGGCGGCGGCGCGGTCTCGACCAGCTTGGGCGTGTCTTCGGCCGCGGCCGGCTTGGCCTGCGGCATGTCGCTGGCGCCGCTGCCGGCGGGCAGCGGCTCGGGCAGCGGCTTGATCTGCGCCGCATCCTGCTGCACCTGCGCAGGCTGCGGCTTGTAGAAGTCGTTGTCCTTGCGCCCGGCCAGCCACACCACCAGGAACAGCAGCAGCCCCGCGCAGAAGGCGATGCCGACGATCACGAGGAGGCGCCGCGGCAGGCGCAGCACGATGCCGGTGTTGGAGGAGGGAGGCGACGTGGACATGGGACTCACCGTGGGGAACCGCTGGATTCTGGCATAGCCGCGGTGAATCGGTCGCGCAGCGCGGCGGCCTCGCCGTTTTCGGCAAAAGCGCGACCGACAGGCGATAATGCGCGGCTCCGATCCATCCACGTGCCGCGCCCATGCTCGATCCCGTCCTGCTCCGCCAACAGCCCGCCGACCTCGCCGAGCGCCTGCGCACCAGCCGCGGCTATGCGCTGGACGTGGCCGCCCTGGAGGCCCTGGAGGCCGACCGCAAGCGCATCCAGGTGCGCACCCAGGAACTGCAGAGCCTGCGCAACAGCCGTTCCAAGGCGATCGGCCAGGCCAAGGCCAAGGGCGAGGACGTGGCCGCGCTGATGGCCGAAGTCGCCGGGTTCGGCGACGAGCTGAAGGCCTCCGAGCAGCGCCTGGACGAGATCCGCGCGCAGCTGGAGACGCTGGCGCTGGAGATTCCCAACCTGCCGCAGGCCGACGTGCCGGCCGGCAAGGACGAGGCCGACAACGTCGAGGTGCAGCGCTGGGGCACGCCGCGCGCGTTCGATTTCGAGGTCAAGGACCATGTGGAACTGGGCGCGCGCCACGCCTGGCTGGACGGCGAGACCGCGGCCAAGCTGTCGGGCGCGCGCTTCACCGTGCTGCGCGGGCCGATCGCGCGCCTGCACCGCGCGCTGGCGCAGTTCATGCTCGACCTGCACACCGGCCCGCACGCATACCAGGAAACCAACGTGCCGGTGATCGTCAACGCCGACAGCCTGTACGGCACCGGCCAGTTGCCCAAGTTCGAAGAGGACATGTTCGCCACCCACCTGGGCGAGCAGAAGCGCTACCTGATCTCGACCTCGGAGATCTCGCTGACCAACCTGGTCCGCGACGAGATCGTCGAGGCCGAACGCCTGCCGCTGCGCATGACCGCGCACTCGCTGTGCTTCCGCTCCGAGGCCGGCAGCGGCGGCCGCGACACCCGCGGCATGATCCGCCAGCACCAGTTCGAGAAGGTGGAACTGGTCAGCATCTGCCGGCCCGAGGACAGCGCCGCCGAGCACGAACGCATGACCCGCTGCGCCGAAGTGGTGCTGGAGACGCTGGGGCTGCCGTACCGCAAGGTGCTGCTGTGCACCGGCGACATGGGGTTCTCCGCGACCAAGACCTACGACCTGGAAGTCTGGCTGCCGTCGCAGCAGACCTACCGCGAGATCTCCTCGTGCTCCAACTGCGGCGATTTCCAGGCGCGGCGCATGCAGGCGCGCTGGCGCAACCCGGCCACCGGCAAGCCGGAGCTGCTGCACACGCTCAATGGCTCCGGCACCGCGGTCGGCCGCGCGATGATCGCGGTGATGGAGAACTACCAGAACGCCGACGGCTCGATCACCGTGCCCGATGCGCTGCGTCCGTACATGGGCGGCCTCGACCGGATCGGTTGAGCGTCCGCCGCGTTCGCCTGCGCGCCCTCGGCGGACAGGGCGGATCAGCTGGCAGCACCATCCGGCGCAAAGCGTCGGTGCGGATCGCCCCGATCCAGTGTTTCGGCTTGGCTGCCGCCGCCATGTAGGAGCGACTTCAGTCGCGACAGGCTTGACCGAGACACCTGCCGCGACCGACGTGCTCGACTGGCTATAGCCGACTGCAGGAGACATCTGGCAGCCATGCCGGCAGGCCCAGCCTGCTGTGCAACCAACTTGGCTGCACATCGTCCACCGGCAGGGTTTTGGGCGGCCCACATCTCGCCGCCTCGCTGACGGCCGCCCATTTCCGATGGCATCAGCGCACCATCCACCAAGACGCTGCTGCCGCGTGTGCTGGAATCTTGGTTTCGTCCATCCAGCAGTTCGCGAATGGGCAGCGAGCGTTCGGTGTGCCGCTCACCGGTGGCATTGGCTTGGTCGCGTCGCGACTGAAGTCGCTCCCACAAGAACGCGATCGGAAGATGGCCGCCAGCCAGCACAGCGAAGCCTGCGCAGGAGACGCCTCCAGGCCGTGCCATCAGCGACGAAACCTTGCCAACCACGTCGGAAAGGAGACGGATGACCATCCCCGATCGGATGCGCCGCGGTCCTGCCGCCGGGTAGGGCGCTGCGTTGGGAGCCGGCCGCCAACGCATTTGCACAGCCAGCATCGTTGTGGGAGTAGAATGAACCCAATGCGATTTCATTCATCGTTCTAAATATCGAAAGAACATGCACGATCTCAACGACCTGTACTACTTCGCGATGGTGGTCGACCACGGCGGTTTCGCCGCCGCCGAGCGCGCCCTGGGCATCCCCAAGTCGCGCCTGAGCCGCCGCATCAGCCAGCTGGAAACCGACCTGGGCGTGCGCCTGCTGCAGCGCTCCACGCGCCGCTTCGCGGTCACCGACCTGGGCATGAGCGTGCATCGCCACGCGCAGACGATGCTCGCCGAGGCGCAGGCGGCGCGCGAGGTGGTGGACCGGCTCAGCGCCGAACCGCGCGGCCTGGTGCGGGTCAGCGTGCCGGTGTCGCTGGCGCAGATGCAATTGCCCAAGCTGCTGCCGATGTTCCTCGACCAGTACCCCAAGGTGCGCTTGCAGTTGAACATCAGCAACCGCCGCGTGGACATCATCAACGAAGGCTACGACGTCGCGCTGCGCGTGCGCTCGCGCCTGGACGACGACGGCAGCCTGGTGATGCGCAGCTTCGGCCAGGTGCAGGAGCTGCTGGTCGCCAGCCCCAAGTATCTCGACCGCGCCGGCCGCCCCAAGGACCCGGAAGAACTGGCCTCGCACGTGACCCTGAGCATCAGCGAGGACGAGGCGCGGCAGCGCTGGGAACTGCACGGACCGGCCGGCGAAGTACGCCGCGTCGACCTGCAACCGCGCGTGGCCGGCTTCGACTTCCCGCTGCTGCAGTCGATGGTCAAGGACGGCTTCGGCATCACCCTGCTGCCGGAGACGGTCTGCGCCGACGCCGTGCGCAACGGCGAACTGGAAGTGGTGCTGCCCGAATGGTCGCTGCCGCAGGGCATCTGCCACGCCGTGTTCGCCTCGCGCCGCGGCCTGCTGCCGGCGGTGCGCGTGTTCATCGACTTCCTCGCCGAACACCTGCCGCGCCAGATCGAGGCCTCGCGCCTGGACTGCAGCGGCTGCCCGGAGCGGATCAAGGTCAAGCACTCGACCCTGGGCGCGATGGCGGTCGAGGCCGGCTGAGCAAATCCGGCGCGGCCGTGCGAAAATGCGCGGCCGCAGCGCTCACGGCCAGCGGTCCGCGATGTTCCGGCGAGCGCAAGCGCATGCCCGGCGATCGGGCGAGAAGCGGGGTAGTCGCAATCGGAGAGATGGCCGAGCGGTTTAAGGCACCGGTCTTGAAAACCGGCGAAGGGTCAAACCTTCCGTGGGTTCGAATCCCACTCTCTCCGCCATTCAATCCCGATTCCCCGTATGGCGTGCGGCTCGCCAGCAGTGTTCCCTGTGTCGAATGGGACCTGCCTATCTCAGGCGACCATAGGTGCTGCTTGATCGACTCGCTGAGCACCGATGGCTTGCTTGCCGCTATCGTGGCGAGAAGTATCGACGCCCTGCCATGTCGGCACCGTTCGAGCGCGCTGTGCCACGAGCGCCCATCACGAGCACTCCAAGCCGAGACTGCGAACACATGGGATCGGAAAACCCCGATCTGGCGTGCCAAGCGACGGCGGGATCGCTGCTCGGATTCGGCGCCGGACGAGGTCAGGAAAATCTGACCCGATATCAGGCTTTGCCCTGATAACGTTGTCGTCCGCAAGCCGTGATACTGCGCCTGCCTGACGCAGGTACCGCCGCGCTTTCCTAGAGGAGCGAACAGGCTGGTCACTCGCCCTGCGTGCCGAGCCTTGAGTAAGCCCGGCGTGGTGTTTTTTTCGCCATGATGACAGCACCCAGCGCCTTGCTTAGCGTGCTGTGAAATCTGGATGATTTGTCTACAAATTCTTGTTGCCCTGAACAATTCACGCCGCTAGTCTGGCTGCGTGGCGTTCGCTGCGTTGGGGTTATACGAGATGGCCATCAGGGTTTTTTTGGTCGACGATCACGCTCTTGTCCGTACCGGCATGAAGCTGATCCTTTCGAATCAGACCGATATCGAAATCGTCGGCGAGGCCGAGAGCGGCGAAGCCGCGATGCCGCAGATCCGTCAGCTGAAGCCCGACATCGTCCTGTGCGATCTGCACATGCCCGGCGTCAGTGGCCTGGAAGTGACCGAGCGCATCGTCAAGGGCGACCACGGCACCAAGGTCATCATCGTGTCGGTGCTGGAGGACGGTCCGTTGCCCAAGCGCCTGCTCGAGGCCGGCGCGTCTGGCTATGTGGGCAAGGCCGGCGATGCGCAGGAACTGCTGCGCGCGGTACGCGACGTGGCAATGGGCAAGCGCTACCTCGGCGCCAACATCGCGCAGAACCTGGCGCTGGCCAACCTGGAGGGTGGGGGGTCGCCGTTCGACGCCTTGTCTCCGCGCGAACTGGAAGTCGCGCTGCTGCTGACCCGCGGGCTGCGCCAGGAAGACATCGCCAAGCGCCTGAGCCTCAGCGCCAAGACGGTCAACACGCACAAGGCGCGGCTGTTCGAGAAGGTCGGCATCCACGACAACATCGCGCTGGCGCGTCTTGCCACGCAGTACGGGTTGCTGGATCCGGCGCATCCGCTGTAGCGCCACCGACTCACCTTCGCGCGAAAGAAGCGGCCTGACGGTCGCTTTTTTTGTGCATGCACGGCTGCCGGTAGCTTTTTCGGCAGCGGTGGCTTTGTGGGTCTTTCGGATTTCCGAGAGCGGTCGGCTGGTGGCCGGGTGGCTGCGAGTGGTCCGGGCGGTCTCGGCCATCGGTCGCGATGGGCATTACCGGTAATGCCCGTCGCGACTGAAGCCGCTCCCACACGCTGGTTCCTGCAGGGCGGCAGCTGGATCGATTGATGCGGCTGCGCGTTGGTGGACACCACAACGGCCAGGTTTCGCGAACTACATGGCCGTGTGTGTGCGGCGGATGCCGCGCGACAGGATCGTCCGCGGCGCTTCGGCGCGTCTGCATGCCGGGTTGCGTCCAGCGCGTGAGGCGGAGGATGGCGATGGAGAGGCGCAAAAAAAAGCGGCCCGAAGGCCGCTTTTCTTGCTGCGAAGAACGGACGCCGGATCAGCTGGCGCGGTCCTTGTGCTCCTTGTCGTCGTCGCTGTCGTCGGCCCTGGCGCGCGGCGGCTGGTGCTGGGCGACCGCGACCGGCGCATCGGCCGGAGGGGCGGGCGGTGCGTCGAACAAGCCGTTGCCGGTGGGCTCGGCAGGTGCCGTTTCGGCCTCGCTGGCGCGGCTGCTCTCGGCGGCGTTCGCCGCCGGGGCTGCAGCGATCGGTGCCGGTGCCGGCGTCGTCGGTGCGACGGCGGCGGCCGGCTCCTCGGGGAAGGCGTCCAGCAGCGTGGTCTGCACCGGCATGTAGGCCGGCTTGCTGGGTTCTTCCTCGGCGAGCGGCTGCGGTGCCGGCGCGGCGTCCTGCTGCGGCTTGGCAGCCGTCGTGGACACCACTGCCGATTCCTCGACCGGCGCGGCCGATGCCGCCACCGTTTCCGTTCCGGCTGCGCGCGTCGTCGTGGCGACCGGGACCGGCTGCTCGACGATCGGCGCCGGTGTCGGCTGCAGTGCGTCCTCGATGGTCTGCGCAGGCGACGCTTCAGCCGCCGGCTCGGTGACGATCGGCGCAATGCGTTCCGCGGCAGGCGCTGCCTCGGAATGCGCCACTGGCGTCTCGCTGACGGGCGCCACAGGCACCGCCGCTACCGGCGCTGCGTTTTCCGTCTGCGCGGTGCCGACCGGTGCCACGTCGACTGCTGCCGGCGCGGCAACGGCAGGCGCCGTTGCGATCGCTGCGGCTGCGGCAACCGGCGCGGCCTGGGCCGGAGCCGTGTGGCTTTCGGCATGCGGCACTGCGGAGGTTGCAGCATCCGGCGCAGCCTGCGCCGGAGCGGCGTCGCCCTCGGCCTGCGGCGCTGCGGTTGCGGCAGCAGCGTTCGGTGCCTGCGCGGCAGCCGCTCGCTCGGGGCGCGGCTCGCGCTTTTCCCGCGGCGGACGCGGCGCCTGCTGCGGCTTGGCCGCGGTGGCGTCGGCCGGGCTGGCATCGTCGTCGAAGTCGAACTCCGGCTGGCTGCGGCTCGGCGCCGGCGCGGTCTCGCCGTCGCTATCGCCGTCGCCGGCATCCAACTCGTTGTCGTCGAACGCTGCGCCTTCGCTGCCGCTGCCGGCCTCGCCGTTGCCGCGGCGACGGCGACGGCCGCCGCGACGGCCGCGACGGCGGCGGCCACCGGCCTCGCCGTTGACGTCGTCGGCGTCGCCGGTCTCGCCGGCCGGGACGGCCTGCGCGGTCTCTGCGGCGCTTTCGCGTTCATCGATGCCGGACGGCGCCACCTGCGGCTGCGCCGCAACGGCGGCCGGCGCGGTGGTGGTGGCCTCATTGGTCGGCGCATCGTTGCTCAGCGCGGCGGCGCCACCGGCCACGGCGGCTGCCGCGATCGTGGTGGCATCCTGCGCGACAGCGGCCGGCGCCGTCACCGGCTTGGGCGCGGCGTCGTCCTGGCGCGGCTGGCGCTGCGGCCTGTCGCCCTGCAGCGCGGCCTGGGCCGGCTCCTGCTGCGGCTTGGGCTGGCGCGGCGGGTTCTGCGGCTGCTGCTGCTTCGGCGCCTTCGGCTGCTGCTGCGGCTTGGCCTGCTGCGGCGCCTGCTCGTTGCGCGGCGGCTTGGACGCCAGGTTCTGCTGGCCGCCCTGCGCGTTGCCACCGCCATTGCCCGGACGGCGTTCGTCGCGGCGCATGTTGCCGCCGTTGCCGCGCGCGGCATTGCCGCCCTGGCCGCCGTTGCGGTTGCCGTCGCGGCGCGCGTTGCGGTCGCCGCGATCGTTGCGGTTGCGGTTGCCGTCGTGGGCGCGCTGGCGCTGCGCCGGCTCGCTCGCGGCCGGGGCCGGAGCCGGGCTTTCGCCGGCGCCGAAGATCCGCTTCAGCCAGCCGACCACGCCGGTGGCCGGGGCCGCGACGGGGGCCGGAGCCGGAGCCTGCACCTGCACGGGCGCGGCGACCGGTTCGGGCGCCTCGACCACTTCGCGCACCGGGGCCGGCTGCGAGTGCTTCACGTTGGTCACCGCGGGCGCCGGAATGTTGAGCTGCGCCTTGGTCAGCGCGTGCACCGGCAGCTTGCGCGGGGTGTTGCGCTGGTAGCTGGGCTTGGCGCTTTCCTCGCCGAGCTCGTTCTCGCGCAGGCGGGTCACCTCGTAGTGCGGAGTGTGCAGCTGCTCGTCGGCGACGATGACGATCGGCGCGTCGTGGCGCTTCTCGATCTCGCTGAGCGCGCGGCGCTTCTCGTTGAGCAGGTAGTTGGCGATCTCCACCGGGGCCTGTACCAGCACCTGCCCGGTGTTCTCCTTCATCGCGTGCTCTTCGGCGACGCGGATGATCGACAGCGACATCGACTCGACGCTGCGCATGCGGCCGTGGCCGTCGCAGCGCGGGCACACGATCTGGCTGGACTCGCCCAGCGACGGGCGCAGGCGCTGGCGGCTCATCTCGAGCAGGCCGAAGCGCGAGATGCGCCCGATCTGCACCCGCGCGCGGTCGTACTTGAGCGCGTTCTGCAGGCGGTTCTCGACTTCGCGCTGGTGCTTGTTGGAGGCCATGTCGATGAAGTCGATGACCACTAGGCCGCCGAGGTCGCGCAGGCGCAGCTGGCGCGCCACCTCTTCGGCGGCCTCCAGGTTGGTCTGGAACGCGGTGTCCTCGATGTCGCTGCCCTTGGTCGCGCGCGAGGAGTTGACGTCCACCGCGGTCAGCGCCTCGGTCTGGTCGACCACGATCGAGCCGCCGGAGGGCAGGCGCACGCTGCGCTCGTAGGCCGCCTCGATCTGCGATTCGATCTGGAAGCGGTTGAACAGCGGGATGTCGTCGGTGTAGTGCTTGAGCTTGCGCAGGCTCTGCGGCATCACCTGCTGCATGAACTCCTGGGCATCGCCGTACATCTCGGGGGTATCGACCAGGATCTCGCCGATGTCGGCGCGCAGGTAGTCGCGCAGGGCGCGGATGATCAGCCGCGATTCCTGGTAGATCAGGAACGGCGCCGGCTTGGCCAGGGCGGCCTCGGCGATCGACTTCCAGACCTGCAGCAGGTAGTCCAGGTCCCACTGCAGTTCTTCGGCATCGCGGCCGACGCCGGCGGTGCGGATGATCACGCCCATGTCGTCGGGGATGTTCAGCTTGTCCAGCGCTTCCTTCAGCGCGGCGCGGTCCTCGCCCTCGATCCGGCGCGAGACGCCGCCGGCGCTGGGCGAGTTCGGCATCAGCACCATGTAGCGGCCGGCCAGGGAGATGAACGTGGTCAGCGCGGCGCCCTTGTTGCCGCGTTCCTCCTTGTCCACCTGGACCACCACTTCCTGGCCCTCGCGCAGCAGTTCGCGGATCGTCGCCTTGTTGTGGTCGACGCCGGCCTGGAAGTAATCGCGGGAGATTTCCTTCAGCGGCAGGAAGCCGTGGCGCTCGCCGCCGTATTCGACGAAGGCGGCTTCGAGCGAGGGTTCGAGCCGGGTGATGCGGCCTTTGTAGATGTTGGACTTCTTCTGTTCCTTGGACGGCTGCTCGATGTCGATGTCGTACAGGGTCTGGCCGTCCACGATGGCCACACGCAGCTCTTCGGCCTGCGTGGCGTTGATCAGCATTCGCTTCATTGTTGCGTTCCTCGCGCTGCTACCGCGCGGAACGCCATGGGGTTTCGCTTCTGGTCACGCTTCGCCGCCCATCGCGCAGGCGCGGGGAGGGCGGCTTGGGTTTCCAGCGCTACGACACCACGGCGAGCCGCGGGAGCGCTTCTTTCTTTTAGGTGGTTCAGGACCGGCGGCGACTCCAGCCAGGCTGGGCGCCGCACGGGGCATGTTCAGCGCGGACGCTTGCGGCGTCCGGCGATGGCCGGGCAGGCCGGTGAGCCGCTAACATGGCCGCCCCGGGGGCGGTGGTCGCGCACTGTGCCGGAATCGTCGCAAGCCGGGCTTCTGGCCCTTAGCTAACTTCCAACGAAATCAAACCCTTATCTCGCCCCCCGAGTGTAACAGAATAAACTGCCCGATGACTTCCCCCCCGATCCCTCCCAAGCCGCGCGACGTCGCGACCAGTGCGGTGCGCATTCTCAAGGTCCCTGAAGACAGGGCGGGACAGCGCGTAGACAATTTCCTGCTCGGCCAGCTCAAGGGCGCCCCGCGCAGCCTGATCTACAAGCTGATGCGCAGCGGCCAGGTGCGGGTGAATGGGGGCCGCACCAAGGCCGAGCGCAAGCTGGAGGCGGGCGACGAGGTGCGCATCCCGCCGGTGCGGCTGAACGAAGAGGGCGAGAAGACCGCGCCGCCGGACGCGTTCATGGCCCGGCTGGAGGCGGCGATCGTCTACGAGGACGCGCGGCTGCTGGCGCTGAACAAGCCGTCCGGGGTCGCCAGCCATGGCGGCAGCGGGATCAGCTTCGGCGCCATCGAGACCCTGCGCGCCCTGCGCCCGAACCAGAGCCTGGAGCTGGTGCACCGGCTCGACCGCGACACCTCCGGGCTGCTGATCGTGGCCAAGAAGCGCTCGGCGCTGACCGAGATGCAGGCGCTGATGCGCGAGGACGACCGGGTCGAGGGTCGCGGCATCAGCAAGCGCTACCTGACCCTGCTGGCCGGGCGCATGCCCGACGGGGTGATGAGCGTGGACGCGCCGCTGCACATCGGCCTGCGCCAGGGCGGCGAGCGCCACGTGCAGGTGAACGCGGCCGGCAAGGAATCGCTGAGCCATTTCCGGGTGCTGGAGCGGCGCGGCGGGCACTCCTATTGCGAGGTGCGGATCGAGACCGGCCGCACCCACCAGATCCGCGTGCACGCGCAGCACCTGGGGCACCCGGTCGCCGGCGACGACAAGTACGGCGATCCTGCAGTCAACAAGCGCCTGCGCGAGCAGATCGGGCTCAAGCGCCTGTTCCTGCATGCCGCGTCACTGGAGTTCACCCTCGACGGCGGCAAGACGCCCTATCTATTGAATGCGCCGCTGGCCGACGAACTGGCCGAGGCGCTGAACCGCCTGGGCGGCTGAGCGCCGGGCGAGCCGGCTGGCGTTGCGCGGGCAGGTTGGCCAGGTCGTTCTTGATCTGGTCGGCGTCGCGGCGCCGACCAGCCGCTGGCGCCGGTTGCTGCGAGCGAGGACGCCGCCACCGGTGCGGGTGGGCATTTATCCGTCGCGCTTGTCGTGCTCGTGTCCGTGGCGGGGCTCGGAGTGCGCTTGTGCCGGCCGCGGGGCCGGGCGCGGCGCGGGCGCGGGCGCGTGCATGGGCTGCGGCCGCGGTGGCGCGATCCGGGCCATGCGCTGCTCCTGCAGCGGCGGCCGCTGCTGTTCCTGTCGCGGCATGGCCTGAACACGCTCCGGGAACTCCCGCATCGCTGCCTCCCGGTGCGTGGGTGCCGGCTGCTGGGCACTGAAGGCGGCGAGCGGGTGCGGTGCCTGCCGTGGCGGCTCGGGGGCGAACCGGGCCTGCTGCGCACGCGGATCGTCGCGGTGCGGTGCCGGCATGGACATCGCCTGTGCCGCAGGCGCCGTCCGCATGCTCGGCATCGGCGCGTTGCCGCGCATCGCCTGGAGCATGTCGCGCCGCCGCGCTTCAGCGGCGTTGGCCATCGGCAGCGCGTGGCGGGGATCGGCCGCGGATATCGGCATGGGCGCGTGTGGCGATTGCGCGAACGGCGGCTGCGCATGCGCCTCGCGTGCGGCAGCCGTAACGTTCGCGCCGTTCAGCCCAGGCAGCGGCGGCCGCTGCACCGCGTTCGCCACGACCGGGCGACCCGGCTGCAGCATCCGTTCATTGAAATGCGGCGTGGACAGCTGCGCATAGTCGACCGCGCGGCGTGGCGTCGCCGCCGGTGCGAACTGCGGTGCGGGGCCGCGCGGGGTCTGGGCCAGATGCGGCGCCAGGGCGATGGCGGCCGCACCCGCAGGCAGCGCCGCCTGCGGCGGAACGCTGCGGTTGTCGTCATGCACGAAGCGGCGCGTGTCGATCCGGTTGTTGGTGATGGTGTTGACGATGGTGGTGCGCGGCGCATAGACGCGGTTCTGGTAAACCACGTAGTGCGGCGCCGAGGGCGGGGCGTTCCAGTTCATGCCCCAGCTGTTCCAGCCCCAGCGGTGCCAGGCCGGCGCCGGCGCAAGCCAGCCCAGCGGGCCGTGGTGGCGGTGCTCGAGCGCGTCGCCGACCAGCACGCCGACGCCGAAGGAGACGATGCCGGCGGTGACCAGGTCGCCTTCGCTGTACGGCCGCGGGCGATAGCGGTACGCGCGGTAGACGTCGACCGGCGCGCCGTAGACCACGTCCGGGTCGTAGCGCGGGACATAGACCACGTCCGGCTGCGCCGGTTCGATGACGATGGTCTGCGGCGGCGGCGGGATCCGGTCGTCGGCGTAGGTCGGCTCCACCAGCGTGCGCCGCACCACCTGCACGCGTTGCTGCGGCGTGCTGCGCAGGTGGCCCTGCGCCTGCGCGCGGCCGCGCATGACCTGGATCGCGTCGAGCACCTCGTTGGGGTCGTGCGCATAGGCGTCGCCGAGCGCGCGGGTCCAGTCGCCGTTGCCGGCCAGTTGGGCGACCACCTCGGGAAACGCGATCAGCGCCTTGACGCTGGGATCCCACGGCTGCGCCGCGGCCGCCTGCAGGCGGTCGGCGGCGGCCACGCCGCTGTTGTTGCGCAGCCAGGTTTCGGCGTCGGCGAGCTGGTCCGGGTACACCGAGGCGGCCAGGGTCTGCGCGAGCAGCTTGTCGGGGAACAGCGCGATCGGCGCCACCAGCTTGTACAGCTGGTCGGCGCTGGGCGGCACGTACGGCGCTGGCGCGGGAGCGGCGGTCGCCGCGGCCGGTGCCGGCGGCGCCGGTGGTTGCCGCTGGCAGGCGCTCAGCGCCAGGACGCTCGCGGCGGTGGCCAGCGCCAGTGCCAGCCTGGTGGACGGCAGGGAGCGGGTTTCCATGCTGCACCTCTCGACACGCTGTTCGACGATGCGCGCAGGATGCGCAGGCCTGCATGTCTGCAAGCTTTCTTCGGCCGCGCCTGCGCCATGCCGCGCTGGCCTGCGTTCAGCCGCGCGGCCGGCTCAGGGCGTGGTGGACAGGCGGAACAGCACCAGGCTCAGCGCCAGCGTGGCCATGCCGGCGACCAGCCCGTACACGGTCTCGTGGCCCTTGGCGTAGCGCTTGGCCGCGGGCAGCAGTTCGTCCAGGGCCAGGAACACCATTACCCCGGCGATGACCCCGAACACCGCGCCGAAGATCGCCTCGGACAGGAACTGCGACAGCGCCACGTAGCCGATGATCGCGCCGATCGGCTCGGCCAGGCCCGACAGCAGGCTGGCGGCGAAGGCGTAGGACTTGCGCCCGGTGGCGTAGTGCACCGGCACCGCGATGGCGATGCCTTCGGGAATGTTGTGCACGGCGATCGCGAACGCCAGTGGCATGCCGACGGTAGGGCTCTCCAGCGTGGCGAAGAACGTCGCTAGGCCTTCGGGGAAATTGTGCGCGGTGATCGCCACCGCGGTCAGCAGGCCGACGCGCTTGATGTAGGCGCGGTTGTCCTCCCGGAACAGGGGGTCCTTGGCGTTGAGGCTTTCGTGCGGGTTGGGCACCAGCCGGTCGATCACCACGATCAGCGCCATGCCGGCCAGGAACGCCAGGGTGGCGTAGGCATAGCCCAGGTTCGGATCGAAGGCTTTGGTGAACGAGGTGATCGACTTGCCGAGGATCTCGGTCAGCGACACGTACACCATCGCGCCGCCGGCGAAGGCCAGGCCGAAGGCGAGCAGGCGCGGGTTGGGGCCCTTGGTGAACAGCACCAGCACGCTGCCCAGCGCAGTGGCCAGGCCGGCGGCCAGGGTGACCGCCAGGGCGATCCAGACGTTGTGCAACGGAATATCCAGCATGCGCCAGTCGGCTCCTGTGTCGGGACGGCGATGAAAGCGGGCGCGGGGCTGGCGGAGTGTGAAGACGGCGCACCGCCGTGGCCGGCGGAGCGCTCGCGGGGCGGCGCGCGGGCCGGCTCAGCCGGCGCCGTGCGCCTGCGCATCGAGCGCGAAACAGCGGTCCGGACGCGGTTGCGGCACGGTGAAGTTGACCGGCACCTGGATCGTCCACGGCACCGCCTTGCCGTTGCGGGTGGCGGGCTTGAACACCCATTCGCGCACGCGCTCCTGCGCCGAGGCGTCGAGCTTGGGCTGGCCGCTGCTGCCGACCAGCTGCACGTCGGTCGGCTTGCCCTCAACGCCGACCACCACCTTCAGCACCACCTTGCCGCCGAGCCCGGCGCAGGCCAGTTCGATCGGGTAGTCCGGCGGCGGGGTCTGCACCGCGGCGACGTCGGTCGGCGGCGCCGCCACGGCCTGGGTCTGCGACTGCTCGGACTTGCCGCAGCCGCCCAGCAGCAAGGCCGCCGCAAGGCCGGCGAGCGTCGGGAGGCGCACGAAACGAGGGGACAGGACGGGCATGGGAGTCATTCCGGAAGGGCCGACGCCTTGGCGGCGCAGATGAAGTCGTTTTCGCTGAGGCCGCCGACGTCGTGGGTGGAATAGCGCACCACCACGCGGTCGTAGTGCACGCCCAGGTCGGGGTGGTGGTCCTCGCGGTGCGCGATCCAGGCCAGCGCGTTCACGAACGCCAGCGTGCGGTAGTAGTCGGGGAAGCGGAACGTGCGGCTGATCGCCATGCCGTTCTCGACCAATTCCCAGCCGGGCACCTGCGGCAGCAATTCGGCCAGGCGCGCCTGGGTGAGCTTGTATTCGCTGCCCTTGCAGGGCGAGCAATGGGCCCGTTCGAGCGGGATCAGGTCGTTCATGTTCGGAACCTCTGCGGCGGGGCGGCTGAACGCGCCGGCCAAGGGAAACGCCCGCGGTGAGCCGGGGGCGTGGAAGCGCTAGAATAACCGCATGATCCAGATCTCCGACAACGCGCAGACCCATTTCCGCAAACTGCTCGAACGCGAGGCCGTGCCCGGCATGGGCGTGCGCCTGAGCGCGGTCGATCCCGGCACCGCACGCGCCGACGCGCGGCTGGAGTTCGCCGAACCGGCGGACCTGGCCGGCGACGAATGGGCGATCGACTGCGCCGGCTTCACCCTGTACGTCGCCGCCGACAGCGTCGGCTGGCTGGACGGCGCGGAGATCGACTACGTCACCCAGGGCACCGGCCAGCAGCTGACGATCAAGGCACCGAAGATCAAGGGCGAGGCGCCGGGCGAGGCCGCCTCGCTGGTCGAGCGGGTGCGCTGGGTGGTCGAGAACGAGGTCAACCCGCAGCTCGCCCAGCACGGCGGCCGGGTGGCGGTGCAGGAAGTGTCGGCCGAGGGCGTGGTGCTGCTGCGCTTCGGCGGCGGCTGCCACGGCTGCGGCATGGCCGACGTGACCTTGAAGCAGGGCATCGAGAAGACGCTGATGGGGCGCGTGCCGGGCATCACCGCCGTGCGCGACGCCACCGACCACGACAGTGGCAGCGCGCCGTACATCCCGCGCGACACCGCGGCCTGATTCCTCCGCACCGCCGGTGACGCGCGCCACCGACATCCTCGACGCGCTGTTGGCGCGCTCGCCACGCAAGCTGCTGCGCGATCGCCGGACCGGCCTGCCTTACGGCTGGGCGCACTGGATCGCCTCGCAGCCGGTGGCGCCACGCCCGTTCGTGTCCTCCGAACTGATCGCGGCGCTGCCGCAGCCGCCGCCGGCGCCGCGCGTGCGCTTGCCGGCACTGAGCGCCTGGCAGGCATTCCGGCGCCTGTGGTGGCAGGACTGGGAGCCGGCACCGTACGACCAGCGCTGGTGGCGGCGGATCGCGGCGCTGGTCAGCCTGGCGCTGCACCTGCTGTTCGCGCTGTTCCTGCTGTGGGTGGCGTTCGTGCGCTTGCTGCCGCCGCGCCCGGACGCGGGCGAGGCCGGGCGCGTGCAGGTGGAATTCGTCGGCCGCGGCACGCCGGCCGAGACCGGTGGCGGGGCGGCCGCGCAAGATGCCGCCGCCGCTGCCGCCACGCAGCAGGCGCAGGCGGCTGCGGCACGCGCGCCAGGCCGTGGCGGCCGCCACGGCGCAGACCGACGCCGCGGCGGCGCGTGCCGACTCCGCGGCGCCCGCCGCAGGCGCCGCGCAGGCCGTGTCCAGCCCGCCGCCTCCGCCGCCGGAGCAGCCGCTGCAGGTCACCGAGACCGAACAGCCGAGCCGCGATTTCGTGCTGCCGCCGCCCAGCGTGCGCGAACCGGCGCTGGCGCCGCGCGAGATCGCGCCGCCGAGCGTGCAGGTGACCGAGCGCGAGGTCGAGGTGGTCACCGAAGTGCCCGTCGTGGCGCAGATCCGTCCGCGCGAAGTGCCGCTGCCGGGCCCGCCCGCGCCGCAGGTGCAGGTGCGCGAGCGCGAAGTGCCGGCGCCGCTGCCGCAGGTCCAATTGCAGGTGCCGCAGATCCGCCCGCGCGATCCCGTGCCGACGCTGCGCAGCGCGCAGGCGCCGCAGGTGCGTCAGATCGAACTGCCGACGCCCGCCACGCCGGCGCCGGCCGTGGCGCCGCCAGCGGCTCCGTCGGAGGCGGCGGCAAGCGCGGCGGCGAACGCCGCGGCCTCCACGCAGCCGGCACCCCAGGCCAGCGCCGCCCAGGGCCAGGCCGAGAGCCGGGCGCCGGCCGGTAGCGGCGCCGCGCCGCCCGGCAGCCAGGCGGCGGCGCCGGGCAGCGGCCCGGCCGCGGTCGCGCGCGATGGCGGCTGGGCGACGCCGCAGCGCGGCGACGACTGGGGCGCGTCGGCACGCAACCGCGCCGGCGACGCCGGTGCCGGCGCCAGCCAGCGCAACGGCCTGTTCAACGGCGACGGCAGCGTGCGCGTGCCGGGCGAGGGGCAGGGCAAGGCCGCCGCGCCGCGCGGCGCGCCCGGCACCGAGACCGACAGCTGGTCGCGCGACCAGATCGCCAATGCCGGCCAGTGGCTCAAGCGCCCGCCCTACGACTACAAGCCGACTTCGTTCGACAAGTACTGGCTGCCGAACGCGACGCTGCTGGAGGAATGGGTGCGGCGCGGCATCAAGACCGTCAACATCCCGATTCCCGGTACCACCAGCAGCATTTCCTGCGTGGTCTCGATCCTGCAGTTGGGCGGCGGCTGCGGCATCACCGATCCGAACCTAAACGACCAGCCCGCCGGCGCGCGGCCGCCGCCGGACGTGCCGTTCAAGCCGGGCCTGCAGGACGACAACGGCAGCGTGAGATAGGCGTCGGCAGCGCGCGGTCACGGTGCGCGGATCGCGCCAGCGCGGTGCGCGCGCGGATCTGCGCCTCGTGCGTGCGACCTTCCGGACCGATCCTGGCGGCGCGCGGCGAACGGGAGCCGCAGGCGAGGATCGGTGCGCAGCGTGGCGGCGTCTTGCGCCATCGGCGGCGGGCCGTCGCCCTGGTTGTCTTTGCGCTGCGGCGTTCGCTCGACTGCAGCCGCGGCGTGCAGGCGACAACCGCGGCTGCGCATGCGGCATCCGCGACGATCGTGTGGTGTCCGTGCGCAACGCGCATCGCGACGGAATCGGCACTGAGCGCAGCGGGAACGCTTGCATCGGCGCAGATCGCGCGCCGGCGCGCTTGAGTCCGTGCCCGTACAGCGACGGCCATGCGGCACTGGCCGCGGTCGCCATCGCGGACCGCGGCGGGAAGCGGCGCCGGCGAAACGCCGGCGGCCGCGGTTACTTCAGGTCGTGCATGTCGCGCAGCTGGGTGGCGCGCGAACCGAAGTAGGCCGCCAGGTCGGCGATGTCCTGGTCGCTGAGCGGCGCGGCCTGCGGCGTCATCAGCGCATGCTGGCGATCGCCGGTGCGGTACGCCTGCAGCGCATGCGCGACGTAGTCGCCGTACTGGCCGCCGAGCTTGGGATAGGTCGGATCGATCGGCGCGTTGCCGTCGGCGCCGTGGCAGTCGATGCAGCTCTGCCCGGTGGCCTTGCCCTTGGCCTGGGCCAGCTTCTCGCCGGCGGCGATGCGTCCGCTGGGCAGGCCGGCGGAGGAGCCGGAACCGTGTTCGCCGCTGGCATGGCCGGGGTCGCCGGCGGACTGGCTGGTGGATTCAACCTGCGATTGCGAACATGCCCCCAACCACAGGGCAGCAAGCAGGACGATGGCGGGACGCAGTGCGTGCTCGGCTTTCGGCATGGGAAGGCTACTTGAGGGTGGTCAGGAAAGCGGCGATGTCGGCGATATCCTGGTCGGAGAAGCTTTCCGCCTGGGCCTGCATGGTCGGGTGCTTGCGCTTGCCGAGCCGGTATTCGGTCAGCGCCTGGGTCAGGTACTGCGCCGACTGGCCGCCGATCTTGGGAATGCGGTAGCTCGGGTAGGCGTTCTTGTAGCCGGTGACCCCGTGGCAGCCCTGACAGGTATAGGTCAGCAGCTTGCCGTTGGCGGCATTGCCGGCGGCGGGCGCGGCGGTGGCCGGCGCCGGGGTGGCGGCTGGGGCGGGAGCGGCGGCTGGGGCGGGAGCGGCGGCGGGCGCCGGCGCGGTCTGCGCCACTGCCGGGGTGATCCCGAGAGAAGCGAGGACGGCCAGGGCAAAACAAGCGGCTAGCGGCTGCGTGCGCATGGTTTCGTGGTCCGGAGGACGGGACTGGGGGTTCCGGCGTGGGGGAACACGGAACGGCCCGAGTATAGCCTGGCCTTTCGCGGCTCCGAAACAGTCCCGCCGGATCCTTTGCGGTGCAAGGCGGACGGGCACCATGACCTTTGGCTCATTCACCTTGGCGTCATCAGGTGATCTACTTCGCTACAACACCATTCACGCCATCCACCAGGGACACGACGATGACGCGATATTCCACGCGCCGACGCACCGCCAGCTGCGCCGCCGCGCTGTTGATCACCTCCGCGCTGCTGCTCGGCGGCTGCAAGCCGGCGGCCGGCGATGCCCAGGCCAAGCAGAAGGAAGCCGAAAAGGCGCCGGACGCGATCCCGGTCGAGGTGGCCAAGGCGACCCGGCGCGCGGTGGCGGCCAGCTACAGCGGCACCGCCGCGCTGGAAGCGCGCGCCGAATCGCAGGTGGTGGCCAAGACCTCGGGCGTGGCCCTGGCGGTGCTGGCCGAGGAAGGCCAGCAGGTCCGCGCCGGGCAGCCGCTGGTGCGGCTGGACCCGGACCGCGCGCGGCTGGCGGTGGCGCAGAGCGAGGCGCAGCTGCGCAAGCTGGAGAACAACTATCGGCGCTCGCAGCAGCTGGTCGGCCAGCAGCTGGTCAGCGCCGCCGACGTCGACCAGATCAAGTACGACCTGGCCAACGTGCGCGCGCAGCACCAGCTGGCGGCGCTGGAACTGTCCTACGCCACCGTGGTCGCGCCGATCTCCGGGGTGATCGCCTCGCGCTCGATCAAGACCGGCAACTTCGTGCAGATCAACACCCCGATCTTCCGCATCGTCGACGACTCGCGCCTGGAGGCCACGCTCAACGTGCCCGAGCGCGAGCTGGCCACGCTCAAGGCCGGGCAGCCGGTGACGCTGCTGGCCGATGCGCTGCCGGGCAAGCAGTACCTGGGCAAGGTCGACCGCATCGCGCCGGTGGTGGATTCGGGCAGCGGCACGTTCCGGGTGGTGTGCGCGTTCGAAGAGGGCGCCGAAGCGCTGCAGCCGGGCATGTTCGGACGCATCCGCATCGACTACGACCAGCGCGCCGATGCGCTGGTGGTGCCGCGCCTGGCGCTGCTCGACGACGGCGAGCCGGCGGTGTTCAAGGTCAATGCCGGCAAGGTCGCGCGGGTGCCGGTGACGCTGGGCTATTCCGAAGGCCCGTGGGTGGAGATCCGCGCCGGCCTGCAGCCCGGCGACCAGGTGGTCACCGCCGGCAAGGTCGCGCTGCGCGACGGCAGCCGCGTGCAGGTGATCGCGCCGCAGCGCGAGGTCGCCGACGCCGGCGGCAATGCCGCGGTCGGAGCGCACTGATGACCAGCGCCGGTTCCGATCACGGCAGCGATCCGCACGAACACAGCCCGCCGGGCGTGCACGGCGGCGGGCTGGTCGAATTCGCCACGCGCCGCCGCGTGACCATCGCCATGGCCACGGTGACGCTGCTGCTGTTCGGCGTGATCGCGCTGAACAGCCTCAAGGTCAACCTGCTGCCCGACCTGAGCTATCCGACCCTGACCGTGCGCACCGAGTACACCGGCGCGGCGCCGTCGGAGATCGAGACGCTGGTGACCGAGCCGGTCGAGGAAGCGGTCGGCGTGGTCAAGAACCTGCGCAAGCTCAAGTCGGTGTCGCGCACCGGGCAGAGCGACGTGGTGCTGGAGTTCGCCTGGGGCACCAACATGGACCAGGCCAGCCTGGAGGTGCGCGACAAGATGGAGGCGCTGGAGCTGCCGCTGGAAGCCAAGGCGCCGGTGCTGCTGCGCTTCAATCCCTCCACCGAGCCGATCATGCGCCTGGTGCTGGCGAGCAAGACCACCCCGGCCAGCGACGCCGATGCGGTGCGCGCGCTGACCCAGTTGCGCCGCTACGCCGACGAGGACCTGAAGAAGAAGCTGGAGCCGGTGGCCGGCGTGGCCGCGGTCAAGGTCGGCGGCGGGCTGGAGGACGAGATCCAGGTCGACATCGACCAGCAGCGGCTGGCGCAGCTGAGCCTGCCGATCGACAACGTCATCACCCGGCTCAAGGAAGAGAACATCAACATCTCCGGCGGGCGCCTGGAACAGGGCTCGCAGCGCTACCTGGTGCGCACGGTCAACCAGTTCGCCGACCTGGACGAGATCAACAACCTGCTGCTGACCACCCAGGGCGCCGGCAGCAATGCCGCCGACGCGGCGATGCAGCAGATGTACGCGATCGCCGCGTCCACCGGCTCGGAGGCGGCGCTGGCCGCGGCCTCGGCGGCGCAGAGCGCTTCGTCCAGTTCCACCACCACCATCGCCGGCGGCATGCCGGTGCGGCTGAAGGACGTGGCGCAGGTGCGGCAGGGCTACAAGGAGCGCGAGGCGATCATCCGCCTGGGCGGCAAGGAGGCGGTGGAGCTGGCGATCTACAAGGAGGGCGACGCCAACACCGTGTCCACCGCCGCGGCGCTGCGCAAGCGCCTGGAGCAGCTGAAGGCGCAGGTCCCGCCGGACGTGGAACTGACCACGCTGGAGGACCAGTCGCGCTTCATCGAGCACGCCATCGGCGACGTCAAGAAGGACGCGGTGATCGGCGGCCTGCTGGCGATCCTGATCATCTTCCTGTTCCTGCGCGACGGCTGGAGCACGTTCGTGATCAGCCTGTCGCTGCCGGTGTCGATCGTGGCCACGTTCTTCTTCATGGGCCAGCTGGGGCTGAGCCTGAACGTGATGTCGCTGGGCGGGCTGGCGCTGGCCACCGGCCTGGTGGTGGACGATTCGATCGTGGTGCTGGAGAGCATCGCCAAGGCGCGCGAGCGCGGCCTGAGCATCCTCGACGCGGCGATCGCCGGCACCCGCGAGGTGAGCATGGCGGTGGTCGCCTCGACCCTGACCACGATCGCGGTGTTCCTGCCGCTGGTGTTCGTCGAGGGCGTGGCCGGTCAGCTGTTCCGCGACCAGGCGTTGACCGTGGCGATCGCGATCGCGATCTCGCTGGTGGTGTCGATGACCCTGATCCCGATGCTGAGCTCGCTGAAGGGGCGCCCGCCGCTGGCGTTCCCGGCCGAACCGGAGCAGCCGCGGTGGGAGCCGCAGCGCGGTTGGCTCAAGCCGGTGGCGTGGGGCCGGCGCGGCGCTGCGGCCGCGGTGCGCGGCGGTTTCTTCGGCGCGGCGTGGCTGGTGGTGCGGCTGTGGCGCGGCGGCGTGGCGGTGATCGCGCCGGTGATGCGCAAGGCCAGCGACCTGGCGATGGCGCCGTATGCGCGCGCCGAGCGCGGCTATCTGCGGCTGCTGCCGGGCGCGCTGGCGCGGCCGTGGCTGGTGCTGGGCCTGGCCGCGCTGGCGTTCGCGGCGACGCTGGCGGTGGTGCCGATGCTCGGCGCCGACCTGATCCCGCAACTGGCGCAGGACCGCTTCGAGATGACGGTGAAGCTGCCGGCCGGCACGCCGTTGCGGCAGACCGATGCGCTGGTACGCGAACTGCAGGAAACCCACGGCAAGGATGCCGGCGTGCAGGCGCTGTACGGAGTCAGCGGCAGCGGCACCCGGCTCGACGCCAGCCCCACCGAGAGCGGCGAGAACATCGGCAAGCTGACCATCGCCATGGCCGGCGGCGGCAGCGAGCAGTTCGAGGCGCAGCAGAGCGATCGCATGCGCGCGACGATGCGCAAGCACCCGGGCGTGCAGGTCGGTTTCAGCCGCCCGGAGCTGTTCAGCTTCTCCACGCCGCTGGAAATCGAACTGCGCGGGCAGGACCTGGAGACGATCCAGCACGCCGGGCAGAAGCTGGCGGCGATGCTGCGCGGCAACGACCACTACGCCGACGTGAAATCGACCGTGGAAGAGGGCTTTCCGGAAATCCAGATCCGCTTCGACCAGGAGCGCGCCGGCGCGCTGGGCCTGACCACGCGGCAGATCGCCGACGTGGTGGTGAAGAAGGTGCGCGGCGACGTCGCCACCCGCTACAGCTTCCGCGACCGCAAGATCGACGTGCTGGTGCGCGCGCAGCAGAGCGATCGCGCCAGCGTCGACAGCATCCGCCGGCTGATCGTCAATCCCGGCAGCAGCAAGCCGGTGACGCTGGACGCGGTCGCCGACGTGGTCGCCACCACCGGCCCCAGCGAGATCCACCGCGCCGACCAGATCCGCGTGGCGATCGTGTCGGCCAACCTGCGCGACATCGACCTGGGCGGCGCGGTGCGCGAGGTGCAGGACATGGTCGCGCGCGAGCCGCTCGGCGCCGGCGTGGGCATGCACATCGGCGGGCAGGGCGAGGAGCTGGCGCAATCGGCCCGGTCGCTGCTGTTCGCGTTCGGCCTGGCGATCTTCCTGGTGTACCTGGTAATGGCCTCGCAATTCGAATCGCTGCTGCACCCGTTCGTGATCCTGTTCACCATCCCGCTGGCGATGGTCGGCGCGGTGCTGGCGCTGCTGCTGAGCGGCAAGCCGGTGTCGGTGGTGGTGTTCATCGGCCTGATCCTGCTGGTCGGGCTGGTGACCAAGAACGCGATCATCCTGATCGACAAGGTCAACCAGCTGCGCGAGGACGGCGTGGCCAAGCGCGAGGCGCTGATCGAAGGCGCGCGTTCGCGGCTGCGCCCGATCATCATGACCACGCTGTGCACGCTGTTCGGCTTCCTGCCGCTGGCGGTGGCGATGGGCGAGGGCGCCGAGGTGCGCGCGCCGATGGCGATCACCGTGATCGGCGGCCTGCTGGTGTCCACGCTGCTGACCCTGGTGGTGATCCCGGTGGTCTACGACCGCCTGGACCGCCGCGCCGACAGCTACTACGCCGAGCGCGGCCAGCGCGCGCGGCGGCGCCTGCAAGGCCTCGGCCGCGGCGCCGGCGACGATGCGGGTGCGCCGGCATGAGCGTCGCCGAGTTCAGCATCCGCCGCCCGATCACCACCATCATGTGCTTCGTGTCGCTGGTGGTGGTCGGCCTGATCGCCGCGTTCCGGCTGCCGCTGGAGGCGCTGCCGGACATCTCCGCGCCGTTCCTGTTCGTGCAGCTGCCGTACAGCGGTTCGACCCCGGACGAGGTCGAGCGCAACCTGGTGCGGCCGACCGAGGAAGCGCTGGCGACGATGACCGGAATCAAGCGCATGCGCTCGACCGCCACCGCCGACGGCGCCAACATCTTCATCGAGTTCACCGACTGGGACCGTGACATCGCCATCGCCGCGTCCGACGCGCGCGAGCGCATCGACGCGATCCGCGCCGACCTGCCGGAAGACCTGCAGCGCTACCACGTGTTCAAGTGGTCCAGCAGCGACGAGCCGGTGCTGAAGGTGCGCCTGGCCGGCGCGGCCGACCTGACCGGCGCCTACGACATGCTCGACCGCGAGTTCAAGCGGCGCCTGGAACGCATCCCCGGCGTGGCCAAGGTGGAGGTGTCCGGCGCGCCGCCGAACGAGGTCGAGATCGCGATCGCGCCGGACCGGCTCAGCGCGCACAACCTCAGCCTCAACGAGCTGAGCGAACGCCTTGGCAAGCTCAACTTCTCGCTGTCGGCCGGGCAGATCGACGACCACGGCCAGCGCCTGCGCGTGCAGCCGGTCGGCGAGCTGCGCGACCTGCAGGAACTGCGCGACCTGGTCATCGACAACAAGGGCCTGCGCCTGGGCGACATCGCCGACATCCGGCTCAAGCCGACCCGGATGAACTACGGCCGGCGCCTGGACGGGCGCCCGGCGGTGGGCCTGGACGTGTACAAGGAGCGCAGTGCCAACCTGGTCGAGGTGTCGCGCGCGGTGCTGGCCGAGGTCGAGCAGATCCGCACCCAGCCGGCGCTCAGCGACGTGCAGGTCAAGGTCATCGACAACCAGGGCAAGGCGGTGACCTCGTCGCTGACCGAACTGGCCGAGGCCGGCGCGGTCGGCCTGCTGCTGTCGGTGACGGTGCTGTTCTTCTTCCTGCGCCACTGGCCCTCCACGCTGATGGTGACCCTGGCGATCCCGATCTGCTTCACCATCACCCTGGGCTTCATGTACTTCGCCGGGGTCACCCTCAACATCCTGACCATGATGGGCCTGCTGCTGGCGGTGGGCATGCTGGTGGACAACGCGGTGGTGGTGGTGGAGAGCATCTACCAGGAACGCGAGCGCATGCCCGAGCAGCCGCAGCTGGCCTCGATCGTCGGCACCCGCAACGTCGCCATCGCGCTGTCGGCCGGCACCCTGTGCCACTGCATCGTGTTCGTGCCGAACCTGTTCGGCGAGACCAACAACATCAGCATCTTCATGGCGCAGATCGCCATCACCATCTCGGTGTCGCTGCTGGCCTCGTGGCTGGTGGCGGTGAGCCTGATCCCGATGCTGTCGGCGCGGATGCGCACGCCGGCGCTGGTGCGCTCCGAGCGCGGCCTGATCCCGCGCCTGCAGCGCCGCTATGCGCGGGTGCTTAGTTGGTCGCTGGCCCATCGCGGCTGGAGCGTCGGCGCGATCGCGCTGATCACCGCGGTCAGCGTGGTGCCGATGCTGCAGACCAAGAAGGACATGTTCGGCGGCGACGGCGGCGAGCAGATCTTCATCGGCTACGAGTGGAAGGGCTCGTACACGCGCGAGCAGCTGTCGGCGGAAGTGGCCAAGCTCGAACGATTCATCGACGCGCGCCGCAAGCGCTACCACGTCACCCAGGTGTATTCGTGGTTCAGCGAGGTGGAAGGCAGCAGCACCACGCTGACCGTGGACCTGAAACAGGTGCGCGACCTGCCGGCGCTGATCGAGCAGATCCGCAAGGAACTGCCGCGCTCGGCGCTGGCCAACTACAGCGTCGGCAGCAACGGCAACGGCCAGGGCGGCGGCAGCGGCGCGCAGAGCGTGCAGGTGCAACTGGTCGGCGACTCCACCCAGGCGCTGCGCGCGATCGCCGACGACGTGGTGCCGCTGCTGGCGCGGCGCAAGGAACTGCGCGACGTGCGCGTGGACACCGGCGACCGCACCACCGAGCTGGCGGTGCGGGTGGACCGCGAGCGCGCCGCGGCGTTCGGCTTCAATGCCGAGCAGGTCGCCAGCTTCGTCGGCCTGGCGTTGCGCGGCGCCTCGCTGCGCGAGTTCCGCCGCGGCGACACCGAGGTGCCGGTGTGGGTGCGCTTTGCCGGCGCCGAGGAGACCACGCCGGAGGACCTGGACAGCTTCAACGTGCGCACCAAGGACGGGCGCAGCGTGCCGCTGCTGAGCCTGGTCGACGTGCAGACGCGGCCGGCGGCGACCCAGATCGGGCGCACCAACCGCCAGACCACGCTGACCATCACCGCCAACCTCGGGCTCAAGGTCACCCCGCCGGAGGCCAAGCAGGCGATGGAGGAGACCCTGAAGGGCGTCAGCTTCCCGGCCGGCTACCACTACAGCTTCGACGGCGCCGACGGCCAGGACGACGACAAGGCCGGCCAGCAGATGATGTTCAACCTGCTGATCGCGCTGCTGATGATCTACGTGGTGATGGCCGCGGTGTTCGAATCGCTGCTGTTCCCGGCGGCGATCATGAGCGGCGTGCTGTTCTCGATCTTCGGCGTGTTCTGGCTGTTCTGGCTCACCGGCACCAACTTCGGGATCATGGCCTTCATCGGCATCCTGGTGCTGATGGGCGTGGTGGTGAACAACGGCATCGTGATGATCGAGCACATCAACAACCTGCGCCGGCGCGGCCTGGGCCGCACCGAGGCGCTGGTGGAAGGCTCGCGCGAGCGGCTGCGGCCGATCATGATGACGATGGGCACGGCGATCCTGGCGATGGTGCCGATCTCGCTGACCACCACGCAGATGTTCGGCGACGGCCCGGCCTACTATCCGATGGCGCGCGCGATCGCCGGCGGCCTGGCGTTCTCCACCGTGGTCAGCCTGCTGTTCCTGCCGACCATCTACGCGATCCTCGACGACCTCAGCGGCGGCGTGGCCCGGCTGGTGCGCCGCGCCCGTGGCGGCCGCGGCGTGGCGGCGCCGGTGGTGTCCTGACGGCGTCGCGCGCCGCATCGCGCAGAACGACGTGTGGGAGGGGCTTCGGCCCCGACGCCTTACCGATAAGGCGTCGGGGCCGAAGCCCCTCCCACAATGTTCAACGACACGGCGACGGTGCAATCGGGCAGGGCACATGGCCCTGCCGCCGCGAAACGCTCAGCCGGCCAGCTTGCCGAAGATGCGGAATCCGGCCAGCCACACGCCGAGCATGCTGCCCAGGTTGGTCAGCAGGAAGGTCAGCACCACCCGCGAAACGCGGTTGCGGTACCAGCCGCGCAGGTTCTGCGCGTCGTCGCGCAGCGCCAGGAAGTCGCCGTAGGCCGGCTTGCGCATGTGCACCTCCACCAGCGCGCTGAACGCGCCGGCCGGCACGCCGGGACGGAACGGCTTCAGCGGCGCGGCGATGGCGCCGGCGACGATGCTCAGCGGATGGCCGCCGGCCAGCAGGCAACCCAGCCCCGCCAGGCCGCCGGTGAACAGCACCCACTGCAGCAGCAGGTCGGTGCCCAGGGCGAAGCCGCCGCGCCAGTAGCCCCAGGCCACGCCGCCCAGCACCAGCGCGGTCAGGGTCAGGGTGATCCACGGCACCTTCTTCTTGGTCGGCACGTCTTCCAGCGCCTTGCGCAGCGAGGCCGGATCGTCCTGGTCGTCCTGCAGGTGCCTGGCCAGGCCGGCCAGATGGCCGGCGCCGACCACTGCCAGCACCTCGCGAATGCCGGCGGCGCGCGCGGCGTCGAGGTAGTCGGGGGCCGCGATCGGGGTCTGGCTGGGCAGGGTCCGCTGCGCGTGTTCCTCGCGCAGGCGCGTGGCCATGTAGCGGTCGCGCTCGGCGATGATGGTGTCGTACAGCGCCGGGCTCTCGCTGGCGAAGTCGCCGAAGCTGGCCTCGAGCATGTCGCCCTGCTTGAGCTTCTCGATCTCCGCCTCGCCGACCTCGTCGGAGGCGAACAGGCCGCCGAGCAGGCCGCTGCCGAGCTTGAGCTTGCCGAAGAAACCGAGCCGGCCGGAGGCGCGCTTGAAGGTCAGCCCGACCTCGCGGTCGATCAGGTACACCGGCAGCTGCCGCTCGCGCGCCAGCAGCACCGCGCGCTTGAGCTCGGCGCCGGGCTCGATGCCCAGTTGCTCGGCCAGGCGCCGCTGGTAGGCGGCCAGCGCCAGGTTGGCGGCGAACAGCGCCACCCGGCCCTTGCGGATCACCTGCACCAGGTCCAGCTTGGTCAGCGCGTCCGGATCGGTCAGCGCCTGCAGCCGTTGTGGGTCCAGTTCCACCGCGACCGCATCGAAGCGGCCGCTGTCGATCGCCCGTTCCACCGCGGCGACGCTGGTCAGCGACACGTGCGCGGTACCGAGCAGGGTGTAGCGCACGCCATCGCGTTCGACGATGCGGTACGGCTGGCCGGCGAACAGTGCTTCGTCGGCCTGGGAAAGTTCGTTCATTCCATCACTCATCGGAGGGCGCCTGGTCGGCGCCGGGGCCCAGCGGGCGTTGCATCTGCAGCGTGTCCAGCCAGCGCCCATGCTTGCGGCCGAGACCGCTGAACACGCCGACCGGTCTAAAGCCGAAGCGCTGATGCAGGCGGATCGAGGCATGGTTGGTCGACTCGCCGATCACCGCCACCATCTGCCGGAAGCCGCGCGCCTCGCAGTCCGCGATCAGCGCCTGCAGCAGCGCAGAACCGACACCGCGGCGGTGCAGCGCCGGGTCCACGTAGACGGTGTTCTCCACGGTCCAGCGGTAGGCGACGCGGGCCCGGTAGCTGCTCGCATAGGCGTAGCCGGCCAGGCGGCCGTCGGCGGCATGCGCGACCAGGTAGGGATAGCCGCGTGCGACCACGTCCTGCATCCGCCGCAGCATCTCGGCCTGGTCCGGCGCATCGTACTCGTAGGTGTTGACGTGGCTACGCACCTCTTCGGCGTACAGCGCAGTGATCGCGGGGATATCGGCGGCCTCGGCGGCGCGCAGCTGCAGATCGTCCAAGGCGGTGGCGGCTCAGTCGATGTAGCGCTTCAGCAGATCGCCGTAGGCGTCGATGCGGCGGTCGCGCAGGAACGGCCAGATCCGCCGCACGTGCTCGCTGCGCTGCAGGTCCACGTCGCAGACCAGCACGGTCGGCTCGGCGCCGGCTTCGGCGATGAATTCGCCCTGCGGGCCGAGCACGTGGCTGTTGCCCCAGAACTGGATGCCGGCCGCGCCGACCACGCCATCGGCGGCCAGCGGCGAGGCTTCGTGGCCGACCCGGTTGCAGCTGAGCACCGGCACGCCGTTGGCCACGGCATGGCCGCGGTGGCTGAGGATCCAGGCGTCGCGCTGGCGCTCCTGTTCGGCCTGCTCGTCGCTGGGGTCCCAGCCGATCGCGGTCGGGTACAGCAGCAGTTCGGCGCCGGCCAGCGCCATCAGCCGCGCCGCTTCCGGATACCACTGGTCCCAGCACACCAGCACGCCGAGGCGGCCCACCGAGGTCTGGATCGGGGTGAAGCCGAGATCGCCCGGGGTGAAGTAGAACTTCTCGTAGAAGCCCGGGTCGTCGGGGATGTGCATCTTGCGGTACTTGCCGAGCAGGCTGCCGTCCTTCTCGAACACCACCGCGGTGTTGTGGTACAGGCCGGCGGCGCGGCGCTCGAACAGCGAGGCCACCAGCACCACGCCATGGCGCTTGGCCAGCGCGCCCAGGCGCTCGGTGCTGGGCCCGGGAATCGGCTCGGCCAGGTCGAATTCGTCCACCGACTCGTGCTGGCAGAAATACGCGCCGTTGTGCAGTTCCTGCAGCAGCACCAGCTGCGCGCCCTGCGCCGCGGCCTCGGCCACGCGCAATTCGATGACCGCCAGGTTCGCCGCGGCATCGCCATGGTTGCGCTCCTGGATCAGCGCGACGGAAAGAGTGTTTCGGCTCATTGCGGGAAGAATGGTCGGCGAAAGCGCGCATGGTAGCGCGGATGGCGCGGCGGCAGGTTCCCGGCAGATGAATGCCGCGCCGGGCCGATGCGTTCACTGCGGCCTTGGCGGGGCGGGCGTTGCCGTTGACTCATGCCGCCGTGCCGACGCGGGCGCCGCGGTGGCGGCGCGGCGCCGGGATCGCCGTCCGCCTCGCCGCGGCCGTGGCAGTTTCGTTCTGTACGACGTGCTGCCTGACGATCCGGAAGGTTGCGCTCCCGCCCGCCGTCACGCACCCGGTGCGCCGGCGCGTCAGGCCGCCAGCACGCCCTCGGGCAACTGCATGGTGATGCAGTGCAGGCTGCCGTTCTGCCAGATCAGCGCGCGGCACGGGATCGGCACGATCTCGTGGCGCGGGAACGCCTGCGCCATCACCGCCTGCGCCTGCGCATCGGCGGCATCGCCGTAGGCCGGCATCAGCACCGCGCCGTTGACGATCAGGAAGTTGGCGTAGGACGCGGCCAGACGCCGGCCCTGGTCGATCACCGGCTGCGCCCACGGCAGCGGGAACAGCCGGTACGGGCGGCCGTCGGCGGTGCGCAGCGCGGCCAGTTCGGCGCCCATCGCCTGCAGCTCGGCGTAATGCGAGTCGCCGGCATCGTCGCAGGCCTGGTAGACGATCGCGTCGGCGCTGGCGAAGCGGGCGAGGGTGTCGATGTGCGCGTCGGTGTCGTCGCCTTCCAGGTAGCCATGGTCCAGCCACAGCACCCGCTGCTGCGCCAGCCAGTCGGCCAGGTCGTGGCTCAGCGATTCGCGCGAGCGCTGCGGATGGCGTTCGTGCAGGCACTGCCAGGTGGTCAGCAGGGTGCCGGCGCCGTCGCTGTCGATCGCGCCGCCTTCCAGCGCGAAATCGATGCTGCGCACGCTGCTGCCGGCGAACAGGTTCTGCGCCGCCAGCGCGCCCACCAGCTGGTCGTCGCGGCTGGCCTGGAACTTGCCGCCCCAGCCGGTGAAGCGGAAATCCAGCAGCTGGAAGCCGCCGTCGGCGCGGGCCAGGGTGATCGGGCCGGAGTCGCGCAGCCAGGTGTCGTCGTACTCGGCCTCGACGAACCGCACGCGCTGCATGTCCACCCGCGCCGACCGCAACCGCGCCTCGGCGTAGATCTGCAGGTCGGCATCGGCGACGCAGATCAGCACACGCTGGTAGCGCACGATCGCCGCGACCAGCGCGATGTAGGTCTCCTCGACCTCGGCCAGGCGCTCGGCCCAGTCGGTGCCGGCATGCGGCCAAGCGATCAGGATGGCGGACTGGGGTTCCCATTCCGCGGGAAGGCGAAGGCGATCAGTCATTGCAACCACTACTCACGTCATGCCCGAGCCGAAGCCGGGCTTTCATTTGATCCCCGCACATGGATGTGCGGGCTCTTGCGAAGGACTCGCATAAACCGGGCTCTTGCGAGGGCTCGCATCACCGAATGGCAGGCTTGGGACCGACCTCGTTGGCATCGGCCTTGTTGGCGACCACGTCGACCACTTTTTGCTTCTCGAAGTACACGGTGAAGGCCGGGTACACCCAGCGGTTGATGGTCGGCCACTGCCGCTTCTGGCCGCCGCGCGGGTCCAGCCTCTGCTGCGGGGCGCCGTAGCGCGCTTCGACCTCGGCCATGCTCAGCCCGCGCGCCGGCATCGCCGCGGCGGGTTCCTGCTTGACCCGCTCGACCAGCAGGGTCTCGGCGTGGGCGGCGCCGGCCACGCCCAGAACGGCCAGCAGCAATGCGGACAGACGATGCTTCATCACGGTGTGCTCCCCAGAGGACGAACGGCGATTACAGCAAACTTCGGCAACAAAAAACCGCCCGAAGGCGGCTTTTGTCGATGACCCGCCACCGTGCGCGCGGTGCCGCAGGGCGGGGCGTCGCCGGATCAGCGCTGGCGAGCCTTGAAACGCGGGTTCGACTTGCAGATCACGAAGACCTTGCCGCGGCGGCGGACCACCTTGCAGTCGCGGTGACGGGCCTTCGCCGACTTCAGGGAGGACAGGACTTTCATGGCACACCTCGGCGTAAACTTGTGGATTCGAAAGGGGTGCGGCGCGGCGAAAACCACGTCGCTGGATCAGTAAGCCGGCGATTGTAGCCTGGTTTTCTTCATGGTTTCAACTGCTTGCGCCAGCATGGCCGGCACCGGCGCTACAATGCGCCGCCCCCCGCCCGAGGAACCGCATGAACGACCCCGCTCCCGTCCTGACCATCGATGGCCCGTCCGGGGCCGGCAAAGGCACCGTCAGCCGCATCGTGGCCGGCCGGCTGGGCTGGCATTACCTGGATTCCGGGGCGCTGTACCGGGCGGTCGGGGTGGCTGCCAGCTGGGCCAACCTGGACATTTCCGACGCCGCGGCGCTGGTGCGCTGCACCTTCGACACCCGGGTGACCTTCGAGGACGTGGCCGGCGGCGGCCTGCGGGTCAGGATCAACGACGTCGACGCCACCGACGAACTGCGGCTGGAGACGACCGGCGCGGTGGCCTCGGCGATCGCCGCGATCCCGGAGGTGCGCGCGGCGCTGAAGCAGCGCCAGCGGGCGTTCCGGCGCCCGCCGGGGTTGGTCGCCGACGGCCGCGACATGGGCACGGTGATTTTCCCCGATGCCCCGTACAAGGTGTTCCTGACCGCCAGTGCCGAGGAGCGCGCCATGCGCCGGCATAAGCAGTTGAAGGAAAAAGGAGTTTCCGTTATATTCGACGACCTGCTGCGCGAGATCATGGCCCGCGACGCACGCGATGCCCAACGTTCGGTGGCGCCCTTGAAGCCGGCAGACGATGCCGTCCTCCTGGACACCACCGGCATGGACATCGACCACGTGGTCGGCCGCGTCCTGGAGTTGCTGCCCGCCTGAGGGCCGTGCCGGAAGAGGGCAGCAGCATGGCGCCGGTCCGGCGCCGTGGAGGCGAGTTTCACCGCAGTGCGCTTCACCGCAATACCGCAATACCGTTGTTCCAAAGGCGCCGCCGCGCAATGTCGCGCTGCGGTTTTTCCCATTTCACACCCGGCCGCGGTTTGGGCCGACTAACAGGTGGGCAGTCGCCGTTTCCAGAAGAAACGCACTGTCCGTGTGTCCACTAGAGTAATTTCAAATGACCGAATCTTTTGCCGAACTGTTCGAAGCCAGCCAAGCCAATCTGGCGAAGCTGAAGCCGGGCTCCATCGTCACCGGTACCGTCGTGGAAGTCCGCGGCGACGTGGTGGTGATCAACGCCGGCCTGAAGTCCGAAGGCATCGTGCCGATCGAACAGTTCCGTAACGACGCTGGCGAGATCGACGTCGCCGAAGGCGACCTGGTCAAGGTCGCCCTCGACTCGCTCGAGAACGGCTTCGGCGAAACCGTGTTGTCGCGCGAGAAGGCCAAGCGCGCGATGGTGTGGGACGAGCTGGAAGAAGCGTTGGAAAAGAACGAGACCATCACCGGCCGCATCAGCGGCAAGGTCAAGGGTGGTTTCACCGTGGACATCAAGGATGTCCGCGCGTTCCTGCCGGGTTCGCTGGTCGATGTGCGCCCCGTGCGCGACCCGGCCTACCTGGAAGGCAAGGAGCTGGAGTTCAAGCTCATCAAGCTGGACCGCAAGCGCAACAACGTGGTCGTGTCCCGCCGCGCGGTGGTCGAGAGCGAGCACTCGGAAGAGCGCGAGCAGCTGATGGACAAGCTGCAGGAAGGCGCGATCCTGAAGGGCGTGGTCAAGAACCTGACCGACTACGGCGCGTTCGTGGACCTGGGCGGCATCGACGGCCTGCTGCACATCACCGACATGGCCTGGAAGCGCGTGCGCCATCCGTCCGAAGTGGTCAACGTCGGCGACGAGCTGGACGTGCGCGTGCTGAAGTTCGACCGCGAGCGCAACCGCGTTTCGCTGGGTCTGAAGCAGCTGGGCGAGGATCCGTGGGACAACATCGCGCGCCGCTACCCGGCCAACAGCCGCGTGTTCGGCAAGGTCTCCAACGTCACCGATTACGGCGCGTTCGTCGAGATCGAGCCGGGCGTGGAAGGCCTGGTGCACGTGTCGGAAATGGACTGGACCAACAAGAACGTCAACCCGTCCAAGGTCGTGCAGGTCGGCGACGAGGTCGAGGTCATGGTCCTGGACGTGGACGAGGAGCGTCGCCGCATCTCGCTGGGCATGAAGCAGGTCGCCGCCAATCCGTGGGAGACCTTCGCCGCCACCCACAAGAAGAACGACAAGGTGTCCGGCCAGATCAAGTCGATCACCGACTTCGGCATCTTCATCGGCCTGGACGGCGGCATCGACGGCCTGGTGCACCTGTCGGACATCAGCTGGAACACCACCGGCGAAGACATCGTGCGCAACTTCAAGAAGGGCGACACGCTGGAAGCGGTGGTGCTGGCGGTGGATCCGGAGCGCGAGCGCATCAGCCTGGGCGTCAAGCAGCTGGAGCAGGACCCGTTCGGCCAGTACATGGCGGCCAACCCGAAGGGTTCGAAGGTCGAGGGCGTGGTGCGTGAAGTGGACGCCAAGGGCGCCACCATCGACCTGGCCGACGGCATCGAGGGCTACGTCGCCGCGCGCGACATCGCCAACGAGCGCGTCGACGATGCGACCCAGCACCTGAAGGTCGGCGACAAGATCGAAGCCAAGTTCGTGGGCATGGACCGCAAGGGCCGCACCCTGCAGCTGTCGATCAAGGCCAAGGACGATGCCGAAATGCGCGAAGTGCTGGAGGAATACCAGTCCGCGTCGGGCGGCACCACCCAGCTGGGCGCGCTGCTGCGTGCGCAGTTGAACGGCAACAAGTCCGAGTAATCCGCCACACGCAGCGTTACTGGCACGGCCCGGTCGATCCGGGCCGTGTCGGGTTGCGACCCCACCGCACGAATCCGAATGACCAAGTCCGAACTGATCGAAATCCTGGCGCGCAAGCAGGCGCATCTGAAGGCGGACGACGTCGATCTGGCGGTGAAATCGCTGTTGGAGATGATGGGCGGCGCGCTGTCCGGCGGCGACCGCATCGAGATCCGCGGTTTCGGCAGTTTTTCCCTGCATTACCGGCCGCCGCGCCTGGGACGCAATCCCAAGACCGGCGAGTCCGTCGCGCTTCCCGGCAAGCACGTGCCGCACTTCAAGCCAGGCAAGGAATTGCGCGAACGCGTCAGCGGCGTGGTTCCGGTCGAGTCCGATACGCCCTGAGCCAACCGAGGCCGTGGCCCTGCGGGTTTTCCGGAATCCCGGTCCGTTCGGCTAATCTAGCGTTCCCGACGCTGGAGACCTCCATGAAAATTGCCCGTCTGCTGATCTTGCTGGTGTTCCTGCTGGCCGGCCTGGTCATTGGATCGCTGAATTCGCAGCAGATCGTCGTCAGTTTCGGTTTCACCGACATCCATACCACCTCCGGTATCGCCATCATCGTGTCGCTGTTCGCCGGCGTGGTGATCGGTGCGGCGCTGGTGCTGGCCGCGCTGGTGATCCCGCTGTACGCCAAGCTGCGCCGCGCCAACAAGGCCGCGATCGCCGCTTCCGCGCCGGCCGTCGCGCCGGCACCGACCTACACCCAGCCCGTGGACGGACGCTGATCTTCGATGGACTTCCTGACCGAGTGGTTCTGGTTCTTCCTGTTCCTTCCGCTGGCAGCGCTGAGCGGTTGGGTCATCGGCCGCCGTGGCGGCCAGCGTCACGGCGACACGCAGGTCAGCCGGCTTTCCAGCACCTATTTCCGCGGCCTGAACTACCTGCTCAACGAAGAGCCGGACAAGGCGATCGAGCTGTTCCTGCACATCGCCGAACTGGACAAGGAAACCTTCGAGACCCAGGTCGCGCTCGGCCATCTGTTCCGCCGGCGCGGTGAAGTCGACCGCGCGATCCGCCTGCACCAGGGCCTGGTGCAGCGCGCCGACCTGAGCGATCCGCAACGCGTGCAGGCCTTGCTGGCGCTGGGCGAGGACTACATGAAGTCCGGCCTGCTGGACCGGGCCGAGACCGTGTTCACCGAGCTGGCGCAGATCGACCAGCGCGCGCCGCAGGCGCTCAAGCACCTGATCGGCATCTACCAGGCCGAACGCGACTGGGAAAAGGCGATCGACAACGCCACCCGCTACGAAGAAGTGACCGGCGAGCCGATGGGCAAGCTGATCGCGCAGTTCGAATGCGAGCTGGCCGACCGCTACCGCGCGTCCGGCAATTCCGAGCTGGCGCGCGCCGCGATCGCGCGTGCCTACCAGGCCGACGCCACCTCGGTGCGCGCCGGCATCCTGGAAGGGCGCATCGACGTGGACGACGGCAACGACGAGGCCGCGATCCGCGCCTTCGAGCGCGCCGCGCGGCACGATCCGGACTACCTGCCGGAGATCATGCCGGCGCTGATGGACTGCTACCGGCGCGGCCATGATCTCAGCGGCGCGCGCGCGTTCCTGTCGGAAATGACCGAGCACTACCGCGGCATCGCCCCGGTGCTGGCGCTGACCCGGCTGATGGAATCGCAGGAAGGCGTGTCCGCGGCGCGCGCGTACCTCGGGCGGCAGCTGAAGGACCGGCCCTCGGTGCGCGGCGAGTCGGCGCTGATCGACCTGACCCTGGCCGAAGGCGCCGATTCCACGGCCACCCTGCAGGACCTCAAGCACATCACCGACCAGCTGCTGGTGCGCAATCCCAGCTACCGCTGCACGCGCTGCGGCTTCGGCGCACGCACCCACCATTGGCAATGCCCGAGCTGCAAGGAGTGGGGCACGGTCAAGCCGCTGCTCAACTACGCGGTGGTGTAGGTGCCGGTTGCAGGGTGGGCGCTGCTCGCGGCGCTGGCGGCGCTCAGCGCGATCGGGACGTGGCTGTCGCGCCGCTACGCACTCAAGCGCAAGTTGATGGACGCGCCCGGCGAGCGTCGCAGCCATGCGATCGCAACGCCGCGCGGCGGCGGCGTCGCTATCGTGGCGGCGGTGCTGGCGGCATGCGCCTATGCGGCATCGGTCTGGCCTCAGCACGGCGTGGCCATCGCCATGTTCGCTGCCGGGCTGGCCTTGGTCGCCGGCATCGGCTGGTGGGACGACCACCGCCCGCTGTCGGCCGCACTGCGTCTGCTGGTGCATGCGGTAGCCGCCAGCCTGCTGGCCGCACTTGTCTACCGAATGCACCAAAACCCGTGGCTGGCCGCGCTGACCTGGTTGGCGACCATCTCGCTGATCAACATCTGGAACTTCATGGATGGCATCAATGGCCTGGCGACCAGCCAGGCGATGCTGGTGGCGCTGGGCTTCGCCGGGTTCCTGTCCGGGCCGCTGCGCTGGGCATGCCTGGCGCTGATCGTGGCCTGCGCCGGCTTCCTGCCGTTCAACTATCCGCGCGCGCGGATCTTCCTGGGCGACGTGGGCAGCGGGGCGCTGGGCTATCTGGTCGCCGCGCTGTTCGCCTTGTGCAACGTCGCGACCGGGCTCACGCCATGGTTGCTGTTGATACCGATCTCGGCGTTCGCCATCGACGCCGGCTTCACGTTGTTGTCGCGCATGCTCGCCGGCGAACGCTGGTGGCAACCGCATGCGCAGCATGTGTACCAGCGTTGGGTCCGCGCGGGCAGCAGCCACACGGTGGTGACGCTCGCCTATGCCCTGTTCAGCGTTGTCGCGATTACAATTGCCTGGTTTGGTGGAACGCTGCGAACCGGGGGGCAGGTTGGATTGGCGCTTGTCTGGTATCTCTCGGCAAGCGCGCTTTGGCTGACTTTGCGTAAGGGAGTGCGCTGAACTCATATGGATAACTGATGCTTTCGATCCGCGACCGTTTCACCGAGATGTTCCCCAAGGCCTCCGTGGTCGTCCACGATCTGGTGATCGTGTGGATCTGCTGGCAGTTGCTGCACGCGGCGCGCTATACGATGCTGCCCGGCGAGCATCCGCTGCCGTTGTGGAACCTCAACACCGCCATCGTGCTGGCGGCGCAGGGGCTGGTGTTCTGGAAGGTCGGCCTGTACCGCGGGCTGTGGCGCTTCGCCAGCGTTCCGGACCTGCTGAACATCTTCAAGGCCAGCTTCTACGGCCTGGTGGCGATCGTGCTGGGGCTGGCCTACAGCCGCTTCGATTCCATCCCGCTGTCGGTATTGATGGTGTATCCGTTCGCGCTGTCGGCGCTGCTGGGCGCGCCGCGGCTGCTGTACCGCGCCTGGAAGGATTACCAGATCGCGCATTCGGACGAGACCGCGCGGCGCGTGCTGATCGTCGGCGCCGGCCGCGCGGCCGAGGCGCTGGTGCGCGACCTGCGCCGTTCCGGCGCCTACCACCCGGTCGGCTTCGTCGACGATGCCGGCCATCTGCACGGCGCCAAGCTGCAGGGCCTGCCGATCCTGGGCCGGATCGACGAGGCCGGGGCGATCGCCAAGGAGACCGCGGCCAAGCTGCTGGTCATCGCGATCCCGTCGCTGGACGCGGCCGGCATGCAGCGGGTGGTGGCGATCTGCGAAGGCACCGGGCTGCCGTTCCGCACCGTGCCGCGCCTGCTCGACGTGCTCGAAGGCCACTACCTGCCGGGCGAACTGAAGGAGGTCGCGATCGAGGACCTGCTCGGGCGCAAGCCGGTGACCCCGGACTGGAAGCTGATCAAGGGCTGGCTGTCCGGGCGCACGGTGATGGTCACCGGCGCCGGCGGCTCGATCGGTTCGGAACTGTGCCGGCAGTGCGCGCGGCACGGCGCGCGCAAGGTGGTGCTGCTGGAGATCGACGAACTGGCGCTGATCACCATCCATGCCGACCTGCACCGCACCTTCCCCGACCTGGAAATCGAGTGCGTGCTGGGCGATTGCGGCGATCCGGCGGTGACCCGCCACGCGATGCGCATCGCCGAGCCGGACGCGGTGTTCCACGCCGCGGCCTACAAGCAGGTGCCGCTGCTGGAGCGGCAGTTCCGCGAAGCGGTCCGCAACAACGTGCTGTCCACCGAGACCGTGGCCCGCGCCTGCGTCGCCGCCAAGGTCTCGACCTTCGTGTTCATCTCCACCGACAAGGCGGTGAACCCGGTCAACGTGCTCGGCGCCTCCAAGCGCTACGCGGAAATGGTGTGCCAGTCGCTGGACGACCAGGCGGTGGGCACGCGCTTCGTCACCGTGCGCTTCGGCAACGTGCTGGATTCGGCCGGCAGCGTGGTGCCGCTGTTCCGCGAGCAGATCCGCCAGGGCGGCCCGGTCACGGTGACCGACCCGCAGGTGACCCGCTACTTCATGACCATTCCCGAGGCCTGCCAGCTGATCGTGCAGGCCGCCGCCTCGGCGTCGCATGGCGCGATCTACACGCTGGACATGGGCGAGCCGGTGCCGATCCGCCTGCTCGCCGAGCAGATGATCCGCCTGGCCGGCAAGCAGCCCGGGCGCGACATCGCGATCGTCTACACCGGCCTGCGCCCGGGCGAGAAGCTGCACGAAACCCTGTTCTATGCCGACGAGAACTATCGGCCCACCTCGCATCCGAAGATCCTGGAAGCCGGCGCGCGCAGCTTCTCGCGCGAGGACATCCTGCAGGGCCTCCAGCAATTGCGTGCCGCGGTGGCCGACTACGACAGCGACGGCATCGAAAAAGTGCTGCGCACGACCATGCCCGAATTCGCGCCGCTGCGACAACAGGGCAGTCACGATAGCTCCGCTACAATCGTTCCTTTCCCCGCACGCGAGGCCAGAAGGCTCTGATGAGCAAGAGAATCCGCAAGGCAGTTTTCCCGGTCGCAGGACTGGGTACCCGCTTTCTTCCCGCCACCAAGACGGTGCCCAAGGAAATGCTGCCGATCATCGATCGGCCGCTGATCCAGTACGCCGTCGACGAGGCGATCGAGGCCGGTTGCGACACCCTGATCTTCGTCACCAACCGCTACAAGCACGCGGTTGCGGATTATTTCGACAAGGCCTACGAGCTGGAGCAGAAGCTCGAGCGCGCCGGCAAGCTCGAGCAACTGGAGCTGGTGCGCCACGTGCTGCCCAACGGCGTGCGCGCGATCTTCGTGACCCAGGCCGAGGCGCTCGGGCTCGGCCATGCCGTGCTGTGCGCCAAGCCGATCATCGGCGACGAGCCGTTCGCGGTGCTGCTGCCCGACGACCTGATCTGGAACCGCGGCCCTGGCGCGCTGACGCAGATGGCCGACGTGGCCGAGCGTTCCGGCGCCAGCGTGATCGCGGTGCAGGACGTGCCGCACGAGAGCACCGGCAGCTACGGCATCGTCGCCACCGAGGCGTTCGACGGCAGCGAAGGCAAGATCACCGCGATCGTCGAGAAGCCCAAGCCGGCCGATGCGCCGAGCGACCTGGCGGTGGTGGGCCGCTACGTGCTCAGTTCCAAGATCTTCGACCTGCTGGAGAAGACCGTGCCGGGTGCGGGCGGCGAGATCCAGCTGACCGACGCGATCGCCGCGCTGATCCAGAGCGATCCGGTGCATGCCTACCGCTTCGAGGGCACCCGCTTCGATTGCGGCACCCACATCGGCCTGATCGAGGCGACCATCCGCTATGCGCTGGACCACGAGAAGTTGAGCAAGCCGGCGCAGGAAATGATGCGCAAGGCGCTGGCCGACGTCGAAGCCGGCGCCAGGTAAGCGCGGCCGCGTTGCCGAAGCGCGCGGGTCCGCCGCGTCGCGTACGGGGTTCGGCAGCCAAACGCCGTCGCAAGAAAAAGGGCAGCCTGGGCTGCCCTTTTTCGTTGCCGAAGCCAGACGCTCAGAGCGCTTCGATGATCCCGGCCGCGCCCATGCCGGTGCCGATGCACATGGTGACCATGCCGTACTTCTGCTGGCGGCGGCGCAGGCCGTGCACCAGGGTCGCGGTGCGGATCGCGCCGGTGGCGCCGAGCGGATGGCCGAGCGCGATCGCGCCGCCCAGCGGGTTGACCTTGGACGGGTCCAGGCCGCTGTCGCGGATCACCGCCAGCGACTGCGCGGCGAAGGCTTCGTTGAGTTCGATCCAGTCGATCTGGTCCTTGCTCAGGCCGGCCTGCTTGAGCGCCTTGGGGATCGCCGCGATCGGGCCGATGCCCATCACTTCCGGGCGCACGCCGGCGACGGAGAAGCTGACGAAGCGGGCGAGGGGGGTGAGCCCGTAGTCCTTGATCGCCTGCTCGGAGGCCAGCAGCACCGCACCGGCGCCGTCGCTCATCTGCGAGGAGTTGCCGGCGGTGACGCTGCCGCCGAACTGGCCGTTGCGGAACACCGGACGCAGCTTGGCCAGGCCTTCGATCGAGCTGTCCGGGCGCGGGCCTTCGTCGGTATCGACCAGGCGCTTGCGCAGCGCGATCACGTTGCCGGCCAGGTCGGGCTGGTGCGAGAGGATCTCGTACGGGGTGATCTCGTCGCGGAATTCGCCGGCGGCGATCGCGGCGATGGCCTTCTGGTGCGAGGCCAGCGCGAACGCATCCTGGTCCTCGCGCGACACCTTCCATTCCTCGGCCACCTTCTCGGCGGTGATGCCCATGCCGTAGGCGATGGCGACGTGGTCGTCGGCGAACACGCTCGGCGACAGCGCGACCTTGTTGCCCATCATCGGCACCATCGACATCGACTCGGTGCCGCCGGCCAGCATCAGGTCGGCGTTGCCCAGGCGGATCTGGTCGGCGGCCAGCGCCACCGCCTGGATGCCGGAGGAGCAGAAGCGGTTGATGGTCTGCCCGGCCACCGAATTGGGCAGGCCGGCCAGCAGCACGCCGATGCGCGCCACGTTCATGCCTTGCTCGCCCTCGGGCATCGCGCAGCCGATGATCGCATCGTCGATGCGCGAGGTGTCGATGCCCGGCGCCTGTGCGACCACCGCGCGCAGCACGTGCGCCAGCATGTCGTCCGGACGGGTATTGCGGAACACGCCCTTGGGCGCCTTGCCGACCGGGGTGCGGGTGGCGGCGACGATGTAGGCGTCTTGGATTTGCTTGCTCATGGCTTTCTCCGAAAGCCGGGATTGGGGATTCGGGATTGGGGATTCGTCGGAGCGGATCCCGGTGCCCGAATGTCTTGTGCCCGGCGGATGAATTGTTGGAGGGAATCGTTGCAGAGGTGGGGAGCCGCAGTTGCGAATCCCCACTCCCCAATCCCGAATCTCAGTTCCTAAGCGGCTTGCCCGTCTTGAGCATGTGCCCGATCCGCGCCTGGGTCTTTTCCTGCTGGGCCAGTTCGACGAAGTGCTTGCGCTCGAGCTTGAGCAGCCACTCCTCGTCGACCAGCGCGCCGCGGTCGACTTCGCCGCCGCACAGCACGGTGGCGATGCGGGTGGCGATCTCGTAGTCGTACTCGCTGATGAAGCGGCCTTCCAGCATGTTGACCAGCAGCATCTTGAAGGTGGCGATGCCGACGTCGCCGGCGACCTGGATGCGCCGTGCCGGCAGCGGCGGGCGGTAGCCGCCCTCGGCCAGCGCGCGCGCTTCGGCCTTGGCGATGTACAGCGCCTCGTAGCTATTGAACACGACCTTGTCGGTGCCGCGCAGCAGGCCCAGTTCCTTGGCGTTGACCGCCGAGGTGGAGACCTTGGCCATCGCCACGGTCTCGAAGGTCTTCTTCAGCTCGGCGAACACGTCGCCGCCGGGGCCGGCCGCCTGCGAGGCGCGCACCGCGATCTCTTTCAGGCCGCCACCGGCCGGCAGCAGGCCGACGCCGGCCTCGACCAGGCCGATGTAGCTTTCCAGCGCGGCCACGGTCTTGGCGCTGTGCATCTGGAATTCGCAGCCGCCGCCCAGGGCCAGGCCGCGCACCGCCGCGACCACCGGCACCAGCGAATACTTGATGCGCTGGCTGGTGGCCTGGAAGTTGGCGACCATCGCCTCGAACGCATCGACCTTGCCGGCCTGCAGCAGGCCCAGCGCGCCGGCCAGGTCGGCGCCGGCGGAGAAGGGCTCCTTCTGCTGCCAGATCACCAGGCCCTTGAAGTCCTTCTCGGCGCGGCCGACCGCTTCCTGCAGGCCGTCGAGCACCTGGTCGGAGACGGTGTTCATCTTGGTCTTGAAGCTGACCACGGCGATGTCGTCGCCGTCGTGCCACAGGCGCAGGCCGTCGTTCTCGAACACGGTCTCGCCCGGGGCGAACTTCTCGCCCAGCAGCGGGTCGGGGAAGCGCTGGCGCTGGTACACCGGCAGCGCCGAGCGCGGCAGCTTGGCGTTGCGCGCCGGGCTGTAGCTGCCCTCGGCGGCGTGCACGCCGTCGCGGCCGTCGAACACCCAGTCCGGCAACGGGGCATTGCTCATGGTCTTGCCGGCGACGATGTCGTCGGCGATCCACTGCGCCACCTGCTTCCAGCCGGCGGCCTGCCAGGTCTCGAACGGGCCCAGCGACCAGCCGTAGCCCCAGCGGATCGCCAGGTCCACGTCGCGCGCGGTTTCGGCGATATCGGCCAGGTGGTAGGCGCTGTAGTGGAACAGGTCGCGGAACGTGGCCCACAGGAACTGCGCCTGCGGGTGCTGGCTCTCGCGCAGCTTGGCGAACTTCTCGGCCGGGTTCTTGATCTTCAGGATCTCGACCACTTCCGGCGCCGCGGCGCGGTCGGCCGGGCGGTAGTCCTGCTTCTCCAGGTCCAGCACCACGATGTCCTTGCCGACCTTGCGGAAGATGCCGGCGCCGACCTTCTGGCCGAGCGCGCCCTTGGCGATCAGCGCGTCCAGCCACTTCGGCGAGGCGAAGTATTGGTGCCACGGATCGTCGGGCAGGGTGTCGGCCATGGTCTTGATGACGTGGGCCATGGTGTCCAGGCCGACCACGTCGGAGGTGCGGTAGGTCGCCGACTTCGGGCGCCCGACCAGCGGGCCGGTCAGCGCATCGACCTCGTCGAAGCCCAGGCCGGACTGCGCGGTGTGGTGGATGGTGGACAGGATCGAGAACACGCCGATGCGGTTGCCGATGAAGTTCGGGGTGTCCTTGGCGTAGACCACGCCCTTGCCCAGGGTGGTGACCAGGAACGCTTCCAGGCCTTCCAGCACGGCGGCATCGGTGCCCTTGGCCGGGATCAGTTCGGCCAGGTGCATGTAGCGCGGCGGGTTGAAGAAGTGCACGCCGCAGAAGCGGTGGCGCAGCTGCTCGGGCAGCACGTCGGAGAGCTTGTTGATGCCCAGGCCGGAGGTATTGGAGGCCAGCACCGCGTGATCGGCCACGAACGGGGCGATCTTCTTGTACAGGTCCTGCTTCCAGTCCATGCGCTCGGCGATGGCTTCGATGATCAGGTCGCAGCCGCGCAGCTGCTCCAGGCCGGAGTCGTAGTTGGCCGGGGTGATCGCCTCGGCCAGTGCCGCGCTGGCCAGCGGCGCCGGGCTCAGCTTGGTCAGGTTGGCGATGGCCTTGAGCACGATGCCGTCGGGATGGCCTTCCTTGGCGGGAAGGTCGAACAGGACGGTGTCGACGCCGGCGTTGGTCAGGTGCGCAGCGATCTGCGCGCCCATCACGCCCGCGCCCAGGACGGCGGCACGGCGGACTAGCAGGGGGTTGGACATAGCGATCAGCCTCTGTGGGTCAACGATTGCGGGTTCGGGTATGAGGAGGGGCTTGCGGGATCAGGGCGCGGCGCGGGCCAGGAAGCCCGCTTCGGCGAAACGGATCAGTTCGCGCGCGGCGTGGGCGCGGTGCGCGCCTTCGCTGACGCCGGCGGGACGCTTGATCAGGCCGAAGTCGGCCATGGCGTAGGTCAGGGCGCCGGCCAGGAAATCCAGGCGCCAGTACAGTTCTTCCTTGCTCAGCTCGGGCACGCACACGGCGATGGCCTTGCCGAATTCGCGCAGCACATGGCCGTAGTGGTCGGACAGGAACTGGCGCAGGCTGTCGTTCTTCTCGGCGTAGGCGCGGGCGATCACGCGCACGAAGGCGCCGCCGCTCTGGCGGTCCTGGGCCATCGCCAGCGCCGGTTCCACGAACGCGGCCAGTACCGGCCCGAGCTGGCCCGGATGCTGGCGCTGCGCGGCCTCCAGCTGCGCCAGGCGCGCGGCGGTCATCTCGTCCATGCGTCGCCGGAACACCTCGTTGACCAGGTTTTCCTTGGAGCCGAAGTGGTAGTTGACCGCGGCGATGTTGACGTCGGCCTGGCTGGTGACCTGGCGCAGCGAGGTGCCGGTGAAGCCGTGCTGGGCGAACAGTTCCTCGGCCGCGCTGAGGATGCGGTCCTTGGTGGAGAAGTGCGCTTGCTTTGCCATGCGGCCGCCGGAATCAATCAAACGATTGTTTGAGTCTAGGCCCGGCCACCGGCCGCGTCATGTTGCAATGCAGCACGATTCAGCCGACACCCGTGCAAACCCCGTTGCGATTGGATAGAATTGTCCATCGCAATTCTGGCTAAGCCCGCGTTTTGACGCGGGTTTTTTTCATGCTAACCTCGGGCCGTCTAGTGGCCCGCCCAACGGAGAACTTCCCATGGCGCTGGAGCGCACCCTGTCCATCATCAAGCCCGATGCCGTCGCCAAGAACGTCATCGGCGAGATCTATTCCCGCTTCGAGAAGGCCGGCCTGAAGGTCGTGGCCGCCAAGTACAAGCAGCTGTCGCGCCGCGAGGCCGAGGGCTTCTACGCCGTGCACCGCGAGCGCCCGTTCTTCAACGCGCTGGTCGAGTTCATGATCTCCGGCCCGGTGATGATCCAGGCGCTGGAAGGCGAGAACGCCGTGGCCGCGCACCGCGACCTGCTCGGCGCCACCAACCCGAAGGACGCCGCGCCGGGCACCATCCGCGCCGATTTCGCCGACTCGATCGACGCCAACGCCGCGCACGGTTCCGACTCGGTCGAGAACGCCGCCAACGAAGTGGCGTATTTCTTCGCCGCCACCGAAGTGGTTTCCCGCTAAGAGGTCATCGTGAACGAGGTCGCCCACACTTCCTTGGCGCTCGCCGATCCGATCCGGACCGGCGCGGCGGCCAAGCAGAATCTGCTCGACCTCGATCGCGAGGGCCTGGAGCGCTTCTTCGCCGAGACCCTCGGCGAGGCGCGCTACCGCGCCCACCAGGTGATGAAGTGGATCCACCACCGCTACGTCACCGACTTCGACCAGATGACCGACCTCGGCAAGGCGCTGCGCGCCAAGCTGCAGCAGCATGCCGAGGTCGTCGTCCCCAATATCGTGTTCGACAAGCCGTCCACCGACGGGACCCACAAGTGGCTGCTGGCCATGGGCACCGACGGCAAGAACGCGATCGAGACCGTGTACATCCCCGACAAGGGCCGCGGCACGCTGTGCGTGTCCTCCCAGGTCGGCTGCGCGCTGAACTGCACGTTCTGTTCGACCGCCACCCAGGGCTTCAACCGCAACCTGTCCACCGCCGAGATCATCGGCCAGGTGTGGGTGGCGGCGCGGCACCTGGGCAACGTGCCGCACCAGCAGCGCCGTCTCACCAACGTGGTGATGATGGGCATGGGCGAGCCGCTGATGAATTTCGACAACGTCGTGCGCGCGATGAGCGTGATGCGCGACGACCTGGGCTACGGCCTGGCCAACAAGCGGGTGACGCTGTCGACCTCCGGCCTGGTGCCGCAGATCGACCGCCTGTCCACCGAGAGCGACGTGTCGCTGGCGGTGTCGCTGCATGCGCCGAACGACGCGCTGCGCGAGACGCTGGTCCCGCTCAACAAGAAATACCCGATCGCCGAGCTGATGGCCTCGTGCGCGCGCTACCTGCGCGCCAACAAGCGCCGCGAGTCGGTGACCTTCGAATACACGCTGATGAAGGGCATCAACGACCAGCCCGAGCATGCGCGGCAGCTGGCGCGGCTGATGCGCCAGTTCGACAACGCGGTGCAGACCAAGGACGCGGGCAAGGTCAACCTGATCCCGTTCAATCCGTTCCCCGGCACGCGCTACGAGCGCTCCGGCGAGACCGAGATCCGCGCGTTCCAGAAGATCCTGCTCGACGCGCAGGTGCTGACCATGGTGCGGCGCACGCGCGGCGACGACATCGATGCGGCCTGCGGCCAGCTCAAGGGGCAGGTGCTGGACCGTACCCGCCGCCAGGCCGACTTCCAGCGCCAGTTGCAGACGCGGGCGGACCGGGATGCGGCGGCCTAGGCATCCGCTGGCCATCGCGGCGTTGGGCGTGGCGCTGCTGGCGCTGGCAGCGTGCGCCGGGCGCGGCACCAAGCCGGGCAAGCTGCGCGGCGTCGAACAGGTCGCGCAGGACTACGATTTCCACGACAGCGGCGCGGTCAAGGCGCGCTACGCGCTGCAGGAGCAGCTGGGCCTGGCCGGCAACCGGCTCAGCGGCGGCGACCTGGCCGGCGCCGAGACCTACGCGCGCAAGGCCTTGGCGCTGGCGCCCGATTCGGTGCAGGCGCATACCTTGCTCGCCGTGGTCGCCGACCGCCGCGGCGATGCCGCCGCCGCCGGCGAGCACTACCGCAAGGCCGCCGAACTGGCGCCGGATCGCGGCGAGGCCTTGAACAACTACGGCGCCTGGCTGTGCGCGAACGGCGCCGCCGCCGAATCGCTGCAGTGGTTCGATCGCGCCCTGGCGGCGCCGGGCTACGCCACGCCGGCGTCGGCCCTGGCCAATGCCGGCGGCTGCGCGCTGCAACTCGGCCAGCGCGAACGCGGCGTGCGCGACCTGCGCAAGGCGCTGGCGCTGGAGCCGGGCAATGCGTATGCGCTGGAGGCGATGGCGCGCGACGAGGCGGCGCAGGCGCGCTTCTTCGAGGCGCGCGCCTTCTCCGAGCGGCGTTTGTCGGCTGCGCCGGCCACCGCATCCGTGTTACAACTTGCTATTCAGATTGAACAAGGGCTGGGCGACAGGGCTGCCGCCGGCCGTTACCAACAGCGGTTGCGCAAGGAGTTTCCCGATGCCGCGACCAAGACTCCCGGGGCTAGTGCATTGTGATCAGTGATTCCAATCCGAACGCTTTCGACGGCGCCAAAGGTTGCGGGCAACACCTCCGCGAAGCGCGCGAAGCGGCGGGCCTGAGCATCGACGACGTCGGTAGCCGCTTGCGCATGCCGGTGCACGTGGTCCGTGCCCTGGAAGAGGAACAGTGGCAGCGCCTGGGCGCGCCGGTGTTCGTGCGCGGGCAGTTGCGCAGCTACGCGCGCCTGCTCGGGGTGGACCTGGAGCCGCTGCTGGAAAGCGCGCGCCTGGCACCGGTGCAACCGGTGGAGCTGATCAGCCACACGCATACGCCGCCGCTGCGGCGCATGCTCGAGAGCGCCACCCGGCGCCTGGTGTACGTGGTGATCACCGCCGGGCTGGCGGTGCCGGTCTGGTATGCGACCCGTACCCATTTCGCCGAGGACGGTCCGAGCACCGCCTCGCTGGACGTGGTGCCCACGGCTCCGGGCGACGCCGCGCAGCCCGCCGCGTCCGCCACCGCCGGCGCCACCAACGCGGCCGCCGCCGCGCCGGCCAACCGCGCCGCGCCCAGCGCCGCGCCGTACATCGCGTCGCTGACCCCGCTGCCGCGTTCCTCGAACGAAACGGAACGCGCTCCCGGCGCGGCGGCGAAGGCCGGCCTGAGCCTGTCGTTCCAGGGCGACAGCTGGGTGCAGATCATCGCGCCGGACGGCACGCCGCTGGAAAAGGCCTTGCTCAAGGCGGGCGAAACGCGCGACTACGCGCCGGGGCAGGTGGGCCGCATCGTGCTCGGCAATGCCTCGGCGGTCCAGGTTCAGCAATCCGGTAGTACCGTGGATCTGACCCCGTACAAGCGCGCGAACGTGGCCCGCTTTGCGGTATCCTCTGACGGTTCCGTGGTGCCAGCGTCCGAGTGACGGCGGCGCGGTTCCTCAATCTCAACATTCCATGTCCCGTCGTTGCGGCGGGGCGAGAGTACGCATGGCGATCGACGACCTGCTCGACGAGCACGAACAAAGCGAACGCGTCCGCACTTGGCTCAGGAAAAACGGCGCCGGCCTGATCGGCGGCATTGCCCTGGGCATCGGCGCGATCATCGGCTGGCAGTGGTGGACCAAGCAGCATTCCAGCGACCTGGCGCAGGCCAATTCCCGCTACGACGCCGTGCTCAAGAGCATCCAGGCCAACCAACTGGACAAGGCGAGCAAGGACATGGCGGCGCTGCAGCAGAGCCCGGCCAACATCTACGCCGAACTGGCCGCGTTGCGCCTGGCCAAGGCGCAGGCCGACGCCGGCAAGTACGACCAGGCCCTGGCGACGCTGCGCGGGCTCAAGACCGAAGGCGAGCTGAAGCGGCTGGTCGACCAGCGCGTGGCGCGGCTGCTGATCCAGACCGGCAAGAGCGACGAAGCGCTGAAGCTGCTGGCCACGGCCGACGACAACCAGAGCCTGGAGATCCGCGGCGATGCGCTGATCGCGCAGGGCAAGCGCGAGGCGGCACGCGATGCGTACGCCAAATCGCTGGCGACCCTGGACGTGGCGGCGCCACAACGGCGACTGCTTGAAACGAAATTGATGGATGCGGGCGGCACCGTGCCGAATCCTGCGGAGCCGATCTGATGAAGGTAGTCATGTTCAAGCGCATCGCGACGGTCGCCCTGCTGGGTTTGGCGCTGTCCGGCTGCAGCACGGTCAAGGGCTGGTTCGCGGGCAAGGACGCGGCCGCCAAGAAGGCCGCCGAGCCGGCCGAGCTGGTCGATTTCAAGCCGTCGGTGAAGGTCGCCAAGCTGTGGTCCACCGATGCCGGCAAGGGCGAGCAGCGCATCGGCGTGCGCCAGCGTCCGGCGGTGGCCGACGGCAAGGTGTACCTGGCCGCGACGTCCGGTTCGGTCTATGCGCTGGACCTGCAGACCGGCAAGACGCTGTGGGAATACGACGCCAAGAAGGCGCGCAAGGAGCGCCTGTCGCAGGTCCAGGAGCAGCCGGAGAGCCAGGTCGAGGGCGAGTCGAGCAAGGGCCTGTCCAAGGACGAGCGCGCCGCCTACAAGCAGCGCCTGCGCAACGAGAAGCAGCAGGCCAAGGAACGCAAGCGGCTGGAGAAGAACCGTCCGCTGCCGCGCTTCGCCGGCGGTCCCGGCGTGGGCGACGGGCTGGTGGTGGTGGGTGGCCTGAACGGCGAAGTGATCGCGCTCGACGCCGCCAGCGGCACCGAGAAGTGGCGCGCCAAGGTGCCCAACGAAGTGATCGCCGCCCCTGTGGTCGCGCAGAACCTGGTGTTCGTGCGCAGCAACGACGGCCACGTCACCGCGTTCGATGCCAGTAACGGGCAGCAGCGCTGGTTCCATACGCAGGAACTGCCGACCCTGACCGTGCGCGGCAACGCGCCGGTGGTGGCCGGCCCGGGCGTGCTGTTCGTCGGCAACGACGATGGCACGCTGTCGGCGCTGGCGATGCAGGACGGGCGCGTGCTGTGGGAGCAGACCATCGGCGTGCCGGAAGGCCGCACCGAACTGGAGCGCATGGCCGACGTGGACGGCGCGCCGGTGCTGGACGGCACTACCGTGTACGCGACCAGCTTCAAGAACCAGACCCTGGCGCTGGAAGGCCCGAGCGGCCGCCCGCTGTGGACCCGCGACCACGGCAGCGCCGGCGGCGTCGGCGTCAGTTCCAGCAGCGTGGTGGTGGCCGACAACGCCGGTTCGGTGTGGGCGCTGGACAAGGCCTCCGGCTCGGCGACCTGGTCGCAGGCCGCGCTGGCGCGGCGCTCGCTGACCGGGGTGGCGATCCAGGGCGATTACGCCGTGGTCGGCGACTACAAGGGCTATCTGCATTGGCTTAAGCTCGACAACGGCGAGATCGCCGCACGCGAGCGGGTGGGACGCAAGGCGCTGGTAGCGCAGCCGGTGGTGGCCGATGGCATCCTGCTGGTCCAGAACACGAAAGGCGACCTGACCGCGTTCCGGTTGGGTCAATAAGGGAAGGAATTCGCGATGCTGCCGCTGGTCGCCCTGGTTGGACGGCCGAATGTCGGCAAGTCCACGCTGTTCAACGCGCTCACGCGCAGCCGCGACGCGCTGGTCCACGACCAGCCCGGCGTCACCCGCGATCGCCACTACGGCGTGTGCCGGCTGGAGCCGGAAACCCCGTTCGTGATCGTCGACACCGGCGGCATTTCCGGCGAGGAAGAAGGCCTGGCCGGCGCCACCGCCGACCAGGCGCGCGCGGCGGCCGGCGAAGCGGACCTGGTGCTGTTCGTGGTCGACGGACGCGAGGGTTCGTCCTCGCTCGACGACGAGATCCTGGCCTGGCTGCGCAAGCTGGCGCGGCCGACGCTGTTGCTGATCAACAAGATCGACGGCACCGACGAGGACCAGGTCCGCGCCGAGTTCGCGCGCTATGGCCTGGGCGAGGCGATCGCGGTCTCGGCCGCGCACCGCCACGGCATCGACGACCTGCTCGAGGAAGTGCTGTCGCGGCTGCCCGAGGAGGGCGCCGGCGAGACGCTGGACACCGATCCCAAGCGCATGCGCATCGCCTTCGTCGGCCGTCCCAACGTCGGCAAGTCGACGCTGGTCAACCGCCTGCTCGGCGAGGAACGGATGATCGCCTCCGAAGTGCCGGGCACCACCCGCGACTCGATCGCGGTGGACCTGCAGCGCGACGACCGCCTGTACCGGCTGATCGACACCGCCGGCCTGCGCCGCCGCGGCCGGGTCGAGGAGGCGGTGGAGAAGTTCAGCGTGTTCAAGACGCTGCAGGCGATCGAGCAATGCGAGGTCGCGGTGCTGCTGCTCGACGCCACCGAAGGCGTCACCGACCAGGACGCCAGCGTGCTCGGTGCGATCCTGGACGCCGGCCGCGCGCTGGTGGTGGCGGTCAACAAGTGGGACGGGCTCACCGACTACCAGCGCGAGCAGGCCGAGGCGCTGCTGTCGCGCAAGCTCGGCTTCGTGCCGTGGGCCGAAGCGGTGCGGATCTCGGCCAAGCACGGCTCGGGCCTGCGCGAGCTGTTCCGCGCGATCCACAACGCGCATGCCTCGGCGATCCGCGAATTTAGCACCAGCGAAGTCAACCAGGCGCTGGAAGTGGCCTATGAGACCAATCCGCCGCCGAGCATCCGCGGCCACGTCTCCAAGCTGCGCTACGTGCATCCGGGCGGCAGCAACCCGCCGACCTTCATCGTCCATGGCACCCGCCTGAAGGTGCTGCCGGAGTCGTACAAGCGCTACCTGGAAAACTTCTTCCGCAAGCGCTTCAAGCTGGTCGGCACGCCGGTGCGCTTCATGTTCCGCGAAGGCGCCAATCCGTACGAAGGCAAGAAGAACGTGCTGACCGAGCGCCAGATCGCCAAGAAGCGGCGGCTGATGAAGCACGTCCGCGGCAAGTAGCCGATGGACGCGCGGCGCGAGGTCACGCTGGGCATCCTCGCCGGCGGCCGCGCGCAACGCCTGGGCGGCCGCGACAAGGCCTGGCTGCAACGCGACGGGCAGCCGCTGGTGCTGGGCCTGGCGCAGGCGCTGGCGCCGTCGGTGGCGGCGGTGCTGGTCAGCGCCAACCGCATGCGGCCGCGCTATGCCGCCGCCGGGCTGCAGGCGCTGCCCGACCGGGTCGCCGCGCCGCCGGGCGCCGCGCGCTCGCTGGGGCCGATCGCCGGCCTGGATGCATTGGCCGCCGCCTGCGCGACGCCGTGGCTGCTGACCTTGCCGGTGGACCTGTGCCGCTTGCCGCCCACGCTGCTGGACAGGCTGATCGCGGCCAGCGGCGCCGGCGAGGGTGCCTATGCCGAGGACGACGACGGCGTGCAGCCGCTGGTGGCGCTGTACCGCGTCGCCGTGCTGCGGCCTGCGCTGGCGGCGGCGCTGGCCAGCGGGCGCTACGCGCCGAGCGCCCTGCAGCAGCGGTTGGCGATGGCCCGCGTGCGCCTGACCGGGGTGACGTTCGGCAACCTCAACACGCCGCAGGACCTGCACGCAGCGGGTATCCTGCCGGCGCCATGAACGACTATCCCACCCGCATTGCCTATTCCGAGGCGCTGGCCATCGTCGCCGCCGTCGCCCAGTCGCGGCCGTTGCCCGCCGAACGCCTGGCGCTGCCGCGCGCCGACGGCCGCATCCTGCTCGAACCGCTGGACGCGCCGATCGACCTGCCGCCGTTCGCCAACAGCGCGATGGACGGCTTCGCGCTGCGCCATGCCGACCTGGCCGCCGATGCGCCGAGCCTGCTGCGCCTGGCTGGCGAGCAGTTCGCCGGCGAGGACCTGCGGCAGGCGCTCGGCGCCGGCGAATGCCTGCGCATCACCACCGGCGCGCCGTTGCCGGCGGGCGCCGATACGGTGGTGATCAAGGAGAACGTGGTCGAGCGCGACGGCCAGGTGCAGGTGCCGGCCGCGCTCGTCGCCGGCGCGCACGTGCGCGCCCGCGGCGAGGACGTGCGCGCCGGCGAGCGCGTGCTCGAGGCCGGCGTGGCATTGACGCCGTCGCGGATCGGCCTGGCCGCCGCGCTCGGCGTGGCGCAGCTGGCGGTGGCGGCGCGGCCGACCGTGGCGGTGTTCGCCACCGGCGACGAGCTGGTCGAGCCGGGCATGCCACTCAGGCCCGGGCAGATCTACAACAGCAACCGCGACATGCTGATGGCGCAGCTGCGCCTGCTCGGCCTGGAGCCGACCGCGTGGCCGACGCTGCCGGACGATCCGCAGCGGATCGAGCGCATGCTCGCCGATGCCGCCTCGGCGTTCGACGTGGTGCTGACCTGCGGCGGCGTGTCCGCCGGCGAGAAGGACTACCTGCCGCGGCTGCTGGCCGAGCGCGGCCGCATCCATTTCTGGAAGGTGCGCATGCGCCCGGGCATGCCGCTGCTGTTCGGCGAGCTGGACCGCGCCCTGTTCCTGGGCCTGCCGGGCAATCCGGTGTCGGTGCTGGCGACCTTCCTGGCGATCGGGCGGCCGTTGCTGGACGCGCTGCAGCAGCGTACCGAGCCGCGCCCGCAATGGCGCGCGCGGCTGGCCTCGGGCTGGGACAAGCGCCACGACCGCCTGGAGTTCCTGCGCGGGCGCATGCGCTGCGACGCGCACGGGCAGCTGTGGGCGGAACCGAACCCCGCCGACGGTTCGCACCGGCTGCGCGGCGCGGCCGACAGCGACGTGCTGCTGCGCCTGGACGAGGGCGCGCGCCGCTTCGACGCCGGCGAGGTGGTCGAGGTGTTCGCGTACTGAGCCGCGTGCATGCGTCGCCGGGCGGGTGTGTGCGTCACGCCGGGCGCCGGCCACCACGTCGCGCCGCTTGCGCGTATTGAGTGCCTGCCGCTTCGGTTCGATGGCGGCGGGACGCGCCACCGGTTTGCGCCGATAATGCGCCCATGAGCATCCGAGAGCTGACCCCGCAGCAGGCCCATGCGCGCATCGCCCGGGGTGCGCGGCTGATCGACGTGCGCGAGGAACACGAGCGTGCATCCGGCATGGCCGAGGGCGCGCTCGGCGTTGCGCGCGCGCAGCTGCAGGACGCGCCGGCCGCGCATCTGGGCGCGACCGACGCCGAGGTGATCCTGATCTGCCAGAGCGGCAGGCGCTCGCACGAGGCGGCGCTGTTCCTGCAGCAGGCGGGTTATTCCGCGGTGGCTTCGGTGCTGGGCGGCACCACGCAGTGGCAGCGCGACGGATTGCCGCTGCAGCGGCCGGCGCTGGCGCCGGAGCAGCAGGAGTTCTTCGAGCGCTATTCGCGCCACCTGCGCCTGCCCGAGGTCGGGATCGAGGGCCAGCGCCGGCTGCAGGGCGCGCGCGTGCTGCTGGTCGGCGCCGGCGGGCTGGGTTCGCCGGCCGGCTTCTACCTGGCCGCGGCCGGGGTCGGCCAGCTGCGCATCGCCGACGACGACGTGGTCGATCGCAGCAACCTGCAACGGCAGATCCTGCACACCGAGGCGCGGGTCGGGCAGCCCAAGGTGGCTTCGGCCGCCGCGGCGCTGGGCGCGCTGAATCCCGGGGTGGCGGTGGAGGCGGTGCGCGAGCGGGTGACCGCGGCCAATGTCGAGCGCCTGCTGCAGGACGTGGACGTGGTACTCGACGGCTCGGACAATTTCCCGGCGCGCTACCTGCTCAACGACGCCTGCGTGAAGCTGGGCAAGCCGCTGGTGTACGGCGCGGTGCAGCGCTTCGAGGGCCAGGTCAGCGTGTTCGACGCCGGCCGCCATCGTGGCCAGGCGCCGTGCTACCGCTGCCTGTTCCCCGAGCCGCCGCCGCCGGAGTTCGCGCCCAGCTGCGCCGAGGCCGGCGTGCTCGGCGTGCTGCCCGGCATCGTCGGCCTGCTGCAGGCCAACGAGGTGCTGAAGCTGCTGCTGGGCATCGGCGAGCCGCTGCGCGGGCGCCTGCTGTACTTCGACGCGCTGGCGATGCGCTTCCGCGAAACCCGCCTGGCCGCCGACCCGCAGTGCCCGCTGTGCGCGCCGGGGCTGGCGTTCCCCGGCTACATCGATTACGCGCAGTTCTGTGGGGCGGAAACCTGAGCGTGACGTCGAGCTGCGACCCCGCGCAACACGCAGTTGCGGTCAGCCGCCGCGCAAACGTCATGAAGCAACAAGCCCTCTCCCCTCGGGAAAGGGGGTGAGGGTATGGCGCGAAAGCGTCTCGCTGTGTTTGAGTGCGCGAGGCTTCGTCCATACCCTCGTCCGCGCCTGCACGGCATCTCGCGCTCGGCGGCGATGGCTTCTTGGTTCCCTCCGGCCAGGATGAGCGATAGATCTCTCAACGTCCTGCCGCAATGCATCGGGACTGAAGTCCCTCCCACAGGCAATGCGCTCGCTTGCAGAGCGGCGGCGATCGCTTTGGCCGCCACGCCGCCTCGCCATGTTGCACGTGCCTGGGCTGGGGCGGTCCCGGCCTTGTGCGTAGAATCGGCGCATGACCAACGCAGTCGACAGCAGTGAATTGATCAAGGTGGTGGCGCTGCTCGGCGCCGCCGTGGTGGCGGTGCCGGTGTTCCGCCGCCTGGGGCTGGGCTCGGTGCTCGGCTATCTCGCCGCGGGCCTGGCGATCGGGCCGTTCGGCTTTGGCTGGTTCGCCGATCCGCAGGCGATCCTGCACGTGGCCGAACTGGGCGTGGTGATGTTCCTGTTCGTCATCGGGCTGGAGATGCGGCCCTCGCACCTGTGGAGCCTGCGCAAGCAGATCTTCGGCCTGGGCACGCTGCAGATCGTGGTCTGCGCCGCGGTGCTGACCGGGGTCGGGCTGGGCCTGGGGATGCCGCTGCCGGTCGCCTTCATCGCCGCGTCCGGGTTCGTGCTCACCTCCACCGCGGTGGTGATGCAATTGCTCGGCGAGCGCGGCGACATCGCGCTGCCGGCCGGGCAGAAGATCGTCGCGATCCTGCTGTTCGAGGACCTGCTGATCGTGCCGTTGCTGGCGGTGGTGGCGTGGATGGCGCCGGTGCCGACCGCGATCGATGCGCCCTCGCGCTGGATCGGCATCGGCATCGGCGCGGCGGCGATCGTCGGCCTGCTGGTGGCCGGGCGCTGGCTGCTGAACCCGCTGTTCCGGCTGCTGGCCGCGGCCAAGGCGCGCGAAGTGATGACCGCCGCGGCGCTGCTGGTGGTGCTGGGCGCGGCGCTGCTGATGCAGCTCGGCGGGCTGTCGATGGCGATGGGCGCGTTCCTGGCCGGGGTGCTGCTGTCCGAGTCCACCTTCCGCCACCAGATCGAAGCGGACATCGAGCCGTTCCGCGGCATCCTGCTCGGGCTGTTCTTCCTCGGCGTGGGCATGGCGCTGAACCTGGCGGTGGTGGCGGCGAACTGGACGCTGATCCTCAGCGGCGTGCTCGCCTTCATGGCGGCCAAGGCCGCCTGCATCTACCTGGTCGCGCGCGTCACCGGCAGCGGCCACGCGCAGGCGCTGGACCGCGGCGTGCTGATGGCGCAGGGCGGCGAGTTCGCGTTCGTGCTGTTCGCCGCGGCCGGCGCGGCCGGGGTCATCGATGCGCAGGTCAACGCCAACCTGACCGCGATCGTGGTGCTGTCGATGGCGCTGACCCCGCTGTTCGTGCTGCTGTACCGGCGCTGGGCGCCGGTGGAGGCGCCGTCGCTGGACGGCGTGGAGGCCGCCGACGGGCTCACCGGCAGCGTGCTGATCATCGGCTTCGGCCGCTTCGGCCAGGTCGCCAGCCAGTCGCTGCTGGCGCGCGACGTGGACGTGACCATCATCGACAACGACATCGAGATGATCCAGAGCGCGGCCGAGTTCGGCTTCAAGATCTACTACGGCGACGGCACCCGGCTGGACGTGCTGCACGCCTCCGGCGCGCACAGCGTGCGCGCGATCGCGGTGTGCATCGACAACCGCGAGGCGGCCAACCGCATCGTCGAGCTGGCCACGCAGGAATTCCCGCACGCCAAGCTGCTGGTGCGCTCGTACGACCGCGAGCATTCGCTGAAGCTGATCGCCGCCGGGGTGGACTACCAGATCCGCGAGACCTTCGAGTCGGCGGTGGAATTCGGCCAGGCCGCGCTGATCGAACTGGGCATGGCCGAGGACGAGGCCGCGGGCATCGCCCGCGAGATCCGCCGCCGCGACGCCGAGCGCCTGGAGCTGGAGATCGCCGCCGGCGACGTGCGCGCCGGCAGCGGCCTGATGTACGGCAACATCACCCCGGCGGTGCCCAGGCCGACGCCGTTCACGCCGCCGCGGCGCGAGAGCCGCACGCTCAATCCGGAAGCGGTGCCGGCGGCGGAGGCGGCGGACGAGCGTCGTGACGACTAAGGCACCGCCGCCCTGTAGGAGCGGCTTCAGCCGCGACCGGGCATCACCGGTAGCGCCCGGTCGCGGCTGAAGCCGCGCCTACAGTGTCTGCGGACTGCGAATGTCCGAGTTGAAGCGTCAGCGCAAGAACCCCCGCAACGCCTGCGCATAGCGCGGATCGGCGCTGATGTCGTCGTGCCCGGCGCGCGGCAGTGCGACCACGGTGGGCGCTTGCGCCAGGGAATCGAGCAGCCGCTGCGTACTCGACGCCGGCACCACCTGGTCGCGCCCGGCGCGCAGCACCAGCAGTTGGCCGCGATAGGCGCGCAGCGCGCTGGCCGAGTCGTAGCGGTCGCGCAGCAGCCAGCGCACCGGCGCCCATGGGTAATGCGCCTGCGCCGCCGAGGCCAGGCTGTCGAACGGGGTGACCAGCACCAGCCGCGCCAGCGGCCGCCGCGCCGCCAGCTGGCTGGCCACGCCGCTGCCCAGGCTGCGGCCGAGCACGGCGATCTCGGCCTGCGGCTGGGCGCTGCGCACGTGGTCGTACAGGGCCAGCGCATCGCCGACCAGCGCGGCCTCGTTCGGCGCGCCGTCGCTGGCGCCATAGCCGCGATAGGCCAGCAGGTACACGCTGTAGTCCGGCAGCAGGGGACCCAACTGCGCGCGGGCCTGGCGCAGGTCTTCGGCATTGCCGCCGAAATACAGCAACACCTTGTCGCGGCCCGGATTGACCCGCCAGCCGCGCAGCGACAGGGCGGGGCTGCGCTGCAGGACGAAGTCGGTCTGCGCCGGCGCCACCCGGGTCGCCTGCGGGAAATACAGCAGTTCGCGCTGGCCGAGGTAGAGCAGGGCGCAGACGACCAGGTAGGCGGCGACGGCGATCGCCGCGACGATGCCCAGGTGGCGCAGCATCTAGCCGTGCCGGCGCTGCGCGTCGGCGAAGGCGGCCAGCTGCTCGGGCGTGGCTTCGGCCTGGAACTGCGCCTTCCACTCGGCGAACGGCATGCCGTAGACGCGTTCGCGCGCCTGCTCCTTGCTCAGCGTCTGGCCTTCGGCGGCGGCGGCCTCGCGGTACCAGTCGGCCAGGCAGTTGCGGCAGAAGCCGGCCAGGATCATCAGGTCGATGTTCTGCACGTCGCTGCGGTCGTGGTTGAGGTGCTGCAGCAGGCGGCGGAACGCGGCGGCCTCGATGCGGGTGGTGTCGGTCATGGCGGAATCGGGGACAATGGGCTCCCCCAGACTCTACACCCGCTCGCCCTGATGACCGACTCCGCGCCCGTCTCCCCCGTTCCGGCCCGCATCCTCGACGGGCGGCGCATCGCCGACGCGCTGCTCGACCAGCTCAAGGCGCGGGTCGACGCGCGGCTGGCCGCCGGGCAGCCGCGGCCGGGCCTGGCGGTGGTGCTGGTCGGCGGCGATCCGGCCTCCACGGTGTACGTGCGCAACAAGCGCCGCGCGGCGGAAAAGGTCGGCATCGAGGCGTTCGACCACGACCTGCCGGCCGGCACCAGCGAAGCCGAGCTGCTGGCGCTGATCGACCGCCTCAATGCCGATCCCAAGGTGCACGGCATCCTGGTGCAGCTGCCGCTGCCGGGCATCCCGGACGCCAGCCGGCTGATCCACCGCATCGATCCGCGCAAGGATGTGGACGGCTTCCATCCGGAGAACGTCGGCCACCTAGCGCTGCGCGAATTCGGCCTGCGCCCGTGCACGCCGCGCGGCATCGTGACCCTGCTCGGGCATACCGACCAGCCGGTGCGCGGCCGCAACGCGACCATCGTCGGGGTCAGCAACCACGTCGGCCGGCCGATGGCGCTGGAACTGCTGATCGCCGGCTGCACGGTCAGCTGCTGCCACAAGTTCACCCCGGCCGACGTGCTGCAGGCGCGGGTGCGCGACGCCGACATCCTGGTGGTGGCGGTGGGCCGCCCGGGCCTGATCCCCGGCGAGTGGGTCAAGCCCGGCGCGGTGGTGATCGACGTCGGCATCAACCGCCTGGACGATGGCCGCCTGGTCGGTGACGTCGGCTTCGACGCGGCCGCGCAGCGCGCCAGCTGGATCACCCCGGTCCCGGGCGGGGTGGGGCCGATGACCGTGGCCACGCTGATGCAGAACACCATCGAGGCCGCCGATGCGGCCGGGATGACCAGCCATTCGGCTGTGTAAAGCCGGGATTCGGGATTCGGGATTCGCTGAAGGCAGTGGACGGGATTTGGGAGTCGGGATTCGGGATTCGTTAAAGGCAACAGCAAAAGCGCGTGGGCTCATCCGGTTCGCAACGCGAACCGGCCGGCCATCGAGATCGGCCTGCTGACAGACACGCAAACGGTCCGGCTGCGCAAGGCGCCGCCGTTGCGAATCCCAAATCCGAATCCCCAATCCCAGCCCCAAATGCGTTAAAATGCCGCGCTTCCCCACATTCGGGTCCGCCGATGCTGCGCATCCAGGCTGAAGCTCTTACCTACGACGACGTTTCGCTCGTCCCCGCCCACTCGATCGTCCTGCCGAAGGACGTCAGCCTGGAAACCCGGCTGACCCGCGACCTGCGCCTGAAATTGCCGATCCTGTCGGCGGCGATGGACACGGTGACCGAGCACCGCCTGGCGGTGGCCATGGCCCAGCTCGGCGGCATCGGCATCATCCACAAGAACCTGACCCCGGCGCAGCAGGCCGCCGAAGTGGCCAAGGTCAAGAAGTTCGAAGCCGGCGTGATCACCGAGCCGTTCACCGTCGGCCCGGAAACCACCATCGGCGAAGTGCTGAAACTGACCCGCGCGCGCAACATCTCCGGCGTGCCGGTGGTCGACGGCAGCGAGCTGGTCGGCATCGTCACCAGCCGCGACATGCGCTTCGAGAAGAAGCTCGACGATCCGGTCCGCCACATCATGACCAAGAAGGACCGCCTGGTCACCGTGCGCGAAGGCGCCAGCGACGAGGAAGTGCTGCAGCTGCTGCACCGCCACCGCATCGAGAAGATCCTGGTGGTCAACGACAGCTTCGAGCTGCGCGGCCTGATCACGGTCAAGGACATCCAGAAGAAGACCGACAACCCCAACGCCGCCAAGGACGCCTCCACGCGCCTGCTGGTCGGCGCGGCGGTGGGCGTCGGCGGCGACACCGAGCAGCGCATCGAGCTGCTCGCCGCGGCGGGCGTGGACGTGGTCATCGTCGACACCGCGCACGGCCACTCGCAGGGCGTGATCGACCGCGTGGCCTGGGTCAAGAAGAACTACCCGCAGCTGCAGGTGATCGGCGGCAACATCGTCACCGGCGATGCCGCGCTGGCGTTGATGGACGCCGGCGCCGACGCGGTCAAGGTCGGCGTGGGCCCGGGCTCGATCTGCACCACGCGCGTGGTCGCCGGCGTCGGTGTGCCGCAGATCACCGCGGTGGACATGGTCGCCGAGGCGCTGCAGGACCGCATCCCGCTGATCGCCGACGGCGGCATCCGCTATTCGGGCGACATCGGCAAGGCGCTGGTCGCCGGCGCCTCCACGGTGATGGTCGGCGGCCTGTTCGCCGGCACCGAGGAAGCCCCGGGCGAGGTCGAGCTGTTCCAGGGCCGCAGCTACAAGAGCTACCGCGGCATGGGCAGCCTGGGCGCGATGGAGAAGGGCAGCAAGGACCGCTACTTCCAGGACGCCTCCGACGCCGACAAGCTGGTGCCGGAAGGCATCGAAGGCCGCGTGCCGTACCGTGGCCCGCTCAGCGGCATCATCCACCAGCTGGTCGGCGGCCTGCGCGCCACGATGGGCTACGTGGGCTGCGCGACGATCGAGGAAATGCGCACCAAGCCCAAGTTCGTCACCATCACCGGTGCCGGCCAGCGCGAAAGCCACGTCCACGACGTACAGATCACCAAGGAACCGCCGAACTATCGGATGGGCTGATCTGCCGTGTTCAGGGCGGCGCTGGCCTATCTTGCGTTGATCGCGCTCCTGACCGCATTGGCGATCGGGGCGTACGCGGTGTCGCCGGGACTGTACGGCGCGACGTTCTTCGGCTTGATGTATCTGTTGGTCGCGCTGTCCCCGGCGGTGCTGGGGATCGGCGCAGCCGCCCGCTTCCAGCGCGCGGCCACGCGCATCGCGATCGCCACGACGCTGGCGATCGCCGTCTATGCGCTGTTTTTCGTCATGGGCACCAATCTGTTGTGGCCGGGGGCGCTCTGCGCGCCGCTGCTTTCCTTGTTTCTGGAGTGGCGCCGGGCGCGCCGCCTTCGCACTGCGAGTAACCATGTCCGACCTGCATAACGACAAGATCCTGATCCTCGATTTCGGCGCGCAGTACACGCAGCTGATCGCGCGGCGCATCCGCGAGCTGGGGGTCTATTGCGAGATCTGGGCCTGGGACCACGACCCGGCCGAGATCGCCGGCTTCGGCGCCAAGGGCATCATCCTGTCCGGCGGCCCCGAGTCGACCACGCTGCCGGGTGCGCCGGTCGCGCCGCAGGAAGTGTTCGACAGCGGCCTGCCGGTGTTCGGCATCTGCTACGGCATGCAGACCCTGGCCGCGCAGCTGGGCGGCGCCACCGAAGCGGCCGACCAGCGCGAATTCGGCCATGCCGAAGTGGACGTGGTCGCGCCCGATGCGCTGTTCTCCGGCCTCAGCGACCATCCCGGCGCCGCGCGCCTGAACGTGTGGATGAGCCACGGCGACCATGTCTCCAAGGTGCCGCCCGGCTTCACCATCACCGCCGTCACCGACCGCATCCCGGTCGCGGCGATGGCCAACGAGGCCAAGCGCTGGTACGGCGTGCAGTTCCATCCGGAAGTGACCCACACGCTGCAGGGACAGACCCTGCTGCGGCGCTTCGTGGTCGACGTCTGCGGCTGCGAGACCCTGTGGACCGCGGCCAACATCATCGACGACCAGATCGCGCGGGTGCGCGCGCAGGTCGGCGACGACGAGGTGATCCTGGGCCTGTCCGGCGGCGTGGATTCGTCGGTGGTCGCCGCGCTGCTGCACAAGGCGATCGGCGACAAGCTGACCTGCGTGTTCGTCGACACCGGCCTGCTGCGCTGGCAGGAGGGCGACCAGGTGATGGCGATGTTCGCCGAGCACATGGGCGTCAAGGTGATCCGGGTCAACGCGGCCGAGCGCTACTTCAGCGCATTGGCCGGCGTCAGCGATCCGGAGGCCAAGCGCAAGATCATCGGCAACCTGTTCGTGGAGATCTTCGACGAGGAATCCAACAAGCTGGCCAACGCCAAGTGGCTGGCGCAGGGCACGATCTATCCGGACGTGATCGAATCGGCCGGCAGCAAGACCGGCAAGGCGCACGTGATCAAGAGCCACCACAACGTCGGCGGCCTGCCCGAGCACATGAAGCTGGGCCTGGTCGAGCCGTTGCGCGAGCTGTTCAAGGACGAAGTGCGGCGCCTGGGCGTGGAATTGGGCCTGCCGCGCACGATGGTCTACCGCCACCCGTTCCCCGGTCCCGGCCTGGGCGTGCGCATTCTCGGCGAAGTGAAGCGCGAGTACGCCGAGCTGCTGGCCAAGGCCGATGCGATCTTCATCGAAGAGCTGCGCAAGGCCGACCTGTACGACAAGACCAGCCAGGCGTTCGCGGTGTTCCTGCCGGTGAAGTCGGTGGGCGTGGTCGGCGACGCGCGCGCCTACGAGTGGGTGATCGCGCTGCGCGCGGTGGAGACCATCGACTTCATGACCGCGCACTGGGCGCACCTGCCGTACGACTTCCTCGGCACGGTGTCCAACCGCATCATCAACGAACTGCGCGGCGTCTCGCGCGTGGTCTACGACATCTCCGGCAAGCCGCCGGCGACGATCGAGTGGGAGTGATCGACCCGGCCATGCGCATGCGCATCGCCGATCGGGACATGCTGCCGGCCTTCCAGAATAGGCGGCTCTACGAAAATCACCGCTGATGACCTGGGCGCCCTCTGCAACAAGGTGGAGGCGCTCGGTGTCCAGCCGCGGCGGTACCCGTCGGCGACATCGTGAAGCAGGCCGATGCCTTCGCCATCCGCATGGCGAGTCCATACACAGGGCAAGCGTGACACGTCGTCCCTCTGCAACCCCTTTCCAGAGCCTAGGGCCGATCGAACGGTTTTCGATCCAATAGACAGTCGATGAACGCACCGAGGAGGGCGGGTCGATGCTGCCTGTTCGGGTAGTAGAGGAACAGCCCCGGGCGCGAAACCGACCAGTCCGCCAGGACTTGGACCAGCCGTCCCTGGGCCAGGAGCTCGCCCACGCTGTCCAGCTCAAAGTGATAGGCAATGCCGAGCCCGTTCAGCGCAGCGGCAATGCCGATGTCGGCATGATTGGTGACGACGGGGCCGTCCACCGCCACGTCGAGCCGTTGCCCTCGTTTCTCGAACTCCCAGCGATAGTGCCTTCCGTCCATCTGGAGCCGCCAGTTGATGCATGCATGGTCATGCAGTTCGGCAGGTGACTTGGGTGTTCCTCGGCGCGCGAGGTAGTCCGGGGAGGCCACGGCCACCATGTTCAGGTCCGGGGTGAGGCGGACGGCAACCATGTCCTTCTCGAGTTGCCCACCCACGCGGATGCCCGCATCGAAGCGGCCAACGACGATATCGGCAAGCGCGTCGTCGACCACGATGTCGAGAATCACGTCAGGGTGTGCCTGATGGAAGCGTGATAGCCGGGGCGCGATGATGGCTCTCGCTGCGATCCCCAGCGTGTTGATGCGCAACGTGCCGCTCATCTGTCCTGTCGCCTCACTGGCTTCGGCGACTGCAGAAGCCATCTCCCGAAACAGCGGCGCTATGCGCCTGTACAGCAGTTCGCCACTTGCCGATGGCGCGACGCTTCGAGTCGTGCGATTCAGAAGACGTGCGCCGATGCGGCCTTCGAGCTGGCGGATGGTCTGGCTGAGCGCCGAGGGCGACAGGCCCAGGTGCTCTGCGGCTCGGGCAAAGCTCTGGCGCTCCACGACGGCCACGAAGGCCTTCAGCTCAGCGAAGTCGGATCCACGCATTATGTATCGTCTGCTTCACAACCCATCAAGATTCTAAGGCATTCACCAACTTCATGTCGGCGCGCATGCTGAGGCCTTCACCGACTCCATGGAGCGAACAACATGAACGCCTTGACCCTTCCTGAGCCAATTGCCGCGTACTTCGCGGCCGAACAAAACCCTGAAGCCTTGGCGCACTGCTTCACGGCGCAAGCCGTCATGAAGGACGACGGCCACACCTATACGGGCGCCGACGCCATCAAGGCCTTCATGGCCGAGGCATCGGCCAAGTACAGCGCGACGAGCGTGCCGTTCGCCATTGAGCGGGAGGACGGCGTCCAACTCGTCCGCGCCAACGTCACCGGCAACTTCCCTGGCAGCCCGATCGTTCTGTCCTACCGGTTTCGCCTGGAGCGCGGCCTGATCGCATCGCTGGAGATCACGGCATGAGCTTCGACCTGCACCTGAAAGGCTTGCGGGCATTGGTCACCGGCGGCACGCTGGGCCTTGGCGCTGCCGTCGTGAAAACCCTGGCGGAGGCCGGCGCTCGGGTGGCGACATCCGCGCGCACCATGCCTGCGGAGCCGGTGAAGGGCGTCAACTATATCGCTGCCGATCTATCGACGGCGGAAGGGACGGGTCACCTTGCTCAGACCATCCTGCAGGATTGGGGCGGCGTCGACATCCTGATCAACGTACTCGGCGGTTCGAACACTCCCGGTGGCGGTTTCGCTGCGATCACCGATGAGCACTGGTTCGCCGAGTTGAGCCTGAACCTGATGCCTGCCGTGCGGCTGGATCGTGCACTGCTGCCAGCGATGCTGGCTCAGGGCTCCGGCGTCATCATCCACGTCAGCTCCATCCAGCGCGTGCTGCCTCTGCCCGAGTCCACGACCGCCTACGCCGCGGCAAAGGGAGCCCTCACGACATACAGCAAGTCGCTGGCAAGAGAGGTGACGCCGAAGGGAGTCCGCGTGCTGAGCGTTGCGCCGGGCTGGATCGAGACCGAGGCGTCCGTGGCGTTTGCGCAGCGGATGGCTGCAGACGCCGGAACGGACTACGAGGGCGGCAAGAAAATCATCATGGATTGGCTGGGAGGAATCCCGGTGGGCCGACCCGCCAAGCCACAGGAGGTTGCCGATTTGATCGCTTTCCTGGCGTCCCCGCGATCCGCTTCGATCGCGGGGTCCGAGTACCGGATCGACGGCGGTACAGTTCCCACTGTGTAGCCACTTGCCGCAACCGACTGAACGACGGCGAACCCTTCGCCTGGATCATTCGCACGATGGTTGCAGCGATGTTGAGCGGCTTGACGCGGATGGTCGACGCGCAGGCGTTGGCCAGCCCGGCGCCGGCTAGCGCGTGGCGGCGCAGGTTCGAAGCAGTCGGTGCAGAGACGTTGACCCGGTACGCGTTGGGGCCTTCGTGGCTTGGATCGTGGTCTCGATGGGAGAGGGCGGTAGCGCCGAAGCCACCCGGCAGGGCGAGGCTTGCAGAAGACCGTGGTACTCGCCTGCGCTATCCTAGAGGGTGATTGACGATGGAGCCGCCATGGCCGTCGCTCCTCGCATCCCTACATCATCGAGGGCGAACATACCTACGGCATCGGGCCCCGACGCGACATGTCGATCTGAGGTGCAATCGTGAGAGTTTTGATTGTTGAGGACGAGGCGGAATTCGCGAACACGCTGCGAATTGCGCTTGAGCGAGAGCGCTTCATTGTCGATCAGGCGGACCGCATATCGATGGCGCAGGAAGCCGCCATGTCGGGGTCTTATGACCTGGTGCTGCTCGATCGCACGCTGCCGGATGGGGATGGGCTGTCGCTCTTGCCAATGTTGCGTGACACACACCCGGGTCTTCCGGTCATTGTGTTGAGCGCGCGCGGCGAAGTGATCGACCGTATTGCTGGTCTCGACCGAGGCGCTGACGACTATCTCATCAAGCCGTTCGACATAGACGAGATGTTTGCCCGCATCCGCGCCGTACGACGGCGTCCCGCAGAGTTGGGGAGCGAGGAAATCCATGTTGGCGCGCTCGTGTTCGACGTTACCAATGACGAGGCGAGCGTCGGAGGTGCCAGGCTTGATCTTACCCGCCGAGAGCTGCGCGTTCTGACGGCGCTCGTGAAGCGTCGCGGCAGAACGGTACTGAGAGAGTCTATCGAGCAGGCGGTCTACGGTTTCGACGATGAGGTGCAGTCGAACACGCTGGACTCCCACATCTCGCGTCTTCGCCGCAAGCTCGCCGAAGCGGGTGCGCAGGTCGAGATCCACGCGATCAAGGGCGTTGGCTACCTGTTGAAAGATCTGTCATGAAGCGAGGTCCGCCTTCGCTGAAGCGCCCGCTGATCGTCAAGCCGCTGATCTTCCAGCTCGCGACATTGCTCATCGCGTGCACATTCTTCATGGCCTTGGCGCTTCGCACGGACAGCGGCGGCCTCTACACCGACGAGGCAATTACGCCGGTGATCGCACGCGCGATCGTCCGTGATCAGAACGGGAATCTCTCGGTTCGCGAGACGCCAGAACTGGCCGAGCTTCGCGAGAAATCTCCCGATCTCTGGTTTGTGGCCGAGGACGATTCCGGCCGAACCGTGGCGTCGGGCAGCATCCCGTCGCAATATGCATCGCTTCTCGGGCGGCTACGTAATCTATCCTACGCGCACCTGCGCGATCGGTCTCCGCCTTACCGCCTGTCGGCCGTGATCCGGCGAGAGGTCGCTCCGGCCGGAACCCTGACGATTCTGGGACATGGCAAGCTGACCGGCGTCAGTCTCGTCGTTCTTCTCGCGTCCAATTTTATCGTCGTCCCTATCTTCCTCGCACTGGCGCTGATCTCGCTGCTGGTGACGCCGTGGATCGTTCGGCAAGCGCTCGCCGGCGTATCCAAGATCGCCCAGGAGGCCGAGCAGATCGATGCGAACCGGCGTGGGCGCAGGCTGAGCGAGGCGCATGTGCCAATTGAGATCGCACCGCTGGTGCGAGCCGTGAACGACGCCCTGCGGAGGCTTGACGAGGGCTATGAGCGGCAGCGGCGTTTCATCGCCTCCGCCGCGCACGAGCTACGCACGCCCATCGCCATCCTGCGCTTGAAAGTGGACACCGCAATTGAACCGGCCACGCGCAAGCTGAGTGGCGATGTGGCACGACTGAGCAATCTCGCCGAGCAGATGCTCGATATTCAACGATTGGATGCCGACAGGAGCGGCGAAAGCGTCGACCTCGGGGCGCTCGCCCGTCGCGTGGCAGCGGATCTGGCGCCGCTGTTGATCGCATCAGAGCGCACGATCGAGGTGCAGATCGAAGGCATGCCATCGCTTCGCGGTGATGCGGGTGCGATCGAGCGGGTGATGACGAATCTCGTCCAGAATGCCATCGAGCACGGCGGGCATCATGTCGTTCTGCGCGTACTGGAATCGGGCTTCGAGGTGGAGGACGACGGTCCGGGTATACCTCCAGAGGAGCGTGAGCGCGTATTCGAGCCATTCCATCGCCTGCGACCACGTTCGACAGGGAGCGGACTCGGCCTCAACTTGGTGCAGCAGATCATTGAAAGGCACGACGGGCGGGTTTCGATCCTGAACGCGCCTGGCGGCGGCACGATCGTGCGTGCCGAGTTTGCTTTGCGCTGACGTTCTGCGCTCGAGCCCATGTTCCCGCAATCTTGCCCTGCTTTCCTGGCGGTGTCGCCGATGACGGCGCCAAAAGGAGTGCAAGGAAATGACAAGAAAAAATCCTATCAGTCGGTATCGACCTGCCTTGATGGCACTCGCCGCGCTCGTGAGCACTGCCGGCATCGTGGGCAGTGCATCCGCGATCGATTGGGGTCGCGAAGCTCACCGGGAAGACAGCAGAACCTGCGAGCGTTTCGGTGCGGTTCACGGCAGGGAGTACACGAGATGCATGATTGAACAGCAGCGCCGCCGCGACGACGCGTTGCTCAACGCTTCCGAGCAGCAGCGGAACAACGCGGAAGCCGCGCGGAACAATGTGGAGACAGTCCGCAGGATGCGCTGCAACCGCGAAGCCGAACGCGCGCGCGAACGTGGGGATCGTCCGCAGTGGTGCCAATGATGTCCTGGCGGCGTTTCGGGAAGGCAATCTGCGTGTTCGCCGTGTTGGCGGGTACGCAGACGGCTTGCTTCGACGGCGTGAGCACGGCGAAAGAAGCCGCATCCGACCCGGGCGACATGCAGATCGACTACCCGGAAACAAAGCGCGATACGGTGGTCCAAACCCAGTTCGGCGTCTCTGTTCCCGACCCTTATCGCTGGTTGGAAGGGGATCCCCGCACCGACAAGAACGTCGCAGCGTGGGTCGACGCGCAGCGACGCCTGACGACACGCTATCTTTCCGGCCTTCCCGGCCGGGACGTCTTCCGCCGATCGCTCGCCTCGACCTATGACTATGAGCGCCTTGGCGTTCCGCAGAAGAGCGGGGGCCGCTACTTCTTCACGCGCAAAGCGGGCAATCAGAACCAACCCGTGCTGGTCACGCGCGACGGGACGGGCGCCGAGCGTATTCTGATCGATCCCGCGACATGGTCGAAGGACGGCACCGTCGCGTTTGCGGAATGGAGAGCATCACGAGACGGGACGCGTGTGGCCTATGCCGTGCAGGACGGTGGAAGCGACTGGCGCACGATCCGCGTCCTCGACGTGGCGACTGGCAAGGCGGCGAGTGACGTCGTGCAGTGGGCACGGTTCACGCAGATCGCATGGGCGAATGACGGATCGGGGTTCTATTATTCCCGATATCCCGAACCCAGGCGCGGCGTCGCCGACGATGCAGGTCTTGTCGATCACGCCATCTATTTCCATCGGATCGGTACGCCACAGGCGGACGACACGCTGTTCTTCGCGACGCCATCGAAGCCTGGGCGGATCAACTCCGCCGGCCTCACCGCCGACGGCCGTTACGCGATCATCTATTCGAGCGACGACTTGGTGCATGCCGACGTGTCGGTGGTCGACCTGGAGCGTCGCGGCCGATCGCCCCGCCCATTGATCCAGAACGCGCAGGATCGGTGGTCGGTCATCGGCAATGTCGGCACGAGGCTCCTGCTGATGACCGACACGGGCGCCGAACGATCGAAGATCGTGAGCGTGGATCTCGACGCGTCGAGGCCGGTCTTTACGGACCTGCTGCCGCAGCAAGACGCTATCTTGACCGGCGCGTATCTGTCCGGGGGCCGGCTCCTCGCGACCTACCTTGTCGACGCCAAATCGGAGATCCGCCGCTTCAGGCTTGATGGCAGCGCCGACGGCGTGGTGAATCTGCCCGGCATCGGCAGCGTGAGCGCTGTCTTCGGCGAACCGGAGGACCGCGAAGCGTTCTTCGTCTACGCCAGCTTCAACCAGCCCAATACGGTCTATCGTTACGATGTTGCGAGCGGACGATCGGGTGCATGGGTAACGCCGGAGATCGGCGCCGACCTGACGTCGATCGTTGTCGAACAGCGTTTCTTCCGATCGAAGGACGGGACGCGCGTGCCGATGTTCATCGCGCGGCGGAAAGGCACGTCCGGCCCGGTTCCGACCCTCCTGACCGGCTATGGCGGCTTCGCGATCAGCATGCCGCCGGGTTATTCCGCCATGCTGACTCCGTGGATGCTGCAGGGCGGCGCTGTCGCGTTCGTCAACATGCGCGGCGGCGGCGAATATGGCGCGGCGTGGCATGCGGCAGGGCGAGGCTTGAACAAGCAGAACGGTTTCGACGACATGATCGGCGCGGCCGAGTATCTGCACGCGAGCAAGATGGCGCCGCCGGACGGTGTCGCAATCTATGGTGACTCGGCGGGCGGATTGATGGTCGGCGCGGTCGTCAACCAGCGTCCCGACCTGTTTGCGGCGGCACTGCCGAGTGTCGGCGTCATGGACATGCTGCGTTTCGGCAGGTTCACCGGCGGCGCCTTGTGGCTTGGCGAGTACGGCAACAGCGAGCGCGAGGCCGATTTCCGCAACCTGCTGTCCTATTCGCCCTATCATAATGTCAGGGCAGGCAAGCCGTATCCCGCGATCCTGGTGACCACGGCCGACGCGGACAATCGCGTCGTGCCGGCGCACAGTTTTAAATATGCCGCTGCACTGCAAGCTGCGGATCTGGGCTCCCGCCCGCGGCTGCTGCGGGTCGATGCCCGAGCGGGCCATGGCACGGGCAAGCCGACCACCAAGGTGATCGAAGAAGCGGCCGACATGCTGGCTTTCGCCGCCCGTTGGACGGGCCTCAAAGCAGGGGGATGAGACCGAGCGAGAGGCAGAATGTCCCAGCCGCGGTCTGTGCGTTGCTTTCGCGCATACCTGACGCCTCAGGATGCGTCTTGGAACACTGGGTCGGAGACTGCAGTTCTCCGCGTTCGATCCGATCATGCGCATCCACGGCGCCAACGTCGAGCGCGAGCCGTGCCGGTTCAAGTCGACGGACCCGGCGGTCCATGCCTCGCTGCTCAAGAGCACGCAGTTGCGCTATCGCTTGCTGCCCAGCCGGCGCCGGCCAGGAAGCGCATTTCCTGCACCGGCAAGCCTGTCGCCGTCCGGTTCTGACTCCGCCTTTCATCGTCGAAGGCGTCAAGATGCAATCCGTACGCGAATGGTTCAGCGGCCGCCGGTGCGCGCATCCCAGCCCAGCATCGCCACTTCGGCCACGGCCTCCAGCTCGGCGCGGCTGGCACCGTCGCGGGCCAGGATCGACATGCCGCTCTGCACGGTCTGCACGAAGCGGGCGAGGGCGTGCACGTCGGTCGCGGCCGGAATCTCGCCCTCGGCGATGCCGCGGCGCAGGCATGCCGTGAGCCGGTCGAGGGTCACGGTCCGTGCCGATTTCACCAGTTCGCCGAGCTCCGCATGGCCTTCGCTGCCGACCGAGGAGAGCGTGACCATGCAGCCGCGCGGGATGTCGGCCAGGCACCCGGTGAGGGCCGCGGCCGAATCCCGCAGCAGCGACTCCACCGCCTCGCGGGCGGTGCCGGCGGCAAGGAAATTTCGCCACGCCAGCGCCTCGTAGCGGGCGCGATAATGCTGCACGGCCTCGGCATAGAGCGCCTCCTTCGAGCCGAAGGCCGCGTACAGGCTGGGCGAGCCGATGCCCATCGCCGCGGTCAGGTCGGCAATCGACGTGGCCTCGTAACCCTTGGTCCAGAACAGGTGGGTGGCCTGCAGGAGGGCGGTCTCGCGGTCGAATGCGCGAGGGCGGCCGCGCGGGCGGCGCTTGGCCGTTCCCGTGGCTGGCGGTGTGGGTCCGGAATTTTGCATCAGACGCTATATAAACCTATTGACGGTGGGTGGCAACGCTTCTACTATTTATGAATCGATCGATTCATAAATATGTTCGCAGTCCAAGTCACTCGCATCTGGCTGCGCCTGACTTATGTATCGATCAATCGATACATAAGTCAGGCCACAGACGGGCGGTCCAGGCACCGCTCGCTGCCCGGGCCGAACTCGACGCTCTCCCGCAAAGGAAAACGACATGACAAGCAACACGAACCGCCAGATCCTCATCGCAGCCCGACCCAATGGCGATCCCACGTTGCGCGATTTCGCGTTCGTCGAACGCGCGCTGCCGTCGCCCAAGGACGGCGAGGTGCTGTTCCGCAACACGCTGGTCTCGATCGATCCCTACCAGCGCAACCTGATGGGCAACGGCTCGTCCGAGTGGCCCGCGCTCGAGGTCGGCGACGTGATGCAGGGGCCGACGGTCGCGGTGGTGGAGGAGAGCAGGAACCCGGCTTTCCGGGTCGGCGACCATGTGCAGACCTGGTCGGGCTGGCAGCAGTACGCGGTGTCGGACGGGTCCGACCTGCGCAAGCTCGATCCTGCGGCAGCGCCGGTGTCCACCGCGCTCGGGGTGCTGGGCCATACCGGCCTGACCGCCTGGTTCGGCGCGACCAAGGTCCATTCGCTCAAGCCCGGCGGCACCTTCGTGGTGACCGGCGCGGCCGGCTCGGTCGGCTCGATGGCGGCGCAGCTGGCGAAACTGCGCGGGCATCGCGTCGTCGGCATCGCCGGCGGGGCGGCCAAGGTGGCCTATCTGCGTGACGAACTCGGCCTGGACGCGGCGGTCGACTACAAGGCCGGCGACTTCGCGGACCAGCTCGAGCGCGCGCTGCCCGACGGCATCGACATGTTCTACGAGAACGTCGGCGGCCCGATCTTCCCGGTGCTGATGGAGCACTTCAACCCGCACGCGAAGATGGTCGTCTGCGGCACGATCTCCGACTACAGCCACGCCGATCTTCCGCAGGGAACCAATTACCTGCCGCGGCTGATCACCCTGATCCACTATCGCTACGTGGACATCAAGGCGTTCTCGATTCCCGACCATCTCGACAAGTACCCCGACTTCCTGGCCGAGGTGGCGCCCTTGGTCGAGCAGGGCCGGATCAAGTACGCCGAAGAGTTCGTCGAGGGCTTCGAGGCGATCCCGGACACCTTCCTGAAACTGTTCGACGGCCGCCACAGCGGCGGGAAGCTGATCGTGAAGATCGGTTGAGGCGATTCACGCGATCGGATCGTGGATCGCCATCGCGCAAGATGGGCAGCCCGAGGCGCTTGGCGGCGCGGCCATGCCTTTGTCTTGCCGGTTCGCCGGCCGGCATGGCGCCGGTGCCTCCGGTCGCGGTGCCCAGGCGGTCCAATCATGGCGGTGCGCGCCGGGTTGTGCACGTCCGCTCGGCAGGCGAGCGGGTCGCCCGGGCGACTACGCTCGCAGCGCGCCCGCCCGTTCGCGCGCATAGCGCCCCGGCGTCACGCCGACATGGCGGGTGAAGGCGACGTTGAACGTGCTCGCCGAGCTGTATCCGACGCGTTGCGCGACCTCGGCGAGGCGCGTTTGCTGGTGCCGCAGCAGGCGTTTTGCCAGGGCCATTCGCCAGGCCAGCAGGTATTCCATCGGCGCGACGCCGACCGCGCGGCTGAAGCGCTCGAAGAACGTCGAGCGCGAGAGCGCCGCTTCCTTGGCCAGTTGCGCGACCGTCCACGGCTGGGTCGGGCGTTCGTGCATCCGCCGGATCGCGACCGCGAGGCGTGGGTCGGCCAGCCCGCGGACCAGGCCCGGCGATGCCGAGGTGCCCGCGGTGGAGCGCAGCGCTTCGATGAACAGCACGTCGAGCAGGCGCGCCAGGACCACGTCGCGCGCCGGCCGCTGCGCGCGCGACTCGTCCGCCACCAGCTGCACGAGCGCGGTCAGCCTGCTTTCGCCGCGGACATGGATGCGCTCGGGCAGCAGCGCGACCAGCAGCGCCGCATCCGGCGAACCCAGGACGCAATAGCCCACCAGCATGCGCACGTCGGGCGGGCCGTCCGGCGTGCCGTGCCGGGTTTCCCCGCCGGGGAGGGAGATGGTCGTGGCATCCATCGCTTCCGCTGGCGGCTGCAGGCCCGACATCGTGAAGCCGCGCGCCGACGGGATCAGCACGAAGTCGCCGGGCTGCAGGGTGAGCGGCGTCTGCGCGTCCACCGCCAGCCGGCACGCTCCCTCAAGGATCAGGCAGTAGAACGGCTGCCCGGCCTCCTCGCGGCGGACCGTCCACGGGCCTGCGCCGCTGGCGATCTTGGAGGACTGGGCGCCTGGCTGCAGCAGGCCGACCACTTCGGCAAGGGGGTCGGCCATTTCGGACGCTTGCACAATAGATTCGGATTTTCAGCGGTAGATGGTCCGGATGATGCGCCGTATCGTCGCAGCACCGCAACCTCCGCAGGAGTTCCCCTTGAAAACCGTCCTCATCAGCGGCTGCTCGTCCGGCTTCGGCCTGGAGACCGCCCGCTATTTCCTCGAACGCGACTGGCACGTCGTCGCCACGATGCGCACGCCGCGCGAGGACGTGCTGCCTCGCTCCGAGCGCCTGCGGGTCCTCGCCCTCGACGTCACCGATGCCGACAGCATCGGCCAGGCCGTGGCGGCCGCCGGGCCGGTCGACGTGCTGGTCAACAACGCAGGGATCGGCTTGCTGGGCATTGTCGAAGGCAGTCCGGTGCAACTGGCCCGCGAGCTGTTCGAAACCAACATGTTCGGCACGCTGATGCTGACCCAGGCGCTGCTGCCCCAGTTCAGGCAGCGCCGTTCGGGCGTGATCGTGAATGTCTCCTCGGGCGTCACCCTGAAGCCGCTGCCGCTGCTGTCCCTCTACAGCGCGAGCAAGGCGGCGGTCAACGCGTTCAGCGAGTCGCTCGCGCTCGAACTGCGGCCGTTCGGCATCCGGGTGAACCTGGTGCTTCCCGGGCGCTCGCCCGAAACCGCGTTCGGCACGAACGCGCAGCCGCGCATGCAGGCCGGGATTCCGGAGGCCTACGCCGGGTTCGCGCAGGAGGTGTTCGGCGCGATGCGCGGGGCGGCGGGGCCGGTCACGCACGCCCTGGACGTGGCGCAAGCCGTGTGGCGCGCAGCGACCGACCCCAGCTGCCCGATGCGCCTTCCCGCCGGTGCCGACGCCGTGGCGCTGGCCGGAAGCTCCTGAGCCCGGCCTGCCGGCGACGCCAGGAACGCAGGCGCCCCGGCCAGTTCCGGGACGCCGGACTGCGCAGAACGCCCTGCGCCCCGGCCCGCCGGTACCGGGCGCAGCGAGGCAGGTGGGACGCGCGGCAGCAATCCACAAAAAACTAACAAATGGCTGGCTACTTTGAGTGCACTTCACAGCGCCACCTTGATTGAATGCGTATTCCGCTTGCGACCGAAGCAGACCGCCTGCTCCTGCAGAGCGTGACCGACTACGCGATCTACATGCTCGACCCGGACGGCTTCATCCTCAGCTGGAACACCGGCGGCCGGCACATCAAGGGCTACGAAGAGGCCGAGATCATCGGCCAGCATTTTTCCAAGTTCTACACTCCGCAGGACGCCGCCGACGGCTTGCCGTGGAAGGGGCTGGACGCGGCCAGGCGCGAAGGCCGCTACGAGGCCGAAGGCTGGCGGGTGAGGAAGGACGGTTCGCACTTCCGCGCCAGCGTGGTCATCGATCCGGTCTGGAAGGACGGCGCCCTGGTCGGCTACGCCAAGGTCACCCGCGACGTCACCGAGAAGTTCAACGCCGCGGAGAATCTGCGCAAGGCCGAACGCGCCCTGGCGCAGGCGCAGAAGGTGCAGGCCATCGGCCGCTTGACGCTGGGCATCGCCCACGATTTCAACAATCTGCTGGCGATCATCGTCAGCAGCCTGGACCTGCTGGCCAGGACCCAGCACGACGATCGCAGCAAGCTGCTGATCGGCGCGGCGACCGATGCGGCGGAGCGGGGCAGCCGGCTGTCGCAGCAGATGCTGGCCTTCGCCCGCGGGCAGGACCTGGTGCCCGAGCCCAACGACGTCAACGCGCTGATCGTCGAGGCCGCCGAGCTGTACCGGCGCGTGGCCGGCGAGACCGTTTCCTGCGAGTTCGCGCTCGCCGACGCGCTGCCGACGGTGGTGGTCGACGCCAGCCAGTTCGAGGCGGCGCTGATGAACCTGGTCGCGAACGCGCGCGACGCCATGCCGCAGGGCCGGATCGTGATCTCCACGCGGCTGTGCCGCTCCGATGCGACCCTGCACGTGGAAGCCAGGCCCGATTGCGACTACGTGTGCGTGGCGGTGCAGGACGACGGCCCGGGCATGTCCGAGGAAGTGCGGCTGCGCGCGATGGAGCCGTTTTTCACCACCAAGGACGTCGGCAGCGGCAGCGGCCTGGGATTGAGCCAGGTGTTCGGATTCGCCGGCCAGTCCGGCGGGTTCGCCACCATCGAAAGCGAGGAGGGCGAGGGCACCCTGGTCACCATGTACATTCCGGTTGCGAAATGACCCCATGACCACGAGAAAGATTCTCTACGTCGAGGACGATGCATTGCTGCGGATGGTGACGGTCCTGGCGCTGAAGGACGCCGGGTTCGACGTGCTCGAGGCGGCCAACGGCGTCCAGGCGCAGGCGGAACTGGCCATCGGCCAGTTCGACTGCGTGATCAGCGACATCAGCATGCCCGGCGGCGTCAGCGGCATCGAGGTCGCGCGCACCGCGCAGGCGATGAATCCGGGTTGCGTGACGGTCCTGCTGTCCGGCTACGCGCTGTCGCAGCTGCCGCCCTTGCCGCCCACGGCGCGTTTCCTGTCCAAGCCGTATCGCATGCACGATCTGTTGGGCACGCTGGAATCGGAAGGCCGTGCATGATCGTTGCCGGCGCACGCCCGCGATGCTTGAACTGCAGCGGCACCGCGATCGTCGTGGCGTCTTGAGGACGCGCCGTTTCGGCAACCGGTGCGCGAGCGCGGCATCGCGTCTGGTCGAAACCAGCGGCGTGCGGTAAGGCTTTCTGGTTCCGAAACGCCGGGCGCCGGCACCGTTCCGGGCGCGTGTGCCTACACAAAAAAATCACTTTGCCGAACGTAGTGTGCTTGGCGTCGCTGCTACGTGAGTATGGCGATACGCCCCAGGCAAGGCGCGCGTGGGGCGCGGCATCGGGCAACGCATGCTGGCGAAGGGTGCGGCCCGGATCGAACCGCTGCACGCGGCCCCGCAGCGGGCCGCGGAACCCACGCCTTCCCATCCAAACGCAACCAACAAGGACCACCATGACGCCCCATCGGCAGCCTGATCACGAGAATGGCGATGATCTGCCGCGCATCTCGACCGGCAGTGTGGGTCTGGACAACATCCTCGGCGGCGGCGTCGACGCCAACCGCCTCTACCTGTACGAAGGCCGCCCCGGCACCGGCAAGACCACCATCGCCCTGCAGTTCCTGCTGGAAGGCGCGCGGCACGGCGAGCGCGTCCTCTACATCACCTTGTCCGAAACCCAGCGCGAACTGCACCTGGTGGCGACCCGCCACGGCTGGAGCATGGACCAGGTCGATGTGTTCGAGCTGGTGCCGCCGGAGACCGCGCTGGACCCGGACCGCGAGCTCACCGTGTTCCATCCGGCGGAAATGGAACTGACCGAGACCACCAAGCTGATCTTCGACAAGGTCGAACAGCTCAATCCCAGCCGCGTGGTCCTGGACAGCCTGTCGGAACTGCGCCTGCTGGCGCAGAGTCCGCTGCGCTACCGCCGCCAGGTGCTGGCGCTGAAGCATTTCTTCGCCAGCCGCCAGTGCACGGTGATCCTGCTCGACGATCTGTCCTCGCAGGAAAACGACCTGCAGCTGCATTCCATCACCCATGGCGTGGTGCTGCTGGAGCAGCTGGCCATCGACTACGGCGCCGAACGCCGGCGCCTGCGCGTGATCAAGATGCGCGGCATCCAGTTCCGCGGCGGCTACCACGACTTCACCATCGAGAAGGGCGGACTGGCGATCTATCCGCGCCTGGTCGCGGCCGAATACAAGCACCACCACATCGACGACGTCGCCCCCAGCGGCAACGCCGAGCTGGACCGGCTGCTCGGCGGCGGGCTGGAGCGCGGCACCAATGTCCTGCTGCTGGGCGCGGCCGGCGTGGGCAAGTCCTCGCTGGCGTTGAGCTTCGCCATCGCCGCGGCCGAGCGCGGCGAACACAGCGTGTTCTTCGCCTTCGACGAGGGCCGCAGCACGGTGGAGGCGCGCGCCCGCACCCTGGGGCTGCCGCTGCAGGAAAAACTCGTCAACGGCCTGATCCGCTTCCAGCAGATCGATCCGGCGGAGATGTCGCCGGGCCAGTTCGCCGCGACGGTGCGCCGCAGCGTGGAGGTGGACGGGGCCAAGGTGATCGTCATCGACAGCCTCAACGGCTACCTCAATGCGATGCCGGACGAGCGCTTCCTGATCCTGCAGATGCACGAGCTGCTCAGCTACCTGGGCCAGCAGGGCGTGCTGACCATCCTGGTGCTGGCGCAGCACGGCCTGGTCGGCCCGATGGAAACGCCGCTGGATCTGAGCTACCTGAGCGATTCGGTGCTGATGCTGCGCTATTTCGAGGTGAACGGCATGGTGCGGCGTGCGCTGTCGGTGGTGAAGAAGCGCAGCGGCAGTCACGAGAACACCATCCGCGAATTCCGCCTCAGCGGCGGCGGCATCCATGTCGGCCCGCCGCTCAAGGGCTTCAGCGGCATCTTCTCCGGAACGCCACGCTACAGCGGAGAGGATCTGCCGCTGCTGGATACCCCTGCATGAGCAGCAGTGCTGCGACCGAGCACCGCGTTCTCGTCCATGCTCCGATCGGGCGCGACGGCGCGGCCTCGGTGGAACTGCTGCGGCGAGGCGGGGTGGTGGCCTACAACTGCGCGGACCTGGACGCGCTGGTGCGCGAGCTGGACATCGGCGCCGCGGCGGTGTTCATTGCCGAGGAAGGCCTGTTCGGCAAGGACGCGGCGGCGCTGTACGCCTGGGCCGACGCGCAGCCGGCATGGTCGGACCTGCCGTTCCTGGTACTGACCAGCCATCAGGAACAACCGTCGGTGGTGGCCTGGCGGCGCAACCTGGTGGCCTCGCTGCGCAACGTGGCGCTGCTGGAGCGGCCGGTGCAGGCCATCACCTTCACCAGCACCATCCGCGCCGCGCTGCGCGCCCGCGCCCGCCAGTACGAAGTGCGCTCGCTGCTGCAGGCGCAGGCCTCGGCGGCGCAGGAACTGGAAGCGCAGGTGGTGGCGCGCACGCGCGAGCTGGAAGAGGCCAACCGCCTGCTGCGCACGCAGATGGACGAGCGCGCGCGGGTCGAGGAAACCCTGCGCCAGGCGCAGAAGATCGAGGCGATCGGGCAGTTGACCGGCGGCGTCGCGCACGATTTCAACAACCTGCTGATGGTGATCTCCGGCGGTCTGGCGATGCTCGACACGCAGGCCGATCCGGCGGTGCGCAAGCGGCTGATGGACGGCATGCAGAAGGCGGCGCAGCGCGGCGCGGGGCTGACCCGGCAGCTGCTGGCGTTCTCGCGGCGGCAGGAACTCAAGCCCGAACCGGTCGACCTGACCCAGCAGATCGGCGGCATGCGCGAACTGCTGGACCGCAGCCTGCGCGGCGACGTGCACGTGGACTTCGATTTCGCCGACGGCCTGTGGCCGATCGAGGTGGATCCGGGCGAACTGGAACTGGTGGTGCTCAATCTCACGGTCAACGCGCGCGACGCGATGCCCAACGGCGGCACCATCGTGGTGCGGGCGCAGAACGTGCCGGGCACCGGCAAGGGCGATCCCGATTTCATCCGCCTGTCGATCATCGACACCGGCACCGGCATGGCGCCGGAGGTCAAGGCGCGGGTGTTCGAGCCGTTCTACACCACCAAGGACATCGGCAAGGGCTCGGGCCTGGGCCTGGCGCAGGTGCACGGATTCGTGCAGCAGTCCGGCGGTTCGATCCACATCGACAGCGACGTCGGGCAGGGCACGGCGATGCACCTGCTGCTGCCGCGCTCGTTCCGCGCGCCGGCGGCGGACGAGCGGCACCTGGTGGACGTGCAGGTCGCGCGCCGCTCCCCGGGCGAAGCCGGCTTTGTGCTGCTGGTGGAGGACGACGACGAAGTGGCGGCCCTGGTCGGCGAGATGCTGCGCCAGCTGGGCTACCAGGTCACCCGCGTGGCCAGTGCGGCGGCGGCGTTGGGCGCGCTGGCCAACGAGCGCGCGGTGGACATCGTGTTCTCCGACATCATGATGCCCGGCGGCATGAACGGCCTGGAACTGGTCCACGAGATCCGCGCGCGGCGCGAGGCGCTGCCGATCCTGCTCACCAGCGGTTATGCGGAAGCGGTCAAGTCCGCGGCCGAAGCCGAAGGCGTGCAGATCCTGTCCAAGCCCTATCGGCTGGACGAACTGGCGGCGGCGCTGCAACAGGTGCGGGCCAATGCGGGCACGCCCGGCAAGTCGGAAGCCACGACGCTGTGTTCGTGACCGGACGGGCGGCGCAGCGGCAGCGTCGCGGCGCCGTCTAGGCCGGCAGTCGCGCCAGCGCGGCGCGCACGTCGTTGAGGAAGCGCCGCGTCTCGTCGGGCGAGGCCAGGTTCGTGGCCAGCTGCTCCAGTTGCGTCTGCAGCTCGCCCGGCACGTCGAACACTTCGTCGCAGAGCATGCCCGCGATCGGGCCGAAATACTGCAGCGCGACCTGCTCGATGGTCTGCCGCTGGCGCGGGTCGGGCGCGTGCGCGCCGGAGGCGATGTCCTGCGCGACCGACGGCGATGGTGCCGATGCAGGCTCCGGCGCCACCGGCACCGGCGCCGGCGGCGCCCCCAGGTCGTGCTCGAAGCCGCCGAGCAGCCACTGCCGCGACGCCTCGCTCAAGCTGCCCCTGGCGTTGCCGCCGTGGCTGGCCGGATCGGCCTGGAAGCGCGCCCGCGCCGCGGCCACCATCGACAGCCGCTGCACCGCCTCGTCGTTGCGCAGCATGCGGAACACCACTTCCTCCACCTGGCCGGCATGCAGGCGGATGATGCACGAATGGGTTTCCTCGGTGACCACGAAGAAGAAGCCGGAGGCCTGGCGCGCGGCGAGCGCCTTGAGCTCGCGCAGGATCTCGATCAGTGGTCTGAATTCAGTGGCCATGGCGTCCTCGGTCGGTCGGCAAGCGTCGGCGGTCGCAATCGCCTCAGCGCTTGCTCAGCCGCTCCATCGCCAGCCGCACGCTGTTGGACAGGCGCGCGATGGCGCGGGCGAGCGTGCCGATTTCGTCCTTCAGCGCGACCTCGCCGATGCTGTGGTTCCACTTGCCCAGGCTCAGCTCCTCGGCCACGGTGGTCAGGTTCTGGATCGGGCGCAGCACGCGGGTCCAGATCAGCATCCACTGCAGCCCCAGCAGCAGCGCGCACACCAGCAGGCCGATGCCGCCGATCCACAGCGACTGGCGCACGATCACCCGGTCCACGTCGCTCTTGGGATAGGCAGACACCAGGGTGAAGCCCCAGCCCGGCACCTCCTCGCGGGTCACCACCCAGTCGGCCGGGCGCTGCGCGACGATGCGCTCGATCGCGGCCGGATCGGTGGTGGCGCCGGTCTTGGACTGGAAGCGCAGCTTGCCGGTGCTGTCGAACAGCGCGATGAAGCCGGAGTCGAGCACGTGCGCGGCGCCGATCACCTTGTCCAGCGCCTGCAGGTCGGTCTTGTAGCCGACGTACCAGATCCCGATCGGCTCGCCGGCCGGTCCCGGCACGATCGGCTCGTAGCCGGTGACGTAGGGGGTGCCGAGGATGTCGACCACGCCGTAGAAGCTCTCGCCCTTGCGGATGCGCCCGATCACCTGGCCGCGCGGGTCGAGCACGGTGCCGACCGCGCGGCCGCCCTGGGCGTTGGTCACGTTGGTGGAGATGCGCACGTAGTCGTCGCCGGCGCGCGAGAAGATCGTGGCGGTGCCGTCCAGCGTGCTGGTCACGCCGTCGACCAGCGCATGGTTGCCGGCCTGCGAATGGGAACCGAACAGCAGGTCGGGGGCAGGGCGGCCGGCGACGTCCACCTGCACGCCGACGCTGGGCTCGCCGAGCGCCGCGCCTTGCTGGCGCAGCAGGCGCATGGAGCCCTGCACGCGTTCGAGCATGATCGAGCGGGTCACCGCCAGCAGGCTCTGCAGGGCCGACTGCTGGCGCACGATCGAGGCGCCGGCGTCGCGCTTGACCCGCTCGGCTTCGCTGACCGCCAGCACCAGGGTGAGCACGACGACCACGATCAGGACCAGGGCGAGTACCGGCAGCAGCAGGCGTACCCGCAAGGAGTGTCGAAGCATGGCAGCCTCCAGGAGGGAGAAGAGGGGAGCGGAATGCCGTCGCCGGCATTCGGAGGTTCGGGCAAAACGCTGAAGGGGGTAGCGGCCGCGCGGCCGCCGACTTGAGCGCCGCGAGCCGCGCCGCGTGCGGCAGGATGTCGTGGACGAAGGCAGCAGCGGCACCGCGCCGTGGCGGCGAGCGGATGCGCGGGCGTTGCGGTCGCGGCACGCGAGGGCGTCCGCGCGCAGCTGCCGGCATGTCCGCAGCGGCGTCGCCGGTCAGCCGATTTCCGGCGGCCGCTGCCGCCGGCCATGCACTGCGACGGTGCACGGCGCACCCACCGTCAGCCGCCCGTTACCGCCTGCGGCCGAGGGTCGGCGAACGTCGGTGCCGGGCGGGCGTCGATGCGGCCTGCTCAGTGCAGCAGCGTGTCCGCGAGCAGTTTCACGTTCAGCGCCACGATCAACGTGGCGATCGCCCACGACAGCCAGACCAGCCAGCGCGGCGCCACCAGCGCGCCCATCTTGCGTTTGTCGGCGACGAAGCGCACCAGCGGGATCACCGCGAACGGCAGCTGCATCGACAGCAGCACCTGGCTCAGCACCAGCAGCTTGGCGGTGCCTTGCTCGCCGTACAGCCAGGTCACCACCACCACCGGCACGATCGCCAGGCCGCGGGTCAGCAGGCGCCGCGCCCACGCCGGGATGCGCAGGTGCAGGAAGCCCTCCATCACGATCTGCCCGGCCAGCGTCGCGGTCACCGTGGAATTGATGCCCGAGGCCAGCAGCGCCACCGCGAACAGGGTCGAAGCCACGCCGACCCCGAGCATCGGCGCCAGCAGTTCGTAGGCCTGCTCGATTTCCTCCACGTCGGTGCGGCCGTGCGCATGGAACACCGCGGCGGCCAGCACCAGGATCGCGGCGTTGACGAACAGCGCCAGGCTCAGCGCGATGGTGCTGTCGGTCAGCGCCCAGCGCAGCGCCGAGCGGCGGCCGCTGTCGTTGCGCTCGTAGGCGCGGGTCTGCACGATCGACGAATGCAGGTACAGGTTGTGCGGCATCACCGTCGCGCCGATGATCCCGATCGCCAGGTACAGCGCGGCCGGGTTGGTCACCACCTCGGCGCGCGGGATGAAGCCGGCCAGCACCTCGCGCAGCGGCGGCGCGGCCAGCGCGATCTGCACCATGAAGCAGGCGAAGATCACCAGCAGCAGCGCGATCACGAACGCTTCCAGGGTGCGGAAGCCGCGCCGCATCAGGTACAGCACCAGCAGCGCGTCGATCGCGGTGATGATCGCGCCCAGGGTCAGCGGAATGCCGAACAGCAGTTTCAGCGCGATCGCGGTGCCGATCACCTCGGCCAGGTCGCAGGCCACGATCGCCGCCTCGCAGGCCAGCCACAGCAGGAAGTTGACCGGCCTGGGATAGTGCTCGCGGCAGGCCTGCGCCAGGTCGCGGCCGGTGGCGATGCCCAGCCGCGCCGCCAGGCCCTGCAGCACGATCGCCATCAGGTTCGACAGCAGGATCACCGACAGCAGCAGGTAGCCGAAGTGCGAACCGCCGGCGAGGTCGGTGGCCCAGTTGCCCGGGTCCATGTAGCCCACCGACACCATGTAGCCAGGCCCGAGGAAGGCCAGGAAGCGGCGCCAGCCGAGCCCGCCGCCGGGCACGGCGACGCTGCCGTTCATGCGTCCCAGGCTGCGCCGCGGCGGGCCGCCGGCCTGCGGCCAGGCGGCGTGGGAATCGGACAGGGGCAAGGGATCGGCCATGGCGGACGCAATGCGTGGGAAGGCGAGCTCAGTATATAGCACTGGCTATTCTCCTTAGCATTGGCAAATCCAATCGCTGCGATAGGCGCGATTTCGTCCAGAATAGGCGGCGGCCGGCGTTCGCCGGCACCGGACAAGGGCGTTGCGATGCAGAAAAGCGGGAAGTTGACGGCGCCAGGGGCGGCGCTGCTCGACGCGCAGGTACAGGTCGAGAGCTTCCGCCAGGTGCGCGAGGCGCACCGCCTGGAACTGATCGAGGATTACGTGGAGCTGATTTCCGACCTGCTGGCCGACGGCGGCGAGGCGCGGCAGGTGGACATCGCCGCGCGCCTGGGCGTGGCCCAGCCGACCGTGGCGAAGATGCTCAAGCGGCTGGTCAAGGGCGGATGGGCGGTGCAGCGGCCGTATCGCGGCGTGTTCCTGACCCCCGAGGGCGAGGCGCTGGCCGCCGCCAGCCGGCAGCGGCACCAGACCGTGGAGCAGTTCCTGCTGGCCCTGGGCATCGACGAGGACACCGCGCGCCGCGACGCCGAGGGCATCGAGCACCACGTCAGCGAAGCCACGCTGGCGGTGTTCGCCGAGTTCGTGCGCAAGCACGCCGCGGCGCGATGAACGGCACGGACGACAGCGCCGCGCGCGACGAGCGCTGGATGCGGCACGCGCTGGCCCTGGCCGACCGCGCCGAGCGCGAGTTCGACGAGATCCCGGTCGGCGCGGTGCTGGTCTCGGCCGCCGACGAGGTGCTGGGCGAGGGCTGGAACCTCAACATCGCCGAGCACGATCCCAGCGCGCACGCCGAGATCGTGGCCATGCGCCAGGCCGGGCGCCGGCTCGGCAACCACCGCCTGGTCGGCAGCACCCTGTACGTGACCCTGGAGCCGTGCGCGATGTGCGCGATGGCGGTGGTGCATGCGCGCGTGGCGCAGCTGGTCTACGCGGCGTCGGACCCGAAGACCGGCGCCTGCGGCAGCGTGTTCGACCTGCTCGCCGATCCGCGCCACAACCACCGCGTGCAGGTGCGCGGCGGCGTGCTGGCGGCGCCGGCCGGGCTGCGCCTGACCAACTATTTCCGCGCCAAGCGCGGCAGGCCGCTGCTCGGCGGCTGAGCGAGCACGGCGCGGCCGCCGCGCGATGTGAAGCCGCTGCGCCACGCGCGGTATCATGCGCGACCGATACGAAACCCCCGCGCCGGCAGCGCCGCCGCGAACGACTGGATGGTGCTATGGCGGAACCGCGTGTGGACAGCGATCGTCTGATCTGGATCGACCTGGAAATGACCGGATTGGATACCGACAAGGATTCGATCATCGAGATCGCCACGGTGGTCACCGACGCGCAACTCAACGTATTGGCCGAAGGGCCGGAATTCGCCATCGCCCATCCGCTGCAGACGCTGCAGGCGATGGACGAGTGGAACCGCAACCAGCACCGCCATTCCGGGCTGTGGCAGCGCGTGCTCGACAGCCAGGTCACCCTGGCCCAGGCCGAGGCGCAGACCGTGGCGTTCCTGGCGCAGTGGTGCAAGCCCGGCGCCTCGCCGATGTGCGGCAATTCGATCTGCCAGGACCGGCGCTTCCTGCACCGGCAGATGCCGCGGCTGGAACGCTTCTTCCACTACCGCAACCTGGACGTGTCCACGTTGAAGGAACTGGCGCGGCGCTGGGCGCCGGCGATCGCCTCGGGACTGAACAAGACCTCCTCGCACACCGCGCTCAGCGACGTGCACGATTCGATCGACGAACTGCGCTACTACCGGCCGTTCATGGGCGCGCTGGGCGGGCAGGGCGGCAACGCGCGCTGAGGGCACGCGCGGCGCGCCGTGCCCGCCCGGCACCGCCCTGCGCGCCGGGATCGCATCAACGCGCCAGCGGCGGCCCCGGCTTGGTCTCGCCGTCGTCGGTCACGCCCTTCAGCAGCAGCTCGGCGATCGGTCGGCCGTCGGCATCGTGGTGGTACACGTGCAGGTCGCGCTGCGGGTAGGGGATGCTGAGCCCGTTCTCCAGCAGCTGGTTGCGGATGTTCTCCAGCGTGGTGCTCTTGGCCGCGCCGAAGTCGCCGTTCCTGGCGTAGGCGAACAGCATCAGGTCCACCGTGCTCTCGCCCAGGTTGGTGACCTGCACGAACGGCGCCGGCGTCTCCAGGATGTTCGGGTTGTCCTGGGCGATCTGCAGCAACAGCTGCTGGGCCTTCTTCAGGTCGTCGCCATAGCCGACGCCGACGGTGATCTCCAGGCGCCGGTTGGGCAGGGTGCTGTAGTTGACGATCGGCGCGGTGGTGATGGTGCTGTTGGGCAGGGTGATCATGCGCTCGTCGAAGCTGCGGATGCGGGTCTGGAAGATCCGGATCTCGTCGACGATGCCTTCCTGCCCGGCCACCACCACGTGGTCGCCGTCGCGCATCGGCCGCAGCACGATCAGCATCACCCCCGAGGCGATGTTGGACAGCGAATCCTTCAGCGCCAGGCCGACCGCCAGGCCGGCCGCGCCGAGCACCGCGAACAGCGAGGTCGGCGGCACCCCGACCTTCTGCAGCGCCGACACGAACACCAGCACCAGCAGCAGCGCATAGGCGACGTTGCGCAGGAAGTTGCTGAGCGTGGTCTCCACCCGCGCGCGCACCAGCGCGCGGTGCAGCCACTGGCTCAGGCGCTTGGCGATCCACATCCCCAGTACCAGGATGACCAGCGCCACGCCCCAGTTGAGCGCGTACTGCGCCCAGTCCAGGTCGCGCCAGTCGAAGGATTGCCGCGCCCGCGCCGGCGCGGCGGGGGCGGCCGCCGCAGCCGCAGCTGCCGCCAGCCAGGTTCCCGCCATGCCCATCAGCCCTGGCTCTTCAGCTTGGCCAGGCGCAGCCAGGTATCGACCACGGTATCGGGGTTCAGCGACACCGACTCGATGCCTTCCTGCATCAGCCACTCGGCCAGGTCGGGATGGTCCGACGGACCCTGGCCGCAGATGCCCACGTACTTGCCCTTGGCGCGCGCGGCCTTGATCGCCATCGACAGCATCTTCTTCACCGCCGGATTGCGCTCGTCGAACAGGTGCGCCACGATCGACGAATCGCGGTCCAGGCCCAGGGTGAGCTGGGTCAGGTCGTTGGAGCCGATCGAGAAGCCGTCGAAGATCTCCAGGAACTCGTCGGCCAGCAGCGCGTTCGACGGCACCTCGCACATCATGATGATCTTCAGGTTGTTCTCGCCCTGGCGCAGCCCGTTCTGGGCCAGCACCTCGATGACCTTGCGGCCTTCCTCGAGGGTGCGCACGAACGGGATCATCACCCACATGTTGTCCAGGCCCATCTCGTTGCGGACCTTGAGCACCGCCTTGCATTCCAGCGCGAACGCGGCCGAGAAGCTCGGATCGACGTAGCGGCTGGCGCCGCGGAAGCCGATCATCGGGTTCTCTTCGTGCGGCTCGTAGTTGCTGCCGCCGATCAGGTTGGCGTACTCGTTGGACTTGAAGTCCGACAGGCGCACGATCACCGGGTTCGGCGCCACCGACGCGGTCAGCGTGGCGATGCCTTCGGCCAGGCGGTTGATGTAGAACGTGACCGGATCGGCGTAGCCGGCGATCTTCTCGTCGATCTTCTTCTTGGTCGCCGCGTCCTGCTTGGCGTATTCCAGCAGCGCGTTGGGATGGATGCCGATGTGCGCGGCGATGATCATCTCCAGCCGCGCCAGGCCGATGCCGGCGTTGGGCAGCTGGCCGAAGTCGAACGCGCGCTCCGGGTTGGCCACGTTCATCATGATCTTCAGCGGCGCCGGCGGCATGTTGCCCAGGTCGGTGGTGGTGCGCTCGAACGGCAGCACGTCGGCGTAGATGAAGCCGGTGTCGCCCTCGGCGCAGCTGACCGTGACCTCGCGGCCATCCTCGATCAGCTCCATCGCGTTGCCGGTGCCGACCACCGCCGGCACGCCCAGCTCGCGGGCGATGATCGCCGCGTGGCAGGTGCGGCCGCCGCGGTTGGTGACGATCGCCGAGGCGCGCTTCATCACCGGTTCCCAATCGGGGTCGGTCATGTCCGCGACCAGCACGTCGCCGGGCTGCACCCGGCTCATGTCCTCCAGGCTGCGCACCACGCGGGCCACGCCGGCGCCGATCTTCTGGCCGATGGCGCGGCCTTCGGCGATCACCGTGCCGCGCTTTTCCAGCGCGAAGCGCTCGATCTGGGTGGCATGGCCGCGCGACTTCACCGTCTCCGGCCGCGCCTGCACGATGAACAGCTTGCCGCTGACGCCGTCCTTGGCCCACTCGATGTCCATCGGCCGCTGGTAGTGCTTCTCGATCACCAGCGCCTGCTTGGACAGTTCCTGCACGTCCTCGTCGCTGATCGAGAAGGTGTTGCGCAGTTCGGCCGGGGTGTCCTCGATGCGCACGCGCTCGCCGGGCACGTCCGAGTACACCATGCGGATCAGCTTGCTGCCCAGCGAACGGCGCAGGATCGCCGGCTTGCCGGCATTGAGGGTGGGCTTGTAGACGTAGAACTCGTCGGGATTGACTGCGCCCTGCACGACCATCTCGCCGAGGCCGAAGCTCGAGGTAACGAACACCACGTCGCGGAAACCGGACTCGGTGTCGAGCGTGAACAGCACGCCGGAGGCGCCGACGCCGGAGCGCACCATCAGCTGCACGCCGGCCGACAGGAACACGTCCTCGTGCTTGAAGCCGTGGTGCACGCGGTAGGCGATGGCGCGGTCGTTGTACAGGCTGGCGAAGACTTCCTTGACCTTGTGCAGCACGTCGTCGGCGCCGGTCACGTTGAGGAAGGTCTCCTGCTGGCCGGCGAAGCTGGCGTCGGGCAGGTCCTCGGCGGTGGCCGAGGAGCGCACCGCCACGGCGACTTCGCCGCCGCCGTTCTCGGCGCACAGCTGCGCATAGGCCTCGCGGATCGCCTGGTCCAGCTCGGGCTGCAGCGGCGCCTCGGTGACCCAGCCGCGGATTTCCTTGCCGGCCGCGGTCAGCGCGCCGACGTCTTCCACGTCCAGCGTTTCCAGCTTGTCGAAGATGCGCTGGTAGAGGTTGTTGTGGGCGACGAACGCCTTGAACGCTTCGGCAGTGGTGGCGAAGCCGCCGGGTACCGAGACTCCCAAACCCGCCAGGTTGCCGATCATTTCGCCGAGGGAAGAGTTCTTGCCACCGACGCGGGCCAGGTCGGTCAAGCGCAACTCGTGCAACCAAAGGATGTTCTCGTTCAAGCGCGATGCTCCGTTGGGCCATCGCCCGAGGCGGGCAGAGTGGCCGCGTCCATGGGGGAAGAAGCCGATATCATGCAGTGCGCACCCGAGTCGGCACAAGCGCGGGCGGGTGCATCCGTTGGGTTTCAGCAGGGAGAATTCAGGCTATGTCGACGATCCGACCGGTGTTCTACGTGTCCGATGGAACCGGTATCACCGCTGAAACCATTGGGCATAGCCTGCTCACCCAGTTCAGCGGTTTCAGCTTCGTCACCGACCGCATGTCGTTCATCGACGATCCGGAAAAAGCGCGCGAAGCGGCGCAGCGCATCCATGCCGCGGGCGAGCGTTACCAGGTGCGGCCGATCGTGGTCAACTCCTGCGTCGATCCGCAGCTGAGCATGCTGCTGTCCGAAAGCGGCGCGCTGATGCTCGACGTGTTCGCGCCGTTCATCGAGCCGCTGGAGCGCGAATTGAACGCGCCGCGGCATTCGCGGGTGGGGCGGGCGCACGGCATGGTCGATTTCGAGACCTACCACCGCCGCATCAACGCGATGAACTTCGCGCTGGCCCACGACGACGGCATCGCGATCAACTACGACGAGGCCGACCTGATCCTGGTCGCCGTCTCGCGCGCCGGCAAGACGCCGACCTGCATCTACCTGGCGCTGCACTACGGCGTGCGCGCGGCCAACTATCCGCTGACCGAGGAGGACCTGGAGCACGACCGGCTGCCGCCGCGGCTGCGCCCGTACCGCAACAAGCTGTTCGGGCTGACCATCGATCCGGACCGCCTGCAGCAGATCCGCCAGGAGCGGCGGCCGAATTCGCGCTATTCCAACCTGGAGACCTGCCGTCGCGAGGTGTCCGCGGCCGAGACCATGTTCAGGATGGAGCGGATCCCGACCCTGAGCACCACGCATACCTCGATCGAGGAGATTTCCAGCAAGGTGCTGGCGACGCTGGGCCTGCAGCGCGAGATGTTCTGAATGCGGCGGGGGCTGGCGACGGCGCAGGACCTGCGTGTCGGGCAGGGGCTCCAATCGCGCTGCCGAGACTTCCAAGGTAGGCCGCCGCGGGCGATCCGTCAATGCTGCCGCGCGGGCGGCGCAGCGTGTAGCATCGGCCCCATGCAGCACGCCCTGACCCGCAGCGAACGCATCCCCCGGCTCAGCCGATTCGGCTGGCTGATGGGGCTGTATGCCGAGAACTTCGTGCACCTGAACCGCCTGTTCGTGCCCTCGGACCTGGCCGTGGGCAGCTACCTGTCCTCGGTCGGCGACGGCCTGGACCTGCGCCTGGACGTGATCGAGCACCACCGCTACACGGTGGAGCTGCGCCTCACCTACGACCTGTGCGACCCGCTCACCGGCGAGCCGGACCCCTCGGCCTACGTGCGCCTGTACCGCGACGCGCGCCAGGCCGAGACCACGCACTGCTACGTCGGCCGCCGCTGGCAGGACGTGATGGGGCTGTATCCGCCGCCGGCGGAGCTGATCAGCCACCGCATGCGCATGAACACCTTCCTCAGCAAATGGCTGGAGTACCTGGCCGAGCGCGGCCATGGCGTGGCCACGCTGAAGCCGGCCGCGCCGTTGCCGCGGCCGGCGCAGGGCGCGCCGACGCCGGTGGCCTAGACCGCGCGCCGCGGCGGATGCGGCATACTGCGCGCCCGCCGACTCGCCCGACCGCCGCATGCCCTACACCCCGATCGTCGCCACCCTGGGCTACGTGCTCTCGCCCGACCGTTCCAAGGTGCTGCTGATCCATCGCAACGCGCGGCCCGGCGACCATCACCTGGGCAAGTACAACGGCCTGGGCGGCAAGGTCGAGGCGGACGAGGACGTGCTCGACGGCATGCGCCGCGAGATCCGCGAAGAGGCCGGCATCGAATGCGAGGCGCTGCAGCTGCGCGGCACCATCAGCTGGCCCGGCTTCGGCAAGCATGGCGAGGACTGGCTGGGCTTCCTGTTCCTGATCAGCGCCTACCGCGGGGAGCCGTTCGCCGAGAACGCCGAAGGCACTTTGGCCTGGGTGCCGGTGGCGGAGATGGAATCGCTGCCGCTGTGGGAGGGCGACCGCCATTTCCTGCCGTTGGTGTTCGACGGCGATCCGCGCCCGTTCCACGGGGTGATGCCGTATCGCGACGGGCGCATGCTGTCGTGGCGCTACTCGCGGGTCTGAGCGCGCCGCGCCTGCGCGCCGCTGCGCTCGGCTTGTCCACAGCGGCTGTGGATCGATCCTGCACAAGCCTGTGGGCAAGCATGGCAAGTCGCTGAATTCGCTGCCTGGTTTTTCCGGATGGCGAAAATTTCACCAGGCCTTGCCGGGCTTCTCCACAGCGGGTGTGGATGGAATCGGCCAAAGTCTGTGGATAAGGGCGGCGCCGCGTTGCAGCGCGACGCCTGCCGACGTATTGGCGAAAAATTCGCCAGCGCCGATCGCCGCCCTGGCCGATGCCGGCCTTGCCGAAACGCGCCGCGCCGCTACTGCGCGGTCCAGCCGCCGTCGATCGCGATGGTCTGCGCGGTGATGTTGCGCGCCGCCGGCGAGGCCAGGAACGCGACGCAGCCGGCCAGCTCGTCGTAGGCGATGAACACGCCCTTGGGCATCGGCTTGAGCATCACCTGCGCGATCACGTCGGCCTCGGAAATGCCGCGGGTGCGCGCCTGGTCGGCGATCTGGCTGTCCACCAGCGGCGTCTTCACGTAGCTGGGGCACAGCGTGTTGATGGTGATGTCGGTATCGGCGGTCTCCAGCGCGATCGCCTTGGAAAATCCGACCAGGCCGTGCTTGGCGGCGACGTAGGCGCTCTTGTACGGGCTGGCGACCAGCGAGTGGATGCTGCCGATGTTGACGATGCGGCCGAAGCCGCGTTCGCGCATGCCCGGCAGCAGCGCCTGGGTCAGCCGCGCCACGCCGGTCAGCATCACCTCCACCAGCAGGCTCCACTTGGCCATCGGGAACTCCTGCAGCGGCGCCACGTGCTGCAGCCCGGCGTTGTTGACCAGCACGTCCACCGGCCGCGACAGCGCCGCCAGCGCCGCGCCGATGCTGGCCTCGCTGGCGACGTCCAGCGCCACCGCTTCGGCCGAACCGCCGGCCGCGCGCAGCTGCGCGGCGACCGCGCCGGCCGCGCCCGCATCCAGGTCGCTGATGACGATGTGGCGGCCGCCGGCGGCCAGTTCGCGGGCGATGCCGGCGCCGATGCCGCTGGCGGCGCCGGTGATCAGGACGGTCTGCATGGGAAGCACCTGTCGGGGGAGGGAGCTGCGCAGCGTAGCAGCGCGGCGCGACGGCGCCATGGCCGCGGTCTCGCCAGTGCGCCGGCGCCAGGCTACCCTGTGCCGGTCGCACCCTTCTCACGCCGGATCCGCCACGCTATGCCGATGAAACGCCACTTCTCCATGCTGCGCGAATTCCAGTTGGCCGACTGGTTCACCCTGGCCAACGCCTTCTGCGGCACCGGCGCGGTGTTCGCGGCGATGCGCTTCCTGCAGGAGGGCCGGCGCAGCGACCTGCTGATCGGCATGGCGCTGATCCCGCTGGCGTTCGTGTTCGACGCGCTGGACGGGCGCGTGGCGCGCTGGCGCAAGTCCTCCTCCACCCTCGGCCGCGAACTGGATTCGCTGGCCGACGTGATCTCCTTCGGCGTCGCCCCGGCGGCGCTGGCCTACGCCTGCGGCATGCAGGGCGGCTGGGATTGGCTGGTGCTGAGCTTCTTCGTGTGCTGCGGGGTCAGCCGTCTGGCGCGCTACAACGTCACCGCCGAGCAACTGGCCGGCGACGGCGACAAGGTGCCGTATTTCGAGGGCACGCCGATCCCGAGCAGCCTGGCGCTGGTGATCGTGCTCGCGGTGGCGGCGTACCTGGGCCATATCGGCGATGCGCTGTGGTGGGGCGAATGGCGGCTGGGGCCGTGGCTGCTGCACCCGCTGGTGCTGCTGTTCGCGCTGTCCGGTTCGTTGATGATCAGCAAGACCCTGCGCATTCCCAAGCCCTGAGCGGGTGCAGTTGCTATCATCCCCGCCTGACCTGGGAGGGTGGCGATGAAGGCTAGCGGCGGCAACGATGCCGGCGATTTCGAGGCGTTGGCGCGGCAGTACTGGAGCGCCTGGAGCGACGCGCTGCGCCAGGGCGGCGCCGCGCCTGCGCCGCCGCCCGCCGAGGGCGGCAGCGGCTCGTGGCGCGAGGCGATCGACACCTGGGCGCAGTGGCTGCCGCGCGGTGCCGCGCCGCAGGCCGAGGACGCGGTGTCGCGGCTGCAGCAGCAGGCCGGCGACTGGTTCGGCGCGATGCAGCAGGTGGCCGCGCAGTTCGCCGGGCGCGATGCCAGCAGCGCGGACGTGGCCGAGGCCTGGAAGCAGCAGGTGCAGGGCCAGCGCGAGCAGATGCTGCAATGGTTGCTCGGCACCGCGCGCGGCGCCGGCCAGGCCGGCGTGGATCCGTGGCTGCAGCAGGCGGCGCAGTGGCTGCAGGGCTGGCAGCGCGACAGCGCGCCATGGCTGCAGATGCCGGGTTTCGGCCCGGGCCGCAACCACCATGCGCGCTGGCGCGCCTTGGCCAAGGCGCAGCAGGACTACCAGGCGCAGCTGCAGGCGTACATGGCTCAGCTGCAGGGTGCGATCGATCGCGCTTTCGGCGTGTTCGAGGCCAAGCTGCGCGAACACGAGGATCCGGGCCGCCAGCTGACCAACGCGCGGGCGATGTTCGACCTGTGGATCGACGCCGCCGAGGAGGCCTACGCGGCGTCGGCGCTGTCGGAAGACTTCCGCGAGGTCTACGCCGGCTTCGCCAATGCGCAGATGCGCCTGCGTTCGCTGCTGCAGCGCGAGACCGAGCAGCTGTGCGAGCAGCTGGGCCTGCCGACCCGCAGCGAACTGGATGCGGCGCACCGGCATATCGCCGACCTGGAACGGCGCCTGCGCCGGCTAGAGCGGGGCGCTGCGCCTGCCGCCGCCGCGGCGCCATCGGAAAAGCCCGCGGGCGGCAAGGCCGCGCCGCGCCCGCAGTCGCGCTCCAGGCCAGCGGCCGCGCCGGCGTCCAAGGCGGCGCCCGCCGGCACGCGGGCCAAGACCGCGGCGAAGCAATCCGCCACACGTGCCGCCGCCACGCCCAGGCCATCGGTCAAACCCAAGCCTGTCGCGACATCCAAACCCACCGCGGCGTCCACGTCCGCTGCCAGGCCGGCGCGCGGCAAGCCGGGCGCGGCGCCGCGCCGGAGCCGCGCATGAAAGGGCCGCTGAGCTTCAGCAGCGACGACCTGCTGCAGGAAACCCTGGAGCTGCAGCGCAAGCTCATGGAAGGGCTGCGCGTGCTGCCCGGGCTGGACGAGGTGCAGTACGGCGCGACCGAGCGGCAGGAGGTGTGGCGCGACGGCAAGGTGGTGCTGTATCGCTTCGTCGGCAGCAAGCCGCCGACCGCGAAGGTGCCGCTGCTGATCGTCTACGCGCTGGTCAACCGGCCGTACATGGTCGACCTGCAGGCCGACCGCTCGCTGGTGCAGGGGCTGCTGGCGCTGGGCGAGGACGTGTACGTGCTGGACTGGGGCTATCCGGACCGCTCCGAGCGCTACCTCACCCTGGAGGACTATCTGCTGCGCTACATCGACGGCGCGGTGGATCACCTGCGTGCGGCCATCGCCGGCGCGCCGGTCAACGTGCTCGGCATTTGCCAGGGCGGCACCTTCTCGCTGTGCTATGCGGCGCTGCAGCCGGCCAAGGTCCGCAACCTGGTGACGATGGTGACCCCGGTGGATTTCCATACCCCGGACAACATGCTGTCCAACTGGGCGCGGCAGGTGGACGTGGACCTGTTCGTGGACACGCTGGGCAACGTGCCGGCGGACCTGATGAACGCCAGCTACCTGATGCTCAAGCCGTTCCGGCTGAACCTGCAGAAATACGTCGGGCTGCTGGACATCCTCGACGATCCGCGCGCCCTGGAAGACTTCCTGCGCATGGAGAAATGGATCTTCGATTCGCCCGACCTGGCCGGCGAGACGTTCCGCGAGTTCGTCAAGCAGTTCTACCAGGACAACGCGCTGATGCACGGCCGCGCGCGCATCGGCGAGCACGCCGTGGACCTGGCCCGGGTCGACATGCCGGTGCTCAACGTCTACGCCGAGCAGGACCACCTGGTGCCGCCGGACGCCTCGCGCGCCTTGCGCGGCCTGGTCGGCAGCGACGACTACGCCGAGCTCAGCTTTCGCGGCGGCCACATCGGCATCTACGTGTCCGGCCGCGCGCAGCGCGAAGTGCCGGCGGCGCTGCACCGCTGGCTGGCCGAGCGCGATGGCGGCGAGTAAGCGCCAGGCGCGCCGCGCCGCGCGGCCCCTGCGCCGGCTCGGCCTGCGGCTGGTCGCGTTCGCCATGGCCTGCGCCTGCGCGGTTCCCGCCACCGCCGCACCGCCGCCGTCCGCCGAGCGCGAGATCCAGGCATTGCTGGCGGCGTTGCAGGCCTCGCCGTGCCGGTTCCAGCGCAACGGCAGCTGGTACCCCGCGGCCGAGGCCAAGGCGCACCTGCAACGCAAGTACGACTACCTGCGCAAGCGCGACCTGGCGGCCAGCGCGGAGCAGTTCATCGCCCGCGGCGCCAGCCGCAGCAGCGCCAGCGGCAAGGCCTACCGGGTGGCCTGTCCGGGCCAGCCGGAGCGGGACGCGGCGGACTGGTTCGCGCAGCAGCTGGCGGCGCTGCGCCGTCACGCCCCGTCCGCGGCGCCGCAGCCAGACTGAGCGCGCCCTTGCCGCAGGAGCCGCCGCCATGTCCCAGTCCCAGCCCGCCCGCACGCTGTCGCGCTCGCGCGACGAGCGCATGATCGCCGGCGTGATCGGCGGCATCGCCCACCGCTTCGGCTGGAGCGCGACGCTGCTGCGCGTGGTCTACGTGATCGGCTCGATCGCCTCGGCCGCGTTTCCCGGCATCCTGGTCTACCTGATCCTGTGGCTGCTGATTCCCGACGAAGCCGATTGACGGCCGCCGCCGTCGCGCTGCGCGTGGCCGGGTTCGCGCTGGGTGCGCTGTGGACCTCGCCCAACACGCTGCTCGGCCTGATTGCCGGCCTCGCCGGCATGCTGTCCGGCGCCCGCGTACGCGCCAGCCGGCGCGAGCTGGCGCTGGTATTCGACCGCTTTCCGTGGGGTCCGCGGGGCGCATTGACGCTGGGCAACGTGATCCTGGTCAGCGCCGACGACCTGGACGTGGCCTGCGCCACCTACGAACACGCCGCCGGCCTGTGCCGGCACCCGAACGTGCGCCTGGGCGACCACGAGCGCGCCCACGTGCTGCAGTACCTCCTGCTCGGTCCCTTATTCCTGCCGGTGTACTTCGCCTGCGGCGGGGTCGGCGTGCGCAATCCGTTCGAGCGCGCCGCCGACCGCTATGCCTTGCACGGCCGCGGCTGGTGGCCGGGATGGCGCTGAGCCTCAGTCCAGCCGGCCGAAACCGAACAATCGCCTGAGCGGATGCGCGCGGCGCTCGATCTGCGCGCGCAGCAGGCCGGCGCCGAGCATGCTGTAGGTGATGCCGTTGCCGCCATAGGCCATCGCGAACTGCATGCGCGGCCCATGCTGCGGATGCGGGCCGAAGAACGGCAGGCCGTCGGCGGTCTCGGCGAAGGTGCCGGCCCAGGCGAAGGTCGGTTGAAGTACCAGTCCCGGCAGCGCCTTGGCGATCTTGCGGCACAGCGTGCGTGCCTTGCCGTCCACGCGCGCATCGCGGCGCGCGGGGAGGTCCACGCTGTCGTCTTCGCCGCCGGCGACGACGCGGCCGTCGCCGGTGCTGCGCAGGTACAGATAGGGGCGCGCGCTCTCCCACACCATCGTGTCCTGCAGCGCGCCGAGCAGCGCAGCGTCCAGCGGGTCGCTGACGAAGGCATAGCTGCTGCGGTTCCGGGCCACGCGCCGGTCCAGCCAGTCCTGGCTGGCATAGCCGGCGGCCATCACCACATGCCCGGCACGCACCTGCACGCCCTGGTCGGTGCGCAGCGTGGCGCCGCGGCTGTTGGTCGCGATGTGCGCGACGCGGGTGCGGTCGTAGACGCCGGCGCCGCGCTTGCGCGCGCGGCCGAGCAGGCGGTAGGCCAGGCGATAGGGATCCACCCGCGCCGCCTGGTGGCTGAGGATCGCGCCGTGCGCCTGGACGCCGTATTGGGCGCGCAGCGCCTGCGCATCCAGCCATTCCACGTCCAGCCCGTGGCGCGCGCGCAATTCGAGCTCCCGCTGCAGCACGCGCACGTGGCGCCGGCGGCTGGCGTAGTACAGGCTGTCGTTCCGGCCGAAGTCGACGTCGCGCAGCGGCCGCACCAGCGAGCGCAATCGTTCCAGCGCCTGCGCGCAGGACGTGTAGGCGAGGGCGGCGGCGTCCTCGCCGTAGCGCTTGGCCAGGTCGAGCATGTGCGTGTCGATCTCGTATTGCAGCAGCGCCGTGCTGGCCGCGGTGCTGCCCCAGCCGATGTCGCGTTGCTCCAGCACCGCGACGTCATGGCCGTGGGCCAGCAGCTCGTCGGCGATCAGGGCCGCGGTGATGCCGCCGCCGACGACCGCCACGTCGCAGCGCAGGTCGCTGCGCAACTGCGGAAAGGCCTGCATCAGGCCGTTGCGTACCGACCAGAAGGGGTAGCCGCTCTTGAGATCCATGCATGTCCGCTGCACTGAAGAGTGCGCGACTAATGCGTACCGCCAGTTAAGCCGGCGTGAGTTGGATGTAAGTCATTTGCGGGCAAACAGCCGCGATTAACCTGCGTGGAGATACCCCTCACGACGCGCTGTGTAGGCTGCGCGCCAGTTCCACGAATTCCCACAAGAGGAAGCGTCATGTCGGTCGTTCTGTACATCGGTGGCAGCAAGGATGGCGAGAAGGGCGTGATGCCCTACGGCTTCAGCAAGTCGATGAAGGAAACCGACAGCGGTCCGGAGATCTACGTCGAGCGCGTCCTTGCGGTCAGCGATCGGCAGGTGCGGATCATGGCGCTGGAATCGTTGCAGGACGATATCGTGGTGGAACGGCTGCACAAATACTATTCGCGTTGACGCCGGCATGCGGACCCCGGTGTGGTCGCCCGCCTAGCCGGGCCAGCAATGGTTCGCATGGAACTACGATCGACCCATGCCAGCATCCGACACCAGCAACGCACCGCGCGTCACCGTCCACGAAAGCACCACCCTCGACCTGTCCGACCACCGCCGCGACATCTTCTTCGCCGCGGTGGAAACCACGCGCATGCCGATGATCGTCACCGATCCCAGGCAGGCCGACAATCCGATCGTCTTCGTCAACCGCGCGTTCCTGGAGATGACCGGCTACAGCAGCGACGAGCTGATCGGCAACAACTGCCGCTTCCTGCAGGGGCCGGACACCGACCGCGACACCGTGGACAGCGTGCGCGAGGCGATCGCCACGCGCAGCGACGTCGCTGTGGAGATCCTCAACTACCGCAAGGACGGTTCCAGCTTCTGGAACGCGCTGTTCATCTCGCCGGTCTACAACGAGCATGGCGAGCTGGTCTATTTCTTCGGCTCGCAGCTGGACGTCAGCCGCCGCCGCGACACCGAGGACGCCCTGCGCCAGGCGCAGAAGATGGAAGCGCTGGGCCAGCTGACCGGCGGCATCGCGCACGACTTCAACAACCTGCTGCAGGTCATGTCCGGCTATCTGGAACTGATCGAGCATGCGGTGGAGCGCGAGCCGCTGGATCCGTCGCGGCTGCGCAAGAGCGTGGAGCGCGCGCGCGACGCCGCCGGCCAGGCCGCGCGGCTGACCCAGCAATTGCTGGCCTTCGCGCGCAAGCAGAAGCTGGAAGGGCGCGTGCTCAACCTCAATGCGCTGGTCGCCGGCATGAGCGACGTGGCCGAGCGCACGCTGGGCGACGGCATCACCTTCTCGCTGGACCTGGCGGCCGACCTGCGCAACTGCCGGATCGACCCGACCCAGGCCGAAGTGGCGCTGCTGAACGTCCTGATCAACGCGCGCGACGCGATGGCCGCGCAGGCGGCGCCGCGCCTGGTGATCCAGACCCGCAACGTGTCGATCCGCGCCGACGAGCCCACCACCTACGACAACCTGCTGCCCGGCCACTACGTCTGCGTGTCGGTCACCGACAACGGCAGCGGCATGTCGCCGGACGTGCTGGCCCACGTGCTGGATCCGTTCTTCACCACCAAGGACGAAGGCAAGGGCACCGGCCTGGGCCTGTCGATGGTGTACGGCTTCGCCAAGCAGTCCGGCGGCGCGGTGCGGCTGTATTCGGAGGAGGGCCACGGCACCACGGTGCGGCTGTACTTCCCGATCGACGACAACGTCGAGAACCTGGCGCCGCGCGATTCGCGCAGCCGCCGCGCGTTCGACCGGCAGGGCGACGAGACGATCCTGATCGTGGAGGACCGGCCGGACATCGCCGAACTGGCGCGGCTGTTCCTGGAGGACCAGGGCTACGTCACCCACGTCGTGCACAACGCGCGCGAGGCGCTGGCGCTGCTCGACACCGGGCTGCACGTGGACCTGCTGTATTCGGACCTGATCATGCCCGGCGGGCTCAACGGGGTGATGCTGGCGCGCGAGGCGCGGCGGCGCCGGCCCAAGCTCAAGGTGCTGCTGACCACCGGCTACGCCGAGTCCTCGATCGAGCGCACCGACGCCGGCGGCACCGAGTTCGAGGTGCTGTCCAAGCCCTACAACCGCCTGGAGCTGACCCGCAAGGTGCGCATCGTGCTGGACGGCCCGACCGGGGTGAGTTGAGGTCGGCAGCGCCGCCAGCGGCGCGCGCCGACGCCGACAGGTCGGCGCGCGCCTGTCAACGGGTTCCCCGGCGGCGCGGGCGCTGCGAAAATGGCGGTTTTCCGCAAGGCGGCTCCGGCCGGACGCAATGCACGACACTCAGCTCGCCCAGCAGATCGCCAACACCATCGCCGCCGAGATCGGCGCGCAGCCGGCCCAGGCCCGCGCCGCCATCGCCTTGCTCGACGAGGGCGCCAGCGTTCCGTTCATCGCGCGCTACCGCAAGGAGGTCACCGGCGGCCTCGACGACACCCAGCTGCGCAACCTGGAAACCCGCCTGACCTATCTGCGCGAGCTGGAAGACCGCCGCGCCGCGGTGCTGGCCAGCATCGACGAACAGGGCAAGCTCAGCGACGCGCTGCGCGCGGAGATCGCCGCCGCCGATACCAAGTCGCGGCTGGAAGACCTGTACCTGCCGTACAAGCCCAAGCGCCGCACGCGGGCGCAGATCGCGCGCGAGGCCGGCCTGGAGCCGCTGGCCGATGGCTTGCTGGCCGATCCGTCGCTGACCCCGGACAGCTTCGCCGCCGGCTTCGTCGACGCCGACAAGGGCGTGGCCGACGTCAAGGCGGCACTGGAGGGCGCGCGTGCGATCCTGATGGAGCGCTGGGGCGAAGACGCAGCGCTGGTCGGCGAACTGCGCGGCTGGCTCGGCGAGGTCGGCGTGATCCGCGCGCGCGTGGCCGAGGGCAAGGAGCAGGAAGGCGCCAAGTACCGCGATTACTTCGACCATGCCGAAGCGCTGGCCAAGATTCCCTCGCACCGGCTGCTGGCGCTGTTCCGCGCGCGCCGCGAGGAGATCGTGTATCTGGAACTGGATCCGGGCAGCGATGCCGAGGCCGGCCACCAGTACGCCGAGGGCCGCGTCGCGCTGCGCGCCGGCATCGCCAACCAGGGCCGCCCCGGCGACCGCTGGCTGCTCGACGCCTGCCGCCTGACCTGGCGCGCCAAGCTGCACATGCACCTGCTGCTGGACCTGTTCAACCAGGCGCGCGAGAAGGCCGAAGCCGAGGCGATCGCGGTGTTCGGCGACAACCTGCAGGACCTGATGCTGGCCGCGCCGGCCGGCGCGCGGGTGACCCTGGGCCTGGACCCGGGCATCCGCACCGGCTGCAAGGTCGCGGTGGTCGATGCCACCGGCAAGCTGCTGGCCACCGACACCATCTATCCGCACGAGCCGCGCAGGCAGTGGGACCAGTCGCTGCACACGCTGCGGCAGCTGTGCACGCAGCACGGCGTGGAGCTGATCGCGATCGGCAACGGCACCGCCAGCCGCGAGACCGACAAGCTCGCCGCCGACCTGATCAAGCAGAACCCGCAGCTGAAGCTGGAGAAGATCGTGGTCAGCGAGGCCGGCGCGTCGGTGTATTCGGCGTCCGAATTCGCGGCCAAGGAGTTCCCGCAGCTGGACGTGTCGCTGCGCGGCGCGGTGTCGATCGCGCGGCGCCTGCAGGACCCGCTGGCCGAGCTGGTCAAGATCGAACCCAAGGCGATCGGCGTGGGCCAGTACCAGCACGACGTGGACCAGTACCGGCTGGCGCGGGCGCTGGACGCGCGCGTGGAGGACTGCGTCAACGCGGTCGGCGTGTACGTCAACACCGCCTCGGCGGCGTTGCTGTCGCGCGTGTCCGGGCTGTCCTCGAGCGTGGCCGAGAACATCGTCCGCCACCGCGACGACAACGGCCCGTTCAAGCGCCGCAAGGACCTGCTGAAGGTGCCGCGGCTGGGCGAGAAGACCTTCGAGCAGTGCGCCGGCTTCCTGCGCATCGCCGACGGCGACGAGCCGCTGGACGCCTCGGCGGTGCACCCGGAGGCGTACCCGGTGGTGGAGCGCATCGTCGGCGCCACCGGCAAGCCGATCAAGGCGCTGATCGGCGACGGCGGCTTCCTGCGCGCGCTCAGGCCGGACCAGTTCACCGACGAGAAGTTCGGCGTGCCGACCGTGCGCGACATCCTCAAGGAACTGGAGAAGCCGGGCCGCGATCCGCGCCCGGAATTCAAGGCCGCGCGCTTCGCCGACGGGGTGGAGGACATCAAGGACCTCAAGCCGGGCATGGTGCTGGAAGGCGTGGTCAGCAACGTCGCCGCGTTCGGTGCCTTCGTCGACATCGGCGTGCACCAGGACGGGCTGGTGCACATCTCCGCGTTGTCGGACAGCTACGTCAAGGATCCGCGCGACGTGGTCAAGGCCGGCGACATCGTCAAGGTCAAGGTGCTGGAAGTGGACGTGGCACGCAAGCGCATCGCGCTGACCCGGCGCCTGGACGACGCGCCGGCGCCGGCGTCGGCGCGCGCGGGCGAGCGCGATGGCGGCGGTGCCCGGCCGGCGCCGGGTGCGCCGCGCCGCGAGCGCGACGCGCGCGGCGGCAATGGCGGCGGCAACGGCAAGCCGCGCGCGGCGGCCGCGCCGCCGCAGAACAGCGCCCTGGCCGACGCGTTCGCACGCGCCAAGCGCGGCTGACCGAAAAAAAATGGGGATGTGCGTGCCGGCGGCCTGGCCGCGGCACGCGCGCGGCGACGCGTTGCCGCGCCGGCTCAGGCCGGTTCGGCCTGCGCGTTCGGATCCTGCTCGGTGGCGGTCTGCGGGTGGATCAGCGAGGCGGCCAGCGCGACCAGCTTGACCGGGTCCACCGGCTTGCCCAGATGCGCGTTGAAGCCGGCTTCCAGCGCCAGCGAGCGGTCCTCGCCGCGCACGTACGCGGTCAGCGCGATCGCCGGGATGCGGCTGACCGCGCCGGCGCCGCGTGCACGTACGCTGCGGATCAGGCTGTGTCCGTCGCGGCGCGGCATGCCCACGTCGCTGACCAGCAGGTCGTAGGGACGCTCGCGCAGCAGCGACTCGGCGTCGTCGGCGGACACCGCGGTCTCGACCACCGCGCCGACTTCCTGCAGGAACCGCTGGGTGACCCCGCGCGAATCCATGTCGTCGTCGACGACCAGCACGCGCACCCCGTCCAGGCGGATCCCGCCGCGCTGCATCGCGGCGGCGGCGAGCGCGGCGGCATCGCTGCGCCGTACCGGGCCCAGGCCCTGCAGGTCGTTGCGCGGCAGCAGCAGGGTGAAGGTGGCGCCCAGGCCGACGCCGTCGCTGCTGACCGACAACTGGCCGTGGTGCATTTCCACCAGCTGCTTGGCGATCGCCAGGCCCAGGCCCAGGCCGCCGGCGCTGCGCGTGCTGCTGGCGTCGGCCTGGCGGAAACGGTCGAAGACATGCGGCAGGAACAGCGGATCGATGCCGACGCCGCTATCGCTGACGCTGATGCGCAGATGGGTCGTGCTGCTGTCCAGGGTCACCATGACCTTGCCGGCGCTGGGGGTGAACTTGATCGCATTGCCGATCAGGTTGGTCAGCACCTGCTGCAGGCGCACCGCATCGCCCAGATAGGGCAGGGTGGGGGCATCGCTGCACGGGGTCAGGACGATGTCGATGCCCTTGCTCTCGGCGCCGGGCCGGGCCGCGTCGATCGCCTCGCCGACCAGCGCGCACAGGTCCAGCTCGCTGGCCTCCAGGCGCACCTTGCCGGACAGGATGGCGCTCATGTCCAGCAGGTCGTCGATGATCTGCGCCTGCGTGTGGGCGCTGCGCTCGATCACCTCCAAGCCCCTGGCCAGGTCCTTCTCGCGCACCGCCTCGCCCTGCATCAGCCGCGACCAGCCCAGGATCGCGTTGAGCGGGGTGCGCAGCTCATGGCTCAGCGTGGCCAGGAACTCGTCCTTCATGCGGCTGGCGCGCTCGGCCTCGCCGCGCGCGTTCTGTTCGGCGGCCAGCAACTGCTGCAGGCGCTGGTCGGTCTCGCGGCGCTCGATGATGATGCCGGCCAGATGCGAGGCCGAGCGCGCCAGGTCTTGCTCGTGCATGGTCGGGTAGTGCACGAATGGGTAGTACAGCGCGACCACGCCCAGCACCTGGCCGTCGCTGGCCAGGATCGGCGTGGAGCAGCAGGCGACGATGTCCGCTTCGGCGGCCAGGACCAGGTAGTCCTGCCAGTTCGGGTCCACGCGCACGTCGCTGCACAGCACCTGCCGGCCCAGGAACGCGGCGCGGCCGCAGCAGCCGCTGCGCTCGCCGATCGGCAGGCGGTGCACCATCTTGCGGAACGCCGCGGGCATGCTCGGCGCGGCGCCTTCCAGCAGGCACTGGCGGTGTTCGTCGACCAGCATGATGGTGCAGCGCAGGCCCACGTCGCTCTGCGCTTCGATGCCGCGCGCGATCGATTCGAGCACCGCGCTCAGCGGCTTGCCGGTGGTGATCATCTCCAGCGCCGCGCGTTCGGCGGCGGTGGCGTTCTCGATCCGCTTGCGCTCGGCGATGTCCAGCAGCGAGCCGATGAAGCCGAGGAACTGGCCCGAGGCGCTGAAGCGCGGCATGGCGGTGTCCACGCACCAGCGGTACTCGCCGTCGTGGCGGCGCAACCGGTATTCGATGGAGAACGCGCGGCGGTCGGCGGCGGCGCGGGTCATGGCGTGGCCGACCGCGGCGACGTCGTCGGCATGGATCTTCTCCATCCAGCCCGAGCCCAGCGCTTCGGGTTCGGTCTGCCCGGTGAACAGGTACCACTGGCGGCTGACGTACTCGCAGTCGCCCTCGGCATTGGTCATCCAGATCAGCACCGGCGCGTTGTCGCACAGGTTGCGGAAGCGCAGTTCGCTTTCCTGCAGCCGCTGCTCGACCACACGGCGGTCGTGGATATCGGTGTTGGTGCCGATCCAGCGCACGATCCGGCCGTCGCCATCGCGGATCGGCAGCGCGCGGCCCAGATGCCAGCGGTAGCTGCCGTCGTGGTGACGCAACGGATACTCGATCTCGTAGGGCTGGCCGCTGCGCACGGCTTGCGTCCAGGCCTGCAGCGCCCGCGCCAGGCCGTCTTCGGTATGCGCCTTGCGCCAGCTGTCGTAGCCGGCGTCGCCGACCGGCAGGCCGGTGTACTCGTACCAGCGCCGGTTGAAGTAGTCGACATCGCCGTCGGGCGTGGCGGTGAACACGATCTGCGGCATCGCGTCGGCCAGTTCGCGCAGCCGCGCCTCGCTGCGCGCCAGGTCCGACTGCGCGCTGGCGCGTTCCATCGATTCCCAGCAGCGCGCCGCGACCAGCCGCACCAGTTCGATCTCCGCCGCGGTCCAGACCCGCGGCTGCAACTGGTGCACCCCGACCACGGCGACCAGCCGGCCGGCCTTGTGCAGCGGCGCGCTCAGCGTCGCGCGCATGCCCATGCGCCGGTAGCCGGGATCGTCGAAACGCGGCGGCGGCGCATGCGCCTCCAGGTCCTGCACCACCCAGGGCCGGTTCTCGCGCAGGCATTCCAGCAGGTCGCTGCCGAAATCGCTGAAGCGGAAACGCCCGGTCAGGTGCGCGGTGCCGTCGACGTAGTCGGCGCGCACGTCGAAGGCGTCTTCGTCGGGATCGACGATCGCGTACGCGCAGCGGTTCGCGTGCAGGTGCCGGCCGAGCAGTTCGGCGCCGGTCTCGCAGATGGCCTCGGCGCTGTCCAGGTTCTGCAGCGCATCCTCGAGCATCAGCAGGAAGCTGTCGTGGGCCTGCGCGCGGGTCTGCTCGGTGCGGTCGATGCCGTGCACCAGCACGCCGTTGACCTTGCCCTCGGCGTCGCGCATCGGCTGGTACACGCACTCCAGCGTGGTTTCCGAGACGGTCTCGTGCGGCGTGCGGCGCAGGCTGAAGGTCATCGACTCGCCGGTGAAGGGCAGGCCGCTGGCGCGCACGTTGTCGAGCAGGCGGATGAAGCCCTGCTGCTGGATCTCCGGGATCGCCTCGGCCAGCGGCTTGCCGACCACCTCGCGCGCGCCGACCAGTTGCTGGTAGCGCCGATTGACGCTTTCCACCACGTAGTCCGGGCCGCGCAGGATCGCCAGCGCCGCCGGCGACTGTTCGAACGCGTCCGCCATCTGCGCCCGCTGCGCGTCCAGCGCCTTCAGCAGCGCATCGCGCTCGCGTTCCAGCCTGATCTGCGCCGTGTCCTCGGTGCACACGCACAGTACGCCACCGATGCCGCCGTGGTCGTCGAAGATGGGGCTGTAGGAAAAAGTGAAGTACGCCTCTTCGCTGTAGCCGTTGCGCGTCAGCAGGAACGGCACGTGCTCGTTCCAGGTCGGCTCGCCGGTCGCCAGCACCTGTTCGGCCTGCACCCCGGCCGTCGGCCATGCATCCGGCCATACCTCGGCCGCTGCACGCCCGAAGGCGAAGGGATGGCGCATCCCGAGGATCGGGATGTAGGCGTCGTTGTACAGATTGATCATCCGCTGGCCCCAGCGGATCACCATCGGAAAGCGCGAGGCCAGGCAGAGCGACAGCGCCGAACGCAGACTCTGCGGCCAATCCTGCAGCGGCCCCAGTTCGTGACCGGACCAATCGGTGGCGCACAGCAACGCTCCCATGGCGCTGTTGGCGGGCAGCCAGACAGGTGGGGACGAGCGTTCGTGGGCGTTGATGGCGGTGTTCCTCGAGTCGATCCCTGCCGCAGGGCAGGCTCCCGACCCGGGATTGTCAAGGGCGAGCGGTCATTTTTGCGTGAGCATCGACCAGCGCCTTGATCAGCTGTTCGGACAGATACGGCTTGGTCAGCACGACGCCGGCGCCGAAGCCTGCCGGCAGCGATTCGGCGGCGACGCCGGTGGCCAGCACGTACGGGATGGCATGCTCGGTCAGCGTGCGCGCGACCGCCTCGCTGGTTTCGCCGGCGGCCAGGCGGAAATCGAGCACCGCGCGGTCCGGCCGTTCCTGTTCGATCAGCGCAAGCGCCTGCCGTACCGACTCGGCCGGGCCCACCACGTCGGCGCCGGCCTGGGCAAGCTGCAGTTCCAGCAGCGTGGCGTTCATTTCGTCGTTCTCGACCACCAGGATGCGCAGGCCCTGCAATGCCGACATCGCTTGCTCGTTAAGGTTTGGGAACGGAAATTATAGCGGCAGGGGCAAGGGCCTCGGCTAGACCGCGATTCAGGCAAAGATGAAGGATTTACCCCTGTCGCGGGCCAGGGCGGTCGGCTATACTTCGCGGCCGCGCCGAAGTGGCGGAATCGGTAGACGCAGCGGACTCAAAATCCGCCGCCCTTAAAAGCGTGTGGGTTCGAGTCCCACCTTCGGCACCAGGACCTGCGGCAGCTTCGGCTGCCGTTTGTTTTTTGCGCGCCCCGTGCGGGCCGCCTGCGGCGATGCGTACGGCATTGTCCGAAAGAACGGAGTGGACGCGGTTGCCCGCAGCGGGCGTTGCGCCGGCCGATGCCGCGCTTGCGCGTTCGCGTCGCGCGGTGCCTGCGGGCGTGTGCCGATGGCACGCGCGGAGTTCTCGCGTCGCTCCGGTACGCATCGGCGCACGCAGCAGCTGTGCGAGGGCCGGCGTCGAGGTCCGACCGCATCTGAGCGCGCTAGATGCGTTCCGCTCGTGCGCTTGGAACGCGACACGCCTGTCTTCGCGGGCGATGTCCGGCGCGCACGCGGCATGCCTTTTTGCGATCGCGATGCGCGCTTCGCCGCGTCGAGCGGCGCGCGTGGGACGCGTGCGCGCGCAGGTGTAAGGATCGCGTTTCCCGCCGCGTTAAAAAAACTTCAAAAAACGCTTGCGCGGGTCGGGCGCCATCGCTAATATTCCGCTCCTCGCAGCACGTGGGGCCATAGCTCAGCTGGGAGAGCGCTTGCATGGCATGCAAGAGGTCGCCGGTTCGATCCCGGCTGGCTCCACCAACTTTTCGGGCATTAGGCCTGTCCGCAAAGCCACATCGTTATCAGCGTCCCCATCGTCTAGAGGCCTAGGACATCACCCTTTCACGGTGGCGACCGGGGTTCGAATCCCCGTGGGGACGCCATTTTATTCGCAAGAAACTCGAGTCCGGCGCTGCCGGACTTTTTTTGTGCGGGGTTTGTACATTCCGCGGGAATCGGGTAAGATTCCGCTTCTGCCAGTACACGTGGGGCCATAGCTCAGCTGGGAGAGCGCTTGCATGGCATGCAAGAGGTCGCCGGTTCGATCCCGGCTGGCTCCACCACGTTTTCGGACATAGGCCTGTCCGCGAAGCGGCACCATCATCAGCGTCCCCATCGTCTAGAGGCCTAGGACATCACCCTTTCACGGTGGCGACCGGGGTTCGAATCCCCGTGGGGACGCCATTTCGCAAAGAAGACACCCGGCACCGCCGGGTGTTTTTTTGCCTGCGTTTCAGGCGCTGCCGGCGGGCGATCGCGATCTGGCGGCGTGGCCGCGTGCCGCTGCGCGGTTCAGTGCAGCAGCTTGCCGATCTCCAGGATGGTTTGCGGGGTTCCTGCACGCTGTGCCCGAGGTCACGACGGTCTCAGGCGCCGCTCCGGCCAGACGCGCGCTCCAGTAGGGCACGCCGCCGCCGCCGGATTGCGGCACCGGCACGCGCGCATCTCGGCGGGCGATGATCGAGTGGCAGCTCACCTTCGGCACGCGACAAGGCCCGGGCGGCACCGCTGTGGCGATCAGATCGCCCTGATCGCCGCCACCGGGGAGATGGCCGAGGCGCGAAGTGCCGGAGCCAGCACGGCAAGCTGCCCCAGGATCCATAGCGTGACCGCACCGATCGGCATGTACCAGAGCGGCAACCGCGGCAACTCGTAAGCGCGCATCAGCGCCAGGCTCATGCCATAGGCGAGAAGCATGCCGAACACGATGCCCAGCGAGACAATGATGAAGTTCTCGATCTGGAAGTAACGCAGGATGTCGCTGCGAGTGGCGCCGAGCGCTCGTCGAATACCGATCTGCTTGCGGCGTTGCGTCACCCAGAAGCTTGCAAGCCCGACGATGCCCAGCGCGGTCGTCCCGAGCAGGGCGACGATGACGCCCAGCAGCATCGCCGCCATCACTCGCGAGCTCTTGAAGTAGCTGTCGCGCAACTCCGCAAGGCTCCGGCTTTGCTCCATGTCGAAGACGGCATCGGGCGCCACCTTGAGGACCGCTTCGCGAGCATCGCGCATGATTCTGGGGATGTCCTCCGGGCTTCCCCGGATCAGGTATTTGCCTACGAGATTCGGCCCCGGGATCGCAGGCACAAAGACGGACCAATCCGGATCCTCGGCCTCGCCTCCGCCGGGCTGGGATACCGAAAGATGGTCGATGACACCGATCACCCTGAATGCAGTGTCCATGCTCCAGATGCGCTGTCCGATCGGATTCTCGCCTGGCCAGAGATGCTCGGCCAGCTTCCGTGTGATCAGTATGGGCGGATTGGAGGGAACGTATTGGGCGACCGGCGTGTACTCTTCCGAAGAGGGAAGGCGTCCCGACAGCAGGCGCAACCCGAAGGACTGGATGGCGCTTGCGTCGCCTACATAGAAGTCGATCACGCCGCCGAAACGCTGTTGTTCCTGATCGAGGGTGACCCCGGCCCTGACGGCAGGTTCGCCGAACGGCACGGCGTTGACCACGCTGACGGCTTTCACCGCGGGGACCTCGCGCAGGGCGTTCACCACCCGGGCGTTGAGATCGCTGGCCGACTGCGGGTCGAATCCCGAGAGCTTGACGGTTCCCAAGGCCGCTTCGTCCACGCCGCTGTCGATCCGCATCGCCTGCAGCCGTTGCGAAATAAGGAAGCAGGCATTGCAGAAGACCGCACAGGCCAAGGAAATCTCCAGCGCGATCAGGAAGGTGGCGATGCGGTGCTTGCGGAGCGCGGAAAGGACGATGCGGATCTGCATGAGGGCTCTTCTACAGCAGCTTCAGTTGCGATGCGGGTTCAATCAGGCTGGCGCGCAGTGCCGGCAGCATTCCCGCAAGCAAGCTGACCGCCACCGACAACGCGAACGTCAACAGGAACATCGATACGTCCAGATAGGCGAAGTCCGCATAGGGAACGGGTTGACGGCGTACCAGATGCAGGCCGAGCAGGGTCAGCATCAGCCCGCCCACACCGCCGAACACGCCGATGGCCGCCGATTCGACCAGGCATTGGGTGAAGACCGAGGCCCGGGTGGCCCCCAGCGCCCGGCGTAGCCCGGTCTCTCCGCTGTGCCGCAGGAACTTCGCCAGCAGCAAGCCCACCACATTGGTCAGACAGATCATGAGGAAAGCGAAAGCCAGCGCGGATTGCAGCTTCACATCGCTGGGCACCACGCGATTGAAATCGAGCCATTGCATCAGCGACCGCAGTCGGGTGTTGTCCGCGTACTTGATCCGACCCAAGTCCTTCTGCTGCGCGGCGTAGTTCTGCAGGAAGCGATCGTAGGCGGCCACTTTCTCGGCACCGTCCAATCGGACCCAAAGGGCCACCCATACGCACGGAGCGTTCTCGAGGTGTCCCGGCTGGTCCGGGGTTCCCCAGCAGGTGAATGCCTGGAAGTTTCCGGCATTGACCTCGAGACTGGTAAAGAAGGGAACGAAAATATCATCGGGCTGCCCGTAGAAGCTCGACGTGTCGCCATTGGCGAACCTGCCGCCACGCACCTTGTAGAACAGGGGGGACGGCCGCCAGGGCGCCAGGACGCCGGTGATCCGCACGTCGACGCCTCCCAGTCGCACGATCTGGCCGACGCTGTTCCTTCCCCCGAACAGCTTTTCGTTCAAGCTGGAGGAAATCACCGCCAAGCGTGCGCGTCCGGCGTCATCGTTCCGGCTCCATCCCTGCCCATACTGAAATGGAACGTTGAACATGGGGAAGAAGTCGGACGTGGTGGACGCCATCGACAGCATCAGCGGCGGAAGCCGCGTGGCGGGCGCGCTCAGTTTCACCTGGCTGTTGACGACCAGCGTTTGCTGATCGGCCTGCTTGGCGTTCCACAGGTCCATCGCCGTCCGGTAATCGAGAACATCGAGCGGCTCTCGGCCCTTGGACTGTGGATTGACGTCGATCTGAGGGTAGTAGAGGTCCTTGCTGCGGCCGGGCAGAGGATCTCCCGACAGCAGGTGCATCACCGTCAGGGTCGTCATGCTCGCACCGATGCCTACGGCGATCGCCAGCACCATCAGCGCGGTCAGCACCCTGTTGCGCTTCATGTTGTGCAAAGCGATCTTCACATAGTAGGCGAGCATGCCTTCAAGCACTCCTTCGGACCATCGGGACAATCGCTCCGTTCGGCGCCGACAGTCGGCCGGGACGGGAAGAACGAGACGTGGGTGCCATTGGCCGCGTTCGGATCAGCATGGGACGGCATTGCCTTGCGGCTGCGCATGCGCCTGGTCTTTTCCCAGCATATGCACCTGGTCGAATATTGAAAAGTATTCCTCGGCGCCATGCATGACGATCAGCAGAATCCTGCCGCGCGTGCGGCTCTGGATCTCTTCCATGGCGATGGACCGGCTGCGCATGTCCAGATTGGCCAGAGGCTCGTCCAGCACATAAAGGTCCGCATCCTGCGAAAGCGCGAGGGACAGCGACAATTTCTGCTGTTGCCCGGCGGACAATTGATCGGGATACGACTCCAGGATGTCCGGCTCGTATATCCCGAATAGTTGCAGCAGTCTGTCTTCCGCTCCAAGGTCCCGGACCTTGATCGGCGGGAACAGCACCGGCAGCGTCACCGCGCTTATCCGCGCAGGGAGCTCGAGAGCACCCTGCGACGGCGAAAGATAGCCGGACAGGATGTTGGCGAGGGTGGTCTTTCCGGATCCGTTATGGCCGACGATGAGCGCACGCGTTCCCGGCTCCAGGCGCAGGGAAAAATCCGAAATCACCGGACTGGTTCCATACGTATAGCTGATCGACGTCGCAGCGACCGCAGTCCCGATCCGATGATAGGGCGTGGCGGGCGGCGCATCCAGGAACGCCACCACCCTGCCGAGCGTCGCTGCATGGCTGTGCAGCTCCGCCCACTGCCTGAAGATCTCGATCAGCGTCGTCGCAGAGCGCCAGAAGGCGTTCATGAAGGCGATGAACGAACCAATGGTCATCTGCCTGCGGAACACGAACAGCGCGCCTACGAAGATGGAGCAGACATCGGAGATGACCATCGTCAGGTCGCTGGCTCCTTGCAGCAAGCGAATGACGCGGAACTTCCTGTATCCGGAATCCAGGACCTCGTCCATGCTCCTGGAGAAGTTGCCGAGCGTCTTGGGGACCAGGCTGAAGCTGCAGACCATCTTGAACGCACCCACGGATTTGGTGAGCGCATTCAACAGTACCGCCTCCTTGTCGCGTTCGATGGAGGTGAGGCCGCGGATCTTCTTGCCGACCACGATGCTCACGAACGTGGCGATGGGGATGATGGCCGAGAGAATCAGGAATGCCTGCCAGGAGATGAAGATCAGCACCGAGACGAGCGCGACGAACGTGGCGATCTTCACCGCCAAGGTCCGCACAAGGCCGAGCATGGGGACGACGCCGTCCTTCACGTCGGACCGGATGCGGGCCACGTAGGAACCTTCTCCCTCGCGCAGCACCTCTCGGTAGTCCTTGCTGAAATAGGCGCGCAGCAAATCGCCGCTGATCTGTCTGACGATCTTGTTGTCCAGCTTCAGCTGCCAGAGGGAAAGCCAGTAGATCGCGCCATTGAGGGTGAGTCCCAGGGCGAGATAGCCGAGAACCAGATAGACGAACCGCCCGAAATCCGCGCGGCTGGAGGCCTCGTCGAAAATCGCCTTCATCAACAAGGGATGCAGCAAGCCTTCCGCTCCCCCCACCAGAGCGGCACAGAGAGTGACGCCCGCATATTCCGCCCGGAACTTGCCGAGCAGCAGCAGGAAGCACTGCGCTGTCGAGCGCCGGAGATGGACTGTGGCAGGCGACTTCATCAACCTCTCCGGACTCAACGACTCGCAGCGGCGGCAGGCATCCCTGTACCCGACTCTAGTCGTTCCAGATGCGGCAGGGAAGACGCCGAACGGGACCGCGCAGACAGGTCGTCGATCTCGTCCAGGCAGAACTCGTCCGGTGACAGGGTCACGCGCCGATGGAGCGTTCGCATGATGCCTGCGGTCCCGGTGGCATAGTCACAGGAAATGCGGAACAGGTTCTCCCCTGGAGTCGCGTAGCCGCTGTCTTCCTTGAACAGGTACAAGTCCGCCAGCCCTTGCAACGGCCGCTCCGCCATGGCCAGGTACTTCTCGTCTCCGGAGTAGAGATACGCATCGACCAGAACGTCCACGAATCCGGCCAGTCCATAGATCAGGCCCGGGAATCCCGAGTACTTCCTGTGCAGGTCGGTGAGGATGCGATCCAGCCGGTCCCAGAGCCCGTATCGGATGGCCACCTTGGCGACACCGGCGCTGCCTTGCTCTATGTAGTGCTCGTAGGTGTTTTTTTCTTCAGGCGCGCAGGCGAAGGTGAGACTGCCAGGTTCCAGCTCGTAGCCAAACGACAGATCGTAGTCGAGCGCCTTGCTTCCCATCGCGCGCCAGGATGCGACGTTCAGTACCTGGGACAAGCGCAAGAAGAACAGCGCGACGCCGCTTTGACCATAGCCGAATCCGATCCGGATGCCGCCTTCGTCCTCCCAATGCAGCCCTCTCTCATCCTCGATCGCGGTCGAGGCCAGGGTCTTGGCCAGGTCGATCGCAACGTCCAGGTAGTGCGGTTCGCCGGTGCTCCGATAGGCGGCAAGGTTCGCCATGCCCACGCCAGCCATGCCGTAATAGAGCGAGTGATGTTGGCGAAGCAAGGCGCTGCCGTTGGCATAGTCCATGAAGCGCTTGCCGATGTCGGCACTTCCGATTCCAAAGCTGGCCCAGGCAATTCCGGCGGTACCGGTGAGAAATCCAGGCGGAAGCGCTTGCGGTCCGACGGCTGCCATTTCCCTGTTGTAGCGCTCCAGCGCCTGCTCCGGAACATCGAAGCCGCACTTGCGCAACGACTGAACGATGCCGCAGGCGCCAAAGCCGAGGCTCAGCGCGTTGGTGTGGCCGGCGAAGGGGTCCACCGGAAACAGCGCATACACCTCTTCCAGGCGATAGTTGCTGATGATGAAGCCGGCCAGTTCGCGGCATGCCTCGGCTGGGGACAGGATCGCGGCAGACTGCTTCGCGGTATAGGGTTTCTCGAAGGACGCCGGGCCCTGGAGCAGCGCGATCGCCTCGCGGCAGGTGATGGCGTTGCCGGAAAGCTGCTGGATGACCGTCTGGATGGGCGTATTCGACCAGCCGATGTCGGCCACGAGCGCGGGCAGGACATTGCTGAAGAGGTCGTCCCGAACGTACGCCATCGCGACGATCGGGAACATGCTGTACATCATGATCGCGCCGATCGCGTAGACGTCGTCCTGGTAGTTGCTTTCTTTCTTGCGGCCCTTGACGGCAGCGCGGAACCCCGGGGTGTGGATGTCGAGGGGATCGTCGACCGTCGGCTGGAACGCAGCTTCCAGGTCGATGATGCGGATTGTCATGGTGGCCTTTTCGACCAGGATATTCATCGGGGAAAGATCGCCAATCACCACGCCCTTGCGATGGAATTGATCGACTGCCTCGAGCAGGCTGGTGAAAATGCTCTTGCACTTGGCGTAGAACGCCTCGCTGTCCTCTCTGCTCGGGTTGATGCGGAGCAGCGGGGTGTTCATCAACATCACCTCACGCATGTCGACAGCATCCAGATGCTCTTCGACAAGGTAGAAGTTTTCCCAGTCCCAGAAAGTGGTGATCAGCTGGGGGGAGACGCCCAGGTCGCTCACCAGGCGCAGGATTTTCTCTTCCTGGGCAAGGCGTGTCGTGGCGTCCTGGCCATTGGCGACGAGTTCGACGTACGGCCGGGCCTCCTTGACCACGACCTCATGCCCGGTCGCGGTATCGGTTGCCAGATAGACGCCGCCGGTATTCGAGAATCCCAATGCGCTGTTGACGAGGAACCGTCCCTCATTGAGGGTCATTTCCGACGACTCAGGGTCTTCGCGCGGGAAAGGATCCGAAACCCACGGTGGCGTTTCGAAATACGGAGTCCTTCGATCGACGACTTCTTGGCCGTCGGGCGATGTCAGGATCGGCACCAGCTGGCCCATGTAGTCGAGACGGTCGACGGGAATCATCCCGCCGTAACGGTAATAGAGGCAGCGGCAATCCTTGTAGCGATTGTCGGACAGAATATAGGAGCCGACGTCGTCCTTCAAAATGGCGTAGGCGCATTCTATGAACTGGCGGAAAACCTCGTCCGTCGGCGGGTAGATGGTAATGAATTTTCCGGACCCGCCGCGCGACCAGCGCTTCGAGGTCATCAACTTCATCGTGTTGATGTCGTTTGCGAACTTGAACTGGAGCCCGTGCTCCAGCGCGAGATGCGCGACTTTCGTGAGGATGTCCCGGCAATTGATCTCGTTCGCGGAGACATGGATCTTCCAGCCTTGCGTGGGGAGCGGGACCGTCGCGGCGTCCGGGTTGGGCATCACGTGCGACCAGACGCCGGAACGCCAGATGCTCCATTGCAGACCCCGTGTCTGCAGGACCTGCTTGACCAGTGAACTCAGCTCGTCGGTAGGCCGGTAATGGGAATAGACAGGCTCGTAGAAACGGCTGTCTGCAGCCATGAAAAACACCTTGTCGATATGACGGGCTTCCCGTAGCGACCTTGCTCGACCCGACATGCGCATTTCCTTTGCCAAGGTGGTTGTTCTTGTATTTTATTTATGGAGGTCAATCCATAAATGGCTGCACTACAGCCGATGCGGACTAATCTTTTCCAAAAAAAGAGAGAGCAATGGCGATTCCGCCATTGCTCTCGACTTCCTGCCGCTTAGGCGATGACGCCGTTGCAGCAATTGCTGGTGGAGCTTCCGGTGCTGCTGCCCAGCAGCGAGTTGGTTTCGTCCAGGGCCAAGCGCTGCAGTTTCAGGACACGATTCATTGATCTTTCCTTGGTTAATGAGTTCATACCAGACAACTACTAACCAGATATCCGGTTCATTTCGTCCGGATAACTGGGCCAACCGCATCGAGAGTTTCCCAAGCGTGGCGAAGCGCTCTCCTTGCAGCTTCTCTGTAGCGACGGAATCAACCCGCATAGAAATGCTGCGTTGCGCGCATTTCTCATATTCAATTCATCGCCACTTGCCAGCGAACTTCTCAGGATTTTTTTTCATAGTCAAGTGCCCAAATGCAATGAGCGAAGTTTTCAGTTGCCTGGACATGATTTGTATCCGGCCGTAGACAATTTCTGCACTGCCAATTCCAAACGGCGCGCATGTAGGGATTAGGGCGAGGACCTCATTCGCCGCTGCCAAAGCAACGGCGGGTGCATCATCGCGGCCAGCGTCGGGGCGGCTGCCAATGCATCTGCATGCCCCCCCACGCCCGCGCTCTCGTGGGGTGCGTTGCCGAATACCTCGGCGGGAAAGCTGCTCGTGCGCAACCTTGCCGGCTCCCTTCCTTCCCGCGGCGGGAAACCGAAGAGATACTGTAAAATGAAGCCGCGACGTTGTTCAGCACGTCGCAGGGCCGGGGCTATGAACCCGGCCGGCGTAGATTTTTCCATGAACGGACGGACGCATTGACTGCCAAACGCCAAGCCGGCCCCACCGGCACGACACGTTCACAGTGGCTGGCGATCGAGCGGGCCGCGGCAGAGGAACTGCAACGCCGCGCCAGCGAGGCGCACGCGGCGATCCTCGCGCTGCTGCGGCGCCATGCCGGGGATTTCAGTCCAAGGCAGATCGCGCAGCTTCGGCGCCGACTGCGCAAAGGCGTCGAGCGGTAGGGAAGGGCGCGAACCGATCGGCGCGGAGGAATCGCGCCTTGGATGATCGTCGAGCTGCGGCCAAATTGCAGGGGCGCATCGCCGGAGCCGCATCGCCGTGCCCGCCGCTCCAGATCCTCGCCTGGCGCGGCATGGAACTGGCAGCGCCTCAGCCAGTGTCCCGCTGCACGCGTTCCCGATAGTCGTGCACGTTGTCGCCGCTGATGCGCCGCTGCTGGGTGCCCGTCACCGTACCGACCTTCTCGTCCGCGCCGGTCACCGGCTTGGCCTCGACGCTCGTCTCCCGCTCGAAGGCGTGCGATTTGTCGGTGTTGCGGTAGTACCGGTACAGGGCCCAGTACAGCGCGCTCGCGCCGGCCGGGCCGGCCAGCAGCAGCCACAGGCCATTGTCGTCGCTCATGAGGTGGCCACCACGATCCAGAGTGCGAGGGCTTCGATGACGGTGCCGGTGGCGAGCGCGGCCAGCAGCAGTTTCCACTGCTGCACGGGCACGCTGCCCATGGTCTCGCCGGTGCGGCCGTTCACCGCGATGTAGTGCAGCATGCCGCCGTTGCGGCCGGGCTGGTGGTACGAATACAGCCACACCGGCAGGTACATCGACACCCAGCGCGTGCCGTGGACTTCGAGCCGCTCCTGTTCCCAGCGCACGCCGCGGTCGTAGCGGTCGACCGATTCCGCGACCTGGGCGCGGGCGATCGACAGCAGTTGGTCCTCCAGCCGCGGCCGCAGGTGCTCGACGTCGCGGTTGCGCTTTTCCGAGGTGAACCCCGCCAGGTACGACGCGTTCCACTGCACCGCGTTCTTGGTGTCGAACGGCAGGATGGTGTTGATGATGTTGTTGGTGTTGACCCGGGCATCCAGGTTGCCGCGTTCGGAGGACGATTCCAGCGGCAGGTCGTCCACGGTGAAATCCACGTGCCGCTCCACCTGGTAGACGTCGGCGTCGTAGTAGGTCTTCTTGTTCTTGTCGGTGCCGCGCGTGTACTCGCGGGTCTTGATCTCGCCCTTGCCGGCCACGCTGGCGCTGACGTTGCCGTCGACGATCATGTAGGGCAGGTAGACGCCGGTGACGTTCTCGGGCGTGAACTGGTCCTTGAACGCCTTCAATGCGAACAGGCGGCGCTTGTCCACGAACTGGCGAATGCGCGCGACCGCTTCGTCCTTGTCGATGTGGAACGGCAGGACCGCATCGGGGACCGCGCCGTTGGCGACCTGTTCGTTGACCCCGAACACATGGCGGCACCAGTGGCAGCGTGCGGTCATCGTGCTCTCGGTATTGATCGTGACCTCGGCGCCGCAGCCGGTGCACTTGAAGCTCATCAGGCTGGCGGTGTCGGCCTCGATGTCGCGCGCGCCCGAGGCGATGACGGTGCCACGCAGCTCGCCGATGCCGGCGCCGAACCCGAACACTTCCTCGACCCGCGCGCCGTGCCATTCGTTACGGCAGTACTGGCAGACCAGCAGGTCGGTGCCGAGCCTGGGGCGGATGTCGGTGGCGCCGCATTTCGGGCAGCGGTTGAGGCCGTCGCGGAGCTCGGCGGCGGCGGTGTCGATGGCCGGCGGATCGGGCGCCTGCAGTTCGTCGCGGATCGGGCCGGGCAGGGTGGCCGGGTCCATCGGGAAGCTGCCTGGCAAAGGCGGCACGTCCTGCGGCGATCCCGGCCCGGTTGGCGCCGCCGCCGGCAGCGGCGGCGGCAGCGGCGAAGCGGATGCCGGCAACGGCGGCGGGGTTCTGGAGTCGGACATCCGGTACGCCTCGCGTCCTACAGGCCCAGCGCCTTGGCCTTGAGCGTGTCGTAGTCGCCCTGGGTGATCAGGCCCAGGTCCAGCATTTCCTTGGCCTTCTTCAGCCGGGCGACCGGGTCGTCGGCGGCCGCGGCGGCGGGCGCGACCGGCTGCTGCAGGCCGCCGAGACCGCCGGCCATGCCGGTCGCCATGCCCAACCCCACCAGGCCCGCGGCGCCGCCGTGCTCGCCCGCCGACTGCATGCCCTGGGCGACGCTGGCCTGCAGGTTGGAGTTGCCGCGCGCGCCGGCCAGCGCGTCGGCGCGCTGCACGGTCTTGAGCAGTTCCCGCGTGTTCGCGTCGTACTCGATCGACACGATGGCGGTCTTGACGATGGCCAGGCCACGATCGGAATTCCACTGGTAGGCCTGCTCGACCGCATCGGACAGGCTCTTGGCGAAGCCGAGCGAATCCTGCTGCAGCCGGGTGATGCGGTTGCCCTTGCCCGGATCGTTCGTGTACAGGCTGAAGGCCGGCGCCAGCGACCCCACCACCTCGTTGAACAACTGGTTGGCGGCGGCGTTGTCGAGGTCGGTGAAGTCGAATACCTGGCCGGGCTGCAGGTAGCGGGCCGGCACGAAGTTCTTCACGAACAGGATCGGATCGACGATCTTCAGCGTGTAGGAGCCGCGCGTCACCGCGCCGACCTGGGTGCCGAGGAAGCCGTCGTCCCAGTAGATCTCCGATTGGGTGCCGAAGCGGTTGTCGGGGAGTTCCTTCAGCGACACGAAGAACGCGGCCTGCTGCGCGCCCGGCTGGCCGCCGAACTTGAAGCGCTCCCAGCTCTGCCGGATCAGCGGCGTGACCAGGCCATCGCCGGCGAAGATCGACTGCGAGTTCGGATCGTCCGAACGCCATTCGTAGGCGCCCGGCTCGGCGACGAACGCGGTGACCGCGCCGTCCTGCATCAGCAGCAGCCCGTAGCCTTCGGGAACGACGATCTTCGAGCCGTTGCTGATGATGTTGGCGGAGGCGCCGGTATTGGAACCGCGCCCGGCATTGGTGCCGCGTGGCACCGCGGCGAACAGCGCCGCCGTCGCCGGCAGGCCTGCCGGCACGGTGTAGAAGTCCTTCCACTGATCGGCGAGAACGCCGCCGACCGCACCCGCCGCCGCCTGTACCAGACCCATGACAACTCCCTTTGATTCTCTGTAGATGGGTACCGTACCCATCGTGCCCGCCGGACTATATCAGCAGCGGGCAGGGCGGGAAGATGGGGGGCGTGTCCCGCCCGGCTTTCCGGTGGTTCGAAGCCCGGGGAGGGCGGCGGACGGCGGGCAAAAACAAAGCCCCGCGGGAGCGGGGCCTTGTCCGGGTCCTACGTCGACCAGGCGCAGAGCGGCAGCCTGGCCGATGCCGGCCTCATGGCAGGTCGCACTTGAGTTTCGCGTCCACGTAGTAGGGCTTGGGAACATCCGGGTTCTGGCTGGTCTTCTCGAACACCACTTCGAACGAGTCCGGATTCGGCGTGCCCTTGCGTTCCTTGCATGCGTCCTGCAGCTTCTGCTTGACCGCCGCGATGCCGGCGTCGCGATTGGCGCCGTCGGCGCTGTTGGTCAGGTTGACGACCTCGGCGAATGCCGGGCAGCTCATGCCCAGCAGGCATCCAGCGAACATGAGGGCGTGCAGCTTCTTCATGGAATCTCCTTTGGTATCCGTGATCGTCCAACGGCGCGGTCTGCGCCGCATGGAGCGTGGCGGGGCGCGGCAGACGTCGTCCGGCGCGGCGCCAGGATAGGGCGGGGTGGTTAAGGCTTCGTGCGGATGTCGCGGGCGTAGGGAATCGATGCGAAGGCATGAGGCGATGCGGCCGCGCCGTCCGGGCGCAGCCAGAACGAAACCCGGCGTGGCCCGGATTCATCCGGCGGCTAGGCGAAGGCCAGGATGTGTTTCGCCAGCACATGGTGAAACCGCCAATCGACGGACGAAGCTCAAAATAAATAAGGCATATTATTTTCGGATGACACCTTGAATTGCGTTATTGCATCAATATTGCAAGACGGCGCTTGTATTACTCACTCAGTTGATTCGTGATTATATTAATTGGTGTTTTCACTGAGAAGGCGCGGGACCGGCGGCTTCGTGAAACATCGCCACAAGCCGGACGTCGGCATCTGTTGGGTGTGGGGCTCGACGCAGACGGTCGATGCGCTCACCAATACGATGCGCAGCACCTACCTGCTGACCGGGTCGGTGTTCGGCTCGATCCAGTTCGGTGGCGATGGATCGCTGCCTGCGTTGTCGCCGCCGCAGCCGTCGCCGGTGGCCGCCGAACTGCTGCCGCGCGTCCAGGCAGCGGACGGCAGCATCACCATTGACATCGTTCTGTCAATCCAAGCTTCTACATCACCGGCGACACGCGGACCGGAGACTACATCCCGATCGGCCGCGCATTCCCCGATTATTTCGGCGGCACCATTCCGCTGGTGCCTGCGACCATGAACGTGACCACCCTTTCCTTCACCGCCGATCCAATCGGGCAGGCGTATACGGGACAGGCGAAGATCCTGTTCGGCACGCCGGAGGATCCGCTGCCGGAGCAGGCATGGACGATCATGCAGGTCGGCACGGTGGGCATTTCGGTCGAGCGCCTGGAAATGTGGGTGGAGGCGCGCGGCGGCCGCATCGGCGGCGGCATCGCCGGCGTGTTCTTCCTCAAGGGCGCCGGCGCCACGGCCTACGATTCCCCGCGGCTGCAGCTGAGCGCGGAACGCCCGGCGGACGGCGAGGATGCGGCCAACGGATGGTGCTTCGCCGCGAACCTGTTCCCCGGCACCTCGATCGACCTGACCCAGATGGTTGCGCGCTTCATCATGGGCGACCCGAACTACCAGTGGCCGGCGCGGCCGACGCATTGGCCGGCGCGGTGCAGGCGTGGACGCAGGCTCACCATCCGGCCAGCGACGGCGGCGGCTGGCTGTTCAACATCGTGCTGTACTCGGGCCTGGAGCAGAGCGCACGGCCGCTTTTCACCGGCGATCTCTTCTATGCGCTGCGGACGGCGTGACCGGGCGTGCGGTCGCGCCGCTCGAGCATGCCGCAGTCGCCCCCGGGCCACGCCTCGAGGCGTGGCCCGGCCATCAGGCCGACGCTGCGACCTGGGCAGCGAAATCGCGGTAGGCGTGCAGCGGGCGGCCCAGGAGCGCGGTCAGGCGTTCGACGTCGCCGGGCTCGGGGATCATGCCGTCGCTGAGGAAGCGCTCGCTCATCAGGCGCATGTCGAAGGCCATCCAGCTCGGCATGAACTGGCGCAGGTTCTGCTCGAAGCCGGCGGTGTCGTCGCCGGGGTAGGCGATCGGGCGGCCGAGGACGTCGGACCAGATCGCGGCCACGTCCGCGCCGGTCAGCGTCTGCGGGCCGACCAGGTTGATCCGCTCCAGCGCCAGCGGCAGCGCCGACTGCTCGCGGCGGATCAGTTCGATGGCCGCGACCTCGCCGATGTCGCGCGTGTCGACCATCGCCAGGCCCTTGCTGCCGATCGGCATCGGGTAGATGCCGTATCCGCTGACCACGTCCTTGACCGTGTGGTCGTTGTCGATGAAGTAGGCCGGGCGCAGGATCGTGGCGTTCAGGCCCATCTGCTCGATCATGCGCTCCACGCCGTACTTGCCGGCGAAGTGCGGCACGTTGACGTACCGGTCGCTGTGGATCACCGACAGGTAGACGAAGCGCTCGATGTCGGCATCGCGGGCGAGGTTCAGCGCGATCAGCGCCTGGGTGAACTCGTCGGCCACCACCGCGTTGAGCAGGAACAGCGTGGACACGCCGGAGAAGGCGCCGCGCAGCGAATCGACGTCGAGCAGGTCGCCCTGGACGACTTCAACGCCAGCCGGCAAGTTGGCCTTGGCGGGATCGCGGACGAGGGCGCGGACGTTGGCGCCGCGCTTGGCGAGTTGTTCGACGACGTGGCGGCCGACGGTGCCGGTGGCACCGGTAACGAGAATGGTCATGAGATTTTTCCTTGGTCGATGCGTGATGGGGTTCTGGAACTTCAGGCGGTGGCGGTGCGGTCAGGCCGAGAAATCCACGACCGTCTTGCCGAGTTGCGGCTGGGTCCGGTTGCGTTCGATCGCCGCAGGCAGGTCGTCGAAACGCACGACGGCGCCGACCCTGGACTGCAGGCGTCCCTGCGCCACGTCCTCGGCGATCGCGTGCAGGCGCGCGGCATCGGGCGTGTTCACGAACCACAGGCCGCGGCGTCCCGCCGGGGTGCTGGCCAGGATCGCCGGCGACACGGTGCTGACGATGGCGCCGTCCTCGGCGAGCACGGACCACGAGCGGCTCAGCACCTCGCCGCCGACGTAGTCGAGCACCAGGTCGATGTCGGTCAGCGAACGCTCGAACTGCTCCTGGTCGTAGGCGACGACGTGGTCGGCGCCCAGGCTGCGCACGTAGTCGGCCTGGCTGGCCAGGGCGGTGGCGTACACCACCGCGCCGGCCTGGTGCGCGTACTGCACCGCGAACCCGCCCAGGCCGCCGGCCGCGCCGTGGATCAGGATGCGCTGCCCGGCACGCAGCGGGCCGGCGAAGTGCAGGCTCTGCCATGCCGCCACCGCGGCGACCGGCAGCGCCGCAGCTTCCACGAAACCTAGGGCGTCGGGCACCAGGCTGAGATTGGCCTCGGCGACGGCGACCAGTTCGGCGTAGGCGCCCAGCCCGCCGAGCGACCCCATCACCCGGTCGCCCTTGCGCAGCCGGGTGACGCCCGCGCCGACCGCTTCGACGATGCCGGCCAGCTCGATGCCCAGCACGGTCGGCAGCTGCAGCGGGAATGCGTCGCGCACGTAGCCTTCGCGGACCTTCCAGTCCAGCCCGTTGACGCCGGCGGCCTGGACCCGCACCAGCACCTGGCCGGCGGCGGCGGTCGGCGCGTCGATCGACGCGATCCTGGCGGCGTCGGCACCGCCGTATTCGGTGAGAAGCAATGCACGTACGTTGTTCATAGGAACCTCTTTCGGGGTTGGGTTGCGGACGACCCAGACGATAGGTGGTTTCAAATTCGAAACGAAGACTCTAAAATATAGATACCTCGTATCAAATGTGAGACAAATGGATCTCAACGCGCTGGAGGACTTCCAACTGGTGGCCGCCCATGGCGGCTTCGGCAAGGCCAGCCGCGCGAGCGGCCGCTCCAAGGCCACCCTGTCGCGTCGCGTCGCCGATCTGGAAGAGGCGCTGGGCGTGCGGCTCATCGAGCGCGGCACGCATCGCCTGGAATTGACCGAAGCCGGGCAACTGTTGCTGCGCAGGACCGAAGGGCCGATGCGCGAGGTGGCCGAAGCGGCGGCGGCGGCGCGCGATGGCATCGCAATCCCGCAAGGCCGGCTCCGGATCGCGGCGCCGATCCTGTTCTCGCAGGTGGCGCTGGGGCGGATCGCCGCCCAGTTCGTGGCCGGCTACCCCGAGGTGCAGATCGACGTCGTGGCGGCGGATCGCGTCGTCGACCTGGTCGACGAACATTTCGATGCCGCCATCCGCATCAACCCGCGCAAGGACAGCAACCTGGTCGGCCGCTGCTTCGCCAGGGACAGGATGGTGCTGGCCGCGGCGCCCTCCGTGCCGATGCCGACGGGCGCGCGCGACACGCCGTTCCGGGTGCCGGCGGCGGTGATGCCGAGCTATCGCGACGGCGACGTCTGGACCGTGCGCAACGGCCAGTTCAGCGTCGAGCCGCAGCCGGTCCTGCGCCTGTCCTCGCTGCTGATGATCCGCGATGCCATCGCCGCTGGCGCCGGCGTGGCGATGCTGCCGCAGTCCATCGCCGGCAGCCTTCTGGAGAAGGGCGAACTGGTGTCGTGGGGCATCGTCGGCGACGAAGTCGAGCTGTGGGTCCTGCACACCTCGCGGCGCCTGCAGAGTCCGAAGGTGCGGGCTTTCGTGGAGTTCATGTGCAACCAGTACCCGAGCGGCGCGTTCGCCATTCCGATGCGGTGAACGGAGTTGGCGGCTACGAGCCGGCTATCGACGCGGCGTAGCGGGGACTCGCGCTGGCGATCGAGGGCAGGGCCGGCGATCACTCTGGATATTGCAGCGGCGATGCTCCCGCGGGCGCCACACGCGCTCGGTGCGGCGTTCCAGCCCTGCGACACCCCCGGGACGGCGCGCGGGTGCGGGCGTGGCCAAGGGTGGTAAGTCGCTTGTAAGTCGCGGCGCCAGAGAATGGCCGCGTTCCCACCCCACAAGGCACGCTTCGATGCACAAGTCCCTCGCCCTCCTCATGCTGGCGTCGCCGGCGATCGGCATGGCCCAGAACAGCACGACCGCAGACCTGTTGCAGGAGGTCGACGACGACCGTTGGAGCATCGGCGTCGGCGCCAATGCGCGGCAGAGCACGTATGCAGGCGAGGGGACCCGCATCAGGCCGTTTCCGCTGGTGACGTTCGAAGGCGAGCGGTTCTTCTGGAACGGATTGTCGGCGGGGGTGCATGTCCTGGAGACCGACCAGATCGGCATCGACCTGATGATCGCCGGGCGGTTCGATGGATTCGACATCGCGGACCTTGGCCAGCGCGAGCTCGTCGCCAATGGACTGAACCCGGCATTGCTGGAAGACCGGGACGATGCACTCGACGCAGGCATTGCGATCCGTTGGTTCGGACGCGCCGGGCAATTGAAGCTGCGCGCCCTGGCGGATGTGACCGACACCAGCGGGGGCCAGGAAGTGACGCTGGATTATGGGTATGCGTTACAGTGGGGAAAGACGACGGTGGTGCCCGGCGCGTCGGTGACGTGGATGTCCAAGGACATCGTGCAGTACTACTACGGAATCACCGACAAGGAAGTGGCGCGTGGCGTGGCGGCGTATGCGCCGGGTGCTGCGGTGGTGCCACAGGTCAACATCGGGTTCCAGCGCTCGTTGGGTGAGAAATGGAAAGTGATCGGCGCCGTGAATTACCAGTTCCTGCCAAGCGAAATCACCGACAGCCCGTTGTCCGAGCCGGATACCGATGGCAGCGCGGGAGTGCGGATCGGCATCACCCGCAGCTTCTGAGCATGAGGTGTTCATGGCGGTGACAGTCGCGTCCGACACCACCCACAACCGGGTCGCCCTGGTGGAGGACCATTTGCGCTTGGCCGGCTTGGTGACCCGAGGGTTGCAGTCGGCAGGTATCGCCGTCGATCACTATCGCAGCCTCGAGGCCACGTGCCACGCCCTGCGGGACAGGCGCTACGCGGTGGTCATCGTCGACCGCGGCTTGCCCGACGGCGACGGCCTTGAGCTGGTGCGGCGGCTGCGCGCCGGCGGGGACCAGACGCCCTGTCTGATGCTGACTGCGCGCGACGCGTTGCGTGACCGCGTAGACGGCCTGGACGCGGGCGCGGACGACTACCTGGCCAAACCCTTCGCATTGGACGAGCTTGCCGCGCGGGTGCGGGCGCTGATGCGCCGCACGCCGCAGCTGCAGCGCTCGCAGCCGGTGTTCGGCGATCTGGCCGTGGAGCCGCACCACAGCGTAATGCGCTGCGGTGGGCAGACGGCGGCGCTGTCATCCTCGGAGTTGCAGATCATCATTGCCCTGGTGCGCGCTGGCGGCCGCACAGTACGACGCGACACACTGGAACTCGCCGCGTGGGGCGTATCGGAGGCGGTCACGCCCAACGCGCTGGACGTGGCCATTCACCGCCTGCGCAAGAAACTGACGGCGCTGCGGTCGTGCGTGAGCGTGTCGAACATGCGCAGCCAGGGTTTCTCGTTGAGTATGCCGGATGCGCCTGCATAGCCTGTCTGCGCGCTTGCTGGCCGCAGCCGTGGCGGGCCTGATTGCCGCGACCGCGGTGGGTGCCGCGGTGCTGGGCCTGCAGATGTGGCCGGATGACCCCGCGCGGATCCTCCGGGCCGAGCTGGCCGAAGAGGTGCAGCACATCACCGACGGCATGCGCGTGGACGACTCTGGCCGAGTGATGGTGCGGCTGAGCGATGACAATGCGGCGATCTACGATGCGATGCCGCGCGATGCAGCCTACGAAGTGCAGGACGCGCGTGGTCGTGCGGTAGCCCACAGTCCCGATGGGCCGGCGCTGCGCGCACTGCGTGCGATGTCGCCCGACGCGAAGGTGCTGCATGTCGACGTCCGTGGACGCAGTCTTGCGTTGGAAGCCACCCAGGTGGGCGTTGCCCACGCGGGTGTTCCATTCACCGTGCGCGTGGCACGCAGCCACCGCCTGGTGACCACCTTGCAGCACCATGCCGGCGAGCTGTATCTGCGGGCGCTCCTGCTCACCACCGCGGTGGCATTGCTGATCTTCGTGGGGGTGGTCTATCTGACGGTCACGCGCATGCTCAGACCGATACGCGCCGTCTCCGACGCCGCCGCCGCGATCGGCCCACGCAACCTCGCTGCACGATTGCATGGCGACAGCCTGCCTGCCGAATTGCGTCCGCTGATCGCGGCCTTCAATACGATGCTGGACAGGCTGCAGGCCGGATTTCAGGTGCAACAACAGTTTCTCGCCGCGGCCGCCCATGAACTCAAGACGCCATTGGCGCTGCTGCAAGGCGAGATCGAACTGGGCGGTGCCGCCAATCGCGAGCTGCTGCTGCGCGACACCGCGTTGATGGCGAGGCAGGTCCACCAGTTGCTGCAGTTGGCGGAGGTCAGCGAAGGGCACAACTTCCGCTTCTCCAGCATTGCGCCGGAAGCCGTGCTCGAGGATGCGGTGCGCTACCTGCAGCGCCTGGGCCAGCAGCATGCGGTCAGCGTGGTCTTCCGGCAGGCCACGGCGACGGCGTCGGCCGTGGAAGCCGACAGCGCGGCGCTGTTCGTGCTGGCCAAGAACCTGTTGGAAAACGCGATCCTGCATAGTCCGCGCGATGGCATGGTGGTCTTGGCGCTGCATGCGAACGGGTTCAGTGTGCAGGACCAGGGGAACGGAGTGGCGCCAGGCGACCGGCCGCACCTGTTCGCGCGGTTCTGGCGTGCGCGCACCGATGAGCGCGAAGGCGCTGGCCTGGGCCTGTCGATCTGCGCGGAGATCTGCGGCGCGCACGGCTGGCGTGTCGCGCTGGCCGATAGCGGTGGCCGTGGCGGCGCACGCTTTGTGGTCGTGTTCGACGCCACCGCGGAGCTGCGCCCGTGAGAGAGGACGCGATGGAGACGCAGGCGGCCCTGCGGTCGTTGGTTCTGGAGTTGGCGAGGCTGATCGACCCTGCGCCGGGGTGCGCTGAACACTGGTTTGATGCCGACGCCATCGACGCACTCGGCGGTCGTACCGCCGCGCAGATGATCGGCGACGGCGATGGCATCGCCGTGCTGGCTTTTCTGATCCGCATCGCTCACCTGCAAGCGGCGCGACCCGTGGGCGCCGGTCTGCCATCCGATCCGTGCCGCCGACAAACGCCCCGGCCCGTAAGTAGCGGGTAAGCGCCAGCACGCCACAGTACGTGCTGCGCATCGCTCGCCATCCCGGCGCCGCGACGCTCCGTGGACACTGTGGACATGAAACGGGACGAGATCGCTGCTCTTGTGGCACGCCTGTGCTTCGACACGCATCCGCCTGCACTGGCAAGGTGCCTGGGTGGACGGGCGAGGGTGCCTGTGCTGGCGCTGGTCGCGCTGCTGGCGGGCGTGGCGGGGTGGGCGGCCGGCACGCTCGGCCGCGGCAGGGCGGCCGAGGCGGCGAGCATTGCGGACGCCGCGCCGCTGGGAATGCTCAGCATCACGACCGCAAAGGCGCGCCAAGTGCAGTGGCAGGAGCAGATCCTGGCCTCGGGTGCGATCGTGCCGTGGCAGGAGGCGTCGTTGGCGTCGCCGTTGAGCGGCTTGCGGGTGGCCAGCGTCGAGGCCGATGTAGGCGATCTGGTCAGCAAGGGACAGGTGCTGGCCAGGCTTGACGATGCGGTGCTGCGGGCCGACGTCCAGCGCCTGCGCGCCGCGCTTGCACAGGCGCTGGCGCTGCACGCTCAGGCCCGGCGCGACAGCGAGCGTGCCGTGGCGCTGCGCGCGAGCAAGTTTCTCAGCGAGCAGGCCATCCTGCAGGCGACCACACGCGAGGACACGGCCGCCGCCGACGTACGCGTGGCACAGGCGGCATTGGCCGCCAAACAGATCGATCTTGCCAACACGGTGCTGCGCGCGCCTGATGCGGGAGTGATCAGCGCCCGCACCGCCACGCCTGGCGGTGTGCCGCAGGAAGGCGAGGCGTTGTTCACCCTGATTCGCCAGCAGCGGCTGGAATGGCGGGGCGAGGTGACGGCCGCGCAGCTGTCGACGATCGCCAGAGGCCAGACGGTCCGCCTGGCCCTCCCCGATGGCACCTACGCTGAGGCGCTGGTGCGGCAGAGCTCGCCGGCGCTCGGCACCGATTCGCGCCTGGGACTGGTATACGCGGATATCCGCAGCGGCTCCACTGCGAGGGCCGGGATGTATGTGGAAGGACGCATCGGTGGGGAGACGACCCCGGCCGTGACGCTGCCGGCTGCCTCGGTCGTGGTGCGCGACGGACGCAGCTGCGTGTTCGTGCTTCAGGCCTTGGGTGCACGCAACAAGGTGGTGTTGCGCCAGGTGGCGGTACGACGGCGCCAGGGTGCGTTGGTGGAGATCGTAGCCGGCGTGTCGGCCGGTGATGTCGTGGCATACGAAGGCGCCGCCTTCCTGGCCGACGGCGACCAGGTGCGGATCGTGCCGACGCCGGCAGCTGGCGCCCGTACCGCCGCGCTGAAGGCCGGGTCGCAGTGAGTGCAGCAACCTGGCCTATCCGCCACCCGGCCCCGGTGGTGTTGTTGTTCCTGCTGCTGGCGCTGGCTGGCTGGACCGGTTTCAACAACCTGCCTGTGCAGGATCTTCCCGAGATCGACCTACCCACCATCAACATCGCGCTGGTGCAGCCTGGCGGCTCGCCGCTGCAACTGGAAAGCGAGGTTGCGCGGCCGGTGGAGGACGCGCTCGCCGGACTGGTCGGGCTGCGCCATGTGCGCACCACCGTATTCAATGGCTTGGTGCGGGTGAGCGCCCAGTTCGAGATCGGCAAGCCGTTGCAGGAGGCGTTGACCGAGACCAAGGAAGCGGTCGACCGCATGCGCTCGACGTTGCCGTCCACGGTGCTGCCCCCGTCGGTCAGTGCGGAATTGCTTGGCAGCAGTCCGATCCTGGGTTACGCCGTGCAGGCGAAGGATATGGACGAGCAGCAGTTGTCCTGGTTCGTCGACGACGTTCTCGCCAAGGCGTTGCGGGTACTTCCTGGCGTCGGCCGGGTGGCGCGGGTGGGAGGGGTCGAACGCGAAGTGCGCGTCGAGCTCGACCCGACGCGGATGGCTGCGCTCGGCGTCAGCGTCGCCGAAGTCTCCCCGGCCATCGGCCGTGTGCAGCAGCAAGCCGCTGGCGGCACGGCACGCCTTGGCGAAAGCATGCAGCCGCTGCGCACGGTGGCGACATTGCAGCAGGCGCGCGAATTGGAACAGTTGCCGATCCCGACGGCGGATGGACGCTGGCTGCGGTTGGAACAGGTGGCGCGTATCGTGGACGGTCCACGCGATCGCACCAGTGCTGCGCTGCTCGACGGCAGGGCGGTGGTTGGCATAGACATCTATCGTGCGCGTGGACGCGACGAAACCCAAGTGGCGGAGGCGGTGGAGCAGGCTCTGTCCGAACTGGCGCAGCGCTACCCGGACGTGCTGGTGACGCGGGTGGCAGGCAGCGTCGACTACACGCAGGAACAGTTCGACGGCTCGATGCAGCTGTTGGTGGAAGGCGCACTGCTGGCCGTGCTGGTGGTGTGGTGGTTCTTGCGCGACTGGCGTGCCACCGCGGTGGCCGCGATGGCGCTGCCATTTTCAATCCTGCCCACTTTTGCGCTGATGCCATGGCTGGGCTTTTCTCTCAACACCTTGACCCTGCTTGCGCTTGCGGTGGTCGCCGGCATCCTGGTCGACGATGCGATCGTCGAAATCGAAAATATCGAACGCCACCGGCGATTGGGGAAGCCCTTGCGCGTGGCCACTGCCGACGCGGTGTCGGAAATCGCGGTGGCGGTGATCGCCACCACGCTCACGCTGGTGGCCGTGTTCCTGCCGACCGCGCTCATGCCGGGCATCTCCGGCCTGTTGTTCGCACAGTTCGGCTGGACCACCGTGGTTGCCGTGCTCGCCTCGCTGCTGGTAGCGCGCTTGCTGACACCGTTGTTGGCGGTGCACTGGCTGGCCGAGACGCCCGCCGCGCATCGCCAGGAAAGTGCCTGGGTCACCTGGTACCGGGCGCGGGTGGCGTGGTGCCTGCAGCATCGCGCCCCGACGCTACTGCTGGCCGCGGCGGTGCTGGTTGCATCGCTGGCCTTGCTGCCGCTGATACCAACCGGCTTCATCCCGCCCGCCGAGCAGGGCTATGTGCAGATCGGCGTGGAGTCGCCGCCGGGAACGTCGCTGGAGCGCTCCACCGCAATGGCCGAGCGGGTGCGCCAGGCCGTGGCGGACGTGCCCGGCGTCGCGCAGGTGTTCGCCAGCATCGGCGGCACCGAAGGCGATGCCGGCATGTCGGTGTCCGAGATACGCAGGGCGGTGCTGACCCTCACCTTGGCCAAGCGTGGCCTGCGCCCACCGCAGCATGAAATCGAGCAGCAGATCCGCGACCGGTTGGCCACGCTGCCCGGCGTGCGCGTGACGGTTGGCGGAAATGCCCCCGGGGGCGAGGTCGCCCTCATCCTGGCGAGCAACGATCCCCACCTGCTGGCGGCCACGGCACGTTCGCTGGAGCGCGAAATGCGTGGCGTGCGCGGGCTGGCCAACGTGACCTCCTCCGCCAGCCTTGAGCAGCCGGAGCTGGTGGTGCGCCCGATGCTGGGCCTTGCGGTGGAGCGGGGCGTGGAAACCCAGGCCCTGGCCGACACCGTGCGCATCGCGCTGGGAGGCGATTACGACACCGACCTGCCCAGGTTGACGCTCGACAGCCGCCAGATCCTGATCCGCACCCAACTGCCGCAGGCCGCGCGCAGCGACCTCGAAACGCTCGCCCAATTACGCGTGCCGGGGCGGCACGGCCCGGTGCCATTGGGCAGTGTGGCAAACGTGGCCATGGAGAGCGGGCCGTACCAGTTGGAGCGGTTCGACCGCCAGCGCTATGTCACGCTCAGCGCAAGCCTGACCGGGCTTGCGCTCGGACAGGCCAACGCCGCCATCGCCGCGCTGCCCACCAGCCAGGCCATGCCCAAAGCGGTCACACGGATCGAGACCGGCGATGCCGAACTGGCTGCGGAAATGGCAGGCGGGCTGGTCGGCGCCATCGCCGCCGGTATCGTCTGCATGTACTGCGTGTTGGTGTTGTTGTTCAAGGACGCGTTCCAGCCGATCACCATTCTGTCGGCGGTGCCGCTGTCACTGGGTGGCGCATTCGTTGCCTTGCTGCTGAGCTCAATGGAACTCAACGTGCCGAGCATGATCGGCCTGATCATGTTGATGGGAATCGTGACCAAGAATTCCATCTTGCTGGTGGACCATGCCGAGCAGGCATTGCGCAACGGCGGGGCGTCTTCCGCGTCGCAGGCCATCGCCGAGGCCGCCGCGCAGCGTGCCCGCCCGATCGTGATGACGTCGCTGGCGATGATCGCAGGCATGTTGCCCATCGCGCTCGGACTCGGTGCCGACGCCAGTTTCCGGCAGCCAATGGCGATCACCGTGATCGGCGGCTTGCTGACCTCGACCGTCCTCAGCCTGTTGGTGGTGCCGGCGCTGTACGTCAGCATTCGACACGGGGCGGCTGCCGCACGCCGCACGGTGGTCGCCGGCGCTCGGCGCTAGTGCTACGTCTGTTCCACCGCCGCGTCCGCGGCGAAGTCGGTGGATTCGCTGAGCGCGCGCCAGCGTTCGAGCTCGGCCAGGCGCGCCTGGTCGGCGGCGCGGATGCCGGCGACCGCGTCGCTGCCCAGGGCGAGCCGCAGCGGCGGCGCCTCCATTGCCGCCAGCGCGAGAATCGCCTGCGCCGCCCGCGCCGGATCGCCCGGCTGCCGGCCGTCGTACTGGCGCTGCCGGCGCGCCGCGGCACCGACCACGGCATCGTAGTCGGCGCGGCCTTCGCGCAGCGAGGTCGATGCGCCGGCGAAGTCGGTGCGGAACCCGCCCGGTTCGAGGATGGTGACGTGGACGCCGATCAGGGCCATCTCCAGGGCCAGGCATTCGGAGAACCCTTCCACGCCCCATTTCGCGGCCGAATACGGCGCCCGCCCCGGCGCGCCGAGGCGGCCGCCCACCGACGACAGTTGCAGGATCCGCCCGCTGCGCTGGGTGCGCATGACCGGGATGGCGGCCTTGGTCACGATGATGGTGCCGAACAGGTTGGTCTCGATCTGGCGGCGGAACGCGTCGAGCGGGGTGTCTTCCACCGAATCGACGTCGCCGTACCCGGCGTTGTTGACCAGCACGTCGAGCCCGCCGAAGGCATCGACGGCGGTCTGGACCGCGCGCTGTGCCGCGGCGGGGTCGGTCACGTCGAGCGGCACCGTGCGCACCGCATCGCCGTAGCGCCCGGCGAGGTCCTGCAGCTGGGCGGGATCGCGGGCCGTGGCGACCAAGCGATGGCCGGCGCGCAGCACGGCTTCGGAGAGGGCGCGGCCCAGACCGCGCGAGCTGCCGGTGATCAACCAGGTGGATGGCATGCGGGAATGCTCCTGTGGTTTCGAGGAAATGTCTGAAGGCAGAGCCGGCGGCCGTTGCTGCCGCGCATGGTGCGGCACCTGGCTGCCGGCGCGGCGCGCAGCCGCCGAACAGCCTGTTCCACCGAATGGCCCGCGCGTTGACGCTGCGCGGGCAGCGTGCTGCCCGCTCGGCGCTATCTGCGCGCGACCGGCACCGTCAGCAGCCTGCGGATCTGCGCCTCGGTGGCGGCGTAGTCGCCTTCGCCGACGTGCCGGTAGACGATGCGGCCCTGCTGGTCGATCAGATAGAACGCCGGCCAGAACTGGTTGCCGTACGCGTGCCAGGTCTGGAAGTCGTTGTCCTGCGCGACCGGCCAGGTGATGCCGAAGCGCTTCACCGCGGCCTCCAGGTTGGGCAACGCTTTTTCCTCGTCGAACTCGGGCGTGTGCACGCCGATCACCACCAGGCCCTGGTCGGCATAGCGGGCGTGCCACTGCTTCACATGCGGCATGACGTTGCTGCAGTTGATGCACGAGTAGGTCCAGAACTCGACCAGCACGACCTTGCCGCGCAGCTGCTGCAGCGTCTGCGGCGGGCCGTTGAGCCAATGGCCGATGCCCTTGAACTCGGGCGCCAGCGGCGCCGGCGCGCTCGGGCTGGGCCGCACCGGATCGGCCGCCGCGCCCGGCGTGCAGGCGCTGGCCGCGACGCAGGCGGCCAGCAGGGTGACGATGGGACGGAGCATGCGCATCGGAGGATTCCTTGCCGACGAAGGGGAGGGGATGGTCTTACGCAACGGAAATGCGCACGTCGATGTTGCCGCGCGTGGCCTTCGAATACGGGCAGATGCGATGCGCCGCTTCCACCAGCGCCCGCGCCTGGGACGCGTCCAGGCCGGGCACGCTGACGTGCAGGCGCGCCTGCAGCTGGAATTCCTCGCCGGCCATGCCCAGGTCGACTTCCGCATCGATCGCGGTCTGCGCCGGCAGGACCAGCTGCAGCGTGCGCGCGGCCCTGCCCATCGCGCCGTGGAAGCAGGCCGACCACCCCGCGGCGAACAGTTGTTCGGGGTTGCTGCCCGGCTTGCCGCTGCCAGGGGGCGACAACGCGATGTCGAGCTGGCCGTCGTCGCTGCGGGCGCGGCCGTCGCGGCCGCCGAGGGTGTGGGTCTTGCCGGTGTACAGCACCTTGTCGATTGCTTTCATGGCGATTGCCTCTCGGTGGGGCGCCGTGGAATCACGGCGCGTAACGGGTGAACACGTCGTCGCGTTGCCTGACCCGCGACATGTGGCAGGCCGCGCAGGTGCGGTGCTGCGCCTCGTCCACCGGCTGGCCGTCGACGAAACGGCCGTAGCCCCAGCCGCCGGTGGCGGCGTAGCGTCTGGCGTCCTTGACCATCACCTGCACGGTGGTGGCGTGGCCGGGAATGGTCGCCGTCGCGAAATCCGGCGAGGCCTGGCGCTTCCAGGCGCGCTTGACCAGTACCGCTCCGTCGGGGAACGGCAGCACGCCGTCGCGATAGGCACGCATCGCCACCGGGTTGCCGACCACCGCCCGCAGCTCGTCCAGCGGCGCCGCTTCCTCCGCAGGGGCGACCAGCGGCCAGTCGCGGTAGTCCTCCGGCAGCGCCACGCCGTAGATCGGCGACACCGGGCGTGGCGTCCGCCCGCGATGCGATGCCCAGCCCAGGCCGAGCGCTGCCGCGACGACAGCGAGCGCGGCGGCATAGTGAACAGGTTTCATCGTGTCGGCTCCGGTGGCTGCGGTTGGAGGGCGGATGCATCGATCACCGCCTGCGCGAACGCCGCCGGCGCCTCTTGCGGCGGGTTGTGGCCGATGCCACCGGACAGCAGGCGGTGTTCGTAGCGGCCGGTGAACTTGCCGGCATAGGCCGCCGGATCGGGATGCGGCGCGCCGTTGGCGTCGCCCTCCAAGGTGATGGTCGGCACGCCGATGGTCGGCGCCTGCGCCAGGCGCTGCTCCAGCGCGGCGTACTTCGGCTCGCCCTCGGCCAGGCCGAGCCGCCAGCGGTAGTTGTGCACGACGATGGCGACGTGGTCCGGGTTGTCCAGCGCGGCCGCGCTGCGCGCGAAGGTGGCCTGGTCGAACGTCCACTGCGGCGACGCCAGTTGCCAGATCTGACGCGCGAAATCGTGGGTGTAGCGCGCGTAGCCGGCGCGGCCGCGCTCGGTGGCGAAGTAGTACTGGTACCACCACTGCAGTTCCGCCTGCGGCGGCAACGGCGCCTTGCCGGCCTCCTGGCTGCTGATCAGATAGCCGCTGACCGAGACCAGCGACCTGACCCGCTGCGGCCACAGCGCGGCGACGATGTCGGCAGTGCGCGCGCCCCAATCGAAACCGGCGAGGTTGGCGCGCGCGATGTGCAGCGCGTCCATCAGCGCGACCACGTCGGCCGCCAGCGCGGCGGGTTCGCCGTTGCGCGGCGTCTCCGCCGACAGGAACCGGGTGCTGCCGTAGCCGCGCAGATGCGGCACGATCACGCGATAGCCCTTGGCCGCCAGCAGCGGCGCCACCTCGGCATAGGCGTTGATGTCGTAGGGCCAGCCGTGCAGCAGCACGACCACCTCGCCCCGCGGCGGTCCCAGTTCGGCATAGCCGATGTCCAGGTCGCCGGCGACCACGTGCCTGTCCGCCACCAACCCGCGGGGCGACGGTGCGGCCTGGACGGCCGGCGTTGCCGTCGGCGCGGCGGCGGGCTGCGCCGGAGCGGCGGCGGCCATGCCGGCCGCCAGCAACTGGGCGGCCAGTGCCCATGGCAGCAGGCGGGGCGTTTGGATGCGGCTCGGACGCGCGCGAGCGGCGGTAAAGGCTGGGAACGGCGATGTGGAACGCATGGTGGATTCCTCCAATGGCGGTGGTCGATGGCTCAGCGCCTGGCGCGGAGCGGGCGCAACGCGGCGCGCAGTTCGGCGCTGAACCGCTGCGGTTGTTCCCAGGCGGCGAAGTGGCCGCCCTTGTCCACTTCGTTGAAGTAGTACAGCGTCGGATAGGCGCGCTCGGTCCAGGTCCTGGGCGCGCGGTAGATCTCGCCCGGGAACACCGAGACCGCGACCGGCACGCCGATCTCGGTGGTCTTCTGCGCCGCGGCGCTGAAGTTGTTGTTGTTGTTTTCCCAGTAGAACCGCCCGGACGCGGCGGCGGTGCCGGTCAACCAGTACAGGCTGATGTCATCGAGGATGGCGTCGCGGCCGAGCACGCGCTCGGGGTCGCCGTCGCTGTCGGTCCATTGCACGATCTTGTCGTACATCCATGCCGCCAGGCCGACCGGCGAATCGTTCAGCGCATAGCCGATCGTCTGCGGGCGGGTGACCATCATCGCGCCGTAGGCGGCATTGCGGCCGAAGAAGCGGCTGAGCGTGTCGTAGGCGACGCGCTCGTCGTCCGCCAGCCCGGCCGGCGCGGGGGCGCCGCCGTTGATGCCGGCGACCAGGTCGCTGGGCACGGTGGCGGGCATGGTCAGGTGGATGCCGAGCAGGCCGGCGGGCGCCTGCCGCCCCATCGCATCGGAAATGACCGAGCCATGGTCGCCGCCCTGCGATACGTAGTGGCGGTAGCCGAGCCGCCGCATCAGCACGTCCCAGGCGCGGCCGACCCGCTCCGGGTTCCAGCCCAGTTCCGTCGGCACGCCGGAGAAGCCATAGCCGGGAATGGACGGGATCACCACGTCGAACGCATCCTCGGCGCGGCCGCCGAACGCGGTCGGATCGGTCAACGGCCCGATCGTGTCGACGAACTCCAGCACCGAGCCCGGCCAGCCGTGCGTCAGGATCACCGGCAACGCGTGCGCATGCGCCGAGCGGACGTGGATGAAGTGGATGTCCACGCCGTCGATGCTGGTCATGAACTGCGGCAGGGCATTGAGCCTGGCCTCCAGCCGGCGCCAGTCGTAGCCGCTCGCCCACCAGCCGACCAAGGCCTGCAGTTTCGCCAGTTGCAGGCCCTGGCTGTCGTCGGCCACCAGTTCGCGGTCCGGCCAGCGCGTGGCCTGCAGGCGACGGCGCAGATCGGCCAGTGCGCTGTCCGGCACATGCACCTGGAAGGGGCGGATCCGGGCGTCGTTCTGCGGTGGCGCGGGCACCGCGACACGTGCAGCCCGTGCCGGCAGCAGGCCGAGCAATGCACTGCCGCCGGCCGCCGCGGTGGCCGCACCGAGCAGGCGTCGGCGGGACGGGCTGGCGACATCGCTGGGGTGGTCGATGGACATGGCGGATACCTCTTGGCGCAAGGGGGAAGGAGGGGCGCAGGGAGGGGACGGCGCGGGACGCAAGGCTCAGATCGCCCAGCCGCCATCGATGGTCAGGCTGGCGCCGGTCATGTAGCCGGCCTCGCGGCCGGCCAGCCATGCCGCCAGCCCGGCGACTTCCTCGGGCTGGCCGACGCGGCCCAGCGGGTTGCGCTCTACCAGCTGGTCGAGCAGGCCGGCGGTGATGTCGGTCGCGATCGGACCGGGCTGGATGTTGTTGATGGTGATGCGCCGCGGCGCCAGGTCCAGCGCGAGCTCGCGCACCAGCGCGGCCACGGCGGCCTTGGTCATCGCGTAGACGCTGCCGCCGACCGCGCCGCTGCGCACCGCGGTGTTGCTGCCGATGGCGATCAGGCGCCCGCCGTCGCGCATGGCGGCCGCAGCCGCCTGCACGGCCAGGAACACCCCGCGCACGTTCACCGCGAGCATCCGGTCCAGGACGTCGGTGCGGAACGCGGCCAGCGGGCTGCCGTCGTAGATCCCGGCGTTGACCACGCCGACCTGCAGCGGGCCGAACCGCGCCACGGCCTGCGCCACCGCCGCCGCGATCGCCTCCGCGTCGGCGCTGTCGGCCTGGATGGCGATCGCCTGGCCGCCGTCGGCCTGGATCGCGGCCACCACCTCGGCGGCCTTGTCCGGCCGGGAGACATAGGTCAGTGCGACCGCATGTCCTTCGCGCGCCAGGCGCCGGGCGATGGCCGCGCCGATGCCGCGCGAGCCGCCGAAGACCAGCGCGGCGGTGGAGGTGGGCTGTGCGATGGCGCTCATGCGGGTGTCCTGTGGGCTTGCCGGCGGAGGAGCCGCTGGCGTCGGAGGCCATTGGATGCCCGCGCGGTATCCGGCAGGTGTCGCCGGCCCCGGGGATTTGTCGGTTTTTCGCGCAATCGCGGCCGTTGATACACAGGCATACAAAAGTCCGCGCCCGGCGCCTGGGCAAGGCGCCGTCGAGCCGACCAAGCGGCGATACCATGGCCCGCAGGGGCCCGTGCGGGCCGCCAGGGCGAACCACACGGAACCGCGGATGAGCACACACACCGACCATATCCTGGTCGTCGACGACGACGGCGACATCCGCCAGCTGCTCGGCGACTACCTGCGCCGCAATGGCCTGCGCGTGACCCAGGCCGCGGACGGACGCGACATGCGCGCCGCGCTGGAGACCAGCGATGTCGACCTGATCGTGCTGGACGTGATGATGCCGGGCGAGGACGGCCTGTCGCTGTGCCGGAACCTGCGCGCCGGCAAGCACCGCGCCGTGCCGGTGGTGATGCTGACCGCGCGCGACGACGAGACCGACCGCATCGTCGGCCTGGAAATGGGCGCCGACGACTACGTGGTCAAACCGTTTTCGTCGCGGGAACTGCTGGCGCGCATCACCGCGGTGCTGCGCCGTGCGCGCATGCTCCCGCCCAACCTGCAGGTCAGCGAGGCCGCGCGCCTGATCCGCTTCGGGCAATGGCGGCTGGACACCACCGCGCGACACCTGCTGGACGAAGCCGGCACCGCGTATCCGCTCAGCGGCGGCGAGTTCCGGCTGCTGCGCGTGTTCATCGACCACCCGCAGCGGGTGCTCAGCCGCGACCAGCTGCTGAACCTGACCCGCGGCCGCGACGCGGAACTGTTCGACCGCTCCATCGACCTGCTGGTCAGCCGCCTGCGCCAGCGCCTGGGCGACGACGCGCGCGAGCAGACCTTCATCAAGACCGTGCGCAGCGAAGGCTACGTGTTCAGCCAACCGGTCGTGCTGCTCGGCGAGGACGCATGAAGCCGACGGCGCGCTGGCGATGGCCGCGCACGCTGGGCGCGCGCCTGCTGCTGATCCTCGCCGCGGGCATGCTGCTGGCGCACGGCCTGTCGTTCGCGCTGCTGTTCCACGAGCGTGCCCTGGCCACGCGCTCGATGATGTTGAGCAACATGGAGGACGACGTCCCGCTCAGCGTCGCGCTGCTGGAACGCCTCACGCCCGACGAGCGGATCCAGTGGCTGCCGCGGCTGGAGCGGCGGACCTACCGCTACCTGCTGCGCCCCGCGCGGCCCGGCACCGCGCTGGCCAGCGACCGCGCCCGGCAGGTCGTGGCGCTGGTCGACGACGCGCTGGCGCACCGCTACGCATTGCGGCCGCGCGCGGTGTCCGCCGCGCCCGAGCGCTACGAAGTCGAACTGACCTTGTCCGATGGCCGGCCGCTGACCATCGAAGTGACGCCCTCGCTGCTGCCGATCGCGCGGTGGTTGCCGTGGGTCCTCGCCGCGCAGGTCGTGGTGCTGCTGGCCTGCGTGTGGCTGGCGGTGCGCCTGGCCACGCGGCCGTTGGTCCGCCTGGCCGAGGCCGCCGACCGGCTGGACGTGGCCGGGCAGGGCGCCGCGATCGCCGAACAGGGACCGCGCGAAGTCGCAACGGCGGCGCGCGCCCTCAACGCACTGCAAGCGCGCGTCGCCGCGCACGTCGGCGAACGCATGCAGATCCTGGCGGCGATCTCCCACGACCTGCAGACGCCGATCACGCGCCTGCGCCTGCGCATCGAGTCGCTCGACGAAACCCCCGCGCACGCACGGCTGCTCGACGACGTCACCAAGCTCGGGCAACTGGTGCGCGAAGGGATCGATTACGCGCGCAGCGCCAACGTCGCGATGGGTGCGCCGGTGCAGCTCGACCTGCCGGCATTCCTCGACAGCGTGGTGGGCGACTACGAAGACACCGGCAGACCGGTCGAACGCCTGCCGGGCGACCGCGCCACGCTGCGGACCCACCCGCAGGTACTGCGCCGCATCGTGCAGAACCTGATCGACAACGCACTGGCCTATGCCGGCAGCGCCCAGGTCGGCCTGGCGGTGGATGCGCAGGGAAGGGCGACCATCGAGGTACTGGACCGCGGCCCCGGCATTCCCGAAGCGTCGATGGCGGCGGTGCTGCAGCCCTTCCACCGGCTGGAACCCTCGCGCGGGCGCGCGAGCGGCGGCACCGGCCTGGGCCTCGCGATCGCCGAGCAGCTGAGCCGGACGCTGGGCGGGCGCTTGCGGCTGAGCAACCGCGTGGGCGGCGGGTTGCGTGCGGCAGTGGAATTGGGCGCGGCAGGGAAGGATGGGGCAGGGAGGACAGCGTAAAGCGGCTCGTACGAGATATTCATCTGGGTAACGAGGGCAAGCTGCCGCGTGCCGATCAAGAAGGATTGCGTCGCTCGGCCATGTAGCGGCCAGGCGAGGTGCCCAGCGCCTTGCGGAACATCGTGACGAAACTGCCGGCGCTTTCGTAGCCCAGGTCGTCGGCGACCTGCTGCACCGAATTCCCCGTGCTCAACCATTTGACGGCGAGCATCAGGTGCAGCTGCTGGCGCCAGCGCCCGAAGCTCATGCCGGTCTGATGCGTGAGCAGCCGCGCCAGGGTGCGCTCGCTCATGCCCACGCGCCGCGCCCAGGTCTGCATCGTGCCGCGCTCGGCCGGCTCGGCGACGATCGCCTCCACGATCCTGCGCAGCCGCACGTCGGTCGGCATCGGCAGGCGCAGCGTGGCAAGCGGCGCTGCCGCCAGTTCGTCCAGCAGCAGGACGACCAGATGCGATTCGGCGCCGCCCTCCGGATAGAGCAGCGGAAGGCGCGCGGAACGGATGACCAGCTCGCGCAACAGCGCCGTGGTGGAGATGGCGCAGCAGGTCGCCGGAAGCGCCGAGGCGGCAACCGGATCGATGAAGGCGACATAGACTTCGATCATGCCGGCGGCGGTGATCTTGTGCAGGACATCGCACGGCACCCACAGCGCGCCCTGCGGAGGCACGATCCAGAGGCTGCCTTCCACTTCGCAGGTGAGCACCCCACGCAGCAACAGCATGAGCTGTCCCTTGCGGTGGCGATGGAAGTCCTTTTCCAACCGGTCCTGCCCCTCGCCGAGGCTGGCCACGTCGATGCCGGTGGTGCCGATGGTCACCACCGGGCGCGGGACCAGGTCAGGATCGGTCCACTCGGCGGGGTCGCTGAGATCGGTCAGGACAGGCACGTCGTCGCCGGCTCCGAAGAGGTTGGCAGGAATTCCGAATATCTTGACACAGTTACCCAATGCCGCCAGCGCCGCGGCTTCCTACGATGCGGGACGGCCGATGGATACCCCGTCAGCCCTTGCCATCGATCGGAGGAAACACCGTGGATTCACTCAGCAGCGGACGCGTCGCGCAGACCTTGCACCACCTGCTCCAGGAAGCGGAGCGCGCCGACAAGGGGCTCATGGACCAGTTCGACGCCGATCACGGCGATCATGCAGAGCAGGTCTTCAGCGGCGCCATCACCGAACTGATGAACGCGGAAAGGCGCGACCTGCGCGGCGTGTACCACGCGTACGCCGAGAACTTCCTCAACGTCACGCCGGCGTATGGCCGATTCCTCTACCAGGTCGCACGCGCGCGCCGGGCCACGCGCATCGTCGAGTTCGGCACATCGATGGGCGTGTCCACCCTCCACCTCGCTGCCGCATTGCGCGACATGGGCGGCGGGCATCTGATCGGCACCGAACTCGAACCCGGCAAGGCGGCCCGCGCCAACGCCAACCTGCAGGCTGCCGGGCTCGCCGACCTGGTCGACATCCGGGTCGGCGACGCGCGCGAAACGCTGGCCGATGTCGGCGGCGAAATCGACCTGGTGCTGCTGGACGGCGCGTTCAGCCTCTATCTGCCGGTGCTCAAGCTGCTCGAACCGCACCTGACGCCGGGCACGCCGATCCTTGCGGAAAACGCCTTCGACCACGACAACGAATACCTGGCCTATGTCCGCGACCCGGCGAACGGCTATCTGTCGCAACCGATCGCGATCGACGAAGGCAGGGGCAACGAACTGACGGTCTTTACCCGATGAGCGCGCAGAACGCCGACGCCGCGATGCCCGGGCCCGGCCGCATAGGCCGCGCCTTCCTCAAGATGTTCATGAAGCAGGCCAGCGTGGCGCAAGCCGAACGCCTCGCCGACAACTTCCGGCTGATCACCCTGGAAAGCCCGGCGTTCCGCGAGCTCCAGTGGCTGCCAGGTCAGAAGATCCAGATCGCAATGGGCTCTGCGCTGGTCGCAAGGACCTACACGCCGATCGACTGGGACGCAGAGGCCGGGAGAACCCGTATCGTCGCGTACGCGCACGGCAGCGGACCCGGCAGCGCCTGGATCGACGGCGCCAAGCCCGGAAACGCATGCGATGTCTTCGGCCCGCGCGCATCGCTCGATCTCGACCGCATCGCCGGTCCCTGCGTCGTTCTCGGCGACGAGACCTCCATCGGGCTGACCTACGCCCTCAGCCGCCGGCCCGGCGGCCGCAACGCCGTGGCGTGCTTGCTGGAAGTGACCGGCGAGGCCGCGGCGCGCGCAGTGCTGGATCGGCTCGACCTGAGTGACGTCGGACTGTTCGGCCGCTGCGCCGACGACCGGCACCTCCAGGACATGGAACGCCGCCTGCCCGCGGTCGCCACGACCGATGCGACCTTCGTCCTGACGGGCAGGGCGGCTTCCATCCAACGCCTGCGCCGGGCGCTGAAAGGCCTGGACATTCCGGCATCGCGCATCGTCACCAAGGCGTACTGGGCAGCCGGCAAGACGGGATTGGACTGAGGTTGGCGAACCAGGGCAAGGCGCACGACGGCTTTCGACCCGAAGCGGACCTCTTCGACGGTGGCGACGCCAACTGGCACGGGCGGAGCCGCCGACGAAGAGGCCGGATGCCGCGCCTCTCGACCGGACCCATCCGCTTGTCGCCACCGTCACCGTCACGGCGGCGCCAATCGGGAAGCAAGAATTTGGCCCCTGCGGTGCGTCCCTGATCTCAACGTTCGCGTCCAATGGCGCGGTCCAGCGACCAGCGGCCGCCACCCTTGAAGGCCATGAACAGTCCGAGGAACATCATCAGGAACGGGAATTCGATGCCGCGATCGATCCAGGGCCACGTTGGACCCAAGGCCACGCAGATCGCGAGCATCTGCACAGCGACCATGGCTGCAATGGCGCGCGTGCCGAAACCGATGGCAAGCAGGGCGCCACCTACGCCTTCGAGCAACGCGACGAACATCGCCAGCACGGGCGCTGCCGGCAGGTGCAGGGCGTTGTCGATCAAATTGATTGAACCGGCCATCGGGTCGGCCATCGAGCCGTGCGACGTTCGCAGCAGCTTGGGCAGGCCATGGGTGATCAGCACGACGCCAAACACGACGCGCAACAGGGCATAGGCCAACGGTTCGACACGCGCAGACAGGCCGTGCAGGAAAGGAAAGATCAGTTGCGAGCCGGCGTCGGCTGGGCTGATGGCGCGGCGCGAGGTAGGAAGCTGCATCGTGTCCTCCAGGAGGCGACGATTGAGGGCCGTCGCGTTGAGGGTAAGGGTGGTGGTGTAGCTGAGGTAGGTGCAGTGGATGCGACGCGTGCCTTCAGGTTGCCGATAGAGGCGCTACGTAGGCTGGACATGAGCGAACAGCGGATGCTTGCGGTGAAGCAACACCACGCCGGCAAAGCGCTTCAGGTCGAGGAGCCGATGTGCCGTCTCCGTCCACTTGCGGCTGCTCGAGTCCTCGATGCGGATGCGACAGCAACGATGGACATGGGATCTCCTTTTAGCGGGTCAGGCTCGGGCGCCGATGCGCAGGGCGCGACGCTGAAGCACGGTGGCGATGCAGGCGGCCGTCGTGCCTATGGCGGCGGCCAGTCCCAGGTCGGCGAATGCGCTCCATGAGGGCGGCTGGTGCGAAGCAAAAAAGGCGACCAGCCCGAGGAAGAAACCGAGCAGGTTGTTGAACACCGGCAGATGCCGCAACGACAGCACCACGACCGACACGGCGAACACCACGACCGTCAGGGTGGCCGAACCGAGGTGGGGCGTGAGCGCGTGCGTCGCTGCGCCGGCAGCGATTCCCAGCCCGAGTCCGATGAACACGCAGGTCAGATTGATCAGCCCCTGGCGAAGATTGACACCCCGCGTGAAGTAGGAGATCCATCCGACGAACATCGCCCAGACCGGAACTTCCAGCACCAGCGCACTGATCGTTGCCGCGACCGTTGCAACGACGGATTCGCCCAGCGTGATCTTGAACTCCGTGGCAACACCGGCGTCATGCGGCACGGGACACCTCCTCGGCTGGCGCAGCGCGATCGCGCGGTGCCAACAGATCGCTAGACGCGCGGCCGATATCTCCCTGCACGGCGATGGCATTGCCGCCGCCGGCGCGGATGCCCTGCGCGACCGCTTCCGCCGCTGAGGCGTAGTCGCCGTGGCTGATGACGACGGCAAAACCATCGGCCGCGAGGCAGGGCACGATCGAATGGCCGATGCCGCGCGAGCCGCCGGCAACGATGGCGACTCGCGCGACAGGGCCGCGGGGGACTGGCTGATGAGTCTGACGGGTGGTGCTGGTCATTTCATGCTCCCGTGGGGCGTCAGGGGGGGAAGGGAAGCGGGGTACGGGCATTGTTCTTGTTGTTGTTGTCCAAATAAATCAGCTTGAATTGGCAAATGAATTCAAAAATTGGCAACAATTAAGGGTGGATCGCTTGCCTTCTTCCGGCTGCTCACTCAGATCATCGAATTGGGCAGTTTTCCGGGCCGCCGGCGCGCGGGAGTGTTCGATCCGCACGATTGGTCATGTTGTTCGGGCTGGCGCCGCCAGGGTCAGCCGAGAAGGCGGAGCGGACGATGTTCGCGTTGCTCGCGGTGATGTTCGTCGTCGCGCGGCCAGGCCGCGGCGGCGCCCGGAGAATGGCCGAAGCCTGTGCTGGGACGCCAGCGCGAAGGAAGCGACAGTGCGATCCCATGCAGTCTGTGGGCTCTCTGTGATTGAATGGCCTCATGCCTTCCCATCCGCCCATTTGGGACGACCTGCGCGTCCTGCTTGCCGTTCATCGCGGCAAAAGTTTCCTGGCCGCAGGCAAAGCCCTGGGTATTGCGACCTCCACCGTCGCGCGCCGACTGCAGGCGCTCGAGCGCGCGTTGGGCCGGCCGCTCATCCAGCGGGGAAGCACGGGCGCCACGATAGACGCGGACGCGCTCGGCTTGATCGCCCTTGCCGAGCATATGGAGCTCGAGCTGGAGGCATCGCGTCGCGCTCCGGATATCAGACGCGTTTCAGGAACGGTTCGCGTGTCTGCGAGCGAGGGCTTCAGTCGTCCGCTCGCCCGCGTGCTTGCACGGGTGCAGCACAAGCATCCGGCGCTCGCGTTCGAGATCTCATCAGAGTCGCGCCTTGCGGATCTGGGTCGGCGCGAAGCCGACATCGCCGTCAGAATCGCGCGTACCACCTCGGCCGCGGTGATCGAGAAATTCGTGGGGCAGGCGAGGGTCGCCGTGTTTGCGGCTCGCAGCTATGTGGAACGGCGATTGCCGGGCGCGCGACTTCCCAGTGGCCTGGCTGCGCAGCATGACTGGATCGCTTTCGATCGCACGCTCGATCGCCTGCCGACGCAGCAGTGGATGAGCGCCTATGGGGCGAGGCGTTTCGTTCTGCGCTCGACATCGCCCACGGCGTTGGAGGAGGCCGTGATCGCGGGGATGGGGCTTGGTGTCCTCGGCGAGGCGCAGGGCGCAGCGCTTGGCCTGGTGCGCATCGAAACCGAAGCGCTGCCGCCGCCGGTGGACGTGTTCCTCGCGTTTCACCGGGAGGTGAAGGGCGTGCCCCGCATCCGGGTGGTGTTGCGCGAGCTCGAGGCCGAGATCCGGTGCGCGTTGGCGTGAACCGAACGCCAGGCGATCAATGCTGGGTTACGGGCGAATCGCGGTGATCGGTCCGGCAAGCTCTGGCGCAGCCGCATGCATCATGTCCGCGAGCATGCGGGGTTCTGCGGCGCCGAGCTTTCCCAGATCGCGGATCATTCGGGTACGGCTCATCGCCCAGAACAATCCGGTCACGACCGCGCGCGGCAGTCGCGCCAGCTGAGCGATGAAACGCGGGCGCAGGTCGTTTCCCAGTGCACGGACGATGCGCATGCCGGCGTCGAACGCATCGGCGTGCTTTCCGGCTTCTCGCCAGGAAATGCCAGCGCCGCGTGCGAACGACCGGACCCCCATGGACATGAGGGGCAGGACCATCGCGGCGTGCGAGCGAAGCCAACTCTGCATGTCGTCCTCGACCAGCGTCGGAATGCCGGCAGCCGTGAACAGGGGAGCCCAGGCAGGGTCGCTGACCGTCGTGCCACGGCGAATCTGCGGCGCGATGCGGCCGGCTCTGATCAGCGTGAATACGCCGCGGGGGAATCCGAAAGCGAAGCGCTCGGCACCAACGGTCTCACGCAGCGGATCGATCGCCTCGAACGTGTTGAACATGAACATCACCTTGCGCGCTCGGGAATGCTTGAGCGACGGCAGGACGGCCGCCACCTGGGGCGCCAGCACCGTGACGAGGACAAGGTCGAACTCGATGGCAGCGTCGAGTTCAGTGGCGACCGCGACTGCGCAACGCTCGCCGGTGTCAAGGACGATGGCGCGGTCCTGCGAAATCTGGTCGAGGCGCGCGCCGCGCGCGACCACGGTGACATCGTGGCCCACCTTGGACAGTTGGAAGGCGAAGGTGCTGCCAATGGCGCCTGGCCCGACGATTGCGATTTTCATGGCGCACAGACTGCATCGGGACGCGAAGGCGCACAATGCACACGCATGGAAAGCGGCTTTGCCCCTGTGCAAAGCGCAACCGGTCCGAGCTCGGAGCCTGCGAGCGAAGGCCGTGGCGACATGGACGAGGTACCGACAGGATTGCGCAGGGTTGGCGGTTCCGCCGGGGCATGCCTTTTCGTAGGTCCTCCCCGGCGCCCAATGCGAGCTAACGGACCCGCACGAACTGCGCGCTCACCCGTCCTCCGTCCGGGCGAGTGAACGTTTCGTCCATCCGATCACCCTCGACCGTCAGCTGCAGGTCCCGCCTGGTTCGCACGGCGCCCACCCAGTTGGGAAACGTGGCACCCTCGACGCGGTTGCCGGCGAAACGACCGTGCTCGTCCACCGTGTACGTACCGAAGAACCCGATGCTGGACGCCATGGCGCGCCTGTTCTCATCGTCGGTGCCACCGCCCCGGGCGTTCGACGCGAAGCGTGGGGTGTCGCCATCGGTCAGTACCTCGATGAAGTGCATGTCGCCAGTGAAGACGAGCATGCCTTGGGGATTCTCACCATAGGGCCGCTGGGTCTTGCCATCGCTCTCCAACGTGGCAGCAACCATGCGCCACGTGCCGACGACCTGGTTGGGTTCCGCAGGGGAGGGCATAGGCTCACGGGCTCCGACGGCGATGGGGGCCGCAAGCAAAAGCACGAGCGCACACTTCATGTTCATACCTTGTCCGCCGTCAGCGTCAGCGACTTCTGCGCCACCAGATCGTCCAGACGGGCGGTCAATGCGCGATGGATGTTCTCGAACGCGGTGCTGCCCAGCGCGATCCGGCGCCGCGGCTGCGCCGAATCCGCCACCTGGATCATCGCATCGACCGTACGCTCGGCGTCGCCCTTGATCTCGAATGCGCCGCTGGATACGGCGCGGCGCACGTCGCCGGCCGGCGTCGCGTCGTAGACCTTCATTGGAGTCGCGTGATCCAGGCCACGGGCGAACCCGGTCGCGGTCGGCCCCGGCTCGGCGATGACGACGTCGATGCCGAACGGCGTCACCTCCTGGGCGACCGCATCGAGAAAACCCTCGATGCCCCATTTGGTCGCGTGGTAGAGACTGAAGTTGGGATAGGCCACCTGTCCGCCCTCGGACGAGACCTGCACGATCCGGCCGCCACCCTGCGCGCGCAGATGGGGAAGCGAGGCGCGCACCAGTTGGATCGACGCGGTCAGATTGGTGGCGATCTGGCGTTCGATCTGCGCATCGGTGAGCTCCTCTGCGGCGCCAAACAGTCCGTAACCGGCGTTGCTGACCACCGTATCGATCCGGCCAAACGCAGCGAAGGCGGCATCCACTTCCTGCCGCAGCGCGGCCGTGTCGGCAAGGTCGAAGCACGCGACGCGCAGCCTGTCGCCCACCGATCGCTGGAGCGCCTCGAACGGCGTCGCCCGTCGCCCGCATGCCACCACCCGGTCGCCCCGCGCCAGCAGCTTCGTGGCCATGACCAGCCCAAGGCCGGACGACGCGCCTGTGATCAACCATGTCTTCATCGGGAGCTTCCTGTAGGGGTTTGCATACAAGGTAAGGACCCGGACGGCGTATGATAAGTCGCGCCAGTACGAACAAGCTGGTGATAAAAATTCACCAATGACGGATGTGAGCCTCTCCGATCTGAAAGCATTCGCCCTTGTGGCGCGACACCGCGGCTTCCAGAAGGCCGCCGACGCGCTTGGCGTATCGCGTTCGTCCCTCAGCCATTCCCTGAAGGGGCTCGAGCGCCGACTCGGCGTCCGCCTTCTGCATCGGACCACCCGCAGCGTTGCGGTGACGGAGGACGGCGAGCAGCTGTTGCAGCGCCTGGTCCCCTTGTTGCGGGAACTGGACGACCTGCTGGATGCAGTCAGCCATGGCCAGAACGAACTGGTCGGCACACTACGCATCAACGCCAACAGGGGCGGTGCACGCTGGTTACTCAGGCACGCCGTCCCGATATTCCACCAGCGTAATCCGCGCGTCGTACTGGATCTCGTCGCCGAAGGGCAACTGGTGGACATCGTGGGCGAAGGTTTCGATGCCGGCGTGCGCCTAGCCGAATCGGTACCGAAGGATATGGTGTCCGTACCGTTCGGCAGTGACATCCGTTTCGTTGCGGTGGCTGCGCCGGGTTACGTCGAGGCGTTCGGAGCGCCCGCGACGCCGGCCGACCTGATGTCCCATCGCTGCATTCGCCAGCGGCTCCCCAGCGGCAAGCGCTATCGATGGGAGTTCGAGAAGGGCACCCAGCAACTCGCTCTGGATGTGCCCGGCGTGCTGAGCCTGGACGACAACGACCTGATGGTCGAGGCGGCGTCCGATGGCCTGGGCGTAGCGTTCGTCCCGGAATCCTTCGCTCGGCCAGCCCTGGATAGCGGCGCGCTGGTCCTGCTGCTGGAAGACTGGACCCCGGCGTCACCTGGCCTGTGCCTCTACTACGCCAGCTATCGCCACGTGCCTGCGCCGCTGAAGGCATTCATTGCGGTCGTTCGTGAGGCGACGCGGAGCCGCGACTTGCGCGGATCACCGAAAGCGTCCAGCTGAGCTAGGCGGGATCCATTGCGACTGGCGGCCCGGCCATCCGGAGCGCCGAGCGCGACATGCAGGCGCCGGCGGCTCCCGGTTCTGGGTGGCGCGTCGATCGGCGGTGTCCATTGGCGGCAACGAAGCGTGCTCCCCGGCCCCAGGCCAGCATCGTTCCCAATGGGATCGCGTTGCCGGCGAGCTGTTGGACGTCACCGCGCCATTCTTCGGGAATCGCAATGTTGGCGCGATCGGATTTGCCGACTTCGCGCATCTGCCTATAGTCGCGCCATGGAAGGGCCAGACACGTTCTCAATCCATCAGGACATCCTGACAGACCCCGGTCTGCCGTTTGCCCGGCTTTTGGCGCGCGCGGGCGTCGAACCGTCAAACAGATGGACGACGAAGGACTTCTTCCGCATCTGGGAAGCCGCAGACCGAGAGTTCGACGACCGGTCCATGGGTCTGAGCTTTGGAGCGAACGGGATGAGTTCCGGCTATGGCATAGCGTCGTTGGTCGCCCTGCATGCCCCGGACTTCAGTGGCGCGCTCGCCGCCCTGTCTCGCTACAAGCGCCTGACGTGCCCGGAGCTTGTCGAGGTGGACGTCACGGGGAGCGAGGCGATCGTTCGCTACCGCTGGCTGCAAGCTACGAGCGAAGTGCCACGACTGCTCGTCGACATGACGATGGCCTCGTTGTTCCAGCTGGCCAAAGTCGGGACGGGCTCGAAGGTGAAACCGATCAGGCTCGAACTCTCGCGCCCAAGCAAAGATCGCGAAATGCTCCAGAACCACTTCGGTTGTCCCGTGGTTTTCGGGGCGATGTCCGACGCCATGGTCTTCGAGAGATCCGCGCTCGATGCAGCGTTCGTCACCGCGAATGGAGGCGCGTTCGCTCGCCTCGTGAGGGATCTCGATGGGGAGTTGGCCAGCGGGGCGGGGTATCCAGCACCGATCGCGGAGTTGCGGGTGACCATCGCTCGCCAGCTCAGCGAAGGCCGCCAGGCAAGCGTTGCTGCAGTCGCAGGCCGACTCAATGTCAGCAAGCGCACGCTTCAGCGTCGCCTGGATGGGCACAAGACCAGCTTCCAGCAGCAGCTTGCCGACGTGAGGCGGACGATCGCCAGGCGCCTGCTCGCAAATACCAAGTTCGATACCGTCGCCATTGCCATGGCGCTGGGCTTCGTCGAGCCGAATTCATTCACGCGCGCGTTTCGCTCCTGGGAAGAACAGACGCCGCTTCATTGGCGTCAACAGAACGAAGGCGCGCGCAAGCGCCAAAAGACAAGGAACCGCCCGTGAAACATTCGCATGTGCTTGTTACCGGGGGCTCCGGTTTCATTGCCGGCCATTGCATTCTTGAGCTCCTTGGGCAGGGATACTCCGTACGTACTACGGTGAGATCCCCCGACAAGGAGGCGGCCGTGCGGTCGGCGCTCGAGGACGCCGGCATGGCGCACTCGGATAGGCTGAGTTTCACTGCAGCGAACCTCGCCGATGATGCAGGCTGGACGGAAGCAGCGTCCGATGTCGAATTCGTGTTGCACGTGGCTTCTCCGGTGCAGCCCGGATACGTGCGAAGCGAGAGCGAGCTGATCGCTCCCGCACGGGAGGGTACATTGCGCGTGCTGCGTGCCGCGCGGGACGCGGGAGTAAGACGGGTCGTGCTGACCTCGGCATTTCATGCCGTAGGTTGGGGCCACCCCCGCCGCAACCATGCTTTCACCGAGAGCGACTGGACCAACATCGACGGTCCGGGTGTGGATGCGTATGGAAAGAGCAAGACGCTTGCAGAACGAGCGGCCTGGGACTTCGTGTCCAGCGGCGCTGGAGCCATGGCGTTGACGACAATGCTGCCGGTCGCGGTGATGGGGCCGGTCCTCGGCAAGGAGATTACCGGCTCGAATCACTTGATTCAGCTCATGCTCGCTGGGCGGATGCGCGCCCTGCCTGATCTCCATGTGCCCATTGTGGACGTCCGGGACGTGGCCAAGGCACACGTCCAGGCCATGACCAACCTGCGCGCTGCCGGCGAGCGGTTTCTGCTGTCGAGCGGCCGCGCCCTCTCCATGACGGAGATCGCAACCATCCTCAAAACCGAGTTCGGCGGTGCGGCCGGGAAAGTTCCCACCCGGTTGGCGCCGAGCCTGGCGCTGAGGATCGCTTCCTTCTTCAATCCGGTCGTTCGCGGCATCCTTCCCGATCTCGGTTACGCAAAGAAGGTGTCTCATGAGAAGGCGACAGGCCTGCTCAACTGGATCCCGCGCGACTCGACCGAAGCACTCGTTGCTGCGGCTGAAAGCATGATACGGAAGGGACTGATCGATGCGTGATCTTCGACGACGCGCTTCGATCAGAGATCGAAGGGCTACTCACCCCTCTCGACTTCCACCGGCTTGTCGGCCGACACAGGCGCTCCGAGTGATCGTGGCTTCAGGAGTGGCGTCAGTCGATCAGGGCGACCGCCGATCCTGCGCAGATGCGGATAGCGCGGGCCTCCGTCATAGTCGATCTCCAGGTCGGATCGACAGGCGTCGGTGTTCACCCGCAAAGCGATGGGTGTACCAGCGCTTCTCTCGATCGCGCTCAGCAGCGCCTCGCGAGAGAACGCTTCGCCATCGATCGCCTCCAGCACCGCCCCCGGAGCGATACCCGCACGGTAGGCCGGGCTGTCCCACATGACCGACTGCACCCGTCCCCGCGTGTCGACCACCATGCCAATGGAGTGACGCACGTCGTAGCCCCCCATCTCCGCTTCGTATTGCAGAAAGGTGGGTGTGGGCTTGCGGTCATAGACAAGCTCCCAGCCCGCACGTTCCAGCCCTCTCAGTACCAGCGGCATGTGCGTATCCAGTCGCTCGTCAAGTTGCCTTGACCAGTCAATGGGTAGAAGTCCGTGCAAGGCAGTGCAGAGATCATCGAACGTATAGGTATGAGGACCAGGCCCCATGTCGGCGGAATAGAACGCCGCGGCCAGGTCGTCCAGACCATACCGGCCATCGGAGCCCTCGCGAAGCATCATGTCGATCTCCAGCCAGAGCAGGACTCCCTCGGTGTAGTAGTCCTTGCGACGCTGCCATTCCGGCCATGCCGCATAACGGCTTGACAGGTAGACCGGGTCGTTCGTGGTGTCTCGCAGCGTCTTCCACGCTCGGCCGTTCATCGCCTGGGTGTTGGCCGCATCCAAGGCAAGTTTGTCCAGGGTCTCCTGGTGGTTGCGCAGGCCGCTTCTGGCCGCAAGCACTCGTCCCCAGAACTCGGTCTGACCTTCGTAGATCCATAGCATTCCGTTGCGTATCGGGGTGTTCGGCGTGGGAGTCCATTGTCCAGTCGGCGCGCGGAAGCGCCCATTCCATGCGTGCACGTGCTCGTGGACGATCAGGTCGAGGTTGTTGAGCTGGCTGGAGCGATCGCGGAAGTAATCTGCAGGCAGATAGATCTCCGCAGAGTCGGCATGCTCGACGCCTCCAGCAGGGAATGCGTCACTCAGCACCACCATGGCCTCAAACCGTTCGTAGGGTGCCCGACCGAATACCGCATGGGTTTCCTCCACCATGCGCCGCATGCCGGTCGCATCTCGATCCGAGAGCTGGGGTGCTTCTTCGCTGTCGGACAGAAGGCTTAGCCGGAAGGCCGGCTGTCCAGGCAGGCCCAAGTCGTGAGCGCGGATGTATCTCGCGGCTATCACCGGGGCGTCCAGCAACGCATCCAGCGTAGTGCCACCGAACCGCACCGATTCACCCGAGGTCGCTTCGGCATGCAAGGAAGAAACAGCGTGCAGGCCGCGCGGGAGACGGACACCCGCCTGGATGGGGAGGTTTCTCGCGTACCAGCCGGCAGGGTAGAGCAGCAGCCTTTGCCATTGCACCGTGACCAGGTCCGGACGCAGCAACGCTTCGCCCGCCCGTACCACGTACTGGAACTCGACCGTGATGTCATTGGCGCCTTCAGGGACATCGACATGGAAGGCATGCATCTCGAGCTCATCTCTGCGCCACTCCAGGCGCTGCTGGCCGGCGAACACCACCAGTCCCGCCAGACTTGCCGCAGAGATGGTGGGCGCGTGGCTGGACGCTTCCCACTCCGGATACAGCAAAGTCATCGTGCCCGGCGCCTGCACGGGGATGGTTTCCCGGACGTGGAACACCCGGCGAACGACATCGCGAGCGTCGACCTCGAGCCGTATCGTGCCGTCGAACCTCCGGTCTTGCGGTGCCGCAACGGTCGGCTGCTGCAGAGCCTGCTGCGCATGACAGTTGGCCGAGGCCGGCACTCCCAACGCGGCCACCGCGCCAAGGAACTGAACCAGCCAGCTCAAGAGGACGCCATGACCTTGTTTGCTCGCCACACAATGCCTTCTGTTGCCGCACCGGTCGTCCGGTGACACCCAGGCTAGATCGATTCTAGACAATTTGTCAATGGTGGATAATTTGGATAAATCTGCTTGATCGGGCTACGCTGCACGCTTCCAACATGGTTCCCGCCACCTCCCGACATGCCCAATCGTCCTAGCCCTGCCGTCTCTCTTGCGCCGCATTTCCCGGTTGCCGACGCGATAGCAGCGCTGTTCAGACCTCACGTCGAAGTGGTCGTCCACGACCTCCACACGATGAAGATCGCCCACATCGCCAATCCGATCTCCAAACGCAAGGTGGGCGACAGCTCCAGCGGTGACCGCTTTCCGGATGAGGCACTCCTGCAACCTGTGATCGGCCCCTATCGCAAGACCAATACCGATGGCCGCAACCTACGGTGCGTCACAGCGGTCATACGCGACGAGAAAGGGAAGCCACATGCGATGCTGTGTATCAACTTCGATGTGACCATGCTGGAACGCGTCCGCGATAGTCTCGGGACGCTGGCATTCCTGCCCCCGTCGCCTGAGCCAGAGAACTTCTTTCACGACAACTGGCGACAGGTCCTGGAACAGATCGTCAGCAATCACGAGACGGACGTGGGAATGTCCGCCCGGGCACTGGACGCCACCGGACGTCGTGAACTGATTTTCCGGCTGCACGAGGCCAGGATCTTGGATATCCGCAACGCCGCGCCCGCCGTGGCGAACAGGATGGGCATTTCCCGCGCATTGCTCTACAAGTATCTGAAAGAGATCCGAAAGCCGGACTCGGCTTCCGGCAACTGATCCATCTTTGCCTCGAATCGAATAGCGCGTGCCATCAGCACCTGGTGCCGTGTGCTGGCTGACAGCGCTGGCATCTGCCTGGAGGATGGATGCGGCGCCTCCTGAGCAGCAGGCAAGCTTCGCTCTGCGAGGGCAGGGATTCGGGAACGTTATCGGGGCTAGGGCAGGAGGCCGCTTCTGGCTGATAGCGGCCTCACGTCCCGTGTACTCGGCGTTCGGTCGCCAGGCGGGAGTCGAGCGAACGGTTTCGGATCCTCGCGTCTCCATTTCTGCAGAAGGCTCAGCGACGTTCAGGATCAACCGCACAGCGCTTGGAAACCCGTCTCTCGGCCTGCTCGGCGTCCGTCTCACCGTTGTATCAATCGTGCTGATGCTCGTGGTGCCATCGGCACCTGCGCAGGAGCTGTCACCTGCAATCCAGTCCCGGATTGCCCGGGTGGAACAGGGCCTTTCCAGCCGTACAGTCGTCAAGGGCGCGCCCGGCTAAAAGGCGTCGATTGCCACACGCATGGCCTTCCACGACGTTCCAGCGGTCAGCATTGCCCTCATCAACGCTGGGCATATCGAATGGGCTCGCAGCTACGGTGTGCTCGATACGACCAGCCAACGAGCTGCCGCGCCCGCGAGCCTGTTTCAGGTTGGTTCAATCAGCAAGTCGATAAGTGCGTTAGGCGCGCTGTACCTGGTTGAGCAGGGCAAGCTGTCTCTGAACGCTCCAGCGAACGGGCAGCTCGGTATGACCGCACAGGACATGACGGTTGAGTTCCAGCAGGTAGGCAGCGAAAAGCCGAGCAGCTTTTCTCTGAAGCGCGGGAACAACACCTATCTCGCCATGCTGGCGAAATAGTCGCCAAGCCAATATCACCCAGATGTCCGTTTCTAGCCGGAAGCGGACATCAGTTGGAAATGAGAGGCGGACGAGGGAGCCATGGGTTTTCTGACCTATGGCATTAGCCGCAGCTCCATTCTCCAAGTCGAAAGCGATTACAAGCGGCTCGGCATTGGTAGGGTATTGGTTGAATGCGGCATCGCCGATGAAGTCGTGAAAGGCAACCCGAGATTGATGCTGCGGAACACTTTCCGGTTATGGTTCTGGTCTATCCAAGTGACGCCCTTCACAGACCGGGTGCAGCCTTCTTGCTCGGAGCGTAGAAAAGCCAGCGCCGATGAGCTTACTGACGTAAACCCGGATTGGCTGGCGAAGCCCTTGCCAAGGGCGGGGTGCCCTTGAACCTATATTGTCTACGAATTAGCGCAAAACGCGTCTCCGCATGATGGGTTCGATCTGATTAAATGTTGTAGCGTAACTAGGTAAAGCGTCGTTGCACTCGGGGTGGCCAACGACGCGCGTGCTGCCATCCCTGTTGCGCAACTCCGTGCCATGCATGCGAGACGGCGGTCGCGATAGTGGCGTCGCCTCGGCAGGGGCTGCATTGCATTGGCACAACGGTACCGGTCACGGTTCACCGGTCCTGCGCGTCCTTTACACGCCTCAAAGATCCCCGAGCCATGGTCACTTACCAAGGAGAAAAGGGTATGTTCTGGAGATGGAATCGTATCTTCGGCCTGGCACTTCTGGGCTTCGTCACCGCCGGCGCTCACGCTGGCAATCCGGCCGCATTGACGGCGCAGGAGTCGAGAGACCTGAAACATCTGATCGACAGCGCGCCGAAGCATGGCGAGGCTGCATTGATGGATCTGTCCAATCCCGCATATGAGCGAGCGTATCGCGCTCTGCTGCGGCTCAATGGCCTAACTCCCGATAACCGCCCCCACCTGTACAGCACGCTCGAGCACATAAAGAAATCCCAACAGTCCCTGAGCGCGAAGGGCAAGCCACTGCCGTCGCTTTCACTGCGAAGCAGCGCCTTCGCCAACACCGATTCCCCCCTCAACGACTATGCCGTG